>JAYFQH010000074.1:0-80390 GCA_034927265.1 Paludibacter sp.
GAAGAAGTTTGTGGCAAAATGTATCGACGTAAAAGTGATTGATAAGAAAAAAGGTGTAATCGAGGCGGCCAATAATTCTGATATTGAGTTTACAATCAAATATGGAGATAATTTAGTTATCTTAGCACCCGATAAAGTTACACGACTCACCCTGCAACAAAAGAAAGATGTTCAGTTCTCGAATTGCTACACGGGTGAAGAGGAAAATCTGGTGATGCCGTTGTGGTAGAATATGTCAACAGTCGACAGTCTGTTGACCGTAGACTGTCGACAAAAAAATAACAAAGAGTTCAATATCGCATATGAAAAACCAGGTGTTCGTAATCACATGCCTGTTGTGGTTGTGCATAAGTCCGCTCATGTCTGCGCCAACCAAACTGAGGTTCTCGCACATAACCAATAAAGATGGTTTGCCGAGTAATACGGTGTTTTCAATTACACAGGATTACAAGGGTTACTACTGGTTTGGCACCAAGGTGGGACTTTGCCGCTATGATGGCCGCAGCATAGTGAAATATGAACATAATTTCGGTGATGAGAGTTCTTTGCCGGGTAATCTGGTTTTTTTTACCTATGAGGACAGTAAGAAAAACCTATGGATAACCACTATTACCGGTGTTGCCATTTACGATCACGACAACAATAACTTCAAAACCATCAGTCGTACCCTTATTCTCAGGGGACTTGTGGAATCAAACGACGGAAGAATCTTCGGTGCGTCCACTACAGGTTTGAAGGTATTCGATCCTGAAAAAAATAACTTTGTACCTTTCCAGGACCAGAATAATTTAGAAATTAATACTTTCTGTAACGGGGTGGTCAAGGATAAAGATGGAAATATCTGGGTGGCAACCAATCAGGGTCTCTATATGATCAACCTGAAAAATAATTCGGTTAGTCACTATAAAAACAATCCTCAAAATAAACAGTCGCTCATCTCTAATCTCGTTTTTGATCTTTTTGTGGATAAAAACAACCGTTTGTGGGTGGGAACAGGTGGCGAAGGTCTCTGTTATTTTGATCCGGCAAGTGAAAGTTTTTACAGGGTGGATGGTCTGAGCAATGATTTTATTCACTGTATTACGCAGGACGAGTACGGTCGCCTGTGGATCGGCACTGAAAGAGGTCTCAATATTTATTCTCCGAACGAAAAAAAGAATAAAATCTACCTGACCAACCCCACGGATAAAAACAGCATCAACGACAATGCCATCCATTCTATTCTGAAGGATGAATATAACAACATGATCCTCGGAACTTATTTCGGAGGAGTGAATTTCTCTTTGAAACTATACCAACAGTTTAATATCTATGAAGCCGGCGATTCCGAAAATTATATCAGTGGAAAGGCGGTAAGGCAAATCATCGGAGATCGCGATGACAATCTCTGGATTGCTACTGAGGATGGCGGACTGAATTTCCTCGATTATAAAAAGGATAAGTTCAGGGTGTATAAACATACAGGTTCAGCTAATAGCTTGTCCTACAATAATGTCCACTCGATAATGCTGGATAGTAATAACGAATTGTGGATAGGTACTTTCCTCGGGGGATTGAATAAACTCAACCTCAGTAACCAGCGTTTCACCTTGTACAACAGGGCGAATGTAAAAGCTTTCAATGCAGATAATATCTTTGCGATTCTCGAAGACAGAAGCGGACTAATATGGATTGCTTCCAGTAATGGGGTGGTGACTTACGACCGGAGTAAAAATGAGTTCAAACAGTTTGAACCGGCCATTTTCTTTGATGAAACGGTGAATGTGCTTATGGAAGATTCACGTGGTGCCATATGGCTGGGAAGCCGTAACCTCGGTGCTTTCAGATACAATAAAACTTCGAATAACCTGAAAAATTATCGCCCGAGTCCGGGAAACTCCATCTCTGATAATTTTATCAATTATATCTACGAAGACCATAACAAGAACATCTGGATAGCTACTCACAACGGCGGATTAAACCTGCTGAATACAAAAGCGGATACCATCACCATCTTCCGAACAAAGGATGGTTTACCTTCGAATACTATTTTCTCATTAATTCAGGATAATGATAAGAATTTGTGGATCAGTACCAACAACGGATTGAGTAAGTATAATATTGAAAAAAAGGTTTTTAATAACTTTACCACACAGGAAGGACTTCCCAACAATCAGTTCAATTACAACTCGGCTTTCAAGAATAAAAACGGACGACTGTTTTTCGGCACCATCGACGGACTGATCAGTTTTAATCCGGCGGAACTGGTGATGCCGCAATGCCGATCGAAAATCGACATTATCGACTTTAAGATCATGGGAAACAGCGTGACTCCAAAGGATCCGAATTCTCCCCTGAAAAGATCGATCAGCGAAACCACCGAGATAGTGCTTACCAGTGAACAGGCAAAATTCATTTCCTTTGAATTTACCCTGCCCACCCTGATTCATTCGCAAAACCTGTCGTTCGCCATTAAGATGCAGAATACCGATCAGGACTGGATCAACCTGGGTGCACAACGGCAGGTGTCGTTCTCCAACCTTCCTTCGGGTGATTACACTTTTATGGTGAAGGTAGCCGACAATATCAGCTGGGCCGACAGCAGCGTGCGGTCGATCAAAATCAAGGTATTGCCTCCATTCTGGAAATCAGATCTCGCTTATTTCCTGTACATTGTTCTTTTAATGGGAGCCGGCTTCTATTTCAACCGTCATATGGCCAAAAGAAGGGCTGAAGAAAGAGAAGCACTCAGGGAGAAAAACGAAAAGGAACGCATCAAAGAAATCAACCGTATCCGTCTGAACTTTTTTACCAATATCTCTCATGAGTTGAATACGCCATTGACTCTGATCATTTCTCCGATTCAGAACATGCTGACGCAATTATCCCTTTCGGGAGAAATTAAGGACAAGATGCTGATGATTAAACGGAATGCAGAGCGAATGAAACATCTTATCGAGGAACTTATTTTGTTGGGTAAGATTGAAACGGAGGAAGAAAGAATCATGGTGGAAGAAGGTTTTGCCCTGAGATTTATTCTCGAGCTTGGAAATGGATTTAAGCCCTGGGCGGAGCAAAAGAATATCCATTATTCCATCGACATTACAGTGTCAAAATATCCGGTGTATTTTGATTCATCTAAAATTGAGAAGATTGTTTTCAATCTCCTTTCGAATGCATTCAAATATACCGAACCGCAGGGAGAAGTCAAGTTGTCGGCAGAATATTATACTGAAGACGATGTTAAGATGCTGCGAATAAAAGTCATGGACACCGGAAAAGGAATTGACGAAAAAGACATTAACAAAATATTTGAGAAATATTATCAGGTTAATGATCATGATAAGAACAGTGGCTTTGGTATCGGTCTTAACTTAGTAAAGCAATTGGTGGAAGCCCACAAAGGAACAGTTACCGTTCAGAGCGAGTTAGGGAAGGGAAGTACCTTTATTGTTACTATCAATGTAGATGAAAAATCGTACGAGTCATACGAAAAATCGAACCGGAAATTCGACAATGAGCTCATCAGTTCTTATCAGTATCTCGTACCTGAAGTACTCGAAGAAGAAATTCTTCCGGTAAATCCTGTTGTCAAGACAGAAGAAAGTAAGCCTTCGCTGTTGATTGTGGAGGATAATAAGGACTTGCTGGAGTTCATCGGAAGCATTTTCAGGGAAGAATATCATCTCAGGTTGTGTGTGGATGGAAAAGAAGCTTATGCCGCCGCGATAGAAGCGCCTCCCGATCTGATCATCAGTGATGTGATGATGCCTGAGGTGGATGGTTTGGAGCTCTGCAAACTAATCAAGACCTCCATTGAAACCTGTCATATTCCTTTCATTATGCTCACCGCCAAAGTAGGAGAGGAAAACGTAGTAGAAGGCTATGAGTACGGGGCAGATTACTATATTAAAAAGCCATTTAATGCTGCCATATTGGTGCAACAGGTAAAGAACATCCTTTCCACACAGGAGAATCAGCGTAACCTCTTCAGAGAAAATACCGATTCGGCATTGAGTTCATCGAAGGTAAATATCAGGGACAAAAAACTGCTCGAATCGATCAATGAAAAGATCATGGAGCATCTTTCAGAGGAAAACTATTCGATAGAACATCTCACCAAAGACCTGAGTGTTAGTCGTACCCTGCTACATACCAAGCTGAAAAGTCTGGTAGGTCTTTCGGCTACCGAATATATCAACCGGGTGAAACTCAAAGAGGGCTTGCGATTGCTCGAAGAAGGCAACAATATCTCTGAAGTATCCTATATTACAGGTTTTGCTTCGCCGAGTTATTTCTCAAGATGCTTCAAGAAGGTGTATGGCCGCTCGCCTAGAGATTTTATGAGGAAAGCGTAATAGATGAGAAAGATATAGTATAATTTATTTCGGATAAACCATTCTTCTGTACCAGATAATTCCTTTTACAGTGTTTTGACCTGAGTAGTAGAAATTATCCCAGCTTTCATAATCAACAATATTTGAATTATTTATGTACAGTTGTTCTCCCGTGCAGCTGTATATTTTTATCCAGTAATAAACATTCCTTGATACTTCCGGTTCTTTAGTTCTGTTTGGATAAATGTCGATTACAATATTTTCTGTGCTGGTTTCGACGTTTGCATATAAATAGATGGTGATGTTGTCTCTGGAGTCTTTATTGTCCTCAATAAATCTACATAACCATGCATAGTTTACCAGAGGATCCTTTACACCACAGGCGGTAATTCCGTGATTGATGTAGGTTTCGAAACGAGGTTCTTTGTCTGTATACGTTTCGCAGGCCGTAAATATTAATATAAAAAACAGACAAGAAAATATAAGTTTCATGAGTTTCATCTGTGATTTTTCTATACAGATGAGAGTTTTACAAAGAATGTTGCTTGTTACTTCTTTGTGGATCAATCGAAGTGTTTATAGCTGTTGATTCACAACTTGTGGCGCCACACTAAAACTTACTTTAACATCCAGGGCCTTAAACACTTTCATTACAGTTGCAAAGCGGGCGTCAGTTGTGCAATTCTCGATTTTTGATATTTGTGCTTTCTTTACGCCGACAAGTTCGCCCAATTGCTCCTGCGTTAAATTGCGTTCCAGTCGGGCCTGTTTAATAGCTTCTCCCAGTAAATCAAGACGTAATTCGTTATCAAATTCCTCACGCTCTTTTGTGCCTTTTGCACCTATGTATTGGTCGGTTAATGCTTCTAATTTATATGTTTTCATTTCTTTCTGATTTTTCATTAAAATATTTTTCTCTTAATTTCTCAGCATGTTCAATTTCGCCTTTAGGCGCTTTACCGGTTTTCTTAATATAACCATGAGTAGAAATTACAACAGTGTTATCATTTTTTGTTTTATCCCAAAAAGCAAAAAGACGGTAATGTTGCCTGTTATAGATGGTTCTGAATTCCCATATATTATTGTTTAATTTTTTGAATAGTTCTTTGTCGTTTGAACTACATGATTTCCAGATATTATACAATATCTTTTTACGAAATCTTTCGTCTAAACCATCCGGAAATTCTTTTGCTTCTTCAAGAAATTCAACTTGAAACTTGTTCTCCATTAATTAATGTTTTGGTTGAGGTACAAAGATAGATGTTTCTTTATCGGGAAACAAATTTTCTTCTTATTTTTTGCAAAGCTATAGTGAAAGGTAATCAGAAGCTGGTAATACTAGTTAGGGGTTTGCTTCGTCGCTTCGCTCTGCGAGTAAATATTAGAGTGGGGGTTCGGGGGATTTCCTCACTCCGGTTTTCTGTAATAATCATTCAAAGATGATCGTTTAAGGTAGGGATAAATCAATAATTTTTTTCAGCTAAGTTCAACAAAGCTTCCTTCAAGTTTTACATTAAAGTTGATTTCAGCTTTCAGTGCTTTGAAAACTTTAATAATTGTTTCGATAGTGGCACTATTGGCACTACTTTCGAGTTTTGAAATTTGCGACTTCTGTACACCCACCAATTTTCCTAATTCCTCCTGTGTCAGGTTGCGTTCTTTTCTTACGGATTTAATCATTCTGCCCAAAACATCCATCCTGAGCTCATATTCGTAGGCATCCCGTTCTTTTGTTCCGGTTTTACCAATGTACTTATCTTTCATTTCAGAAAGAGTCTGTGTTTTTATTTCTTTGGTTGTCATTGTTTTTATAGCTTAATTTACGCACAAAGATAAATATATGTTTCCATATATTGAAACATATTTGTCTTTTTTCAATAGTTAATACATTTAAAGAAATGGATTAGTATAAGGCAAGTTAGACTGTCGTGACTTTTACTGAATTAAGCAAACACTTTTTATCTATTTTTATCGAACATGATAGTCCTAATCCGGTTATTTAAATATCTTACCATATCTGAGTGTTAAATGAGACATAAAATGCCAGATAGTAATTTGCGTAATTTATTTTGTAGTCAGAAGTGAGTTTGTTTTGTTTTGCAAACAATAAAGGTTTTTCGTGAAGTTTAAAAGGGTAACCTCCATGAAGGCCAATAGTCATGAAATCACAAGGGAGATATGAGAATTTGTACACTTTATAGGCGACACTTATTCCGGTTATACACATTGCCTGATTTATTCTAAGATCTAAATCACGATCCTGTAAATAGTCATCTAAAGGTAACTCGTAGTTTGCAGAACTGTTTAAAAGCCGGTATCTATACCATTTGAGCGAAACTAACGGAGATATTTCCCAATGTTTGTTGTCAATTAAATTGTAGCCAAAGTTTATTCCATATACTGTTTTAATCAATTTAATTTTTAATGAATCGTGATTGTTCTCAACATTACTCACAGTGCCAAATTGCAACCCTAAGGTAAAACGATTAAGTTTTCCCGAAATCCCCCAGAGAATAGGTGGGGTTCGTAGATTCAGTATCTCTGTGTTATATGATTTTAGCACAGGTTGAAACTCGTTGAAGTTATATGGAATCATATCCTCACCAAAATTAATCCCATACTCAAATTTTAAAGTTCTTTTTTCAAAGTGCTGTTCAATCCAAATAGAGTCATTTATTTCAGCCTGACTGAATAAACAGGACGTAGATAATGATAAAAACAGGAATAAATAAATGTGTTTCATGTTGTAAAAATTAAATCCTTTTCAGTGTGATCAATCCAATATCATCAGCTAATTATTTCTCCTGATCATTTACTTTAATTAAATACCTCAGCAAAACAGCTTTATTACTTTTATCAGCCTCTTTCTCAAACTCAGCGTTCAAATCTGGCTTGCTTTCTAAAATCTTTAATATGCCGGATTCATTAAGCAAGATCTTTTCACCTGTCTCAACATTATAAATCAACGGAATGCGTTTGACTGCCAGTTGAGCACCCTCAATCGCCCCGCCTATTGCTCCAAACATATAGCCGTACTGAGGCTCATTAAGTCCTAACTGTTTTTGAATCTTTGGATTGACAGGAAAGGAAGGTCTCAAAAAGCAATATTTTCCCGGAATCTCAACCTTCGCATACCAACCAAGATTTACGATTGGAAATGCATTGAGATATAAAGTATCATTTTTAATGATTCCCCAAATCTCACTTTTTATCATCTTCTTGCTGACTGACTCGTCGGTACATTCAACTTTATAATCATTACCGCCCCATGCCTTTATATCGGCTGTAGTTCGTCTTGTAACTGCGAAATCTGCAGGATAAGCGGGTGTGTTATTTTTTAATTCTTCGTAGCTTTTATACCCTCCATTCTGATATTTTTGACTCAGGGTGTAATTGGTGATTAAAGCCAGTGCAAGTAGTAAAAAGATTTGTTTCATTTTGTTTGATAGTTAAGTTAATTGAATACAGTTTTAAGTTTACTTCAACAGTTTTCTATTTTCAAGCTCGTGTAATACCTTCATTTGGTGAATAGCAATCTGGTTCAGTTTTATTAATCGCTCCTGTTGTGGCATTTTTTCATTTATATAAACGGCATTCAGGTTTTCCATATTGGCAAGGCAAATCAGCTCATTAATAGAGGCATAATCGCGTATATTTCCTTTTAAGTCTGGATTAGCATCGCGCCATTGTTTGGCAGTAATACCAAACATAGCCACATTGAGCACATCGGCTTCGTTGGCGTAAATAATGGATGTTTGAATGGGAGTAAGTTCTGCAGGAATAAGATTTTGCTTTATGGCATCGGTGTGAATGTGATAATTGAGTTTTGAGAGTTCGCGCTTGGCAGTCCAACCTATCTGTTTTTGTTCCTCTTCTTTCAAACGTTGAAATTCGTTTATAAGATATATTTGAAACTCAGGACTAAGCCACATTGCAAAATGAAAAGCAATGTCTTTATGTGCAAATGTGCCACCAAATCTACCAGCTTTAACAACCAAACCATTGGCTTTTGTTCTTTCAATCCATTGTCCCACGGACATAATAAAACGATTAACACCTGCTTCTTTTTCAATTACCCCGAATTCGGGGTAATTGAAATTAGCGTTGTTTATCTTTTCCCAAATACTTAAATATTCAAGTGTGTTTTTGTTGGTGATCCATTTGCCAATTAATCAACTGCCTTATTTAAATGCGTTTGTCATATCGGTAAGGCACAAATAATCCACTTGACTTTTTGCAATTATTGTAATCTCTGTGCCATTTACATTAATTTTTGCCATCTTTCAATATGTTTTAATTACGGCGAATTCGCTATATTTACAGTTAAATTCTACTAGTGTAATGATGATTGCCGTTTCAGTATTAATATTTAATGGATTGGGACTTCATTAGTTTTGAAGTTTTGTCCTGGCGTCTTTCTGTCTACAAAATCAGGTCATTAGTTCTACTTCAAACAGATGAAATGTTTGATTAGGTTTTGTTCGATTTGATATTCCGTATTCATTAGTTTTCAGATTTCAAAGATAATCATTTGAATTATTTTATCTTACTTAACAAGTTAATATTAACCAAAGATAAGTCAGTTACATTTGATCAACCTTTTCCCGCTATCGCATCCCTCTATATCAGCCATCCACTCTCTCCTAATTAACTGTTCTTCATACTCCTTATAATCCTTCCTGTATAGCTAAGACGCTTAGGTTTGTTACGGCCGTATCGAGGTGTTTGATACGTACGTAACAAGGTCTTTGATACGGCCGTAACAAAGAGTTCGATACGGCCGTAACAAACTGCAACGTTAGGAGTGTGTCGATGCCATTCTATCCGGTGTGATGAGGTGCTGATATCCGGTATGCCGTTGATCAGGTAACCGGATATCATAGTGTAGTGTCGCGGAAGCTCTGTAAGAGCCGTACCTGATAATTTTACCTGCCATTTTTCCCTGCTTTTGAACACTAATACCTGTTTTCTGAACATCTGTGATGATGATTTTTTTTTGCTTGACCTATCTTTGCGACTATTATTGGCAAACCCATTTTATTAATCGTTATTTTTTTTGCAATCATGCATCTAAAGCCTTTTGTCGCGCTACTTTTAATAAGTCTTCTATTCGTCACTTCGTCGGTACATTCGTCGGACCAAACATTGCAGCAGTTGCTGCCCGAAATTGAAATCAAAACCAAAATACCGGGCAATCCTGCCGTCAGTTATCCGGTGAAGGTGACGGAAGGACTCACAACGCAGACGAAATGTGAGGATATTGACCTGAAAGTGGAGCGGAAAATGCTGGACAACGACCTGTCGGTGTACACCCTTACGCTGAAAGCGATGAGGGAGGTGAATTTTCATGTCAGCATGAACTTTGTGTTGAAGGGCATGCCCCACGAACCAGCGGATTTTCTGTTACCGGGCTTGTGGTACAAACGTAATATGAAAGTGTCGGCCGGTGCGCCGTCGATGTCGGTGTCGAATAGCTGGATGTTCCGTGAGGATCGTCTGAGTACGCCGATGGTGGCTACCTACAATCCTGATAATAAAAAGTTTTTCTCGCTGAAACACAGTGATGTTATCCGGCAGGAATCGCTGCTACCCTACAACAGCGGCGAAGTGATCATGTATGGCGAGAGCGATCTGGGCAGTGTGGGTTTCGGCGAGGTAATGAAGCAAACCTCTCTGGGCTGTACGTATCCGGTGGCTGAATATCCGAAGTCATACACCCGCAAACTATTGCTCAATAGGCCGATTACGGTATTCCATAAGCTGAAAAAAGGGGAGACGGTGACACTCAACTACGAACTGACGCAGGGCGAAGCACCCACTTATACCGACTTTGTCCGCCAAATGTGGCAATATGCCTATGATTCTTCTCTACCGAAACCGGTGCAAACTGTGTACAGCAGCGAACAGGTTAAAAAAATTCTGTCAGGATACTATAAAGAAAGCTTTACAGATGAATTTCCATTGAAAGGATATTCGGGGGTACATGTGAATATCGACAAATGTGAGAAAAGAGGGATCATTGAAATCGGCTTTATCGGCCGTATTTTCCTGAATGCTTATTATGCCTTGCAATATGGTGAAACACACGGCGATAAAAAGTTAGTGGCCGATGCTAACGCCATTTTCGACAGTTATCTGAAAAATGGATTTTCTCCGAATGGCTTTCTCCGGGAAAAGGTAGACTTTGTGAAGAACGTGGAGTTGGATGAGTATAGTATCCGTCGCCAGAGCGAAGGAATGATGGCGTTGCTGTATTATTTGAATTACGAAAAATCGAAAGGTCGCCATCATCCTGAATGGGAAAATAAACTGAAGCAATTGTTATCCAAAACCATGAGGTTGCAACGTAAAGACTACAGTTTTCCACGTAAATTCAACGACAAGATGGGCATTGTCGACGAAACCGGGGGCAGTAGCTCCTGTGTGATATTGCCGCTGACCATGGCGTATAAATACTTCAATAACCCGAAATATCTGGAGGTGGCCGAGAAAACTGCCATTTATATGAAAAAGGAAAGTGTGGACAAGGGCGATTATTTCTCGTCGACACTGGATGCCCGTTGTGAAGATAAGGAAGCTTCAATCTACATTACCACCGCTTATTATTATCTCTGGCTGAGTACGCATAAACAGGAGTATATCAATTATGCTGCGCAAAGTGTATATTTCTCGTTAAGTTACTATTATACCTGGGATGTACCTTTTGCACAAGGGCAAATGCTGGGCGATCTGCAATTGAAAACGCGCGGTTGGGGCAATGTTTCGGTGGAAAATAATCATATCGACGTGTATGTGTTCGAATTTGTGGATGTGCTGAGATGGATGGCGAAACATACAGGGGATAACCGTTTGGACGATTTTGGAAAGGTAATTACCAGCAGTATGCAGGATCAGTTGTTGCCGGTGGATGGAAGACTTTGTGGTATTGCCAAACCGGGCTATTATCCTGAAGTGGTGCAACATACTAACTGGGATTATGGCAACAACGGAAAAGGATTTTACAATAATCTGTTCGGACCGGGATGGGTGGTGGCTTCGCTGTGGACAATGCTGTCGCCTGGAAATACCGATGCGTTCTTTTCGACAAATCTCGTAGAAAAATGATAATTTTGTCCAATGGCAATAGACAACAGACAATAGACCGAAGTAAAAACAAATAAAATGAAAACACATTTGAAACAAACAGTCGGATTATCCCTGATGGCTACTTCCATTGCCGGCTGCGCGTATGCAGGAAATCAGCAGGGAGATAAGCCCAATATCGTTATCGTGCTGGCCGACGACCTTGGCTGGGGCGATGTGGGTTATCATGGCAGCAATATCATGACACCCAACCTTGATAAGTTGTCGCAAACAGGCATTCAGTTGAATCGCTTTTATGTGGCTTCGATCTCTACGCCTACCCGCGCTGGCTTGCTCACAGGTAAGTATCCCAACCGCTTTGGTGTGCGCGAGGTGGTGATCCCGCCATGGAGAGATTACGGCATTCAGCCGTCTGAAGTTTTTCTTCCTGAAGAACTGGCAAAAGCGGGGTATAAGAACCGTGCCATCATCGGGAAATGGCACCTCGGGCATTCAAGAAAGATGTATTATCCGCTGAATCAGGGATTCACCCACTTCTACGGACATCTCAATGGTGCTATCGACTATTTTACCCACGAAAGGGAAGGGGAGCTCGACTGGCATAACGACTGGGAGAGTTGCTACGACAAAGGTTACAGTACCGATCTGATTACCGATCATGCCGTGAAATGCATCAACGAATATTCCAAAGACGGACCATTTTTCGTATATGTGGCATACAATGCCCCTCATGGTCCGCTGATGGCTAAAGACGAAGATTTAAAACTCTATGGTTTTGATGAGTCCAAACCCCGCTTCGGAAAAGATAAAACTGGTCATGGCAATACCGAAGAGCAAACTTTTGCTGCTATGGTGACCTGCATGGACCGGGGAATCGGAAAAATCATACAGGCACTGAAAGATGCAGGTAAACTTGATAATACCATTTTCCTGTTTATGAGCGACAATGGTACAGAAAACGGTTCAAGCGGTACACTTCGTGGAAAGAAATTTCTCGAATTCGATGGCGGGGTACGTTCACCGGCTTTACTGAGCTGGCCGGCTCAACTCAAAGGTGGCCGCACCATCAACCAGGTAATGGGTTTTGTGGATGTGATGCCCACTTTGCTGAGCGCTGCGAATCAAAAATCGAAAGTAAAATTCGATGGCATGAATGTGTTGCCGGTACTTAAAGGCGAAAAACAAAGCATCGACCGGAAATTTTACCTGGGATTGGGCGCCGTGGTGACCAACGAATGGAAATTCATCGAAAAGGGGCACAATCCTAAAATGAAGATTGATAAAAACCAGTTGTTCCGTATCGATACCGATCCGAGCGAAAAAAACAATGTGATCGATCAGTATCCGACACTGGCAGCTGAGTTCCTCGAATTTGTAAAACCCTACGACGCACTGAAACCTGCTATCCCGATGCCTGATTACGGCGAAGGACAGGAAGGGTTTGTGGCGCCGAAGGAATGGAAGGTAGTAAAATAGCGAATAACGAATAACGTAGAGACGTGGCATGCCACGTCTCTTAGTGATGAATGATAGGTATTCCTTTTGTGGTTAAAAAAATCAAAATAATGAACAAAAAACTGGTTTTGCCTCTGTTGGTTGGTAGTGGTATTACAGCATTTGCTGCAGAGAAGCCCAACATCATTATTATCTACGTTGATGATATGGGTTTTTCTGATCCGGCTTGCTTTGGAGGTACCTACACACCGACGCCGAACATCGATAAACTTGCTGTTGAAGGTATCCGTTTTTCGCAGTATTATTCGGCTTGCCCTATCAGTTCGCCTTCGCGGACGGGCATCACTACAGGCATGTATCCCACCCGTTGGGGGATCACTACTTTTTTGCAAACAAAATCGGGAAACCGTGCCAATGAACAAAACGATTTTCTTGACAATCGTGCTCCGTCAATGGCGAAGGTACTTAAAAGCAATGGTTACGCCACAGGTCATTTCGGTAAATGGCACATGGGCGGTGGTCGCGATGTGGACAATGCGCCTTCCATCGCTACCTATGGTTTCGATGAATTTAACTCCACATGGGAAAGTCCCGAACCCGATCCTGTTCTCACTTCAACCGACTGGATATGGAGTGATACCGACAGTGTGAAACGTTGGAACCGTACCGCTTATTTTGTAGATAAAACCCTTGCTTTTCTTTCGAAGAATAAAGAAAAACCCTGCTTCATCAATTTATGGCCCGATGATGTGCATACTCCCTGGGTGGTGAACGACGATGAGCATTCGAGTCCGGAAGCCGACTGGCAAAAAGCGGCATCGCTCACAGTGGTGCTGAAAGAGCTGGATGTGCAGATCGGCAGACTGATGCAGGGAATTAAAGACATGGGACTGGATGAAAAAACCCTGGTGATTTTTTCGAGCGATAACGGTCCTGCACCTGCTTTTAGCGGCAAGCGTACCGGTTCTATGCGCGGACAGAAAGCTACGCTGTATGAAGGTGGCATCCGTTTACCGCTCATACTTCGCTGGCCGGGACATATTGCTCCCAATCAGTTGAATTCGCAGTCGGTAATTTGCTCAGTCGATTTTTTACCTTCCTTTTGTGCTATTACAGGAACTCCTGTGCCGGATAACTTTCCGACTGATGGAGAAGACCGTAGCAGTATCCTCCTCGGAGGACCGAATGTGGACAGGGCGAAACCGTTGTTCTGGGAGTTCGGTAAAAACAAAGCCGACCGTGTGAGTCCCCATATCGCAGTGCGTGAGGGCGACTGGAAATTACTGGTGAATGCTGATGGAACGAAGACAGAACTGTACAATCTGAAAACTGATGTAAAAGAAGCTACCAATGTGGCTTCAGGTAATGCCACCATCGTCAACAGGATGAAACCTATGGCCATCAGTTGGTTCAATACCGCTTTCAGACAATATGCCGATTTAGGTACGGGTGTCGATAATACCGTTTTTGATGAACAGTTCAGGCTGTTTCCCAATCCGGTGACCGACTTCCTGCAGATACAGACAGATAATACCGATTATCAGGTGGAAGTACTGAGCATGGATGGTAAGCGACAGCTGAGCGCCGGTAGGAATGTAAACAAAATAGATCTTTCATCATTCAGTAAAGGGGTTTATCTGCTGAAGGTAGAAAGTAATGGGATTAGTTACTACAAAAAAATTATAAAAGAATAAATATTATAACCATATAAGTCATTTAAGTTGCATATAAGCTTTCTGTGTTGATGCTATTTGTAATGCTTAAATTTAACCAGTTATATTTTAAACTTATATGTAACTTATATGTCTTATATGGTAAAAAAAAGTATCGTATGAACAAAACGCTTTCATTTTCTTTGCTCTTGGGAAGTAGTTTGACACTGACCGCAGGAGAAAAACCAAACATTATTGTTATTTATGTTGATGATATGGGATATGGCGATATCTCATGCAACGGAGGAAAAATTACTCACACCGCAAACATTGACCGGCTAGCCGAAGAAGGCATCCGTTTCACGCAGTATTATTCCGCAGCACCTATCAGTTCGCCATCGAGAACAGGCATCACTACCGGTATGTATCCCACCCGCTGGGGAATCCGCAGCTTTTTACAATCGCGTGCGGGAAACAGGAAAGCCGAACAAAAGGACTTCCTCAATGACAAAGCACCTTCAATGGCCCGTATGTTGAAAGAAAACGGTTATGCAACCGGTCATTTCGGTAAATGGCACATGGGTGGCGGTCGCGATGTGGACAATGCACCTTCTATCAATAATTATGGCTTTGATGAATATAAATCCACCTGGGAAAGTCCTGATCCCGATCCGCTGTTGACCGATTCCAACTGGATATGGAGCGATCGCGACAGCATCAAGAGGTGGAACAGAACGGCATATTTTATTGATAAAACGCTCGACTTCATTAAACGCCATAAAGACCAACCCTGCTTTGTAAACCTGTGGCCCGATGATGTACATTCACCTTTCGTCCCGAATCCTGATGAACTCGCAACAGATAAAAGAGACTGGGAAAAACAGGAATCTTTTACCGTGGTGTTGAAAGAACTTGACAGACAGATCGGTCGTCTGATGAAAGGGCTAAAGGATATAGGTGTGGACGAGAATACGCTGGTGATATTTACCAGCGATAACGGGCCTAACCCCAGCTATCAAAACAAGCGCACTGTAGGTTTGCGCGGACAAAAAGGAACTTTGTACGAAGGTGGTATCCGTATGCCATTCATCGTTCGCTGGCCGGGAAAAATCGCTCCGGGACAGGTTAACGACAAATCGGTGATGGTGGCAGTAGATATGTTACCGTCGTTGTGTAAAATTACCGGAGCCAAATTACCCTGCAATTATCCCATCGATGGGGAAGACAGGAGCAGTATCTTATTGGGAGGAAAGGATGTGAAGAGAGATAAACCTGTGTACTGGGAATTCAACCGCAGTCAGCCATCTACGATCGAAGAAAACAGTCAGCGGATCAGTCCGCAGATTGCCGTGCGCGAAGGTGACTGGAAATTGCTGGTTAATCAGGATGGTAGCCGGGTAGAGCTCTATAACTTAATCACCGATGTGAACGAAACTACCAATGTGGCGGCAAAAAATCCTGCCATTGCTGCTCCCATGAAGAAGAAGGCGCTGGATTGGTATAAGAAATCGGTAAGTGAATTTGCGAAGTAGAACTTCGGTCTAATGTCTAATGTCAAATGTCTAATGTCAAATGTCTAATGTCAAATGTCTAATGTCTAATGTCTAATGTCAACAGACAGTAGACAACAGACAACAGACAGTAGACAAAAAAATATCATCATGAAACTCAAATCAGTTATCTCAAGCACCATCACCGGAGCATTAACACTGCCATTATTTGCAACTCAAACTTCCGAAAAACCCAACATTATCCTGATTCTGGCCGACGACATGGGCTATTCGGATATCGGTTGCTATGGTGGTGAAATTCAGACTCCCAACATCGACCGATTGGCCGCCGAAGGAATTCGTTATACCCAGTTTTATAACGCGGCCCGCAGTTGCCCGACCCGTGCTTCGCTGATGACAGGGCTTTATCCTCATCAGGCCGGAATGGGCTGGATGACGGTCGCCAACCTCGGAACACCACAATATCAGGGTGAACTGAACAAGAAATGCCTGACCATAGCAGAAGTGCTGAAATCTGCCGGCTATGCCACTTATATGAGTGGAAAATGGCACCTGACGCGTAATTACGACGAAACACAAAGCGCCGAAAAACATAACTGGCCGCTGCAAAGAGGCTTCGATCGCTTCTTCGGAACCATTCCCGGAGGTGGAAATTATTACACTCCTAATGGATTGGCAACGGGAAATACCATCATCAAAGCCAAACAACCCTTTTATTATACCGAGGCAATCAGTGATTCTGCCGTGGGTTTCATTCGTGAAAACGTGAGCGCAAAGAAAAGAAAACCTTTCTTTATGTACGTTGCCTATACAGCTCCACACTGGCCCCTGCACGCAAAACCGGCAGATATACAAAAATATAAGGGTCGCTACGATAAAGGCTGGGATGTGCTGCGCGAAGAACGATATGAACGTATGAAGAAAATGGGTATCATCCCTGAAAATACGGTTTTCCCTGCCCGCAATGAAGATGCTGCGGCCTGGTACACCATTCCCAAAAGACTACAGCCTGAGTTGGCTCACCGTATGGAAGTGTATGCTGCACAAATCGATAATATGGATCAGGGTATCGGCCGTATCCTTGCTGAATTGGAGAAATCCAACCAAATGGACAATACCATCATCCTTTTCCTTTCGGATAACGGCGCTTGCGCCGAAATGATTACCAATGAAAATCAAACTGCGGAAATAGGTACGAAAGAAACTTTCGAATCGTACGGACTTGCCTGGGCCAATGCCAGCAATGCGCCTTTCCAGATGTTCAAACACTGGACCCACGAAGGAGGTATTGCTACGCCGATGATCGTACACTGGCCGAAAGTGATTAAACCGGAGAATCAGGGTAAATTCTGGAACAAGCCTGCTCATCTGGTTGATATTATGGCTACATTTGTGGAGGTAGGAAAAGCCGATTATGCCGGATTGATGAAAAAAAACAAGGAAATCCAGGCGCTCGAAGGACAAAGTCTGACATCAACCTTTCAGTTGGCGGATAATAACCGGAAACCTATTTTCTGGGAACATGAAGCCAATATAGGTATGCGCGACGGAAAATGGAAGATGGTGGCTAAGACCAAAGAAGGCGATGCCAATATCGGCAAACTCGAATTATATGATATTGATGCTGACCGTTCGGAATGCAACGATCTGTCAGCCAAATATCCGGAACTGACTAAAAAAATGTATGACGAATGGCTGGTATGGGCTAACCGCATCGGAGTTTTTCCGCTGGATGCACGTGAGTATAATGAGCGAGCCCGTGCAAGCCGCAAAAATGAAGAGCAAATCTGGCAGAAACGCAAAGAAGATAATCAGAAATTGAATCAGAAATGATGATGTTTTGGTAACCACAAAAGGCACATAAGGAAGACTAAGGGAACACAAAAGGAGAATATATAATAATATTTTACCATATTAATTTGATAGGAATCATTAATGCGAATCAGGAGTAGAAAGATTATTATCAATAGTATTTAAAACATGAGCGAATGTATTCTTGCTTCGTTTACGAAGCAAAGTTTAGTAACCAGTAAGCTTGCTTACTGGGATACGGATAATACTCAACTTCTTATCTCTTTGCTTACGTAGGAAGCAAACTTGTGACGCTATGAAGTTCGCTGCCTACGGCAGCAGAGGGTTGTAGAGGGTTTGTTCTTTCCAGTAAGCAAGCTTACTGGTTACTAAACTTTGCTTCCTATGGAAGCAGGAAGAGAAGGAAGCTTTTCAACTCCTGATTCGCATTATTAATAATGAGGTAATAAGGTTATTTTTCTGACAAAACTACCTTAGTAGCAGCAATAATAATACATAAACAAACAAACTCTGACCTTATTAGCTTATTTTAGAAGAAAAAAACAACATAAAATCAGGTACTTTAATATCGATAAATTAAATTATTGAACATGACAATTTTAAAATTCAAAAACGGCTTTGCCCTGTTGATAATGCTTGCATGTACAACTGTTTTTGCTGTGCAGGCACAAAAGAAAGACAACAACTCAAAAAAATCACCGGTAGTTTACCAAAACCCTTTGCACATCACCATGGGAGATCCTTATGTCTTGCTGGCTTCGGATGGTAAGTATTATATGTACGGCACTTTTGATACCGGTAAATCGAAAGGTTTCGGGACTTATTCGTCGGACAACCTGCGCGACTGGAAATACGAGGGACAGGTATATGAAGGTGCTACACCCGAGTCATGGACACTGAAAAATTTCTGGGCACCCGAAGTCTACGAGAAGAACGGCAAATTCTATATGTTCTTCAGTGCCGACTGGAAAGTGAACCCTACCAACGAAGAGGAAAATTTCCGTATAGGTGTGGCGGTAGCCGATAAACCTACCGGTCCATTCAAAGATATCTCCGACAAACCGTTGTTCGATCCGGGATATCCTGTTATCGATGCCAATGTGCTGGAATACAATGGAAAAACCTACCTCTATTATTCGCGTTGCTGCTACAAAAACCCGGTGGAAAGTGAAGTAGCCGATTGGGCACGATCGAAAGATATGTTTAAGGAGATTGAAGAAAGCTGGATTTACGGCGTGGAAATAGCGTCTGATTTCAAATCGGTTATTGGTGAACCTGTGCTGTTGTTGCAACCCCCGAAAAAGATGGATGATCGTCAGGCAGAGTGGGAGAGCCGTTCGGTGACAAGCGGGGAAGTGAACCGCCGCTGGACCGAAGGTTCTTTTGCTTTTGCACACAAAGGTCAGATCTACATGATGTATTCGGCCAATTTCTATGGCGGTCAGCACTATGCAGTAGGTTATGCCACCTCTGCAAATCCGCTTGGGCCGTTCAAAAAAGCAGATAACAATCCTGTTCTTCAGAAAAATACTGATAAGGGAGGCATCGTTACCGGTACCGGTCATAATAGTGTAACCTGGTCGAAAAACAAGAAAACCATGTACTGCGTGTACCATGGCCGCACTTCCGAAACCGGTAAGAAAAGGGTGGTGTTCATTGATAAAATGAATATTGATAAGAACGGCGTGCTCACAGTGGATGGTCCGTCGACTACTGAGAAAACACTTTAAGAAATATTTAACCATATAAGTTACATATAAGCTTAATATCCGGATTTACAAATTGCTCGTGAGTTAATTAGGTTAACAAGTAATCAAAACTTATATGCGACTTATATGACTTATATGGTTAAAAAATATTGATATAATCTTAAATCACAAGTGTATGAAAACCAGCATTCACAGTTTCACTCTCATCGCCTTTACCACTGTTGTCCTAACATCCTTTACTACTCAAAAGGTAAAAGCAGAGTCAACATTAACGAAATATGGTGCGATAGCCAAAGCCGAGTCGCTCATCCCTTTACGCCCGGGAATACCAGGTAAAAGTCCTTTCTGGAACGGAAGCGCCCATCAATTTATTTATGCTCCGGCTTTTGATTACAAACCCATAGCCGGTGCTGTGAATTATCTTTACAAAATTACCTGTGAGGATAAAACCACGCATCATTTCAGTAATAAAGTACCTTATGCGGCGCTGAGCGAAGCCTGGAAAACCATGCCCACCGGATTTTTTGAACTGCGCGTGATTGCACAAGACAAATCAGGCGACAGCATCGGACTGGCAGGAAGCGGAAAATACTACAAAGCTGCTTTTTTCAACGGACCTTACCATCAGCCGGTAATGCCTTACGATAAAAGTGCTGAGATTGCCCTGAACAACCTGCTGCACAAGGATTATGTGGAATATTGGATTACGAACAAAGTACCCGATCCTGATTATCAGTATTACCGTTATCCGGCTAAGATATACAGTGCACTGATTGTCGGAGCAGTTACCCATGCCCGTCTGAAACCCAATACCCCTGATGCAGAGCGATCGATTCAGCTTGCCCGTATTGTGGCCGATTATTTAATAGGCATCAGTTTCAGGGAAGGATCGGTTTGGGAGTTCTTTCCCCCGACCTATTATGGCCCGAGAATCAAGAATAATCCCGGTTCGCACATGAACCTCACCACCAATTTTACCATTATGGGAGCTGATGCGGGAAATGCTTATCTCGATTTGTATGATTATACAGGAGAAGTAAAATACCTGGATGCTGCCAAAAGGATTGCGGCAACTTATCTTAAAAATCAGATGGATAAGGGTAGTTGGTATCTGTTTGTAAATTATGAAACAGGAGCGCCATTGGCTGAGAATATTGTCATCCCGACAGCACCCGTGAATTATTTTATCCGGTTGAAAAAGGATTATAAAGTGGAAGGTTTGGAACAAATGACGGAAAAGGCCATGAACTGGATCATGGAGAATCCGGTAAAAACCTTCAACTGGCAGGGACAGTTTGAAGATGTGAAAGCTTTTGAACCTTATAAACGACAAAGTCGTGAGCAGGCTTGCGATATGGCGGTGTATTTGTTTAATAATAAAGGAAATATCGCTTTGGCGGAAGAGTTGGTGCGTTTTGCCGAGGATCAGTTTGTGATTTGGGAAAAACCCATACCCATCATTGTTAAGAATAATGTTCCTGATCCGGAAAATGTACGCGGATGGGATTCGAAAAACTGGATCACTCCTTCCGTGCAGGAACAATACGGATTCTTCATGCCGGTAAACAGAACAGCTGCGATCATGATCGAAACCTACTGGGCAGCTTATACGGCGACAAAAAAGGAAATCTATCTTGCCAAAGCAAAATCAATTGCCAATGCTATTACCCTGGTACAGAAAGAACATGATGGCGATTATCCCACCATGTTTACCAAATATAAGATGAATTTCTGGCTGAACAGCGTGGTTTATCCGGCAAAGACGATGATGAAACTCGAAAAGAATTTACAGCAGCTAAAGAAATAAACGAGGTGTTAAACATCATATCAATTACAATAACTAATAATGTGAATTAGTAGTAGAAAGATTATGATAAGTAGTATTTAATATATGAGCGAATGTATTCTTGCTTCGTTTACGAAGCAAAGTTTTGTAACCAGTAAGCTTGCTTACTGGAATCGGATAACACTCAACTTCTTATCTCTCTGCTTCCGTAGGAAGCAAACTTCATACGCTATGAGTTCGCTGCCTACGGCAGCAGAGGGTTGTAGGGGTTAGTTCTTTCCAGTAAGCAAGCTTACTGGTTACAAAACTTTGCTTCCTACGGAAGCAGAAGAACGCACTTTTCAAGTCCTGATTCGCATTAATAACTAATAACCAAAGTTTACTCATGTGACTTATGTGGTTAAATAATAAATTGATATACAATCTAAAAAAGATAAATGGTATGAAAAAATTAATGACAGGTCTGTTGCTTGCGTGTTTCGCGATAGCAGGTTTTTCGGCACAAAAAGGCAAAGCTGAAAAAGCAGCTGAAATCAAACTGATATCCGAATCGGAGTTCAGTGGCGTCATCGATGGGAAAGAAGTGCAACTTTACACCCTGAGAAACAAAAACGGCATGGTGACACAGATTTCCAATTTCGGAGGCAAAGTGTTGAATCTGTGGACACCTGATCGTAATGGGAAATTTGATGATGTGGTAACCGGTTTTGCTTCTTTTGAAGCATTTAAGAAGGCAAGGGGTTCTTATTTCGGCGCGCTGATCGGTAGATACGGCAATCGTATTGCTAACGGAAAATTTACGCTTGATGGCGTGGAGTATCAGCTACCGCTCAATAATGGGAAGAACAGTTTGCATGGCGGTCCGAAAGGATTTAATAATGTAGTGTGGGTAGCGCGTCCATTTAAGACAAAAGAAAAGGAAGATGCGTTGGAGTTGAAATATGTTTCGGTTGATGGAGAAATGGGGTATCCCGGAAATCTATCCGTTACGGTAATTTATACCCTCACAAATAAGAATGCCCTGAAGATAGAATACTCGGCAACTACCGATAAGAAAACGGTTGTCAACCTCACCAACCATACCTTCTTCAATTTACATGGTTTTTTCTCAGGAGAAGCTAAATCTATCAATTCTCATGTGCTGCAGATCAATGCCGGCAGATATAATCCGACGGATGAAACATTGATTCCAACAGGGGAACTGGCTCCTGTTGCCGGAACGCCGATGGATTTCACCAAACCAACTCCCATCGGCGAGCGGGTCGATCAGGATTTCCCTGATTTGAAACATGCCAAAGGTTACGACCACAACTGGATACTCGATAAAAAGGCCGGTGAACTGACTGAAGCGGCAGTGGTTTACGAACCATCCAACGGCAGATTAATGCGGGTAATGACCACCGAACCCGGTATGCAGTTCTACGGAGGTAATTTCTTCAAAGGAAAAGAAACCGGAAAATATGGCGAAATATATAATTTTCGCACCGCCTTTGCCATGGAAACGCAGCATTTCCCCGATAGTCCCAATCAACCTTCATTTCCATCGACGGTGCTGATGCCGGGTGAAACTTATCATCATGTGTGTATCTATCAATTTGGGGTGATTAATGGTGAATCGTTGAATTGTTAAATCGTTGAATTGTTGAATCGTTGAATTGTTAAACCGTAGAGACGTTGCATGCAACGTCTCTACAGAAAAAATATCATAATGAAATCAATTACAATATTTATATTAACCGCCTTCAGTATTTACCTGTCGGCTGCGCCGATTGATTTGAGAAAGGCCGGCGATTACGGGTTGATTTTCAGTGAAGAACAAACATTTCAGCCTGATAATAAAGGGATATTAAGTGACCAGAAGTTGTTACTTCCATCGTACGAAAAAGGAATTTTCACGAGTACCGACAAATCCTACGACGGTACGCTTCCTCCAAGTCACATCAACCGTTCTTTACCATGGTTTTTTACGGCAGATACCTATAACGACCTGTTTAAACCGAGAATCAATCCTCATGCGGTTTTTCTGGAGATAAAGCTGAAAGATGGTCGCAGCATGGCATTGCTGCCCATGGCGAATCCTTTGAGTGTGTGTTATATTTTTGCCGATACTGAAAAAGGCTTTTTGTTGAGGCATGCTACCTACGGCACGGATAGTTTTACAGGGAAAGTTCCACTGTTGGCATGGGCCATTGCCGATACACCCACCGAAGCTTCCTATAAACTCTTTGAATATCTTTCGAAAGAAAAGACAATAGCGAAAACCTTCCGCCTGCGGTCACAAAAATCTTATCCCGAACCTTTCAGCTATCTGGGATGGTGTTCATGGGAAGAATACCGTACCAATATCAACGAAGCTTTGCTGGTGAAAGCTGCACAGGATTTGAAGAAATCGGAGGTGCCGGTGCGTTTTATGCTGATCGACGATGGTCATCAGGAAAGAACCAATACAAAAGTGGGAAAGAATAACAATCGTACGCTGACTTCTTTCAATACGGATCCGGAATTATTCCCCAACGGTTACGGTAAGATACTGGCCGAACGCGATACGGCTTCGCTTAAATGGTTTGGACTCTGGCTCAATATGCATGGTTATTGGCAGGGATTTACCAAAGACAATAATGGTTTCGGCGAACTGAACGACTGTTTGCGTGAGGTGCCGTCCAACGGACTGTACATGCCGAAGAACGATAAAGACAAGATTGTCAGGCTTTATCAGCATTATTTCGAGCCGTCGCTGAAAGCAGGCTTTGATTTTCTGAAAATCGACTGGCAAACATCAGGCATGATGCTGACCAATGGTACTGAAAACCCGGCACAACAGGCATGGCTGACTTCAAGAATGGTCGATTCAATCACTGCAAAGCAATATCCCTACACGATCATGAATTGTATGGCGCAGAATAATGTGGTGTTGCTTAATACCCTTAACTCGAACAGTACCCGCACGAGCATCGACTACAAACTGAATAATCTTACGATGGCTCGGGAGCATATCCTTCAATCCTTCCAGAATGCAGTGTATATGGGGCCTACAGTTTGGGGTGATCACGACATGTTCCATTCTTCCGACTCCATATGTGGTGAGTTGATGGCGTTGTCGAAAGCCATTTCAGGCGGACCGGTCTATTTGTCGGATGCCCCGGATAGGATCATAAATGAGAATGTGATGCCACTTTGCTTCAGTAATGGAAAATTATTGCGTCCGCTGGCTCCCGGAACTACCTTACCCAAAAGTTATTACAGTTCCCCTCTTAGTACACAGGAATTGTATTTTGTGGCAGCACCTTTGCACAATAAGGCGGTGAGTATTGTTGCCTATAATCTTTACGAAAAGTCAGCTACCTTTGAATCAAGCATTACTCCCGAAGATTACATTGCAGCATCGGCAACGATACAGGGTTTGCCCGATCAATGGAAAGTCCCGGTAGAAGGTTTGTTCGCCTACAACTATTTCGAACAGAAGGGTCAGCCGCTTATAAAAGAAATACCGGTAAAAGTGACGGGCTTTAATCATTGCTACTATCAACTTTCGCCCATCGTTAATGGCTGGTCAGTAGTGGGTGCCACGCAGAAATACCTTTGCAGCGAAGCTGTGGAAAATATCGTTTATACAAAAAAAACAGTATCTTTCGACCTGATAGAAGGAGGTGAATTCGCAGTGTATCTGGCTGAAGGAAAACCTGTAGCCGATAATATAAAATTCATATCGCTGGGTAATGGGTTGTGGAAAGGTGTTGTTGCAAAGGCATCTGCCGAACAGCGGATAAAGGTGGTTGTCAGAAAAAAATAATCATTATTTGTAGAGACGTTGCATGCAACGTCTCTACGAACGATGCACATGTTTTATGAATGAACGATGCATATATTTTATGTAGAGACGTTGCATGCAACGTCTCTACGTCCAAACGTCCAAACGTCCAAACGTCCAAACGTCCAAACGTCCAAACGTCCAAACGTCCAAACGTCCAAACGTCCAAACGTCCAAACGTCCAAACGGTCAAACGGTCAAATGATCAAACGGTCAAATGATTAAATGATCAAACGGTCAAATGATCAAATGATCAAACGGTCAAATGATCAAATGATCAAATGATCAAACGGTCAAATGATTAAATGGTCAAATGGTTCAATAAAAACAACAATTCAACATCATATAAATGAAACAAAACATTCTCTCTTTTGTATCAGTTTGCGCGGCAATAACAATCCCATCGCAGCAAGCTGAAGCAGCAAACAAAACAAAACCGGCCAATGTATTATTGATCGTAGCTGACGATTGCTCCTATTTTGATATTGGTTGTTTTGGGTCGAAGAACACCAAAACACCTAATATTGATGGAATTGCCCAAAACGGGATCAAGTTCAACCGAGCTTATAATTCAGCTTCAATGAGTACACCAACACGCCATAGTTTGTATACCGGCATTTATCCGATGAAACATGGTGGTTATGCCAATCACAGTGCAGTGAACAGCGACGTTAAATCCATGCCGCATTATCTGGGTAAACTGGGCTACCGCGTAGGTATTGCCGGCAAACTGCATATTCGTCCGATCGAAAATTTTCCTTTTGAATATGTGCCGGGTTTTGTAGAAGAGTGTACGAGCCTTGATCCTTCGTATACCACCGACGGAATTACTGAATTTATGAGTCGCAATAACGATCAGCCTTTCTGTCTGGTGCTGGCGTCCATCAATCCACACATGCCATCCACTGGTGGCGATCCATCGGTGTTCGACCGGAAAAAACTGGTGTTGCCTCCCTATTTTATTGATACCGAAGAAACGCGGGAAGCCTATGCCCGCTATCTTGCAGAAGTGCATTTACTTGATCAGGAAGTAGGCGATGCTATTGCCATTCTGAAAGAAAAGGGATTGTATGACAATACCCTAGTGATTTTTGTCTCCGAACAGGGCTCACAGTTTGCCGGTGCCAAATGGACCAACTGGAGTGCGGGTGTGAAATCTGCCATGGTAGCGCAATGGCCCGGCAAGATCAAGCCCGGAACAGAAACAAACGCTATTGTACAGTATGAAGATATTTTACCGACTATCATCGAAATCGCCGGAGGTAAGAAAGAAAAAGTAATCGATGGAAGAAGCATACTTAAATTGTTGACCGGTAAAACAAATACACATCGCAAATATGCTTTCCATGTGCATAATAATGTTCCTGAAGGTCCCGCTTATCCTATCCGTTCGGTGTCAGACGGCAAGTACCGGTTGATATGGAATCTGACACCAGATAAAACTTATGTGGAAAAACATATTGAAAAGGCAAAATGGTACCTGAGCTGGAAAGAAGTCAAAACTCCTGAAGCTGCCTTCATCATGAATAGGTACAAGCATCGTCCTGAATACGAATTCTACAATATTGAAAATGATCTGGCCGAACAGAAAAACCTGATTGATCAACCCGAATATGCCAAAGATATAGCAAGGATGAAGAAAGAACTGGTCAATTGGATGAAATCGCAGGGCGATTTGGGAGCGGTAATGGATAAACCGAAAGCGAAATAGAATAAACTAATTTGGATTATACATTTTTTCACATAAAAGCTGTATTTTTGCGCGACGAGTTTAAAAATAAAGGCTGCAAGCGTGGTCGTATCATTATATTCAGCGTGGAAAGACTTTCATGACAGAAAAAAGCGGAGCATTAAAAAATTATATACTGCTGTTTATCGGCATCTTTTGTATTTCCTGGTCGGCAATTTTAGTGAAGATTGCCGGAGTGACGGGCATCGCTTCGGGATTTTACCGTATGTTTTTCGGAACGGTGGCGATCATTCCCATATGGCTTTATTACAAGAAACCGGTAAAGGATTTGCACGGGGTATTGATTGCCGTTATATGCGGAGTGCTCTTTGCTTCGGATATCGCGTTATGGAATACTTCCATCATGCTTTCAAAGGCATCCATCTCCACTTTACTGGCCAATCTGGCACCAATCTGGGTCGGACTGGGTGCGCTCTTCTTCATGAAAGAGAAACCCGGTAAGATATTCTGGGTAGGAACTTTTATAGCACTGGCTGGTGTGGTGGTGATTGTAGGGAGTGACCAGATTTTTAATACAGGACTGAACCTGGGGAATCTGCTGGCCATCGTCGCCAGTATGTTTTACGGAGCTTATTTGTTGACGGTGCGCAAAGGCCGGTCGACACTGGATACATTTTCGTTTACCGCTATCTCCATGATTGTGAGTACAGTTACATTGGGGATTATAAGTCTGTTATCGGGGGTACAAATGATTGGTTACGAAACGGAAAGCTGGGTGGCATTGATTGCTCTGGGGCTGATACCACAGGTGGTCGGCTGGCTGACCATCAATCAGGCGCTGGGACATATTTCACCTACAGTGGCATCGGTCAGTCTGTTGAGTCAGACGGTCTTTACCGCCATCTTTTCAGTGCCTGTTCTCGGTGAATTGCTGACCTGGAATGAAATTGTGGGAGCTGTGGTGGTGCTGACGGGGATTTATCTTGTGAATAGTAAAGGCATCAGTTTCAGAAGGAAAAGAAAAATTGGGGAGCCGCAGTTGTTTGATTGAATTGTTGAATTGTTGAAACGTTTTTCGTTGTATTTGTAGAGACGTTGCATGCAACGTCTCTACAGAAAATACATACAACGTCTTTACAGAAAATATATGCAACGTCTCTACAGAAAATACATGCAACGTCTCTACAGAAAACACCTGCAACGTTTGAACGACACATCAAAATAATTGCCCTTTAAGGGCAAAATAAATATATTGACATTGGATGGCGTATTTGTGAACATCATTATTAATACCCAAGGCGACATCGATATTATAACCCAAGGCGTTGCCATTGGGCTGATGATAAAATTGGCTTTCAGCCAATAAAAAAACGCTGTAATAAAATTGAATAATAAATACTTGAATATCATGAAAAACCACACCTCATTATTGTTTATAGTTTTGCTGTCACTGGCAGCAACAACGGCATCCGCTAAAAACAAACCTTATTTATTGCAATCACCTGATAAACAACTTAAGGTTGAAGTAACCAACGAAGGTGCACTTTCATTTGCTGTGTATGATGCCAAAGGAATGGTACTTGCACCCTCGGAAATTGCATTGAACCTTACAAGTGGAGAGCAATGGGGAGTAGGCGACAAAGTGAAAAAAGCAGAGACTTCTTCTGTAAAGAATACTATTCCTTCGCCATTCTACAAGAAATCTTCAGTACAAGAAGAATACAATCAGCTGAAATTACTTTTCGGCGATTTTGCTGTAGTATTTCGTGCCTATAACGATGGAGTAGCTTACCGTTTCGAGTCACTGAGCAAAGCATCATTTGTCATTACTTCAGAAAAAGCTTCCTATAATTTTGCAAAAGATCATTCGATTTATGCGCCTTATGTACGTCCGAGAGAAAGAGGCAAAAGTGTGGCTTTTGAAAAGCAGTTTTTTAATTCCTTCGAGAACGTATACACCCATGCTACGATATCAGAATTTGATGTTGATTCCCTGCTTTTTTTACCTTTGATGGTGGAACTGGAACAGGGTCGGAAACTGCTCATCACCGAAGCCAATCTTGAAAACTACCCGGGTATGTACCTTAATCATCCCGAAGGAAAAATCAATCTGACAGGTGTTCATGCTTTGTATCCGAAGAAAGAAGAACAGGGCGGTCATAACATGTTACAGATGCTGGTTCCCGAACGGGAGAACTTCATAGCCAAAGTGGAGGGTCCACGTACTTTCCCATGGCGTGTGTTCGGCATCTCACAGAAAGATACGGAAATACTCACCAGCGATCTGGTGTACAAACTGGCAGATCCGTCGAGGGTGAAGGATATCTCGTGGGTTAAACCCGGCAAGGTAGCCTGGGACTGGTGGAACGCATGGAACATCAGCGGAGTGGATTTTGAAGCCGGCATCAACAGTGAAACCTATAAATACTCTATGGATTTTGCAGCCGGAGAAGGCATTGAATACGTGATCCTCGATGAAGGTTGGGCGGTCAATAAAAAAGCGGATTTGATGCAGGTGGTTCCTGAAATAAATCTTCCTGAAATAGTGAATTATGCTGCCAACAAAGGAGTCGGCATTATTCTGTGGGCCGGATATTACGCTTTTGCGCGCGACATGGAAAATATCTGTCGTCATTATCAGCAAATGGGAGTGAAAGGTTTCAAAGTAGATTTTATGGACAGGGATGACCAGCTTATGACCAACTTCATCTATAAGGCTTCTGAAACTTGTGCCCGTTACAAGATGATGGTTGATTTTCACGGCATGTACAAACCAACCGGTTTACTGCGTACTTTTCCCAATGTGGTAAATAATGAAGGAGTCTTCGGATTAGAGCAGATGAAGTGGTCGGAAGAGAATCAGGTGCTTTACGATGTGACTTTCCCCTTCATCCGCATGTTTGCCGGTCCTGTAGATTACACGCAGGGAGCTATGCGCAATGCTATCCGGAAGAATTTCCGGCCGGTTTACACTGAACCGATGAGCCAGGGCACCCGTTGTCGCCAGTTGGCACAGTATGTTATTTTCGAGTCGCCGCTCAATATGCTTTGCGATAATCCGACAAACTACATGAAAGAACCTTTGTGTACCAATTTTATTGCGAAAATACCTACCGTGTGGGACGAAACCATCGCCATATCAGCCGAAGTGGCAAAGCACATCGTTGTTGCCCGCAGGAGTGGTAAGGATTGGTATATCGGCGGCATGACCGACTGGGATAAACGGGCAGTGGAGGTTGATCTGTCTTTTCTTCCTGCAGGAACCTATAAAGTAGAATATTTTGTCGACGGTATCAATGCCGATAAAGTAGCCATGGATTTTAAACACGGAGAAGCGCCTTTTAAATCAGGAGAAAAGCTGACCGTACACATGGCTCCGGGTGGAGGTTTCGCGGCGAAGCTAAGTTTGGTGAAATAGTCTTGTAAATCTTTCACCGGAGAGACAGTTTTTTCCGGTGAAAGACTATAGCGGAATCAACCAGGCTGCGATGATGTGCGATACCATACCCATCAACACAAAAATGTGAAATACGGCATGTGCAAATTCGCGTTTAGCCAGCGCGTAAATTAACGATCCGGCGATATAAAATACACCGCCGATTCCCAACCAGTATAAAGTTGCCAGACAATCTTTTGCTATTGCCACTTCAATCATGGGTTTCAGGGCAATGAGTACTATCAGACCCATCAGCACATACGAAGCAGTTTTGAGATGGTTGTTTGCTTTAAGCGTTCTGAAATTAAAGCCGATTCCCACCAGGGCTATTAACCATATCAGTGCAAACAATCCCCATCCCCAGTAACCTTCATTACGGATGAGTATCAGGGTAAAAGGAGAGTAACTGGAGGCAATGAGCAGGTAAATGCTGCCATGATCGAAATGCCGGAAAATACTTTTTAGTTCAGGATCTTGTGTATAATGATAAGCGGTGGATGACATCATGCAGGCCAGCATTCCCAGTCCGAAGATTGAGTGTGCGAATGCTGCCCATCCGTTGTCGGCATTCAATGCTCTGTTGACGAGCATGTAGGTGGCGAAAATTGCAATAAGCACTCCGAAGGCATGTGTAAGGTAGTTGGCTTTTTCTTCCCGCTTGCTGTATGATTTAGTTTTTTCCATTATATTCTTTTTTATATAAGATTTTTTTTTGATGGTGAACTTGTCGGTTAAGGTAATACTTTTCTTTCTAAATTATATGATTGAACTGAGAAATATTTTACTTTCTGTAGCTTCCGTAGGAAGCGTAGTTTTGTAACCAGTAAGCTTGCTTACTGGATTAAACAGATACCCCCTGACAAACAGCTTCCGTAGGAAGCAAACTTTTATTATAGCCAATCAAACAGGTACTTCTCGTCATACTTTACATCAAAGGCATTTAGCAGCGCGATATACTCCTCTTTAAACGATCCCTTCTTATGGTGAGCTTGTTGGTTGAGGATATATTTACACACTGCGTCAATCTGGGATCTCCCGTAGCTAAATGCTCCAAAACCGATTTGCCATTCAAAATGACTTTGCGTTAAGTGATTCGTATTGATAAACTGACTGACAGATGATTTTATTTTCTGAATGCTTGTTGAACAGGAGATATTCGGTTGCATACTAACAAATAAATGTGCATGATCAGGGTTGCAATAAATGGATAGCGGCTTACAACCAATATTTGCAGCGGTTCCGCAAATATATTGTTCAATGCGGGATTTGTTTTCAGAACTAATTAGAGATTGACGATGTTTTACTGCAAATATCATCTGTACATAAAGTTGGGAATAGGTGTTGGCCATAGTGGTAAGTTTTAGGTTGGTTATTTAGGTGCAAAGATAATACTTTCTCTGGGTTCTATGTACGCTTCCTACGGAAGCAAGAGGGTAGAAGTACGATGCCTTTATGTCCAGTAAGCAAGCTTACTGGTTACTAAACTACGCTTCCTACGGAAGCAAGAGTAAGATAAGTCGTGCTAGTATTTTACAATCTCAACTTTTCGGAAATCGATGGGAAAACCTTCGTATTGTAATAATATTCTTCCTTCTTTAACAGAGGGATTGGTGCCTTCATTCACTACTTTGTCGTTGAGTTTCTGAGTGATTTTATCATTTGATGAAATAACAACCAGTGTATTCCATTCTCCGGCGGGTTTTGATGCCTCCTCGAAGCATTTCATTACCACGCTGTTTCCCGGCTCTGTAGTTTTGCCCTGTATATTCAGGGTTACCTGTTGAAGTAGGATAAAATCTCCGGTACTGCCTTCTTTGATCTGAAACTGAATGCCTTTAGGCCATAATGTATCGGGGGTGTCGACAGGAACCATATACATTAATCCGCTGTTTTTGTTGTAAGTTTTTCTGATAAAAGTAGTATCGGTGTTCCATCTGAATTCGGCAGTCAAACGGAAATTGCGAAACGATTGTGTCGACATCAGGTATCCTGGTTTCTTACCATACAGACGGATCATGTCCTGTTCAACAGAAAAAAGTTCGGATGCGTCAGTGTGTTTCCCCGTTAGCGGTTCATAAGCATACCATCCCTTTAAATCCTTTTGGTTAAAGAGTTGGATGGTCGTTTGAGCAAACGTTAATACAGGGAGCAATGCTAAGGTCAGAAAAGATTTTTTATAGAGATATTTTGCAGGTATAAAGATCTTGTTAATACAATTTTTCATATTATAGTTTTTTGTGATTAAATTAATATATTCTCTTTTGTTCTCCACTTTCCTTAATTAATTTCTCCAGTCGTGTTAACCTGGTTTTCTCTTGTTTTGCCGACATCACCCAGTGTTTAACAGCCCTTTTATACGATGGCGCCTGAGCTTCAAGAAAATCATGAGCCAACTTGTTTTTCTTAAACTGTTTTTCGAAGTTTATATTGAATTCAGCCAATTCATTTTCATGGGAATAAATCCCTGATTTGTCCTCTTTTCTGTAGCTGAATGCCTTTAATCCTTCAGGCGTCATGAGGTTATTACGGGTAAGTTCTTCCACTTTCTTTATATTTATCTCGCTCCAAATACTGGTTTTTCTCCGGGGAGTAAAGCGAATGCAGTAGCTCTCGTTGTCAATTGATTTTCTTACTCCATCAATCCATCCAAAACAAAGTGCCTGATCGACCGATTGCGACCAGGTCATTGAAGGCTTTTGCGAGTTTACTTTGTAAAAGCCGACTAATAGCTCTGTTTCAGTTTTGTGGTTTTTCTCTAACCATTTTCTGAAGTCGTCCTGAGTTGAAAAAAAGCTTATATTCATATTTTATTTTTCTATACCTTAAATATTTAAATTGAATTGTCCAATCCAGGTTCTTTGAAAGTCCCTGTATCAATTTTTTGATTGAACTTACGCTTTTTCAAATGAGTGCAAATTTATAAAAATTAAATAATATGGTTGTCTTCTTTTACATTTTGCTTCTTTTATGAACTTATGTCTATAGAGATTCATTGTGATTTGAAGGTTTTTAGCAAAAGTGAACGTCCTGACTTTGTTCGATTTTACCAATCCTTGGAAAATTAATATCCTGGGTTTAGTAGCTGCGGAACTCACAACAAATGAAAGATATTTTATTTCTAAAGTTATTTTACATTAACGTCGGGCTATTATACATTGACTATCTTAAATAAAACGTCCACCTTTGCATAGTAAACCGATTAATAAACCCAGTTAAAATAGCCCTTTTGCGTATAATTGTGTTGAATTTTAATCTCGAAAAAATAAACTGAATGCAAATCAAAAAGAAGAATTTAGTATTTAGTGGTATAGGATTAATACCTCTATTGATTAATGCTCAAGCAACAAAACCTAATGTAATATTTATACTTGCAGACGATCTGGGCTGGGCAGATGTTGGTTTTAATGGTAGCATATTTTATGAAACACCAAACATTAACAAACTAGCATCCGAAGGAGTTCAATTTACCAATGGCTACGCAGCATGTCCTGTCAGTTCTCCGACTCGGGTAAGCATAATGTCAGGAAAATATCCAGCCAGAATTCAAATTACTAATTGGATTGCTGGATATCAATATGGGATTAGTAAGAAACAATTGAGTTATTACAAATTAATAGCGCCCGATTTTCCTCACAATATGCCTTTAGAAGAGATAACCATGGCTGAATCATTCAAAAATAATGGATATAAAACCTACTTCATAGGGAAATGGCATTGTGCACATGATAGTGCTTATTATCCTCAATATCAGGGATTCGATATTAATTTAGGTGGATGGCTTAAGGGTAGTCCCAATGGAGATGCTACCAAAGGAAGAGGATATTATAGCCCATACAACAACCCATATCTGACCGATGGCCCTGAGAATGAATTTTTAACAGACAGACTCACCAATGAAGCAATAGAGTATTTTAAAAATAATAATTCATCACCTTTCTTTTTATTCTTGTCTTATTATGCAGTACATACACCTATTCAACCAAAACCAGAAAAGGTTGCTTATTACAAACAAAAAGCAATAAATATGGGGTTAGATACACTACCAGCTTTTTCAACGGATTTTGATTGGTTTCGTTCGCATCCTCAACCTAAATGGCACTGGAAAGAACGTATTGTGCAAAGTTCACCGGAATATGCAGCTTTGGTTGAGACATTGGATGAAAATATTGGCAGGTTACTGTCAGCTCTGTCAGAATCAGGACTTGATAAAGAAACAATAATCGTTTTTACCTCGGATAACGGAGGATTATCAACTGCAGAAGGATCACCAACTTCAAACTTACCATTGCGCGGTGGTAAAGGTTGGTTGTATGAAGGTGGTATAAAAGAGCCTTATATCATTAAAGCTCCAGGTGTTACAACCCCCGGTTCGGTATGCGATATACCTGTAACATCAACGGATTTTTATCCGACTTTATTAGAACTGGCCGGTATTCAGCCTAATCAGGAACAACATGTAGATGGTGTTTCTCTGGTTCCGGCACTGAAAGGAAAAAAGTTAAAAAGAAAGTCCATTTTCTGGCATTATCCACATTATGGGGGCAAAGGAGATGCTCCTGCTTCAGCTATCAGAAAAGGTGACTGGAAATTACTGGAGTTTTATGAAACCGGAAAAGTTGAGTTATATAATCTGAAAAATGATATTTCAGAAAAAAAAGAGTTATCTCAACGATACAAATCAAAGGCAAAGAGAATGTTGCAGGAATTACATACATGGCAATCCAATGTAAATGCAAAATTTCCGATTGAAAATCCGGATTATGAATTTCAAAAATGACAAATAATATGATGAAAGTAACAACATTGGTGTTTTTATTTTTTCTCCTGGCCTGTGTCGACGTAACATATGCTAACAAACTTGTGTTTGACTATAATGATCAGCATCAGACCATTCACAGTTTCGGTGCTTCCGATTGTTGGAGAACACAATTCATCGGGAAAAACTGGCCTTTGGAAAAAAGAGAAAAGATGGCAGATCTTCTCTTCAGTTTGAAATTGGATAATAAAGGAAACCCTGAAGGAATAGGTCTTTCTCTTTGGCGGTTTAATATTGGCTCGGGGAGTCTCGAAGCCGGAGATAAAAGCGGAGTGCAATCTGATTGGCGCAGAACTGAATGTTTTCTTGACGAAAAGGGCACATGGGACTGGAACAAACAGGAAGGGCAGCGTTGGTTTCTGGACGCTGCACGCAAAAGAGGAGTCCCTTACACGCTTGGTTTCTCAATTACTGCACCTTACTTCATGACTAAAAATGGAATGACAAGGGCTTCAGAAAAAACTCCCTATGCAAATCTCAGAGAGGATTGTTATGACGATTACGCTGCATTTATGGCAATTGTCAGCGGGAAACTTAAACTGGATTATCTGAGTCCGATTAACGAACCGCAGTGGGAATGGGTGAGTGAGGCTCAGGAAGGCATGCAGGCAACCAACGAAGAATGTAGCCGGTTGATTCACGAACTTGATAAAGTGATGAAAGATGATAAAACAAAGATTGTTTTCGGTGAGGCGGGTGATATTCGTTACCTGTATCGTAACGGAACAAACAAGCCACTCAGAGACAATCAGATCAAAGAGATATTTGCTCCTGATGGCAGGTGTTCGGTGTACGGACTGAAATCGGTTGCTCCCATTGTTTCGGGTCATTCTTACTGGAGTACCTGGCCTGTAGATACCCTGATCAGCACACGGAAAGAATTGTGGCATTCACTTAAAAAGGATCTTCCGGAAGGTTATGAATACTGGCAAACAGAATATTGCCCTATGGAAAAAAATGATGATAACCCTAATGGCGGAGGAGGACGCGATATGGGAATGAACACCGCTTTATACATTGCCCGCGTAATCCATCATGATCTGGTCGTGGCTAACGCAGCATCATGGCAATCGTGGACCGCATTTTCAGAATGGGATTATAAAGATGCCCTTATTTTCATTGATGATGGGATTAAAGTGCAGGGGGCACAAAATCAAAAGGATAAAATGCTCGAATCCTGTAAATATGATGGTACTTTTCGTGCTTCTAAATATATGTGGGCCCTTGGAAATTACAGTCGTTTTATACGTCCGGGAATGATACGCATTGGCCTGATTTCTGATGACAATTATATTAATGCGGCAACTGATCTGATGGCATCTGCTTATTTTGATCCAAAAAGTTATACTACGGTTGTAGTGCTGATAAATTATAGTCATGACGTAAAAAAATTGAAACTCGAATTCAGAAATTCATGTTTAACTAATACAAAGAATCGCTTTTTTATGTATGAGACATCAGAAAATATGAACCTGGGATTAAAAGGAATTACCGGAAATGAACTGGAAATTCCTGCCCGTTCGGTAATTACCCTTGTAAATGATTGTAAACCGAAGAGAAAGTGAGGGCACGATGTTATTATGTTTCAGATTTATCAGGTCATAATAAAGTATTCATTTTTTACATAATATTATGTTGCAACAATTTATAAGCCTTAAAACACCTGATTGGGTTACCAATTTTTTTGTAAAAATAGAGGATTATTTGTTTTTTGTGTTGTTAAGTTTATGATTATCAGTATATAATGAGGTTCATAAAAAAGTGAAATTTTACATCGTAATCATGCTTTTATCCATTTAAAAAAGAAATTGAGCACCTTACATTTGCATATGTGAATTAATAACACTAATATCAACCTTCAAAAAAATCTAAGTAAATGAAGAACAATGTTACATTTAAATTGATGGGAACCATTTTAAGTTTCCTGCTTATGGGTGCTTATTTGCAAGCACAGGATTTAACCCTTCCCGAGGGAATGGTACAATTAACGCCGACAGGTGTTGAAGTCACAAACGTAATGCCTTTTGCCAATCCGGCCAGTCCACAGGCCTTACTTCCTGTTAGTACAGATTTTATTATTTTTGGAGCAAGAACTGCCGAATTGGGTGCAGAATTATGGATTACCAACAAAACAGCTCAATCAACCAGATTGCTGAAAGATATCAATCCCGGAACTAACAGTTCGAATCCGGGAGGATATGCCCTGATGGGAGGAAAAGTATATTTTAAAGCTGAAACTCCCGAAAATGGTGCAGAACTTTGGGTAACAGACGGAACTGAAGCCGGAACAAAAATGCTGGTGGACATTTATCCGGGAGTTACCGGTTCAGGACCCGGCGGTTTGGTTGTCCTGGGAAATAAAATTCTCTTTACCGCCATGGATGAGGAAAGTGAATTATTGCCGGTGGTTGATCCTACCAAGAAAGAATCGTGGTTGTGGGTAACTGACGGTACTGTTGAAGGAACTGTTCGTATTGCTGATGTGCCTCTGAACTCATATATAGAAGTGTGTGGTAACAAGGCTTTCTTTGCTGCGACCGATCTGACTAACAACATGACGCTTTGGGTGACGGATGGTACGAAAGCAGGTACCAAAGTGTTGAAAAATATCAACAACAAACCCGCTACAGGTACATTTGCCACAGAATCAGCTGCCATCGGAGCATTGAGAAACGTAAACGACAAATGGGTGGTGTTCCGTGCTGAAACGGTGAAAGAACAAGTAGGAGAGGATTATGGAAGTGAAATATGGATGAGTGATGGTACCACTGAAGGAACCAAATGGTTAGGTCACGACTTTGCTAAAGGAATGAGAAGCGGTAAACCTACTGCTACCCAGTTTGCTATTCCGGTAGCATTTGGAGATACTCTTTATTTCAGGTCTGATGATGGTGTGCATGGAGTAGAACCCTGTGTATGGTACATGAACCAACCAATTGTGGAAGGTGTAAACCCAAGACAGTTCTTTGACGTAAACCATTGGGGTGGCGCTGTTCAGTACGATTCGTGGCCATCTGAATTCTTCCCCTATCAGGGCTATCTGTTTATGCAGGTTAATGGTGGGTATTATATGCCGGGTGATGCTACTCAATATGCATCGGGTTATAGCTTGTGGCTGACTCCGCTTGAAGAAAGACTGGATACCTGCATCTACCAACGTCAATTCTGGGGAAAAGAAATTGCTGCAGGTAGTTTGACCGATGGTTGTGCCTCTTTTACCAAAGTCACCGATAAATTATTCTTTAAAGTATTGGATGAAGCTAATAATACTGAATTATGGGTAGTTGATAATATCTCTACTTTCCCACGTAAGGTGGTGGATTTACCGGGAAATGGTAATCCGGGTTCTTTCATCAATATCGATCAGGATTTGTATTTTACTTCATATGGTGTGAAATCTTTGTTCAGATACAATGTAGGTTCAGCTACAGGAACAAAAGATGTTAAATCATTGCCAGAGGTTACTGTATATCCTACTAATGCCAGCGATAGAATTGAAATCAAATCGGCAGAAGTTGTGAAATCAGTTGAAATTTATAATGTGTCAGGTCAGCTGGTGATGCAAAAAAGCAATGTTACAACTTTGGATGTAAATACGCTTAACGGAATGTATCTTGTAAAAGTATTGCTTGCTAACGGAGAGCAATCGATCCACAAAATATCCGTGAAATAATCTGATACATAAATCGTAATAATATTCGGTTGTTGATAAAAAGCCTGTGTTGAATGAATAAATGCAGCACAGGCTTTTATTTCTCTTTTTCATTCTCATAATCTGATATTTATTTTACTTTAGTATTTGTTTTTCAGCTTCAGAAAGCAGAAAAATCTTAAAATTAATCACTAAAAAAACACTTATGCCGGACACCATTATTCGCCGTACAGGAACAATATTATTTGCCCTGTTATTATTTACAGTTTCTGTAATGGCACAAAACATCTCAGGTAAGGTCGAAGATGCCCAGACAAAAGAGCCTATCGTAGGGGCAACGGTTGCTGTGAAAGGTACTACCACCGGAACTATCACCGATATAAACGGTTCATTTAATTTGAATGTAAGTCAGACCAATGCTGAACTGCAAATTACCTATATTGGATATAAAAGTCAGACAGTAAAAGTCGAAGGAAGAAAAAATATTGTAATTTCACTTTCAGAAGATGCCATTGCATTGGATCAGGTAGTTGTAATCGGTTATGGTGTACAGAGAAAGAGTGACCTGACCGGTGCTATTTCGTCCATTAAAGGAGATGAGATTGCCAAATTACCCACGACGATGGTGGTGCAGGCACTTCAGGGAAAAGCTGCCGGAGTGGAAGTCGTACAGAACTCAGGTGCTCCGGGATCAAGTTCAGCCATCCGTATCCGTGGTATGGGTACCATCAATGACTCTGATCCTCTTTATATCGTGGATGGTATTCCGATGGATAACATTAATTATCTTTCTTCGGATGATATCAGTTCTATTGAGATACTTAAAGATGCATCATCAGCCGCTATCTACGGTTCCAGAGCTGCCAATGGGGTCGTGTTGATCCAGACTAAATCGGGAAAGGATAGCAAGAACAAGGTAAATGTGAATTTCAATAGCTATGTCGGATGGCAGGAATCATGGAAGGATCCGGGCGTGATGAAAAAAGAAGATTTTGCCTATTTTGCTGATTTTGTAAATGACCTGCACATTTATACTATGAAAGATGCTGAAACGGGTGAATATAAAATTAAACCCGAAACTCAGGAACTGATTGATAAAGGTAGCGACTGGTGGGACGAACTGTCGCGTAAGGGGATGATGCAAAAATATAATATCTCTCTTACCGGAGGGTCTGATAAACTGAACTATTATGCCAGTGCCAACTGGATGAATACTGATGGGATAATCAAAGAATCGGATTTCGACAGAAAATCGTTCAACATAAAAATGAATACAAAATTGCTGCCTAACCTGCAGTTGACCACCAACCTTACTTACGCAAAAGAAAAACGCCGCGAAGTAGGTGAAGGTACCTGGGGGGTAATCAAGACGGCTATCAATTATAATCCGCTAACACCTATTTTTGATCAGAACGAAAGCTATAACTGGACAACACCGGTGGAAAATCTTCGCCGTACTACCTTCGATTCTTTTGCCAATAGTACCATTGGCCAGGTAAATCTTGACTGGGATATTATCAAAGGATTAAAATACAGTTTCAGAGCTAGTTATGCTAATTATTATTCTGACCGCGAACAATTTCTGCGTTACAATGTAAATCCTGAAATAGTGGGAAGTATCCGTTATGACGTAAAAAGATCTCCTTCATCTACCGAAAACATAAGCATGGACAATATCCTCAACTATAACGGGCAATTTGGTAAACACAACCTCAATGTGATGGTGGGACAGACAATGGAAACATCGATAAATGCAAGAAGCTGGTCGAGTGGCACCGGTTACGGAGGTTACGACAATGTATTCAATGCCCTGAATTTTGCCCAGTTCAGTCAGTCAGTTTCAGGTTATTCTACGGGCTGGACCGCCCTGGGACTTATCAGCCGTTTAAGTTACAATTATGATGACAAATATCTTTTTCAGGCAAACTTTCGTGCGGATGCTTCTTCACGCTTCAACAAAAAGAACCGGTGGGGTACCTTCCCGAGTGTTTCTTTAGGATGGAAACTTAACTCGGAAGATTTTCTGGTGGATGCTGAATGGATTTCTTTACTTAAAGTAAGAGCCGGTTGGGGACAGCTGGGAAACAACCGTGTGGGAAACTTCGCCTATGAAACTTATGTGGGTGGTTCTCAGGATACATACATCTATGGAATCGGTACTCCCTCCATTCAACCGGGTTTGTCGATAACGCAATATGGAAATTATAATATCCGATGGGAAAGAACTCAATCAACCAGCCTGGGACTTGATGCTAACTTCTTTAATAATAAAATAACAACGTCGGTCGACTACTTTGTGAAAGATACACATGATATGCTTATTGGCGTACCTCTGGTATATTCGGCAGGATATGTGTCGACACCAATGCAGAATGCCGGTAGTATACGCAATGAAGGATGGGAAATCCAGATCAACCACAAAAACTCGATCGGTGATTTTTCCTATGAAATAGGTGGAAATTTTACGCGTGTCAATAATATGGTTACAGCCCTTGGAACCAAAAATGAGCCGATTTACGGAGGTGCTTTGGGAAGTCCCAATAATTTGGGCTATGTGAACAAAACTGTGGTAGGAGCTCCTATCGCTTGTTATTATGGCTGGAAAACAGATGGTATTATGACCGCAGATGACTTTGAAAACGGTGTGCCTGTCGTACCGGTATTCTCTTCAGGATCAACTTATACACCGGGTGATATGAAATTTGTGGATATCAATGCCGATGGAATTATTGATGATAATGATAAAACATTCATCGGATCTCCACATCCTGACTTCTTCTACGGGATCAATCTTTCTGCAGCATATAAGGGTTTTGACCTGTCAATGTTCTTTCAGGGAGTATATGGCACTGAAATCTATAACGTGACCAAATACTTTGGCTATTCTACAGTTACCTATGCTGGTGGCTGGATAGGCGGATCAGGCATGTCGTACTCAAATGTTATGAATGATTATTTTGAAAAAGTATGGCGACCCGAACCAGTTGCAGGAACCTACAGAGAACCTTACGGCTCCAATCTCACCGGAACAGTACCATTACCAAGTTCCGATGGATCAAAAAATGAAATGAACTTCAGAAACTCCGATTTCTATATTGAAGATGGTTCTTATCTGCGTTTGAAGAATATACAATTGGGCTATACTTTTCCAAAATCAATCAGCGAGAAGCTTAATTTTAAAAATCTGAAATTGTACGCTACAGCTTCAAATGTGCTGACATTCACTAAATACGAAGGATTGGATCCTGAAATAGGAAAAACATCAGGACAGGAAAGTAATAACCTGCATATTGGGATAGATCAGGGTGTTTATCCTCAGGCAAGATCGTATATGTTGGGTGTAATCATTGACTTTTAATCATACGGATATGAAAACAAATATAAAAATATTACTATTAATTATAAGTTTGGGATTGTTCAGCTCTTGTGAGGACTTCTTCTATCCCGGGCAAACAGGACTTATCAAATCTGATGAGTTTTATAAGGACCTGAATAACCTGCGTATCGGTTTAAATTCAGTATACAATGTGGTTCAGTCAAAAGACTATCAGGTCAGCGAAGTGTTGTTCGGTGAAGCGATGAGTGATAATTCATGGAACATGCAGGATGTTGAGATTGATGAGGCAGGTCAGTTGGTTAATTTTCAATTCAACACCGATAATCCGTTTATTCTGAAGCGCTATCAGGTAAACTATACCGGAATCAATAAAGCAAATCAGGTAATTCGTTCGGCACCTTATGTGAAATTCAGGGCCAATGGAACCAGTGAAAAGGAAATACGTGAAGTGCTCGGACAAGCAAAACTACTACGCGCCATGTTCTATTTCAATCTCGTGAAAACTTTTGGTGGAGTACCAATTCAACCGGAAAATATCAATCTTGGCAATATGGTTGTGCCACGTTCTTCGATAGAAGATGTATACGCCTATATTGAAAAAGATCTTCGCGAAGCAGTCCTGATTATGCGCCGCAATCGCTATCAGTTGACCGAAGCTGGTCAGACAGGTGTTGGCGGAGCCTTGGGGATGCTGATGAAAGTGTTGGTTTATCAGGCTTCACCGGGAATAAAACTCTCGGGTGTCGATAAAGAACAGAAATGGGCTGAAGCACTCCAGATCGGTAATTTCTTTATCAAAGGGGTGTCGCTGACTTATGACGAAATTCTGAAGTACAATGACCGCTATGAAGAACCATGGGATAGTCTGGTTACAAGACTGGCTTTGCCACCGACAGCTTTACCGGCAACTTCTTTCTTTGGTCAGGATGTGGTGAGTCTGCATCAGCTGGACGATTTTGATAAAATCTTCCGTCTTAACGGAGAATTTTCTCCTGAATCGCTGATTGAAATCAACCATCACGATTTTTCTGTTACCGGCATGTCGACTGATGAAAGCTGGCCGGTGTACGGATCGGTAATGAACCGCTACGGTGGTACAGCCTCAGAAATAGCCATTACTCCTACCAATGACTTAAGTAATGCCTATTATAACGATCCTCGTAAATTATATACGATGACAGGACGTTCCATCAATAACTATTTTAAACAGGAAGAAACAGATCCAGCTATCGGTTGGTTCAACTACGGAGATGCCATGGTCTTTGTGAAACATTATACTTTCAGAAGCGAGGGTTCTCCCCAGAACAGGAACTACAGGATCATGCGATACACAGAGGCTATTCTTTTATATGCCGAAATTCTGAATGAATCAGGTAAAACCCGTGAGGCTGTCGACTATGTCAATTTTGTACGCCAACGTGCACGTAAATTACTCGATCCCAAGAATCCGAATGCACAATATAATATATCAGCCAATCTTTTCCTTGATATTCCTTACGCTCCCTATGAAATTGTAAGAGATGCCATTCTTCTGGAAAAAAGGATTGAAATGGCTGCAGAATTTGACCGGTGGTACGAATTGGCACGTTTGGGTATTCTGCCTGAAAGAATGGCTTCAATCTATAAAAATGCTCCTGTGGAACAGCCTTCAGGAAAAATCAGGATCAGAGGGAAGTATTTCAGAAAAGGGGTTAATGAACTTTTCCCTATTCCACAAAGAGAAATACTGCTTTCGAATGGCGTAATTACACAAAATTATGGTTATTAATATTAAAAACAGATCGATCATGAAAAGTATAAAAATATGGATGCTGGCAGTCATTTCTGTAGTCTTAATTGCATGTGATCCGAATGAATACCTGACAGGTTTGTATGTTGAACCTGATGCCTCTTTTGAAATAAACAAAGAGATGTATGATGTGTTTGAATCCGTTAAATTTACTAATAAAGGTGCAGGACAGGCTTTTGTTGTCTACCCCGGAGATGAGGGTCACGTGTATGGTAAGGCGGGAAGTACCGGTTTTACCACTGCATCCGATGGGACATTTTCGTATGCCTATACAGAAGCGGGTGTTTACAATGCTGTGTGGATTGCCTCGTCGATGAGTGAGACTGGTGAAAGAATTTTATCAGTTGATTCAGTGAAAGTTAACGTTGTGGCACAGAACAGTGGATTGGATAAGTTTCAGTTGTACAATGTGTACAAGATGACCGAATATACCGGAAATGTATTTTTCTCACCGGATGGTCAGTTTATCTCTGAGGATACCCTGATGTGTCCCATCATGTTTGCCAGTTGGAGAAACTCTTCGGTAAATTCAATTAAAGCAAAACAGTTGATCAAATTCGAACTGGCTTCTACATTATCGAAATTCTACTGGATCAATCCTCTTGGAGAAGAAAAAGAGTTAATCTCTCTTCATTCTGGCTCCAGAATAGTTGAATTTGTACAGGGAGGACAATTAAAAGTGCAAAAGTTTAAAGCCAAAACAAACTCGGGATTCTTTACCGATTATTATGTAGCCCCTGTGATGATCCCTCAGTTTACTTCGTTTAAAATTAATGGGGTAACGGGGACAATTACCCGCGATATTGCCTATTATAATATCTTTAATGTGACGGTAAATAAAAGTACGCTGGGAGATTTATCGTCATTGAAACCGGAGTTTGTGGTGATGAATGATGATGTGAACCTGCTGGATGGTACCAATTGTAAAGTCTCTATTAATGGAGTAAATCAGGTTAGTGCCACTTCTGTTGTCGACTTCTCGAAGGGAGCCGTGACTTATCAGCTTGATTACACTATGATGGGTGAGAGCAACTCTGAATTGGCACAGCAGGCAATAGTTAAAGTAATACTGCAGTAACGAAATATTATTGGTAATGATCAGAAAAGGATGGTTGTTGTTGTTCTTAAGTTTTCAACTGATGGGTTTTTCCGGAAATCTTTCCTTTGATTTTTTCTCAAAAGAAGATATTGCTTCCATTCAGAGGGCTGCAAAGACGGAATGGGGAAAACCGGTCATCGATAAACTCAAGGAAATAGTTAATGAACGAAGAAAACATGCTTTAAATGTCCCCTTGTTGGAAGGGGGACATTTGCATGACTACTTCTGTCCGGTACACAATCAGATGTTTGTTTTTGATTGGGAAAGTCCGAATGCCCATTATTGCAAAAGTTGTAATAAAAAATGGGAGGGTAATAAACGTTATGATTGGGCATGGATCAACCGCCTGCACGAAGAAAATCTCAGGTATCTTGAAGCATGTATGTTTCTGTATTTAGCTACAGATGAAACTGTATATGCGAAATATATTACCTCGATGATGCTTGATTATGCCTACAAATATCCGACTTATTTTGAACATAACACCAACCGAACTCCTACTTCTTTGAACAGTGGAAGGCTTTTCGGGCAGAGTCTCGATGAGTCGGTTTGGGCAAGTACGGCAGCACGTGCGGTGGATGTAGTGCGCGCGGTGATGTCGGAAGATGATTTTAATAAAATAAAAACCGGTTATTTGACTCCATGCGCCCAAATGTTGCTGAAGCGCCGTGGCGGGGGCAATTGGCAGGTATGGCATAACAGCGGACTTATTGCGCTGGGTGTTGCACTGGAAGATGACAGTATCATTAATGTGGCACTGAACGATCCGCAGTGTGGTTATCATCATCTTATGAAAGTCCATGTATATGACGATGGATGGTGGAACGAAGGCTCACCGATTTACCATTATTATCCATTACGTGCAATGTTACTTTCTGCCGATGCGTTGCGGTGCAGGGGAATTAATCTCTATGATGCCAAACTGGAAAAAATGTTGACGGCTCCTGCATTGGGTGTTTATGCCGATCTGACTTTTCCTGCCCACAACGACGGATGGTATGGTGAGTCGCTAAGTGCACAGGTAAAACTCTATGAAATCGCGGATGCGCGTTATAAAAATCCTTTTTTCGGACAAATCCTTGAAAATTGTTATGTTAAGACTGACAGACTGGATGCGGAAGCACTGTTGAACTTTAAAAAGATAGAACCTAAAGAGAATTTTTGGGGAAATAAAGGCTATAACTTTGAGCAACTTGGCGTTGGTGTGTTGAGAAGTAAATCTACCACCCTTGTACTTAAATATGGTCCCTATGGTGGTGGACATGGTCATCCGGATAAACTATCTATTTCTTTACATAATGGTAAAGAAGAAGTTCTATCTGATTTGGGTACTTCTGCCTATGGCGTTCCTGATTTTACCCGCTGGTACCGAAAAACCTTGTCACATAGCACGGTTGCTATTGATGCTAAAGATCAGTTGCCGGTTACAGGAAATTTAATTGCTTTTCAGACAAATAAAAGTGGAGGAACTGTTGAAGCTTTAGTGAATGACGCAGCCAAAGGTGTTTCCATGAAAAGAAAACTAACCCTCAGGGGAAAAGTAATAACGGATGTTTTTACCTGTAATTCTGATGAGAAACATCAATATGACTATGTGCTCATTTTTACTAATCGTCCTGTAGTCCAGGGTACTAAAGAGATAGATACGCGATTGACAGATGCTCCGCAATATGAATTGATTACTGGTGTTAAAAAGCAACTTACAGATAATGTCTTTACTTGTGAGACCAAAGGCGCTGAAGTGAAATTTACATTGCCCGATAAGGCTGATTTTGAAGTTTTTGTCGGAGAAGCAACAGGTATTCCTCCTTCGAATCCTTCTGTCAAAACAAATGATGATGCAGGTTCACGACCAGTGCAGTCATGTTATCCCCTGATTATTCGTATAAAAGAAAAAAATGCACTTGTCAGGGCAGATTGGAAACTAAAATAATGATTATCATGAAAATCATATATCTCAAATACATACTGACAATTATGTGTGTGTTTTCCACACTTTTATCATTCGCACGGGAAAATGTTTCCTTATGTGGTGAATGGAGTTTTGCTCTGGAGAAAGATTTTCCGGATAAAACAGATTGGTTGGTTACTGCTGATTTCGGAAAAAAAGTAAGCGTTCCTCATACCTGGAATGTGGAAGACGGTATCGAACGTGTTTTCGGAAAAGCCTGGTATGCCCGTAAATTCAATGTACCTTTAACATGGAATAAAAAACAGGTACGAGTCCATTTTGATGCAGCTTACCGTGATGCGGTAATATACATCAATGGAAAGAAAATTGGGGAACATATTGGTTCCGGATATACAGAGTTTTCGTTCGATATTTCCTCTTATCTCAACTTTGGGAGCGAAAATCTGATCTGTGTGTCGGTGGATAACCGTTTTTCGGAATATGCCTTCCCTTATAAGGAAAAGTTCGACTGGCCCAATGACGGGGGAATTATCCGTCCTGTTGAGCTGATCGTTACTGAACGTCCTTCCATCAGATATGCCCGGGTGCGTTCTGAAATCAATTTTGAAAAGAAAAGCGCTTCAATACAAATTGAAATTAAAAATTGGGAAACTGGCCTTTCGAAGGTAGAATACCACTACCGTATTAAAGAATGGAAAAGCGGAAAAGAAGTGCTGAATGAAATCAGAAAGGTTAAGATTGAAAATGAAGTTTGTAAGGTTATGTTTGACCTGAATGACATCAAATTATGGCATTTTGATGATCCGAATCTTTATATGCTGGAAGTGGAGGCTATTAATAAAGGTAAGGTTACTGATACTTATTCTACCAGATTTGGATTTCGTAAAGTGGAAGTGATTGGTAATCAACTATTCCTGAATAAAGAGCTTGTCAGATTACCCGGAATTGAATACATGCCCGGTAGCTACCCTGAATTTGGAATGGCTGAACCCCTGCATGTGATGGAAAAAGCAGTAGATCTGATGAAAGAATTAAATTGTGTGATTACCCGTTGTCACTGGCAGTATGACAAACGTTATTTTGATTTGCTTGATGAAAAAGGTATTCTTGCGCAGGAAGAAATTCCCTGGTGGCAGGCTCCCGGAAATCTATCTCCGGAAATGGAAAAACTGGCAAAATCGCAGATCAGTGAAATGATTGAGAGAGACTTCAATCATCCGTCGATCATATCGTGGGGAGTAAGCAATGAAGTGTTTAATAATACAGATAAAGATGTTTATCGACGATTGGTAAAATATGCTAAGGATTTTCAGTCGGATCGCCTGATTACGGTGGTATCGAACCTGATATTCGAGCGGCTTGAAAATGACGAGTCACTCATAGGTGATATCCCTACCTGGAATGATTATATAGGGACATGGCATGGAAAAAATCGTGAGGAAACGCCTGAAAAACTTGATATTATCAACAAAAGAGCATTAAAGGGGCGCCCATTGTTGATTACAGAACACGGACTTTGTGAACCCAGATTTGTAGGTGCTGATCCGCGTAGAACTACTGAAATGACTTATCATTACGACCAGTGGGCAAAACACGACTACATTATCGGAGCCATCTATTTCTCGCTGAATGATTACCGTACACATGTGGGTGAAGCCGGTTACGGTCGTTATAAATCCCGGGTACACGGACTTACTTCCATGTGGTTTGATAAAAAACCTTCGTTTAATATTTACAAAGGCCTCGCATCACCGGTTTATGTTGAAAATCTTCAGATCAAAGCTTCAGGAAAAGAAGCTGATCTGACTTTGAAAGTGAAAAACGATCTCCCTTCCTATATTCTCCGGAATTATGTTCTTGAATGGCAGACTGTTGAAGGAACAAAACAGTTGACACTACCTGAATTAAAACCCGGAGATAAATTTGATGTCAAAATCGATGGATTGTCTCCAAAGTCTTGTCCCAAAGTGAAAATCCTTCGTCCGACAGGTTTCATCGTGACAGAATATTAGCAGGATTTATTCTTTAAATAATTAATAAACATGATATCATATATGGTTCGAAAATTTGTATTCATCGTTACGGTTTTATTCTTCATCTTTCAGGTACCGGTATTTCCGGATAATAAAATATCTGTACTTAAACATCAGATACAGGTACCACGACTGTCGCCTCCTCCCACAGGTTTCATTCCCAGACACGAGGATCTGACCAAAGACGGAAAACCTAATGCTATTTATTCAATGACTTCCGATAGTGTCCCTATTTTGTGGATTGACGATGATTACAATATGAAATGGACTGACATGGAAGGTGATATGATCAACGACTGTTTGTTGATCGACCGTAACAAGGATGGATTTTATGGCGGCCAGGGTGACCTGATCATTGATTATGTGGACAGTAATGATGACGGAAAAGCAGATCTACAAATCATTATAGAATATTCAAAAGAAAGAAAACCTGATGAAGTATGGCCGAACGGTCATGTTATGATTGTTTTTGATACAGATAATGACCAGATATTCAATTATGTCGATTGGCGTGATTATAAAATCAAGAGTTGGGATAAAAGCGGCCCATGTGATTTCTTTACCGATTATAGCGGTCAGACTGCATTTACCAAAATACACGCGTCAACTTATGATATGGGTGACCTACGTTTAAATTGGGAAAATCCGTTTTTGTTTTATGATCCTGATAAAGATGGGCTTTCTGAAATTGCTATACGTTTGCTTGATCAACCAAATAATGCGAAAGTGCCATCAAAATCATGGAACAGCTATGAAAATATGCAACTCCTGGGTAAAATTAACTGGATATCGCTTTCGGTCGATCTGGATAATGACAATACATCGGGCCGCGAATTTGATTTTGATTTTACTATAGGATTCCGTGGATTAAAAAACGGAGGCTTTGATTATATGGATCAGGTACATAAAATAAAACATCTTCGTGGACTGCCGGAAGCAGATAAGTTTTTCCTGGATCCAAGATGGAGACAACTGACAGAGCTTATTTATTCTGATCATGATCATGCTCAGGAACTCATCTTCCAACGTGGTAAATGGGAATCAGCTCATTTTGTATATGATGAGGATGACGATTGTCACAGATGGGAGAGGGTGGAGTTTTATGATCCGATGGATCCGTTTAAAGTGGGAGCACAAAAAGGGGGTATTGATAATCATACTCAATCGGACGCTTCCGGCGACCGGGGAGAATGGGATATGGACTTTTCAGGCGGTGGTAAATTATACATCGGACCTTTCGATGGCCGATTGCATTTGCATGGAGCTGAATGGGGTTGTTGGAGAATTGACCAATTCTCTGAATTTTATCAGGGATGGGATCGTCGCTGGATGAATAAAGATCCTGAAATCTTTTCTACAGTAAGATATGATGATACAGACAACAACGGTTTTATCGATCAGATTGCCTACGACATGGATGGTGACAAGCAATATGAGACTACCGTGAAACTCAGGGAACTTGGTATTGATGATACAGCAAATCTTATCGACCTTTCAAAATTTACCTATAAAGATTATCGTAAATTGATGGATAAAATAGCCGGTGATATGTGGACCAATGCACAACGCATGAAAAAGCTGGCTCAACAGGTGGGAATTAATACCACATGGTTTGCTTATTGGGATCACCCATTATCGGTCAGAGAAAAATACCACAAAGGATATTGGTTGCAATATTATATTTTTCAGGAGATGATTGCTAAATTCAATCGTGAGGGTCGTCCCGAAATGGTTGAAAAGGCCATGAAATCATATTATAGTGGAAACTGGAAAAATTGGAAATGAAATGAACAGAGGTCGTATTCTTTTTTCAGTTCTTGCTCTTTCCTTGTCGATTTTTGTTGCAGAATCACAGCATCATACGATTTATATCAAATCAACCGACAGCGGAAAAGTATATGAAGGAATCGGTGCGGTAAGTGCCGGAGCTTCGTCAAGACTGTTAATTGATTATGAAGAACCTTATCGCAGTGATATTCTCGACTATTTATTCAAACCTCAGTTTGGAGCCTGTCTGCAACATTTTAAATTTGAAATGGGTGGCGATATGAATTCAACCTGTGGTACTGAACCTTCCCATGCAAGAACGAGAAAAGAAATGCTTCATCCGAAGAAACAGTATTTTCAAAGAAGTTATGAATTATGGATGGCTCAGGAAGCAAAAAAAAGAAATCCAGGGATGATTTTTGATGTTCTGCAATGGGGTGCTCCCGGATGGTTGGAGGGCGGTTTTTATTCTCAGGATAATGCTGATTATGTGAGATCGTTTATTCAGGGAGCAAAGAAATATGCCGGGATAAACATCACATACTGCGGTTTGTGGAACGAAAAACATATTCCTGATTTATCCCGCAATTATGTGGTAAATCATTTGCGCCCTACATTGGATCGTGCCGGTTTGCAACAGGTGAAAATTATCGGAAATGATATGTACTGTTCTTCACCTGCACATCATCAACCATGGAGTTATGTTGATGAACTACTTGCTGACAATGACCTCTCGAAGGCAATAGGGGTGCTGGGTTATCATTATTTGCAGGTAGATGCTCCAGCTCAAGCTGAAAAACTCGGTATCCCAGTGTGGGAGAGTGAAGCTTCCATACTTAACGGCGATTGGAAAAATGCTTTGTCGTTTGCCCGTGAAGTAATAAAAAACTATGTGAACAGTAGGGTCGTTAAAACCATTATCTGGAACCCCATCGACGCTTACTTCCCGAATGTGAGCTGGAATCATGTTGGAGCAATGCAGGCAAAACATCCCTGGTGCGGTTATTATGAAGTACGGCCGGCTATTTGGGCGATTGCTCATTTTACACAGTTTGTGCAGCCCGGCTGGCGCTTTGTGGATAATGCTTGTGGTAGAACAACCCGTGGTGTCCAATATATTACGTTGAAAGATCCTGATTCCAATCATTATTCTATAATTGTAACCGGAGGAGATCAGTCGGATACAATCAAAGTTAATTTTGAAAAAACTCCCGGGGAAATTTATTGCTGGGAAAGTAATGAAAAGAAGCAATTCGTAAAAAGCAATCAGGTAAAAAGTAAAAATGATGGTTTCGAATTTGTTATCGCTCCGGGTTATATTTATTCTTTTACTTCCACTACCGGACAAATGAAAGGATTAAGCAGCCATCCTGTTCCTGGGAAAAAAGATTTTCCGACTCAATATTCCGAGAATTTCAATGAGTACGTAAATCATCAAAAACCCCGATATTTCAGTGATCAGGGAGGGGCATTCGAAGTGGTGAAAACTTTTCCGGGCGGAGGAGTCTTGCAACAACAAATTACAGAGTCTTTGATTTGCTGGGATCCCTGGGGACCAAATAATCCGGAACCTTTCACACAAATTGGTACACTGATGCCCGGCAATTGTGAAGTTTCGGTAGAAGTTAATCTTCCTGTCAATGGATTGGCCAAACTGTATGGCAGGGTAAGATGGTTTGAAAGCAATACCGGGCCACATGGTATTGGATTGACGCTTGATGCTTCGGGTAATTGGCACTGTATCTTCGATCAACAGTCATTACGATCGGGAGTTGTTCCGGTAAAGGAATGGAATGTTTTGAAATTGGTTTTTGTCGATCGGACGGTTACCGGATGGTGCAATGATATAGTTTTGTTTGAGGAGAAAGTACCTGAAAAATTTACATCGGGATATTGCGGAATTGGCTCAAACCGGACTTATACGCGTTTTGATAATTTTAAATTAATGACGCGGGGAAAAAGCAATGATTAGATTGCATCAAGCTAATTGGTGATCAATAAAAACATTTAAATTTAAAAAGATAAAATCAAGATATTATGATGAATGTATCAGGAAAATGGATATTTATTTTCTCACTTCTGCTATTTCAGACAGGCCTGCTTGCTCAACAAACTGCCTGTTCGGGATACCTCGACCCGGTGAAAGCTGAGTTGAATAAAAAGTGGCCGCACAATAAAACGATCAATATTGTTTTCCACGGACACAGTGTCCCTTCAGGTTATTTTGCCACTCCTCAGGTTAATACCTTAAAAGCTTATCCTCATCTGACTTTGTGTGCGGTAAAAGAAAAATACCCAAATGCCGTGGTAAATGTTATTACAACTTCTATAGGTGGAGAACAGTCGGAACAAGGCGCATTACGGTTTGAAAACGAAGTCCTCTGTCACAGACCGGATGTGCTGTATATTGACTATGCCCTGAACGACAGAGGAATCGGTATTCTAAGGAGTGAAACTGCGTGGAGAAAAATGATTGAAGCAGCCTTAAAATACGGTTGTAAGATCATTCTGATGACTCCAACACCGGACTTAACTGAAGATATTAAAAACGACCATACTCCTTTACAACAACACAGTGAAATGATAAGGCGACTGGCCGTTGAATATAATGTTGGTTTGGTAGATAGTTATAAAGCTTTCAGAGATTTAGCAAATAAAGGTGAAAATATTAAAATGTATATGAGCCAAAGTAATCATCCTAATGAAAAAGGACATGAAGTGGTTGCTCAACTGCTTGGTTCCTGGTACTAATACTTAAGAAAATGAATTTGAAAAAAAAATTATGTCTCATTGGGATAGTTGTATTTGTTCAGGCTGTTTCAGCCACAAATTACGGAGAAAAAAATCTTTTCGCCCATATAGATTTCGAAAATAACTCGGCAAATGATCTGTTAGTAAATGTTGTCACATCCAATAATAATCTTTTTTTTCAGTTTGATACGGAGAGAGGGAATACTGTTGCTACTTTTTCTTCTGCAACCAAATCTAATCTTCAGTTGATAACCTATCCTTTCAGAGAGCAGACCACGCTTTCGTTCTGGTTTAAAAGAAATGATACTGATCCTTCGGGAAACTGGAGAATGGCTTTTGCTACATATGCGGCTGATGGCAGTAATGTGTACTTTACACCTCTGACTTCATGGAATGCCAGTTCATATCTGATATCTGAAAGTAAACCTTTCGAACTGTACCGTTCTGCTGCGGCTCCGTCAATAACTAATCAGGAATGGGTATTTGTTACCATTGTTTTTGACCGGAACTTGTTCAGAGTTTATCTCAACGGTGAGTTTGCCTCAAAATCGACCAATGCCGGAAGTATAGTCGATTTCAATACCGTTTTACATTATTTTGGTAATCATCCCGCAATGAATTATCCGATGAGTGGTGCTGTGGATGATGTGAAAATATTTCATTCTGCATTGACTGATAATGAGATACGTGCATTGTATCAGAATATCCCATTTTCATCCTACAGAGATCCTTTGTACCCGTCATTTCGTTTCCCTCTGGATGAAAATTATGAAGATGAGTTGAAACATGTTTCGGCAACTGTGCACGAAATAGCGCTTGTAGAATCAAGTGAAGGAAAAAAGGTGGCCGGATTTGGTGCAAACGCATATATGAGCTTCAATCCCAATCCTATTGGAAATGATAAATATTCTGTAGCCTTTCTATACAAAAAAGAAAGATTTCAGGAATCAGATTCAGGAAAGATACTGTTTAAATTTTCGAATGATAAAGGAGATTATGTTGCCCTGGTGAATCGCTATACGCCTTCCAATGGAGGAAAACTGGAAATGGTGAAATACATTGATGGGACATTGACAAAAACCGGACTTAGTTCAAATCCCATTATTGAGGATAAGTGGAACAGTATCGTACTCACACAAACTTATTCGGCAACACTCGGTGCTTACCGGTTGTATATCAATGGGTATCTGGTGAAAACTGCTGCTTCTTTTTATTCAAACGTGTTCAATTTTTCTTCATGGACTTTTGGTTCAGCTCAATCGGGTGAAACGCTCGAAGGCCAATACGATGAAATTTGTTGGTATCAACGTGAAATTACTCCAACTGAAATTACCCGTTTCAACAATCTTAACACACAAACAATTGTGCTTTCAGCTAATCCCGGTGTCAAATTTCAGACTATCCGCAATTTCGGAGCTTCGGATGGATGGAGCACGCAGTTTGTCGGTAAATATTTTACTGAAGAACAGAAGAATAAAATTGCCGAGATGCTTTACAGCACAGAGTACGATACTTCAGGTAATCCCAAAGGAATAGGGCTTTCTGCCTGGAGATTCAATATCGGCGCAGGTACTGCTGAGCAGGGAACTGCAAGCAGGATTAATACGGAAACGCGACGTACCGAATGTTTCCAGAATTCTGACGGTACATTTAACTGGCAGAAACAACTCGGACAACAATATTTTCTGAAACAGGCAGCTAACTATCATGTTCAGGATATCATCGGTTGGCAGAATAGTCCACCGGTACATTATACTGTAAGAGGATTGGGATTCAGGGAGTATGGTGACCCTATGGAAACGATTCTGAAAAAAGAACATTACAGTGATTTTGGAAATTTTCTGGCAGATGTAATCCTCCATTTTAAAAATGAGGGAGTGAATATCAGGTATATCAGTCCGTTGAATGAACCTCAATATGCCTGGGCACCTTCGGCAGCAGGAGAAACGGTCAATCAGGAAGGCACACCCTGGACCAATCAGAATATTAGTGAAGTGGTTAAGGCTATCAATCAATCGTTTCAAAATAAAGGTGTCGAAGCAAAAATGTTCATCTCAGAAGCGGGAGCAATTTCCCATCATTTGTCGACGAGCACGGGAAATGCTACCAAACAGTTAAGTACTTTCTGGAATCCGTCGGGAAATCTGCAATTGACTGACGTACCTTCGCTCGACAAAATAGTATCATCGCACAGTTATTGGGAAGAGACGAATGCCGACAAACTGGTAGATACCAGGGTTAATTTTCTAAACGAAATGAGAAGCTTGAATCCTGAGCTGGAGTTTTGGCAAACTGAATACAGTTTTTTAGGTACTGGATATCAATGGGGACATCCTGCAGGTACTCTCACGCCTATGCAGAGTGCTGTATCATTGTCGAGAGTTATTCATGCCGATTTAACCATCGCACAGGCTACAGGCTGGCAGTGGTGGACAACTTTTGAGCAGCTAAAACATTTGTCTGAAGAAGACAGGTACGCCCTCATCCGCGTTGCATTTACAAAAAATTATGACAGAGGAATCTACAATACTACAAAGCTGATGTACGGACTGGGTAGTTATTCTTTTTTCATTCGTCCGGGAATGAAAAGGATTGAATTGACCAGAAGTGATAATATGAGTCCCAAAACTCAGGCTGTAAATCAAATGTTTTCCGCTTTTCAGGATGAAATTAGTGGAAAAACAGTCATAGTTGCTACAAATTTTTCACAAAATGACTGTTATATATCACTGCCACAGATTGATATGAATGAAAAGGGACAGGTGGTGAAATATATTCCTTATATTACTACAGAGAAATCGGATGACAATATGAAGCCTTATCCTGCAATTGAAGCAGGAGATCAGTTTTTGTTGCCAAAAGTTGCTATCGTCACTTTTGTAGGTTTGCCTGAAGTGAATGCGGGATTTGAACCGCCATTGTCCCAAAAGAAAATCCGGGTATTTCCTAATCCGGCTAATCAATTCGTAAATATTGAATCAACAACAGGTATCGAAAGTTTCAGGATAGTAGATCTTTTAGGGAAAACAGTAGTTTTGGAGGAATGTAATAGTACGTCATGTATTTATAATACTGATAAGTTAAAAGAAGGAGTGTATTTGTTGTCAGTAAAAACGGTCGATGGTCAGGAAAACTATAAAATAAGCATTCGTAGGTAATATGTGACAGAACAAATCAGGAGATTTTACATCTTTTCAGTCCTTTTGTACATTTATAAGCAGCCATTCATTAAATACCTTTGTACATATAAAAAATATTTTCATCGTAATAGTTTCTTTATGGAAAAAATAACTGAGTATCTTATTCAAAGTACAGTAAATCAGTCTGAAGTCAAAGCGTGGGTTGAGATTGTTAACATACCGACTTATGGTATAGGAAGTGAAGAAAAAAATCCGATTTTTCTTGAAAAACGTGTTTATCAGGGAAGTTCAGGAGTAGTATATCCCTATCCCGTAGTTGAAAAAATATGTGATGAAAAGGAAGACAAGCCATATCAGGCGGTATTTATCGAGAATGAATATTTGAAAATCATGATCCTGCCGGAATTGGGCGGTCGTGTTCAGATGGCTTATGATAAAGTGAAGAAACGTCATTTCGTATATTATAATCAGGTAATTAAACCTGCTCTTGTCGGACTAACCGGCCCGTGGATTTCCGGTGGGATCGAGTTCAACTGGCCACAACATCATCGTCCTTCAACTTATCTTCCCACTGATTTTACTATTGAAGAACATGAAGATGGCAGTAAAACGGTTTGGTGCAATGAAGTGGAACGTATGTTCAGAACTAAAGGAATGGCCGGATTCAGACTGTATCCCGGTAAGGCATATCTGGAAGTCAATGTGAAAGTTTACAACAGAACTTCTCTGCCACAGACATTCCTTTGGTGGGCTAATCCTGCTGTGGTTGTGCACAAGGATTATCATTCTGTATTTCCGCCTGATGTTCATGCAGTCTTCGACCATGGTAAAAGAGATGTTTCGGGTTTTCCTATTGCAACTGGGACTTATTACAAATGTGATTACTCGGCTGGTGTAGACATTTCCCGTTATGAAAATATTCCTGTGCCTACTTCCTATATGGCCATCAACTCAAAATATGATTTTGTGGGAGGATATGAGGAAAATGAGCAGGCGGGATTATTACATGTGGCAAATCATCATATTAATGCCGGGAAGAAACAATGGACCTGGGGACACGGAGATTTTGGTCAGGCCTGGGATCGTAACCTCACAGATGAAGATGGACCGTACATAGAACTGATGACAGGAATGTATTGTGACAATCAACCTGATTTTACATGGTTACAACCTTATGAGGAAAAATCCTGGACACAATATTTTATGCCCTACAGTGCTGTGGGATTGGTAAAAAATGCCTCAAAAGATGCAATTGTTACTTTGCATAAGAAGAACGGTAATGGTGAAGTGGTACTCTACACTACGGCGGTTCAGATGGATGTTCATATTGTAGTGAAAAATGGAAACAAGATTCTTTTTGAAACCACTACATTTACAACTCCGGCAGAACCATTTAAAGGGACTTTTTATATTGGTGAAACGCCTTTGGAAGGCGTGGAACTGACGGTATTTGATAATGCCGGGAAAATATTGGTGCAGTACGAGGAAGAAAAGAAAGAGGATAAACCAATTCCCGAACCGGCTAAAGCAGCAAAAGATCCAAAAGATATAGATAGTCAGGAACAATTATTCCTCACTGGTCTGCATTTAGAGCAATACCGCCATGCCACTTACCATCCTATGGATTATTATTTGGAGGCACTCAGTAGAGAGTCTGGTGATGTTAGATGCAATAATGCCGTTGGACTATGGTATATGCGTCGTGGACAGTTTGCCAAGGCACAACCCTATTTTGAAAATGCCATTAAAACACTGATTGAACGTAATCCTAATCCTATTGATGGGGAACCATATTATAATTTAGGGTGGAGTTTAAAAATGCAGGGGAAAAATGATGCGGCTTATGATGCTTTCTTCAAATCAACATGGTCAGCAGCTCAGCAGGATGCCGGCTATTATAGCCTGGCTCAGATTGATTGTCAGCGTGGTGATTATGCTACGGCACTTGATCTGGTAGAACGCTCACTTATTCGGAACTGGCATAATCACAAGGGCAGACAACTTAAAGCTTCCATTCTCAGGAAATTACATCGTCAAGATGAAGCTCTTGAATGGATAGATGCCTCTTTGCAAATCGACAAATTCAATATGGGTTGTCGTTTTGAGCAGTATCTTGCATTGACAGCAAAAGGAAATACTGAAGCTGCTTCCACTACAATGGATGAGTTGATTCGTCTGATGCATGGAGCTACTCATAGTTATATTGAGTATGCGCTCGATTTTTCAAATGCAGGTTTGTTCACAGAAGCTGAACAGCTACTGTCAATATTGATATCAGACGAAAATGAGCTTTATCCTATGGTATATTACGCGTTGGGATATTTTGCTTCCCTAACAGAGAATCATAATAAGGCAATGGTATATTTTAGACTTGCCGGACAGATGAAACCTGATTATTGTTTCCCCAATAAACTTGAGGAAGTCCTTATCTTACAGAAAGCCATTGAATATAACTCAACTGATGCAAAAGCACACTATTATCTGGGTAATTTCTGGTATGGTGCCCGTCAGTATGATAATGCCATCGCTTGTTGGGAAAAGTCGGTAGAAATAGATGATAATTTTCCCACAGTTCTGCGTAATCTGTCGCTGGCTTATTATAACAAGCGGAATGATAGCCATAAAGCCCTGGAATGTCTCGAACGTGCTTTCCAACTGGATAAGACGGATGCGAGAATATTAATGGAGCTTGATCAACTATACAAAAAACTCCGTCGTTCACACGTTACCCGGCTTGCTTTATTGGAACAACATTCAGAACTGGTTGAGCAGAGAGACGACCTGTGTGTTGAACGCATTACCTTGTACAATCAGTTGGGCAAATATGAAATTGCCAAATCGTTGATTGCCGGTAGAAAGTTTCATCCCTGGGAAGGAGGAGAGGGGAAGGTAACAGGACAGTTTGTTATCAGTATTGTTGAACTTGCAAAAAGAGCCATCCTTGAAGACAGATTTGCCGACGCAGTGTCATTGTTAAAAGAAACCGAACACTATCCGTTGAATCTGGGTGAAGGCAAACTTTCGAATGCGGAAGAAAATGATATTCACTTTTATTTTGGATGTGCGTATGAGGGATTGGGCCAAATGGAAAAAGCAAAAGAATATTATGAAAAAGCAATCATTGGATCATCAGAGCCGGCAATCGCTTTTTTCTACAATGATCAAAAACCGGATGTGATCTTCTATCAGGGGATGGCCTGGCGTAAACTGGGTGATGAGAATAGAGCAAAAGATAAATTTATAAAGTTGATTCAACATGGTGAAAAGCATCTCGACGATCTTGTTCGCATTGATTATTTTGCGGTATCTTTACCTGATTTATTGATTTGGGAAGATGATTTGCAGCAAAGAAATCAGATTCATTGTCATTTGGTTATGGCACTGGGATATTTGGGCCTTGGTGAATATAAAAAGGCAGAAGAGCATTTTGATACATTGAAAGCGCTGGATATTAATCATCAGGGAATCAATGTGCTGAATTTTGATTTTCAGAAAGAAGTTACAAAAGTAATTTAAACCGCAGTAATATTGCAGTTTCATTCTGCAGGTCTCTTGGGAGTAAGTAGTTGACGGTATTTTGCCGGAGTTACTCCCTGATATTTGTGGAAGGTCTTTGCAAAATAGTACTGATCGTAATAGTCAAGTTTGTCGGCGATATCTTTAATACTTAGCGTAGTTTGTTCAAGATATTGACATGCCGTCTGAATTTTAAGTTGATTGAAGTATTCAACAGGAGTAAAACCTGTTTTCTGACTGAAAACGGATCCGAAATGAGAGGGAGAATAACAAACAACCTCAGCAAAATCTTTTAGTGATAACCGTTTATGGACATTGCTTTTCATAAAGAGAATGGCATTGTCCACAATGGTTTGCTGATTATCCACCACTTCGCATCCCAGCAAGTTAGGTGAAAAAGAAAGAGATCCCAGCAAATGCCACAAACAGGCCGAAGAATATTTAAGATTTTCAAAACTGTATCCCATTTCCAACGTGCTGAATATCTCCTGAAATAAAAGGATACGATCAGAAAATATGGATTGGTTACGTTGGTGGATATCATGGGTTTTGTTGAAAATCTCTTCAAAGAGCAAACTGCTTTCTCCTCTGAAATGAATCCAGTAAATGCTCCATGGTTGACTTTGAGAGGAAAAATAGATATGCGGTGTCCCGGATTTAATGATGACGAACTGATTTTTACCTATTGCGTTCTTTTTATCACCATCTAATGAATAATATCCTTTTCCTTTGTAACAATAAATGAAAATGTGTTCTTTTGCTCCGAATTTACGTTCACGGTAATGCCCCTGTGCATCAGGATAAAATCCGATATCGGTTACAAAAAGCTGACGGGTAAACGGAAGTGATAGTTGTATCTTTTGAATATCGTCAGGAAGAATGATTGTTTTTTGGTTTTCAAAACCATCCATTTTTTTTTCCATAAGACAATAATAGATCTATTGACATTTTTATATTTGAATACAAATATAACATTTTTTCTAAATTTATTCATAAAGCTTTAAATAATTAATATGTATTCAGAAATAAGTATTTTTATCGGAAATTTAAATTATACCTAATAAATCTATAAACAGTATAAAACTCATGAGACAACTTCTTTATACAATAATTGCAGTCTTCTTTTTTGTTTCCGCAAATTGTGCTGTACTTGATCTTAGTGGTCAGTGGACAGTCAGGTTGGACCCACAGGATGAAGGAATAAATATGCAATGGCCCGGTAAATTGTATGAACAATCACTGCATTTACCAGGAACAACTGACGATGCCGGATTGGGAATTCCTGATACCACCTCACTTGGCTTAGGAAAAACTCAATTGAGTAATCTCATCAGACGGAACAGTTATATTGGTGCTGCCTGGTATTCAAAAGAAATTAAGGTGCCATCAAACTGGAAAGAAAAAATTCTTGTGTTGAATCTTGAACGGGTAATATGGCAATCCAGGGTTTGGGTGGACGGTGTTGAACTGCCTGCGGCAGAGGAAAGTCTGGTTTCGCCACATCATTATGACCTTACGAAATACATCCGGCCTGGCAAACAACAGGTGATCACAATTTGTATAGATAACCGTAAGAAGTATGATATCTCAGTACGGGATATGGCACATGCCTATACAAATCAAACACAAATTATCTGGAACGGTGTAATAGGAGATATAAATATTGAAGCGTATGAAAAAATACGTATCGACAATATGCAGATCTTTCCTGATGTTGATGCGAAGAAAATCAGGATAAAACTCAGTTTTATCAATCAGGATAAACGTCCGCAGAAGCTCAAACTAAATTTGCACGTAAAATCAAAGAGAGGAGCACAGTGCTTTCCTGTACTCAAAAAAGATGTTGTAGTAAATAAGGGTATTTCATATGCAGAGTATGATTATTCGATGGGAGATGATGTCAAACTCTGGGATGAATTTTCGCCAGAACTGTATACGCTCCATGCTAAATTAGGTAATAAGTCGGAAAGTGTTGATTACACGGATGATTTTGGATTACGGAAAATTTCTACTAAGGGAAACGAACTTAGAATCAATAATAAACCGCTCTTTCTCAGAGGAACACTCGAATGTGCTATTTTTCCACTCACAGGATATCCTCCCATGGATCATGATGGTTGGGAAAAAGTATTTATGACAGCCAAAAACTGGGGACTTAATCATCTTCGGTTTCACTCTTGGTGCCCCCCAAAAGCAGCATTTGAAGTTGCCGATCGAATGGGAATGTATCTTCAGATTGAATTACCGATATGGTCGGTCGACATCGAGGACAAGGAACAACCACAAAAATTTATGAGAGAAGAAGGGCAAAGGATTATCAAAGTTTACGGGAATCACCCCTCTTTCTGCTTTTGGAGTATGGGGAATGAACTTCAAAAGGATATTCCACTGATTAATAAAATTATGAGTGAGTTGAAAGCCGAAGATAGCCGGCATTTATATACTACCACCTCGTTTACTTTTGAAAAAGGGCATGGTGCCTGGCCAGAACCAGGAGATGACTATTTTATTACACAATGGACAAATAAAGGATGGGTCAGAGGTCAGGGCGTCTTTAATCAATATTCACCTTCTTTTGATAAAGACTACAGAACGGCTGTGGATAGTATGCCTGTTCCCCTCATTACTCACGAAATCGGTCAGTATTCGGTTTACCCGGATTTAAAGGAAATTGAAAAATATAAAGGAGTGCTGAAGCCGGTAAATTTTCTTTCAATTAAACAGGATCTGAAAGAAAAAGGATTATTGCAAAAGGCTGAAAGCTACCTGCAATCTTCAGGAAAACTGGCTGCAATTCTTTATAAAGAGGAAGTTGAACGCGCTTTAAAGACTCCCGGTATAAGCGGATTTCAATTGCTTGATTTACATGATTTTCCCGGACAAGGAACTGCTCTCGTTGGTCTGTTAAATGCCTTTTGGGAAAGTAAGGGAGTCATTGAAGATACCACTTTCAGAGAGTTTTGTGCTCCGGTGGTTCCTTTATTGCGTTTCAAAAAAGCGAGTTATTATAATAATGAAACATTCTCGGCTGATATCGAAGTTAGTAATTATGGGAAAGAAAAGATCAACAATAAAAAAATCTCATGGATAATACGTCAGGGACAACAAATTATTAAATCAGGATCTTGTGATGTGAGAAGTTTGTTGTGGGGACATAATAGTAATATAGGAAAAATTGAGGTTCCGTTAAATGAAATTGATAAAGCAGCACAACTGCAGATAGAATTAATCATAGAAAATACTCCTTTTAAAAATAATTGGAATATTTGGGTCTACCCTGCTGATCAACAAATCAATTTTGGAAAAGTAAAATATACCAGAAATTATCATGAAGCGTTTTCTCTGTTACAGAAAGGGGAGATAGTGCTTTTTAATCCTGACTGGAAACTTCTGAAGGGTATCGAAGGTAAATTCGTACCGGTCTTTTGGAGTCCCGTTCATTTCCCAAAACAAGCCGGGACTATGGGGGTGCTCTGTGAACCTTCACACAAAGCGCTTGCTATGTTCCCCACAGAAAGCAATACCAACTGGCAATGGTGGGATCTGAATATAAACTCAACTACATTGATCGTTGACGGTTTGAAAGGCTTTACGCCGGTTGTTGAAATGATAGATAACTTTGCCAATAACCGCCGGCTCGCTTCTCTCCTTGAGGGAAAATTCGGGAAAGGAAAGTTCATGCTGGCTGCTTTTGATCTACAAACCGATATTCAAAAGCGTCCTGTCGCCAGACAAATGCTGATTTCGTTGTTGAATTATATGAACGGACAGGATTTTAATCCTTCAGAACAAGCAGATTTTGAAAAACTGACCGGGATGATCAACGATGCAAAAAATGAAAATAAAGCAGATGCCACCAGTATTTATTAATGTATCTGATGATGAGAAACACAAATAAAAACCACGCAAAATATCAATTATTTCAAATAAAGATTCTTTTTGTTGTTTTACTTATACCTTGTGTGACGGTATTGGCGAAGGAAAGGAATCAGAGCGTTATTCCCCTCAACGGCATCTGGATGTTTAAAACTGATCCGATGGGGATGGGATTACAAAGTAATGGATTGCAGATGTTTACTTCCATTACTGAGACAATTACGCTTCCAGGATCTACAGATGAAGCTGGAAAAGGACTCAGAACACAAAGTATTTCATCAATACGTTTGACCAGAACAAATGAATATAAAGGTCCTGCCTGGTATGAAAAAGAAGTTTTTGTCCCGCTTGAATGGAAAGACAAAGAAGTAAAATTGTTTCTTGAGCGGGTACATTGGGAGTCAAAACTGTGGGTGAACGGAAAGTATGCAGGATCTGATGAAAGCCTTTCTGTACCTCATGTTTATCCTATTGAACAACTGCTGAAGTTCGGAGAAAAGAATAATATACGTCTGAGAGTGAACAATGAACTAATTTATGATATTCAATACAGTCACGCAATTAGTGCTGAAACACAAACAAACTGGAATGGCATTGTCGGGAAAATAGAATTACAGGCTGAAAATAAAGTCTCGATAACCGATGTGCAGATTTTTCCCGATGTCACGAATAAAAAAATAAAACTAGATATTATGATCAGTAATGCTGACAAGGCTTTACTAAAAGGAAAACTTTTACTGAATGCTACAACAAAAGATGGTTCAATAAAAGTAGCGGTAAAAGAGGTTCAGATATCTTCTAATGATTCATTGCCAACTATCAGCGTTGATTATCCTATGGGGAATATTATTAAAACCTGGGATGAATTTTCTCCTGATTTGTATCAACTTAATGTACAGTTATTTAATGATGCTGAAGTCTCTGATTCTAAAACTTACGATTTCGGTATGCGCGAAGTGGGTACTAAGAACACACGGTTTACTCTCAACGGAAAAGAAATATTTATCAGAGGAACTGTGAATTCAGCGGAGTTTCCATTAACAGGATATCCCCCCACAGATAAAAAAGGTTGGGAAAAAGTGCTGGTAACCTGTAAAGATTATGGATTAAATCTTGTGAGGTTTCACTCCTGGTGCCCTCCTGAAGCCGCCTTTGAAGTTGCTGACAGTATCGGGATCTATCTGCAGATTGAAAACTCCGACTGGCGGTTTAATGTGGGCGAACATGCTGCAACCGATGATTTTCTGCGACGTGAATCCTTACGTATCCTGAAGACTTATGGAAATCATCCGTCATTTCTCTTCTTTTGCGAAGGTAATGAGTTAGTCGGTAAAGGAGTAAAAGAGTATCTTTCAGGCTTGATAAATATGTGGAAAGAAGATACAAGACATTTGTATACCGGGAGTGCAGCTTATCCATATATCTCTGAAAATCAATATAACGTATTATACGGAGCGAGACCACATCGCTGGAAGGAAGGATTGAAAAGTAAATTCAACGCAGCTCCCCTGAATACGCTTTATGATTATTCGGATTATGTTAAGAAGTATTCTGTTCCGATGATAACCCATGAAATTGGTCAGTGGTGTGTCTATCCGGATTTTAATGAAATACCGAAATATACCGGGGTGTTGAAACCTTATAATTATCAGATATTCAGAGAATCACTCCGTGATCATCATATGTTGGAATTGGCGGATAACTTTACAAGTGCTTCAGGAAAATTTCATCTGATTCTTAAAAAAGAGGAATTTGAATCCTATTACAGAACCCCAGGAATGGCCGGTTATCATCTCCTGCAGTTAAATGATTTCCCGGGACAAGGAACGGCTCCTGTTGGTGTGGTGGATGTATTTTATAATCCAAAAACTTATGTCACCGCAAAAGAATTCAGTGCTATGCAATCACCCTGTTTGCCGTTGCTTGTCACTTCTTCTTTTGTTTGGACTAACAACCAGGAATTTACAGCCGAGATCCGAATGGTAAATTTCAGTCAGCACCTTCTCAAGAAGAAACAAGTGTCGTGGATATTACAACATGCTAATGGCAAAGTATACAAGCAAGGGAGTTTTGCTGCCAGAGATCTTCCTCGGTCAGGCCCGTATTCAATTGGTAGTTTAAAAGTTTCCTTGAAAGATATCACCAAAGCTGAGCAATTAAAGTTAATAGTTAGGGTTGCTGGTACTGAATATCAGAACAAATGGGATTTGTGGGTTTACCCTCAGCACCTGCCTCAAATTACAGAAAGTGCTGATGTCCGGATTGCGGATTCGTGGAACCCGGAGGTAAAAGAAAAATTAAAAAGAGGAGAAACAGTTTTGCTGTTGGCAGATACTGCTTCTGTTAAACACACAGTTAGTTCCTGCTTTTCGGGTATTTCCTGGAATGCAGTATGGTCGGGTATGCCTCCTGAATTGCTGGGAATTTTTTGTAATCCAGCCCATCCTCTTTTTGCTTATTTTCCTACTGAATATCATTCCAACTGGCAATGGTGGGATCTTGTGATTCCTTCCAGACTGATGAATCTGGATCAAATGCCTCCTTCTTTCTTTCCGTTGTTACAGATGATTCCTGATTGGAATAAGAACAGTAAGCTCGGACTGGTTATCGAGGCTAAGGTGGGAAATGGTAAATTGCTGATTTGCTCAATAGATTTAAAAACAAATATGGAGAAAAGACCTGTTGCCCGGCAGTTTCTTTACAGTCTGAAGAATTATGTCAATAGTCCACAATTCGATCCAAAGGATGTGTTGAGCGAGACAATGATTGATCAGTTATTTGTAAAAAATAATGTTAACTAATTTAATAATAAGTATATATCATGAAGAATTATAACCGTGGGTTTGTATATTTTATCAGTATAGTTTCTGCTTTGGGAGGATTGCTTTTTGGGTACGACTGGGTAGTGATCGGAGGTGCAAAGCCCTTTTACGAGGCTTATTTTAATATTGCCGATAATAATGCTCTGCAAGCTGCAGCAATGAGTATGGCATTATTAGGATGTCTTGTAGGAGCCATGACTGCCGGAGTGCTGGCTGATAAGTTCGGACGTAAGAAACTGCTGGTACTGGCAGCTTTTGTTTTCTTTATTTCATCCTGGGCAACAGGGGCAACAACAGATTTTACCTGGTTTATTATTGCCCGTTTCATTGGTGGCATTGCAATCGGTATTGCCGCAGATATTTCACCGATGTATATTGCCGAAGTAGCCCCGACAGCAGTTCGGGGAAAACTTGTAACGCTTAACCAATTGACAATCGTAATTGGAATTTTAGGTGCGCAAATCGTAAATATGATGATTGCTGAACCTGTTGCGCCTGATGCTGTTGTTGCTGATATTGCAGCTTCCTGGAATGGACAAATGGGATGGCGCTGGATGTTTTGGGCCGTGTGTGTACCATCAACAGTATTTTTCGTGTTGGCTCTTATAATCCCGGAAAGTCCGCGCTGGCTGGTGCAAAAAGGCAGAATTAATGAGGCATCTAAGGTTTTGAATCGTATTGGTAATACTTCTTATGCTCAAACTGAACTGGAAGATTATCAGCATTCAGCAGCTAAACATAGTCATGGAGCTGGAATGCTAAAATTGCTGTTTTCTAAAAAAATGCGGCTGGTGTTGGTCATTGGGTTGGTCATTGCCATGTTTCAGCAATGGAGTGGTACAAACGTTATATTTAATTATGCTCAGGAAATATTTCATGCTGCCGGATATGGTGTTTCTGATATTTTGCTGAATATCGTAATTACCGGTATTGCTAATCTTTTATTTACTTTTGTTGCCATTTTCACAGTAGACAGACTCGGACGCAAGAAACTAATGCTAATTGGGTCTGCCGGTTTAGCCATCGTGTATACGATACTTGGTTATTGTTATTTTACCGGTGTGAGTGGCATTTTTATGGTTGTACTGGTGGTAATGGCTATAGGCTTATATGCCATGTCGTTGGGACCGGTTACCTGGGTGTTGCTTTCCGAAATTTTTCCTAATGCCGTGCGTGGTGTCGCAATGGCTGTTGCAACTGCAGCCTTATGGATTGCTTCATTTTTGCTTACCTACACCTTCCCGTTCCTGAATAGTGGATTAGGTACCGGCGGAACTTTCGGTCTTTATGCTGGAATATGCTTTGCAGGTTTTATCTTTGTACTTCGTTATATTCCTGAAACGAAAGGTAAATCATTAGAAACACTTGAAAAAGAATTAACAGAGAAATGAAAACGTATAAGTTACAATTGCTGATTCTTATGTTGATATTCAGCAACGCGATGGGATCACAACCTATGGCAAAACAACAAAAATTTGATTTGAGTAAAGACAAGGTACTGTATACGGTGCCTTATTCTCATTTGGATACACAATGGAACTGGGAGTATCCGACTACTATTGATGAATATATTCCAAATTTACTCAGGGAGAACTTTTATTTATTTGAAAAGTATCCTGAATATGTATTCAACTTTACCGGTTCACGCCGTTATAAGTTTATGAAAGAATATTATCCTTCAATGTACGAAGAATTAAAAAAATATATCCGTCAGGGAAGGTGGTTTGTTTCAGGTTCTTCTGTTGATGAGGGTGAAGTAAATGTATCATCTTCAGAGTCGGTTGTCAGACAAATTCTTTATGGGAATCAGTATTTCAGAAATGAATTCGGAGTAGTGAGTCATGATTACATACTTCCTGATTGTTTCGGTTTTTTAGCAAATATGCCGACAATATGGAATCATTGTGGATTGCTGGGCTTCTCAACACAGAAACTGACATGGCGATCTGCAGTGGGAATACCGTTCAATGTAGGTGTTTGGAATGGACCCGACGGCAAAGGTGTTGTTGCGGCGCTTAACGCCACTGATTATACCGGAACAGTTGTTCCTCAGCTGGACAAAAGTGATAAATTTTACAAAAGATTGGATGAAAATAAAGAAAAGAGTGGTTATGCCATCGATTACCGCTATTTTGGGGTAGGTGACCGTGCGGGCGCGCCAAGACCTGGTGATGTGCAAAATGCAATCAACAGTCTTAATAATAAAAATGGAGATATTAAAGTAATCCTTTCGTCATCAGATCAAATGTATCGTGATATCACACCGGAAATCAGAGAGAAACTTCCAGTCTATACCGGTGAATTGATGTTGATTGAACATAGTGCAGGATCGACAACTTCACAGTCGTTCATGAAAAAAATGAACAGACTCAATGAACAAACAGCTCAATCTGCTGAACAAGTTTCATCTGGTGCTTACAGCTTGTTTGGACATAAGTATCCGGTGCGGATGCTCAATGAAGCCTGGGAGTTGGTATTAGGTAGCCAGTTTCATGACATTTTGCCGGGAACGTCGACTCCTCGTGCCTATGAATATAGCTGGAACGATGAACTGGTTGCTAAAAATCTTTTTGATCAGGTTGAAAATGACGGGTTTAATCATATTTCATCTCAAATGAATACTTTGGTGAAAGGTCAGGCTCTGGTGGTTTATAATCCTGCTTTTTTTGAGAGAGAGGATATTGCGTCGGCTGAAATTGAGGTGAAAAATGGACTCAAAAATATTAAGGTATTGAATTCAAAAGGAGAACTTGTCCCTTCTCAAATCATTTCAACAAATGGGAACAAGATCAAATTTATTTTTCTTGCTAAAGTGAGACCTGTTGGATTTGAACTTTTTGAAGTAATGAGTACAAATGATCCAATGCAGGCGTCATCCTTAAAGATAACTACAGGTTCACTTGAAAATGCTAATTTCAGAATAATATTGGATGCCAATGGAGATATTATTTCTGTAGTTGATAAAAAACTGAAAAGAGAATTGCTTTCCTCGCCTGCCAAACTTGAATTTTTGAAGGAAGATCCGCAAGATTGGCCAGCGTGGAATATGGATTGGAAAGACAGAAAAAATCCTCCGGTCGATTACTTAAACAAAGAGGCCACAATAAAGGTATTAGAAGAAGGACCCGTTAGAATTGCGTTACAAATAACCCGAAAAGGACGTAATTCGACAATCAAACAAATAATTTCTCTTGCCGCTGGCAGTACCGGTGAACGTGTTGAAATAAGTAATGAACTGGACTGGAAATCATCAGGAGTATCATTGAAGGCTTCATTTCCCCTGTCAGCATCCAACGATAATGCCACCTATAATTTGGGAGTCGGTACCATTGAACGAAATACGAATCACGAAAAGAAATTTGAGGTGCAGCAAAAAGGCTGGTTTGATTTGACTGATGTTTCAGGAAAGTTCGGAGTGTCAGTGCTTGAAGATTGTAAATATGGTTCCGATAAGCCGGATAAGAACACCTTGAGATTAACGCTGATGTTTACTCCTGAAACACATGATAGGTATGTGTATCAAAATACGCAGGATTGGGGAGTACATACCTTTAGATACGGATTGTATAGTCATGCGGGTAACTGGTCGGAAAGCAATGTGGCTTCTCAAGCTGAATTTTTTAATAAACAGTTGGTATGTAAAGTTGTAAATAAACATGAAGGGCTGCTGGGTAAAAGTATATCCTTATTGAAAACCGATTCAAAAGCGATTGGTTTAATGGCTCTAAAAAAGGCAGAAGACAGTGATTACCTGATTATCAGACTTAATGAACTCACAGGAAATGACCACAAAAATGTTACACTTGAGCTATCAACTCAAATTCTGGATGCTTTTGAAGTAAATGGTCAAGAGGTAAAAACCGGGACTGTGATGTTCTCCGGGAAAAAACTGACTTTCAATATGGGACATTATACTATCAAATCTTTTGCTGTGAAGTTGAAACGGATGAGAGATGTTCAACAGGATCAGCAAAACATCAAGCTTCCATATAATTTCGATGCGTTTTCGTTTGATCAGAATCGTTGGGATACCCAACTGGAAAAAAGGTTGTCGTATCCGGCAGAACTAATACCGCAAACGATAGCCTGCGGGGATATTAATTTCAGGATGGGTGATGTTGAAGACCAAAAAATGAACGTAGTTGTATGTAAAGGACAGTCTGTAGAACTCCCTGAGGGTTATCAAAAAGTTTATTTGCTGCTGGCGTCAGCATCAAAAGATATCAAAGCCGGATTTTTATTAGGGAGTAAAAAATATGAGGTATCGGTTCCATGGTGGAGAGGAATGTACGGACAGCATTATCGCCGGATTTTCGAAGGGGATTTTTATTGGGAAGGTTCACCGCTGTATATGAAAGCGCCTTTGAAAGAATTACAGCAACCGTTTGTAAAAGAGGTAGATATTGCATGGTTCGCGACTCATCATCACCATGCCTATCCATCTAAGAACGTATCATATCAGTTTTCGTACATTTATAAAGTAGAGTTGATAGTGCCGGAAGGTACGAAAAACATAAAACTGCCTGAAGATGAAAACGTGATGTTGTTTGCAATGACTGTTTCAAAGTGAGTGAAAAAAATAAAAGCCTGATTTACACTTCGAGTAAATCAGGCTTTTTTGTGACCCCGTTGGGATTCTAACCCAAGACCTTCAGAACCGGAATCTGACGTTCTATACAGCTGAACTACGGAGCCTTTTGCTTTCGCGGTGCAAATGTAATAAAAATTGTTGAATTGTTGAATTTTTCAATCGTGTAATTGTGTAATCAGGACATCACTTATCGCTATGAGACGTGGCATGCCACGTTTCTACATTATTCGTTTTTAGCTCTTAGCTTCCCCTGCCATGTCCCCCTTTCTTCCAGCCTTTTTTCCACTTTTGCCACAAACTCGAAGTTTTTAAGTCCCCAGTCGGGAGATATCAGCAAATCTTTGGGAGATTGCGAAACGAAACGTTCAATCGCAATGTCGGGCGACAAACGCTCAATAAAATCGACAGTTAGATCAATGTATTCGTCGGCAGTGTAGAACTGAAACCATTCAGGGTTGGTTTTCATTTGCTTTGCCATGATGGTGCCTTTTACCAGTTGCAGCTGATGTAGTTTGAGAGCCGTGATGGGGAGTTCGTTCATTTTATCGGCGTGCGCCAGAATAGTTTCACGACTTTCACCGGGAAGTCCAAGTATTAAATGAGCACCTGTGTAAATGCCTCTTTTTGCAGTAGCATTTATAGCATCCACTGCACATTGATAATCATGGCCACGGTTGATGAATTCCAAAGTTTTATCGTCGGTCGATTCAATACCATATTCAATCATCACGTAAGTCTTTTTTGAAAGATCTTCGAAATAGTCAAGGATGAGATCGTTTACACAATCAGGTCGCGTACCCACCACAATACCACTGATACGGGGATGTTGCAATGCTTCATCATAAATCAATCTGAGCTTGTCAAGTGTATCGTATGTGTTGGTATAAGATTGAAAATAGGCAAGATAAGTCTGATCTCGGTACTTTTCTTTACGGAGAAAAAATTCTATTCCTTCTTCAATTTGTTGGGTAACCGACTTAACAGGATGACAATAACCCGGAACAAAAGTCTGGTTATTGCAGTAGGTACATCCTCCGCGTCCCTTGCTCCCGTCGCGGTTTGGACAGGTAAAACCTGCGTTAATTGATATTTTCTGAACCCTGTTGCTGAAAAGTTGCTTTAAAGTTTCTTTATAATTGTTGTATCGTTTTATCATTTTAATTTTTAACCACATTAGTTACATTAGTATACCTTAGAATATACTATTTATCATTCATCACTAAGAGACGTGGCATGCCACGTCTCTACTATTCCCCTTCTATTGAACACTTTTCACACCGATCAGCCGGTCGTATCTTTCTCCCCAGCCTCTGTGATAGATGTAAATGGTATATTCGTTTTTTGTTTCCCAAAATGAGCCATCCACTCTTTCAACCGTTGCCTTTTTGCCACCTTTGGGAACAAACCAGTACTGATAATTATATCCTCCCTGTTTTAGCAATAATGTTTGACAATAAGCTCCTGTTGCGTTGTCATAATCAAGCCGGTTGTTATTGTTCAGCAGGTTATAATTGAACTCTCCTCCAAGATATAACTGACCATCAAAGAAAACCTGATTCACTGGTAAGGTAAAATGCACATACATATAATCAGCCTCAGTGTTCACATTCTCAAAAGCTTCCTGATGGTTGATCAGAAACCTGCCATTCACATCAAAATCATGAACATACTTCTTGCCCTGAATTTTATCTGGAAGTAAAAATACTTCATAATGATTATTTTTGAATTCAATCCTGTCGACGCCACGTGCTGCCGAGTAGACCGACGAAATATCAAAATTATGATATTCGTTGCCACCTTCAAAAATCAAAGATTTATTGTTGATAAAGCTGAGCTTCGATGCTGAAACATAATTTGGACTAAGATTGTTCTGTTCGTTGTCAGTCCTGTTGTTTTGGCGTACCACCGTTTTGATTTCGGTCATGGGGTCACGTACATAGTATCCGTTCAGCAAAACATCAAAATCCAGTTGTTGTAACCGACCGTTGAGTTCAATGTCAGTATTTGAACGCACCGTGGCTTCAACGTTAACTTTAGGTTCTACAATTGAAAAACATGCCTGAGCCAAAGGTTTCTCCTTTTCATTGTCTTCATAAATCAATACAACATAATTTCCTGAAATTTTGAAGTTCATCTCATCATTGGGTAAGCTGAACTGATAATGGGTATATAAATAGTTGGTATTGACTGATAGTTCCTGATTAATGATGTAGCCGCTTGTAAACCCGTCGAGGTATTCATTGTTGCTAAGATCAGAAGGTGTCCAGTCGGCATTGCAGTGTATCACCGTATATCCAAAGGTGTGCGTTTCGTGCGACATCTCATCAAAACGTATATTGATCTTTTGCGTACCGTTCAATTCGATGATAGGTAAAAAATATTTTTCATCAGAAATACCCACTTGTAATGTTTTGATATTGGGTACATTGATCTTCGTTCGGTAGGATAAAGGGTTGCTAAAGCTGCATAAGGAAAGTAGCAACAATATGAAGAGGATAAGGTGTTTCATAATTTTTATCAAATTGAACGCACAAATATATTAAAAATTGTGCACAATTGCTTTCTTGTGATCGTGGGACTCATTATTGAAGAGATATGATCAGGTTATTATGTTTGAATACTACTAATTTTGTAGTATATTTTACGGAATAATTCTTAAAATTTTATGGGAAGTTAATAGCTTAGGTAGTTGGTTGGAGTTAAGTGTCAGATAGTCAATGTGATGTCTATTGATGAATTTTTTCGTTAATAATAGCATGAAAAATGTGAGAAAGTTGTATTTTTGCAAAACACTAAAAGTTTTATAAGATTACATGAAATATGCAATCTTTTTTCATTGGTGTGAATCCACATGAATTAAGGTATATATAACAATTTATATTTAAAATATGGCAAACCTGATTAAAATAAAGCGTGGTTTGAATATTCCTGTTAATGGCAAGCCGATTGAGATGATCGGTACATCTGTTCTTCCAAAAGAATTTGCGCTTATTCCGGAATATTATCACGGAGTTACGCCAAAATTACTGGTAAAAGAGGGTGATGATGTCAAGGCAGGTACCCCGGTATTTTATGAAAAACAATTTCCCGGGATGAATTTTGTATCGCCGGTGAGTGGTAGGATAAAAGCGGTTAACCGGGGCGAACGTCGTAAAATCATTAGTATTATTATCCAGAGTGATGATAAGATGACATATGAATCATTTGACAAAAGTGATTTGTCGACGATGACTGCGGAAGAAGTAATTGCTAAATTGCAACAGGCTGGTCTTTGGTCGTATATCAAACAACGTCCTTATGATGTGATCGCTAATCCTCTGAAAACACCTAAGGCAATATTTATTTCCACATTCGACTCAGCGCCTCTCGCTCCTAATAACGATTATGTGTTGAGTTCTCAAATGACCGATTTTCAGACAGGAATAGATGCTTTGTCGAAAATTGCAAAAATTCATTTAGGAATCAAAGCAGGCAAAAAATCACCTTTTCAGCAGGTAAAGAATGTTGAACAAACAGCCTATGAAGGACCTCATCCGGCAGGGAATGTAGGGGTTCAGATCAATCATGTTGATCCAGTAAATAAAGGAGAAGTCGTGTGGACGGTTAATCCTCAGGATGTGTTGTTTATCGGACGTTTTTTCAATAAAAACGTGGTTGATTTGTCACGTACGATTGCATTGACAGGGCCTTGTGTTAAATCACCCCAGTACTATCAGACAGTAGTTGGTGCCAATATAGAGAGCATGGTTCAGGGGAAGATTAACAATTGTTCGCATCGTTTTATTTCGGGAAATGTGCTGACAGGAATTAAAGTGGCTGGAAATGGTTTTATGGATCCTTATGCGACACAGATCACAGTTATTGAAGAAGGAAACAACATTCATGAGCTTCTTGGCTGGGGGATGCCCCGTTTCCGTAAATTCAGTGTGAGTCGTACCTATTTTACAGCCATATTGGAGTCCAAGCTGCTCAGGAATTTGTTTGGTAATATAAAGTATAAGTGGGATGCCCGATTGATGGGCGGAAAACGTGCCATCATCATGTCTGGAGAGTACGACAAGGTATTACCGATGGATATTTATCCGGAATTCCTGTTTAAGGCTATGATTGCCGGTAATATAGATAAAATGGAAGCCCTGGGTGCTTATGAAATTGCACCGGAGGATGTTGCTTTGTGTGAATTTGTATGTACATCAAAATTGCCATTGCAGCAGATTGTCAGGAATTCACTTGATATAATGAAAAAAGAACTGGAATAATATGAGTAATAAATTAAGAAAATTTGTAGATAAACTGAAACCGCACTTCTCGAAAGGAGGTAAGTTTGAAAAACTACATTCAGTTTTTGATGGTTTCGAAACTTTCCTTTTTGTTCCTAATACGACTTCAAAAAACGGGACACATATACACGATGTCATTGACTCGAAACGTACCATGATCATGGTGGTTATGGCTTTGGTGCCGGCATTGCTTTTCGGTATGTTTAATGTTGGTTATCAGCATTATTTGGCCATAGGTCAGGAAGTTGGGTTTTGGGATAAGTTTTTATTCGGATTGTTGGCTGTGTTGCCCACTGTGGTTGTATCTTACGTTGTGGGACTTGGCATTGAATTTATTGTGGCGCAGATAAAAGGTCATGAAATTCAGGAAGGGTTTCTCGTAACCGGGTTCCTGATTCCTTTGATCGTACCAGTTGATACCCCGCTCTGGATGGTTGCTGTAGCGACTGCTTTTGCCGTGATTTTTGCAAAAGAAGTTTTCGGAGGTACCGGTATGAATATTTTCAATGTTGCTCTGGTTACACGTGCATTTCTCTTTTTTGCCTATCCCACATTTATGTCGGGTGATACGGTTTGGGTGCGTACTGCTTCTACTTTTGGTATCGGAGGTGGTTCTGTAGTCGATTCCTATTCGGGAGCTACCGTGCTTGGACAGGTTTCTGTTTCGCCTACATCGCAGGTGGCTCTGACAGGCATCACCGGAAATTCTTTGGGATTCTGGGATGGTTTTGTCGGATTGATTCCGGGCTCGGTAGGTGAAACATCGGTGATTGCCATTTTGATAGGAGCTGTGATCCTCCTGTTTACTGGTGTTGCCAGTTGGAAAACCATGTTCTCGGTATTTGCTGGAGGGACATTGATGGCTCTCGTGTTTAATTTATTTGGTCCCGATACTGCCGCTGCTCACTTTCCGTGGTACAATCATCTTGTATTTGGTGGTTTTGCGTTCGGTGCTGTGTTCATGGCTACCGACCCTGTAACATCTGCACGCACTGAAACCGGTAAATGGATATACGGTACTTTGATCGGTGTTATGGCAATTATCATTCGTGTGTTGAATCCCGGTTACCCTGAAGGCATGATGTTAGCTATTTTACTGATGAATATTTTTGCTCCACTGATCGATTATTATGTGGTTGAAGCCAACATCAAGCGTCGCCTGAAAAGAGCCGGTAATAAATAATTAAAGCAGATAAAAATGAATACAAATAAGAATAGTTATACATTGATATACGCTACCGTAATGGTCGTTATTGTAGCGTTGATGCTGGCTTTAGTTTCGAGCTCTCTGAAAGGCATTCAAACGGCCAACGTGGAACTCGATAAGAAGAAACAGATGTTAAGTTCGCTGAATGTTAATCTTGAGGGACAGGATGCTGCTGCTTTGTACGATAAATATATTGTCAAAGAACTGGTGATCAATACCAGGGCAGAAGTGCTTTCGGAAGTAAAGGGAGATGCATTTAAACTTGATTATATAAAGGAATTGGCAAAACCTATTGATGACCGAAAATTACCTCTGTATATTGCGGAGATTGATGGTGCTACGAAGTATATCATTCCTTTAAGAGGTGCTGGTCTTTGGGGGCCTATTTGGGGGTATATTGCTCTGAATGAAGATAAAAATACTGTATATGGGGCATATTATTCTCATGCCAGTGAAACTCCGGGCTTAGGTGCTGAAATTGCCCAAACTAACTTTCAACAGGAGTTTGTGGGTAAACGTATCATTAATGATAAGAGTAAGTTCGTCTCAATTGCTGTGATGAAGCCGGGTCAGATTGCTGAAAATCAGGATCAGGTTGATGGCATTTCAGGTGGTACCATTACCAGTAAAGGCGTTGAAAAGATGCTGCTTAGTTGCATTGGACAGTATGAAGCTTATTTAAAAAATTCAAATGGAGGAACCGAAAAATGAGTAAATTAATATCAGATAAAACAAAAGCGGTTTTCCTGGGTCCGTTGAGTAAAAATAATCCAATCACTGTACAGGTGTTGGGTATTTGTTCGGCGCTTGCTGTAACAGCAAAACTGGAACCGGCTCTGGTAATGGGCTTGTCGGTTACCATTATTGTGGCGTTTTCAAACGTGATTATTTCTCTGCTGAGAAATACGATTCCCAACCGCATCCGTATCATTGTCCAGCTTGTGGTGGTAGCTGCTTTGGTAACAATTGTGAGCGAAATATTAAAAGCTTTTGCCTATGATGTAAGTGTGCAGTTGTCGGTTTATATCGGATTGATCATTACCAACTGTATTTTGATGGGACGTTTGGAAGCTTTTGCCATGGGAAATAAACCGTGGGAATCATTTGTTGATGGACTGGGTAACGGATTTGGATATGCGTGGATATTGGTTGTTGTCGCATTTTTCCGTGAATTGTTCGGTTCGGGCAGCTTATTTGGATTTAAAGTTATTCCTCAGGCTATGTATGATGCCGGTTATGTTAATAACGGTTTGATGATTCTGCCCCCAATGGCACTGATTTTAGTGGCATGCATTATTTGGGTACATCGTGCCAGAAACAAAGAATTACAGGAAAAATAAATAATAATAGTTGGAAATTGAGAGTTGAAAGTTGAAAATGAAGAATTTCAACAAAATGATGACTAAAACTTTCAATTCTCAACTTTCAACTTTCAACTAAAAAAGTATATGGAAAACTTAGCCAGTATATTTGTTAAATCGATTTTCGTCGATAATATGATTTTTGCATTTTTCCTCGGGATGTGTTCATATCTCGCGGTTTCAAAAAATGTAAAAACGTCTATGGGTTTGGGTATAGCGGTTATATTTGTGTTAGGAATCACTTTACCTGTAAACTATTTGCTTGAAAACTATGTGCTAAAAGAAGGCGCTCTGCAATGGTTGAGCCCATCGTTGAAAACCATGGATTTAAGTTATCTCGCATTTATTTTATTTATTGCCGTAATTGCAGCAATGACGCAGTTGGTTGAAATGGCTGTTGAAAAATTTACCCCTTCATTATATGCTTCGTTGGGTATTTTTCTTCCACTTATTGCTGTAAATTGTGCGATTATGGGAGGTTCGTTGTTCATGCAACAGCGGGCATTTAATAACGTTGCAGAAGCAACTTCTTATGCTCTGGGTTCCGGAGTCGGTTGGTTGTTGGCCATCGTGGGACTGGCAGCCATCCGCGAAAAAATGGAATATTCGGATGTGCCGGCACCTTTGCGGGGCTTAGGAATTACTTTTATTACTGTTGCGTTGATGGGTATTGCATTTATGAGTTTCTCCGGATTGAAAATATAATCGATAAATTATGATATTAGCAATTGATACGACAATGATAATCACCAGCCTGATTGTTTTTTTAGTGGTGATATTACTTTTAGTGATAGTTTTAATAGTTGCCAAACGTTATCTGGTAGCTTCAGGAGATGTAACTATAACTATTAACGGTGAAAAACAAGTGGTTGCTTCTGCGGGGAGTACCTTATTAAACACATTATCCACTCAGAGTATTTTTTTACCATCTGCCTGTGGTGGCGGCGGTTCTTGCGCACAGTGTAAATGTCAGGTTGTTGAAGGTGGCGGTGAGATATTGCCTACTGAAACAGTACATTTTTCCCGTAAGGAAATCAAGGATAATTGGCGCCTGGGATGTCAGGTGAAAGTAAAAAATGATATGTCCATCAAAATGGATGAATCTATTCTTGGCGTTAAAAAATGGGAATGTGAAGTGATCTCCAATAACAATGTAGCTACCTTTATTAAAGAATTTGTGGTTAAATTGCCAGAAGGTGAAAAACTCAATTTTGTTTCCGGAGGATATATTCAGATCGATGTTCCTAAATATGATATTAAATATTCCGATTTTGAAGTGGAAGAAAGATTTCGTGGTGACTGGGATAAATTTAAATTATGCGATCTCACCTTTAAAAATGATGAAGAAACCATGCGTGCTTATTCTATGGCCAACTATCCGGCTGAAGGTGATATCGTTATGCTAAATGTTCGTATTGCCACTCCACCATGGGACAGAAATGCGAATACCTGGATGAATGTAAAACCAGGAATTTGTTCTTCTTATATTTTTAATCTGAAACCGGGTGATAAAGTGCAGGTTTCCGGCCCGTTCGGTGAATTTCATCCAATTCTCGACAGTAAACGTGAAATGTTATACATAGGTGGTGGTGCTGGTATGGCTCCTTTACGTTCACATATTCTTCATCTGTTAAATACGCTGAAGATTACTGACCGTAAGATATCTTACTGGTATGGTGCCCGTTCAAAAAATGAAGTTTTTTATGAAGATGATTTTCGTAAGTTGGAAAAGGAATTTCCAAATTTTACATTCAATATTGCTTTAAGTGAGCCTCAACCGGAAGATAACTGGACCGGATATGTGGGTTTTATACACAAAGTGATTCTGGATAACTATCTGGCTAATCATGACGCTCCCGAGGATATTGAGTATTACATGTGTGGCCCAGGTCCTATGGCTAAAGCAGTTGAAAAAATGCTTTATGATTTGGGAGTACCGCGTGAAATGCTGATGTTTGACGATTTTGGAGCATAAACATATAGTTGCAAAACAATCTCAGAAAAAGCTGTCCTGGTTTTCAGGTGCAGCTTTTTTCATATGTAAATTGTCTCGTCCTGAAATAGCGTTACAATAAAAAGCGTAATTTTATGGAAGAGATTAAAAATCAGTACAGGAAACGAAGTCAAAAGGATTACACATTATCCTTCAAATTATCGTTAGTATCAGAGATAGAACAAGGGAA
>JAYFQH010000061.1:0-11415 GCA_034927265.1 Paludibacter sp.
GAAAGTGAGTATATTTCATAACTTTCAACTCTCAACTTTCAACTCTCAACTAAAATAAAAAGATTTAAGTAACTTTATCGCCGAAAAAATATTACTTTTGCCGACCATATTATTAATAATGACTGAAAGAAACTTTAAATATCTCCCGAAAATTGATTCTCCCGACGATCTGAAGCAACTTTCAAAAGAAGAATTGCCGCAGGTTTGCGATGAGTTACGTCAATTTATTATTGATGAAGTGGCCAAAAATCCGGGTCATCTGGGTTCCAATCTGGGTTCCATTGAGTTGACTGTAGCGCTTCATTATGTTTTTAATACTCCTTACGATCGCATTGTGTGGGATGTGGGCCACCAGGCTTACGGTCACAAGATACTTACGGGACGGAGGGATAAATTCCATACCAACCGTCAGTTCAAGGGACTTTGTGGTTTTCCTACTCCATTTGAAAGTGAGTACGATACTTTTGGCGTGGGACATGCTTCTACTTCCATCTCGGCAGCCCTGGGCATGTCGATTGCAAGTTTGCTCAAAAAAGAAAATAACCGTTATGTTGTGGCAGTGATTGGTGATGGATCAATGACAGGCGGACTGGCTTTCGAAGGACTTAATAATACTTCAATGGACAAAAACGACCTGTTGATTATCCTGAACGATAATCAAATGGCCATCGATCCTGTGCATGGAGGCATTACGCAGTACCTGGTGGATATGACCACTTCACCTGCATATAACAAATTCCGTTTCTTCGTATATCGTGCTCTCCGTAAATTAGGATTGATCAGTGAAGGAGGTAAAAAACGGATAATTACCATCGGTAATAGCCTGAAAGCTACACTTACGCGGCAAAGTCATAACATCTTCGAAGGTTTGAATATCCGGTATTTCGGTCCTGTTGATGGACACGATGTGGAAAATCTGGTAAAAGTGTTGATGGATATTCGTGATTTTAAAGGTCCTAAAGTGCTACACTGCATTACTAAAAAAGGCAAAGGTTATGTCCCTGCCGAAAATGACGCCGTGAAGTGGCATGCTCCGGGTGAATTTGATGTGACTACCGGCGAAAGAAAAAAGAAAACTCAGGAAGTACCTACACCTCCATTGTTTCAGGATGTCTTTGGTGAAACCTTGCTCGAACTGGCGCTGAAGAATGAAAAAATTGTGGGCATTACCCCTGCCATGCCTTCGGGTTGTTCGATGACCATTATGCAAAAAGTGCTGCCTGAAAGGGTGTACGATGTGGGAATTGCCGAAGGACATTCAGTGACTTTCTCGGCCGGACTGGCAAAAGAGGGAATTATTCCATTTTGTAATGTGTATTCATCATTCATGCAAAGGGCTTATGATAATGTGATCCATGATGTGGCCCTGCAGAAATTGCCGGTCATCATGTGTCTCGACCGGGCAGGACTGGTTGGAGCAGACGGCGCTACGCATCACGGGGCATTCGATCTGGCTTATATGCGGTGCATTCCGAATCTGACGATTGCTGCTCCAAGAAATGAACACGAACTGCGTAACCTGATGTACACGGCTCAGCTCGAAAACAGAGGACCATTTGTGATTCGTTATCCAAGAGGAAAAGGAATACTGGTCGACTGGAGAAATGAGATGCAGGAGCTGGAAATAGGAAAAGGAAACTGCCTGAAAGAAGGTAAGGATATCGCTGTACTGACCATTGGTACAATGGCTGATCCAGTGGAAAAGGCTATTCAAAAGGTAGAAGAACTAAGCAATTTATCAATTGCGCACTATGATATGCGTTTTGTGAAACCTCTCGACGAAAATATCCTGCATGAAGTAGGGAAAAAGTTCCAGAAAATTGTTACTGTAGAGGATGGTGTTGTTAAAGGTGGATTTGGTTCGGCGGTTCTTGAGTTTATGGCAGATAATAATTATACTGTCAACATTAAACGCCTGGGAATCCCTGATAATTTTATTGAACATGGCTCCCCGGAGGAACTATATCATATGTTGAAACTCGATGCAGAGGGAATTGCTGAAGAATTAAATGTAATGGCTGCTAATAAACTTTGAAGTAATGAGAATTATTATTGTTGGTGCAGGAGAAGTGGGAACTCACCTGGCTAAATTACTGGCGAAAGAACACATCAATATTACTCTGATGGATGAAAATCCTGAAAGATTAAAAGATTTGGATGCGAATTATGACCTGATGACAAAAGAGGGAATGCCGACTTCGGTAACTGACCAAAAGGAAGCAGGTGTGAAAGATTGTGACCTGTTTATCGCTGTAACTCCATACGAAAGCGTAAATATGACTGCCTGTATGATTGCCAACAATCTGGGAGCAAAAAAAACGCTCGCACGTATCGACAACTATGAATACCTACTACCCGTCAATAAAGAGTTTTTTAAAAAGCTAGGGGTCGATTACCTGATTTACCCTGAATTACTTGCATCGAAAGAAATTGTTACCTCGCTTGAATCTACATGGTTACGACAAAATATGAGTTTCTGCAACGGGGAATTGATCCTGCTGGGAATAAAAGTAAGAGAAAATGCAGAGATTGTCAATAAAAAATTTCTCAGTGGCTTTTTCGATCATCGGAAATACAGGATTGTTGCTATAAAAAGAAACAATACAACGATCATCCCGGGTGGTGCAGATGAAATACTGGCCGGCGACATTGTTTATTTTATCACCAGACCGGAAGAAATTGAGTTTGTAAAAGCACAGGCCGGAAAAACTGATCATAAGGTCAATAACGTGATGATCATGGGTGGAAGCCGTATTGCTCAAAAAACGATTCAAAATCTTCCTGATAATATCCGGGTGAAAATTCTGGAGAAGGATAAAGAAAAATGCTATGCACTTGCTGAGAAATGCAAAAAAGCAATGATTATTAATGCGGATGCAAGAGATTTGGATATATTGAAGAATGAAAGTGTTCAGGATATGGATGCCTTCGTTGCCGTAACTTCCAATTCTGAAGCAAATATTCTGGCCTGTCTTGCTGCCAAACGTCTTGGCGTTAAAAAAACGGTGGCAGAAGTGGAAAATATCGACTATATCATGTTGGCCGAAAGTATGGATATCGGAACGGTTATTAATAAGAAAATGATAGCCGCCAGTTATATCTATCAGTTGACTTTAGATGCAGATGTACTTGATGTAAGAACCTTAACATCGGCTGATGCGGAAGTTGTGGAATTTGTTGCTAAAAAAGATTCTAAAATTACTAAATCGAAAATTAAAGACATGAAATTACCTGCCAATGTTAATATCGGAGGATATGTGCGCGGCGGTCAGGGCTATATTGTGGCTGGAGATACGGTTATAGAACCCGAAGACCACGTGATATGTTTTTGTGTTGCCTCTGCGATCAGAAAAATAGAAAAATATTTTTAGCATGTTCAAAGACTTTAACATTAAATTGATTCTTAGAATCATTGGTGGTCTATTGTTGTTTGAAGCCGTGTTTCTTTTATCAGCTGTCGTTGTAGCATTGATTTATAATGAAGAAATTGTATATTTCCTGATTACAGTTGCAGTGGCTGTTTTCACAGGAGTTGCATTTTTTTTTACCGGTAGAAGTGCTTCTCCGGTGATTGGCAAAAGAGAAGGTTCTTTTATCGTTACTTTTTGCTGGATATGTTTTACGCTGATTGGATTGTTGCCTTTTTGTCTGAGTGGAAGTATTCCATCTGTAACCGATGCATTCTTTGAAACAATGTCGGGCTTCACAACTACAGGTGCTACTGTTTTAGATAATGTTGAATCTTTACCTAAAAGCATATTGTACTGGAGAAGCCTTACCCACTGGATAGGAGGGCTGGGAATTATTGTTATCTCATTAGCTTTGTTGCCTATTTTCGGTTTTTCCAGTGTACAGCTTTTTTCAGCAGAATCAACGGGACCCACCAAAGATAAGATTCATCCCAAAATGAGCGATACCGCTAAACGTCTACTCGCAATTTATATCCTACTTACGCTTTCTCAGATATTGATGCTGGTGTTGGCAGGGATGGACTGGTTTGATGCGATTAACCATTCTTTGGCGACAATTGCCACAGGAGGATTCTCAACGAAGCAAACCAGTGTCGGTTATTGGACATCTCCGGCTATTCAATACATCTTTATTTTCTTCATGTTTTTTTCAGGAGTAAACTTTACTTTGTTTTATTTTCTTTATAAAGGGAAATTTGAAAAGGTGTTTAAAAACGAGGAATTAAGATTATACGGATTAATTATTTTGGTAGTTGCTTTTTTAATTGCAACGACGATGTATGACTTTTCTTCTCCAATGTCCTTCACGAACATTGAAAAGGTGTTTCGTGACAGCCTGTTTACGGTTGTTTCTCTGATGACTACCACAGGTTTTGCTACGATTGATTATATGGCATTAAAACCGGTAGTATGGTTAATGCTCTTAATTGTTATGGTGATAGGAGCCTCAGCAAGTTCTACGGCAGGAGGAATGAAAGTTGTACGTGTTGTTATCATCCTTAAGTATGCCTATTATGAATTCAAAAAAATTATACATCCCAATGCTGTTTTTCCGGTTAAATACAATGGTATTGTTCTCAGAGACGAAGTAATTACCAGAGTGCTGGCATTTGTCATGTTATATATCATCATAATTGCCTTTGGCTGTGTTGTGCTTTCCTTTACAGGAATGGGCTTCCTGGAATCAATAGGAGGAATGATAACCTGTATCAGTGATGTAGGACCCGGATTCGGTATCAACGGGCCTACAAGTAATTTTTCAGGTATCCCCGGCTTTTCCAAATGGTTTTTATCATTTGTGATGTTGATTGGTAGACTTGAAGTATTTACGGTATTGGTTATTTTTACCCCGATATTCTGGAAGAAATGACAGGAACATTTACTGATTGATGAATAAAGACCTGATAATATGAATAAATTTTTTAATTTAAAACTGGTTTTCAGGTTTTTCGGAGCATTACTCCTGCTGGAAACTGTAGCATTGCTTTCAGCTGCGCTAGTCGCTGTTATGTATAAAGAAAGCGACGGATATTATTTTTTGATATCAGCAGGAATTACGCTGGTACTGGGAGTATTGGGGATTTTAGCCGGATTAAATGCTTCACCCTACCTTGGCAGAAGGGAAGGTTCGTTTATTGTGACATTCATCTGGATCGTTTTTACGCTTTTCGGATTACTTCCCTTCTGGATTTCGGGAAGTATTCCTTCTTTTACAGATGCTTTCTTCGAAACAATATCGGGTTTTACCACCACAGGAGCATCAATATTAAACAATATCGAAGAACTTTCTCATTCTATTCTGTATTGGAGAAGTCTGACCCACTGGATTGGAGGTTTGGGTATTATTGTGATATCACTGGCCATACTGCCGGTTTTTGGCGTGAGTGGTACACAATTGTTTGTGGCAGAATCTGCCGGACCCACCAAAGATAAAATTCATCCGAAGATTAATGAAACAGCAAAAAGACTTTTTCTCATCTATATTATACTCACATCTTCCGAAGCAATTTTACTGAAAATAGGAGGAATGGGCTGGTTTGATGCTATTTGTCATTCTTTTGCAACGATTGCTACTGGTGGATTTTCGACCAAGCAGGCGAGTGTGGGGTACTGGAATTCTCCATATATTCAGTATGTGGTTGCCATATTTATGCTTTTATCGGGTGTCAACTTCAGCTTATATTATTTTGGATTTAAAAATAAATTCAGTAAACTGTTTAAAAATGAAGAACTAAAATATTATCTGATCACTCTGATTGCGTTTTCCATTATGGTTGCCGTTTCGCTGATCGATTTTTCTCATGGCTTCTCATTCTCCAATTTAGAATTGGCATGGAGAAATGCATTTTTCAACGTAACTTCGTGTATGACCACCACCGGTTTTGCAACGGTCGATTATATGTACTGGCAAACCTATACATGGATCATCCTGTTGATTGTTATGATAATAGGTGCATCCGCCGGTTCAACCAGCGGAGCTATTAAGATGGTAAGAATAGTGATTGCCGTTAAATATTGTTATTATGAAGTAAAGAAGATGGTTCACCCTAATGCCATTATTCCTGTTAAATATAATGGTGTTGTGGTTAAAGATGATGTAATTCATCGTGTTCTTGCTTATGTGTTGCTTTACTTGTTTACGGTGGCAATAGGTATTCTGATCCTGAGTATTTCGGGGATGGGGTTACAGGAATCAATAGGTGGATTGATTACATGCCTGGGTGGTGTTGGACCCGGATTGGGTCAGGTAGGCCCTGCCGGTAACTTTTCTGCTATACCTGCATTCAGCAAATGGTTTCTTTCCTTTATGATGTTGTTGGGTAGATTGGAATTCTTCACTGTTCTGGTCTTGCTTACTCCTTCCTTCTGGAGAAAATAATGAGATAAATGTAATAAAATAAACAGGGAAATTCGTAATAGAACTTCCCTGTTTATTTTTGATACCAATCTGATTAAGTACCTGAATCAATTATATTGATTCATCATTTTTTCTACTTCGTCGTTAATCAGAGCAGCAAACTCAGCCACTTTCATGGAGCCTTTATCACCTTCGCCCTGACGCCGTACTGAAACTTCATTGTTTTCGGCTTCTTTCTCACCTACAATCAACATATAAGGAATACGTTTCAATTCATTGTCGCGGATTTTACGGCCGATTTTTTCGTTGCGGTCGTCTACCTGAACACGTATATCCTGTAAATTCAGTTCTTTAGCGATGCCATAAGCATAGTCGTTGAATTTTTCACTGATCGGCAGAATAACCACCTGATCAGGAGTGAGCCACAACGGGAATTTACCGGCGGTATGTTCGATGAGTACTGCTACGAATCGTTCCATAGATCCGAAAGGAGCGCGATGGATCATCACAGGACGGTGTTTTTGGTTATCTTCTCCGGTATATTCCAGTTCGAAACGTTCAGGCAGATTGTAGTCTACCTGAATAGTACCCAGCTGCCAGCGGCGACCGATAGCGTCTTTCACCATAAAGTCCAGTTTTGGACCGTAGAAAGCAGCTTCTCCAAGTTCCACTTTAGCTTTCAATCCTTTTTCGGCACAAGCTTCCACAATGGCACGTTCAGCTTTTTCCCAATTCTCATCCGAACCGATGTATTTTTCCTTGTTTTCAGGATCGCGTAACGAAATCTGTGCTTCGAAGTTTTTGAAATCGAGAGCGTTGAAGATAATGAAGATAATATCCATCACCTTCAGAAATTCATTCTTCAACTGATCGGGACGGCAGAAAATGTGAGCATCATCCTGTGTGAAAGAACGAACACGGGTCAAACCATGCAACTCTCCACTTTGTTCGTAACGATAAACGGTGCCGAATTCTGCCATGCGGAAAGGTAAATCCTTGTAAGAACGGGGTTTTACTTTATAGATTTCGCAGTGGTGCGGACAGTTCATCGGTTTCAGCAAATATTCTTCTCCTTCTTCGGGAGTATGGATCGGTTGGAAAGAATCTTTTCCGTATTTTGCATAATGGCCTGAAGTAACGTATAATTGCTTGTTACCTATGTGAGGAGTCATTACCTGTTGATATTCAAATCTTTTCTGTATCTTTTTCAGGAAGTCTTCAAGGCGCAGACGTAAAGCAGTACCTCTCGGCAACCATAAGGGTAGACCTTTGCCAACAGTATCGGAGAAAGCAAATAACTCCAGTTCTTTGCCAATCTTACGGTGGTCACGTTTTTTTGCTTCTTCGAGTAAAACCAGGTATTCATCCAGCATCTTCTTTTTCGGGAAAGTAATACCGTAAATACGGGTAAGCATTTTACGTTTTTCGTCCCCGCGCCAATAGGCCCCTGCAACGCTTAATAACTTGATTGCCTTTATTTCACCGGTATTTGGCAGGTGCGGACCACGGCAAAGATCGGTGAAGTTACCCTGCGAATATAATGTAATTGTCCCGTCAGTCAAATCGTTGATTAATTCAACCTTGTATTCATCTCCTTTCTCCTGGAATTTTTTCAATGCTTCAGCTTTGCTGATGTCCGAACGAAGGATAGCTTCCTTACGGGCAGCCAACTCAATCATTTTTGCTTCAATAACCGGTAAATCAGCTTCTTTAATTACAGCTGTTCCAGGATCCACATCATAATAGAATCCGTTCTCAATGGCCGGTCCGATACCGAACTTTATACCGGGATACAATTCCTGCAAAGCTTCGGCCATCAGGTGAGCAGAAGAATGCCAAAAGGCATGTTTACCTTCTTCATCGTCCCACTTATGAAGTTTAATAGAAGCATCGGTGTTGATCGGTCGGGAAAGATCCCAAATCTGGTCATTTACTGTGATAGAGAGCACTTCTTGTGCTAAACGGGGGCTGATACTCTCAGCCAGTTGCAGTCCGGTGATGCCTGAAGCATATTCACGTACCGAACTGTCAGGAAATGTTACTTTAATCATAATGTTAACCTTACAAATGGTTTTTAAATTTGAAGTGCAAAAGTAATAAAAAAATTGGCACGTTAAAAAAAATTATTATCTTTGCAGCCGCTTAAGCGAATTGCGGTTGTGGCGTAATTGGTAGCCGCGCCAGACTTAGGATCTGGTGCCGAGAGGCGTGGGGGTTCGAGTCCCTTCAGCCGCACAAGTAACTCTGTAGATAGAACATCTACAGAGTTTTTTTATTCCCCTCAATCAAAATATAGTTTTTTTTCACACCATTATAAACAAAGATTCCTGTTGCATATAGTTGTCTTTATAACTCTGGTGAAGACAATCAGGAGAAAGCATAAGATTTTTACTGGCAGCAAATTCTTTTTTTACGCTATGCAAATGCTCTCATCAATGCCTGCTGATGAAATTCCCTACTTTTGCCTCGTCAAATATATTTCGCTTTTCCCAAGTTCTATAAGTTCATATTAAATTTAAGATATAACAATTAAATAAATTAAAATCATGAAACAAAAAAAGTTTTTCCTGAGCGTACTATTAACTATTTTCTTCTCCTGTGGTTTTTCAAGTTGCAAACTTGAAGTGAATGAACCTACCAAAATTGATGAAACCACCATCTTTACTACCAGATATGAAAAAGATGATGTTTGGGATGCTTTCAGGTCTCCGGCTTATCCTACAGAGAATGAGGATTGGCTTCTTTACAATTTCAAAGGAGCGCTCGATCCCGAAGGAGGAAGCCTCGACTGGGGAACAGCGCGTTATTTGAAGTTTGTAGCGGTGGTTGATAGCACCAATAGCATATATTCCATTACAGATGACCTGTATAATATCGGAGAAAAATACACCATTAAGCTGAAACTCCATGAAAGTAACGGGACACTGGTGAAAGTTGTTTCAGATTACGGACAGATAATCGGTATTGGGGATAAAGGATTTGTATATGTTGCCGAAGGTTATTATGGAATGTTCTTCCCTACAATTAGCATAAAAAGTGGTGATGAAGTAATTTATAAGCCAACTACTGCCAAAGTAACAAAATTAAGTCAGCTATATAAATGATTTGTCTATCTTAAAAAACAAACTCAGCCCGGAAATTAATACAAATTTCCGGGCTGAGTTTGTTTTTTAAGTCAACAGTCAACAGTCAACAGACATTATTTATCTTTCTTAAGTTTTGCTTTTTCTTTCGCTTTTTTCTTTTTCTCTCTTTCTTTCAATCTTTTGAGTTTAGCTTTTTCTTTTTCCTCTCTCATCAGTTTCCGGGCAGCTTTCCTTTCGTCCATCATTTTCCGGAGGTATTCAATATAGGGCTGAACATATCGCTGTTTCTTGGTTTCGAGCAAGTCGTCCATAACCACCATCAGTCCGGTTTCGTATACCGAGCCAAAGTCATGGTCGATAATAGTGCCGAAAAAACGCATGGTATCAGTAAGTCCAATATAGGCATTGAACATTGGAGGAACATTTTCTCCTTCGTTTCTGACACTTTTGATTAATAATTTATAATCATCCGTTGATTTTTCTTCTGTAAAAATTGTCTTTGCAAGTTTGTGTACCTCATCACTGACGTGAATGGGATTTTTAGGTCTTATCAGTTTGTCAGGATCCGGAAAATGTTTGGCAAGATATTCATAAATGAGTTCTCTTGCTTTGACAGGATAGTTGTTGTAAATTGTTACTTTCCCGATAAAATACTTAGCTCCTTTCACGGAATGAATTAAAGCTCCGAGTCCATCCCAAAGGTTATCTAACGCAAAAAGACTCTTCATGCCCATTTTTGTCGTCTGATAATCAGGTTGAACAAAAGCCCGCCCGAGCTCAATGGTATAAGGCATGAATTCTTTAACGAATTTCTCATTGAAAACAAAAAGATGTGACATGACGAACTGTGGTTGTCCGTTTTCTTCAACTTTAACTTCCGATCCGGGCAAAAAGCGATATCCTCCTATAATTTGCTCAGCGTCAGGATCCCATACAATTAGTTGTTTGTAGGGGACTTCCATGTAATCAAACTTATCCGTATCGATTTCCTCTCCGGTACCTCCACCTCCTGCCCTGAAAGATAATTCCCTGAGACGACCGATTTCGAGCATTACATTCGGAGAGTCGTGAGCAGTTACTATGTAAATCTGATTGCCTGATTTGTTGGTTGGGCGAAGAAATTTATCGGGAGTAAGTTCTTGTTTTAGCAAACTCCTGTCGATAGGATCAATGATGGTTTTCATTTTCTATTGTGAAATATTATCGAAAGCTGTAAATTCGGTGCAAATTTAGCTTTTTTTTTTAGATTGATAATTTCTGCATAAAAAATGTTCGATTAATTAAAAAAAAATAGGTAAAAAGGTTGTTTTATTCAAGAGTTGATTTCCAACTATTTAATTTTCAATGCATAAATAATGGACATTTTGTGTAAATAATGATTTTTTTTCAAAAAAAAGATCGCAAATGTTTTTCAATCAGAATAAAAGCCATATATTTGCAGTTCGAAAAACAGAAACAAAATATTAATACATAATCATTATTAACAAATAAAAACTTACTAAAATGACAAAAGCAGATATCGTAAACGAAATTGCTAAGAACACAGGGATTGATAAAGCATCTGTATTGGCAACAGTAGAAGCTTTTATGGAAACAATTAAAGATTCTCTTTCAAAAAATGAAAACGTATATTTAAGAGGTTTCGGAAGCTTTGTAATCAAACAAAGAGCTGAAAAAACTGCCCGTAATATTTCAAAAAACACTACTATTATCATCCCTGCACACAATATTCCTTCATTTAAGCCTGCGAAGACTTTTGTTAGTGTAGTAAAATAATTTTTAAAAAGAACAGACAATGCCAAGCGGAAAAAAAAGAAAAAGACACAAAATGGCTACGCACAAGCGTAAGAAAAGACTAAGAAAAAACAGACATAAAAAGAAATAATACTGTCTATTGGTCTTTATTTTAAAGTCCAGAAAACAAACTTAAAGACTTTAGTAGCTTTAAGTTTGTTTTTTGTTTTAGCGAAAACAAAAAACATTAAATCATATAATAAAGTGA
>JAYFQH010000070.1:0-36873 GCA_034927265.1 Paludibacter sp.
CATCAACAACAATTTTATCGTTGTGTATGATAATGGTATTGGCTGTACCTAAGTCAATAGCTATTTCCTGGGTGAATGAAAAAAGTCCCATATTATTTTTTAATGTTTAAAGTGTCTGAAACCTGTTGTTACCATTGATAATCCGTTATTGTTGCATGATTCAATGGAGTTTTTGTCATTGATGGATCCTCCCGGCTGTATAACCGCACTGATACCTGCTTTTGAAGCAATTTCAACGCAATCGGGGAAAGGGAAGAATGCATCTGAAGCCATTACCGCTCCGTTAAGATCAAACTTAAAAGCGCCAGCTTTTTCGATTGCCTGTTCCAAAGCATCCACACGGGATGTTTGTCCCACGCCACTCGCACACATTTGTTTGTGTTTAGCCAGTACAATGGCAGTAGATTTTGTATGTTTTACAATTTTATTGGCAAAGAGCAAATCTTCAATTTCCTGTTCTGACGGAGATTTCTCAGTAACAACCTTTAATTCGGAGGGTGTTTCTGTTTTCAGATCCTTATCCTGAACAAGTACCCCGTTTAACAAAGAACGGAACTGTTTTGTTTTAACAGCATTATTTTTCAGAATAAGAATAATTCTGTTTTTCTTTTGAGAAAGGATTTCCAGCGCTTCAAGGTCATAATCGGGAGCGATGATTACTTCGAAGAAGATTTTGTTGATTTCTTCGGCAGTAGCTTTGTCGATCACGGCATTTGTAACAAGCACTCCGCCGAAGGCTGAAACCGGGTCACCTGCCAAGGCATCGTTCCAGGCATCAACCAGCACCGGACGGGAAGCGATTCCGCAGGCATTGTTGTGTTTCAGGATAGCGAAAGTGATGTCTTCAAAATCATTGATTAGATTTACTGCTGCATCAATGTCGAGTAGGTTGTTGTACGAAATTTCTTTTCCCTGAAGCTGTTCGAACATGGCTTCGAAGTTGCCGAAATAAACCCCTTTCTGGTGAGGATTTTCTCCATAACGGAGAACCTTCGAATTGTTTTCAGAATGGCGGAAAGCTGAGGCTTCATCGCCATCGAAATAGTTGAAAATAGCCGCATCGTAGTTGGATGAAACGCTGAAAGCTTCTTTTGCAAACCAGCGACGTTCCTCGATGGTGGTCACGGCACCTCCGTTGTTGAGCAGGTTCAGCAGTGGTTCATATTGCTGTTGTGAAGCGATGATGACAACATCCCTGAAGTTTTTTGCCGCAGCACGAATTAAAGAAATGCCTCCGATATCAATTTTCTCGATCACTGTTGGTTCATCAGCTCCCGCAGCAACGGTAGCTTCAAAAGGATAGAGGTCGACAATCACAAGATCAATCTCAGGAATTTCGTAGGTTTCCAGTTGTTCGTTGTCTTTTGCCAGATCACGTCTCGACAAGATTCCTCCGAATACTTTCGGATGCAGGGTTTTTACCCTTCCTCCCAGAATTGAAGGATATCCTGTCAGATCTTCCACCGCCTGACATGGGATATTGAGAGATTCGATGAACGACTGTGTTCCTCCTGTTGAAATAAATTCAACACCTTCTTCATGCAATTTACGAATAATAATGTCCAGTTTATCTTTGTGATATACAGATACTAATGCTTTTCTAATTCGTTTCTTATCCATTTTCTCTTAATTGTATTATTAAGTTCGCAAAGCTACAAAAAAAGTGTGAGTTTTTCAAAAGAGTTTTGATACATAATTCAATGGTTAGATTTCATCGATTGAACAAAAAAAACATTTCCGATATTTTTATCGGAAATAAATATATATTTGCAGCATCAATAGGTGCAAAATATTTTAAAAAGTTTGCGAACATATGATAAAAGCAATGATTTAGTTGTTACTCAATCACTCAAAAATTTACTTCCCGGTACTTATGACAGTTTCGAGATGAGTACAAAAATGATGAAGCAAATCAAAGCAAATCATGACCTTTGGACTTGTTAGCTAAATACATCGGGAAAAAACACCTCTGTTATGTGGAGAAAAGAATTTATGAATATAATTAAAATCAAGCGTATTTACGAAACTACTGATAATGACGATGGTTATAGGATGTTGGTAGATAAGCTTTGGCCAAGAGGTCTGAAGAAAGAGTCTGCCGCAATAGACGAGTGGAATAAAATCATAGCCCCATCAACAGAGCTTCGTAAATGGTTTGGCCATAAACCGGAAAATTTTGAACGTTTTTCTGAACTCTACAAAATAGAGTTAAGCTTCAAGACAGATGAATTGAAACGTCTTATTTCTATTGCTGAGAGTCAAAATCTTACTTTACTTTATGCTGCTAAAAGCGAACAGGTAAATCACGCTAAAGTATTATTGGATGTGTTGAAAAACAAATTTCTAAATTAAAATAGAAGATAGTCTCTCTTAGCTTTTCAGATAAGTACTTCGTCTGATGCAAAATCTTCTTTACAATATTTAGTCTCATCAGCAGCAATATCAAATCGTTTTGTTACATAGACATTTCTCCGTTCAGAAAGAAACATAGTCCGATAGTTCAAATCTACTATCCTTTATGACTAAAGGAATACTTGCTTTGCACACCAGACAATGAGATATGTTCTTTATTCATAAAAAAGTTATGCTTCCCCCTAATCTACTGTTTCTCCGTAAGGTACTTCCAGAACCTTACCGGAAGGTGTTGCCGGTGCAGTTTAGGATTAATTCTTTCTTTGATAGCCATAGACTTAAAATAACTTTTCCACATGCGTTGGAACAGTTGCTCGTTAGGGTCTAGTAATTCCTCGTTCACTTTACCTTCCAAAATGAGTGTATCACTATCTAATGTTATTTCCGTTGTTTCTTTGAGGTTATAAAAATAGCCATAATCGCGTTTGGTATCATAAATAATCCACTGCTGGTCGGCAAAGCGGTCGGTAAAGTGCTCTAGTGTAAGCGACAGCACATTATGCTCAGGCGCTATCGGTGCAAAGAAAATGCCATCAGCCGTTTTCTGAAAACGCACAAATTCAATGACACGGTGTTTTTCCCTGTTTACTTTTTGAGCAATATTGCGTAGTTGTAGCACATCTTCATCTGCAAAATTCATTTCAATAGAGATCTTACTCTCAAATGTTTTCCGGATATATCTGAAAATAAGTTCATCGCTGCCGGGAAGTTCCGAAAGCCATACATAGGAGATCATGTTCAGTGTAATACCTGAGAGTTTTTTCTCAAGAGCTTTCCAGACACGTCCGGATTTTTCATTGTCAGTTATGACCAGAAAACTTTCGTTCACAAACAGTGGCTCAACTTCCTCCGGACCCATCAATCTGTCGGGGAAAGTTTTGCGGTTGTAGGCATCAAAGACAGCTGTCAGCAATCCCTCAAAAGTTTTATCATAATGAAAAATAATCATAAGCGAGTTATTCAGGAAAAATTAAAGTCATTTGCTGAAGATCGTTTTTTTTCTTTTCCTGTTTTTTTCCTGTAAGGATGCTTCTCACATATGCGGGCGAAGTGTCGCTGACAGTTTTGGCATTCAATTCATTGCAGGTTATGAAATACTGTGTTTTTTTCATTACAACGCCAATTTTCTTAAGATCAAACGAACTTAGTCTGGTGTATCCGCGCGACATAACAATTAGTTTTGCCGATTTAACACCAATTCCCGGTACGCGCAAAAGCATGTTATAATCAGCCCTGTTGATGTCTACAGGAAAGAATTCCGGATGACGGAGTGCCCATGAAAGTTTCGGATCGATTTCCAGATCAAGGTTAGGAAACTGATCATCGACTATTTCATCAACTTTGAAACCATAAAAGCGAAGCAGCCAATCGGCCTGATAAAGTCGGTTTTCGCGGACCAGTGGTACCTCCTTAACTGCGGGCAACCGGTTGTCATAAGCATTAACAGGAATATAACCAGAGTAATAGACCCTTTTCATACCCGGTTGCTGGTAAAGTGAGTCTGAAGTTCTCAGAATTTGTTTGTCACTTTCGTCGGTAGCCCCGATGATCATTTGAGTACTCTGACCCGCCGGAACAAATCGGCGGACTTTTGAAAATTTTTTCCGGTCTTCCGCATTTTCCAGCATCCCCTGCTGAATGTACGACATCGGTTTGAAAACGCTGTCATGGTCTTTTTCGGGAGCAAGAAGTTTCAGGTTTTTCTCCGTAGGAATTTCAATATTCACACTAAGCCGGTCGGCATACATTCCGGCCTCGTGTACCAATTGCTGACTGGCTCCCGGAATGCTTTTCATATGAATATAGCCATTGAACCGGTGTACAAGACGCAGTTCTTTGACGACACGTACCATTCTTTCCATGGTGTAGTCGGGCGAATTGATGACTCCCGAACTCAGAAAAAGGCCTTCGATATAATTGCGCCGGTAGAACTCAATAGTGAGTTCAACGAGTTCTTCCACCGAAAAGGTTGCCCTTCGTAAATCGTTGCTGCGTCGGTTGATGCAGTAGGCACAATCATACACACAGCAGTTGGTCAGCATGATTTTCAGCAGTGACACACATCGTCCGTCTTCCGTAAAGCTATGGCAGATGCCCCAACCCGAAGTACTCCCGATACCACCCGGTTTTTTTTTGCGTGTAGTACCGCTGGAAGCGCACGAAACATCGTATTTCGCCGACTCTGCGAGGATTTGAAGTTTTTCAAGAATGGCGTCTTTCATACCTTGCAAATGTAAACGATTTACATCAAAAAACTTCTTAATAAATGATTAAAAATATTGTATTGTTGAAAACAAATTAATATTTCTAAAAACTTTCAGTAATTTAGCAGGCTTATATGTTTTTTCAGAAAATCACTTCTATTATCAACACTTACCATGAAGAAAAAATCCAGAATATTGCTTTTTTCATTGCTCGGAATTGTCATTTTAGCAATAGTTTTCCTGCCTAAAATCATTCATAAGAAAGCAATGGAAGAACCCACAGAAATAAGTACTCAAAAGCCGAAACAAAACAATCGTCAGCCTTTGCACGTGAATGCAATGGTGCTGAGTCATGAGAAACTAACCGACATGTTTCGGACTAAAGGACAATTACTACCCGATGAGGAAGTTGATCTTTCTTTTGAAACTTCCGGAAAGATCATTGGTATTTTTTTTAAAGAAGGGACATTTGTTAAAAAAGGGACCTTGCTTGCCAAAGTAAATGATCAACCGCTTCTTGCAGAATTAAAGAAGTTGCAGGCGCAGCTTCCTCTTGCCCGTGAAAGAGTAAACCGTCAGCGTACTCTTTTGGAAAAAGATGCGGTAAGCCAGGAAGCTTATCAGGCTGTAACCACCGATCTTGAAAAACTGCAGGCTGATATAGAACTGGTTAAGGCAAGGATGCAGCAGACAGAATTAAGGGCTCCTTTTGACGGAATAGTTGGATTAAGAAAAGTGAGTGAAGGAGCATTTGCCTCAACTGGGACGTCGGTTGCCAGGCTGACTAAAATATCTCCGTTGAAGATAGAATTTTCGGTTAATGAGAAACATGCCAACAACATCAAACCCGGAACATCCATCAGGTTTTCGATTGAGAATGATACCATTAATTATCAGGCGAAGGTATATGCCGTGGAAACAACCCTCGATGAGAAAACACTTTCTCTCAAAGCAAGAGCTTTATATGCCAATCCCTCAGGCAAATTAAAACCCGGTCATTCAGCCTCGATAGAGATAGTGTTGAGAGGAATTGATGATGCTGTTGTAATTCCGGCCATTGCTTCTGTAGCAGAGATGGGAAGAGATATCGCCTTTGTGTATAAAAATGGAAAAGTAAAACAGGTTGAATTGAAAAAAGGGTTACGTACAGCATCATCTGTTCAGATAACGAAGGGACTTGAAGTAGGAGATACCTTGCTGGTAACCGGAGTTATGCAGCTTCGTGATGGAGGTGATGTGATAATTGATAAAATTACGGAAAACTAATTGCTAATTAAATATGAACCACAAAAGTCACAAAAAAAAGACTAAGGAACCACAAAATGATAGAGAATAGCTGAAAGTAACAAGTGATTTACTAATATGTTCTCATGTGACTAATGTGGTTCAATATTTATTAATCTTTTGTGGGTTTAAAAAAAATATCTGATGAATATTTCGGAATTAAGCATACGCCGCCCTGTACTGGCAACAGTATTTGTCCTGGTTATTCTCTTATTGGGAGTGATTGGTTATACCTATATGGGGATACGTGAGTATCCTAATGTTGATAATCCCATCATTAACGTTACTGTGGGATATCCCGGGGCCAATGCCGAAATCATTGAAAAACAAATCACAGAACCTCTCGAACAAAATATCAACGGTATTCCCGGAATCCGTTCCTTATCCAGCAGAAGCCGGCAGGGTTCGAGTAGTATCACGGTTGAATTTGAATTGAATGTTGATCTTGAAACAGCAGCTAACGATGTACGGGATAAGGTAGCCAGGGCCCAACATTATTTGCCACAGGATTGTGATCCTCCGACTGTTTCAAAGGCTGATGCTGACGCCAATCCGATCATTCAGATAACTGTAAAGAGCGATCAGCGCTCCTTACTTGAACTGACTGAAATTACGGAACTCACTGTAAAGGAACAGTTGCAGACGATCCAGAATGTCAGTGCGGTTGAGATTTGGGGTGAAAACCGGTATTCGATGCGGTTGTGGCTCGATCCCGTAAAAATGGCGGCTTATGATGTTACTCCCATGGATGTGAAAAACGCTATAGATCGCGAAAATGTTGAACTGCCTTCGGGAAGCATCGAAGGCGACAAGATAGAGATGACCATTCGCACGATAGGGTTGATGGAAACTCCTGAAGAATTTAACAACCTGATCATCAAAGAGGATAATTTCAGAATTGTAAGATTCAGTGACATTGGAAAAGCGGAGTTGGATCCCGAAAACAGGAAGAATATTCTTCGCCTGAACGGTGTTCCTATGGTAAGTGCCGTGATTATTCCGCAACCGGGAGCTAATCAGATTGAGATCTCTGATGAGGTACAAAGAAGGGTGAAATTAATGAAGAAAGACCTTCCTGAGGATGTTGTTACAGAGGTGGTTTTCGATAATACCCGTTTTATCAGGGCATCAATTAATGAAGTGACAGAGACCATTTATGTTGCTTTTGTCCTGGTTATTTTCATCATATTTATGTTCCTGCGCGACTGGCGTGTTACGCTGATTCCTGTCGCGGTTATACCTGTTTCGTTGATCGGAACGTTTTTCATTATGTATCTTGCGGGATTCTCCATCAATGTGCTGTCGATGCTGGCGGTAGTGCTGGCAGTGGGGCTGGTGGTCGACGATGCTATTGTGGTTACCGAGAATATTTATCAGAAAATAGAAAAGGGAATGTTACCGGTAAAAGCAGGAGTTGAAGGTTCGAAAGAAATTTTTTTCGCGGTGATTTCTACTACCATCACGCTGGTTTCTGTGTTTTTTCCGATTGTTTTTCTGGAAGGACTTACCGGAAGACTTTTCAGGGAATTCAGTATCGTGGTGTCAGGTTCTGTTATTATTTCAGCTTTTGTTGCCCTGACTTTCACCCCGATGCTTTCTTCAAAGTTATTAAAGAGAAAGGAAAAACATAGTTGGTTCTATAACAAGACTGAACCTTTTTTTGCCGGGCTTAACCGTTCCTATGAGCAGGGTTTGAATCTTTTTCTGAAAAGAAAATGGATTTCGTTGGTTGTGATTTGTGTTACAGTGGGATTAATTGTTCTGTTATGGAATATTATTCCTCAGGAGATGGCTCCACTGGAAGACCGTTCGCAATTGACCATCCGGACATCTGCGCCTGAAGGAGCAACTTATGAATTTGTCCGTGACTATACCGACAAAATTGCTGAAATTGTGGATAGCGTTATTCCTGAACGTGAATCAAATATTTCTCTTTCGAGAAGTGGTTTCGGCATGGTTCGTGTTACACTGCCGGATATTAAGGAACGGGAAACTTCACAGATGGAATATGCCGACAGGCTCTCGGCAGCGGTACGAAAAGAGAGCGAAGCCAGAGCCTTTGTTCAACAACAGTCCACCTTCGGAGGAAGAAGAACTTCGATGCCGGTTCAATATGTACTTCAGGCAACAAGTATTGATAAGCTGGAAAAATTTATTCCGGTTTTTCTGCAAAAGGTAAACGAGAGTCCTAAATTTCAGATGGCTGATGTGAATCTGAAGTTTACCATGCCTGAAACCAGAATTAATATTGATCGTGACAAGGCAACTCTTTTGGGCGTAAGCACAAGGGATATCGGTCAAACCCTCCAGTATGCATTGAGCGGTCAACGTATGGGATATTTTTATATGAATGGGAAACAGTACCAGATTCTCGGAGAAATAAACCGTCAGCAACGCAATACTCCGCTGGATCTTAAAACCATCTATTTAAAGAACAGGGAAGGACAAATGATTCAGTTGGATAATCTTGTAGGACTGGAAGAAACTGTTGCTCCCCCTCAGCTTTATCGTTATAACCGTTTCAGTTCTGCTACCATTTCCTCGGGCCTGGCTCCCGGAGTTACTCTTGGTGATGGACTGGAAGAAATGGACAGGATTGCGAAAGAAACACTTGATGATACTTTCAGAACAGCACTCGACGGAGATTCAAAAGATTTCAGGGAGAGTTCCTCGAGCCTGATGTTTGCTTTTGTGCTGGCTCTCGTTTTGATTTATCTGATTCTTTCTGCCCAATTCGAAAGTTTTAAAGATCCGTTTGTGATTATGCTTACAGTTCCTCTGGCACTTGCCGGAGCATTGATATTCATGTGGGTATTTCAGATCACCATGAACATTTTTAGTCAGATCGGTTTGATCATGCTGATTGGTTTGGTTGCGAAGAATGGTATTTTGATTGTGGAATTTGCCAACCAAAGGCAGGCTGCCGGCCAGAGTAAAATTCATGCGGTATCCGAGGCTGCCATACAACGTTTACGTCCGATCCTGATGACAAGTTTTTCTACTGTACTGGGTTTGTTACCTCTTGCGTTTGCATCAGGCGAAGGTGCCAACGGACGTATTGCGATGGGGGTCGCCGTGGTGGGAGGAATGGTGGTCTCCACTTTCCTTACATTATTTGTTGTGCCTGCAATGTATTTGTATGTATCGTCGGACAGATCAAAAAAAATGATTAAGAAATGAAAAGAATTTTATTCATATTGCTGATTATTAGTACTAACTTTTCGTATGCTGAAGAATCAATTAATCTGCAACAATTAATTGAAAAGGGTCTGGAACAAAATTTCCAGATAAGGATCGTACGTAATGAGCAAAAAATATCGGAGAATAACCTGAGTCCCGGCAATGCGGGTTATCTGCCAACAGTTGATTTAAACGCTTCGTTTAGAGGAACCGAAGACAACACCGGCCAATATCCACAGGACGGAAGTCAGGCTACACTGTATAAAGGAGTCAGCAATCAAAGCCTTTCTGCCGGTATAGATTTAAACTGGACAATCTTCGACGGGTTTAATATTCAGGCCAATTATGCAAAATTGAAGGAATATAAGGAGATGGGTGAGTTGAAGACAAGAATGAATATCGAAAGTTTCCTTTCAGATCTCATTGCCGAATACAATAATCTTATCCAACAAACCATCAGGATGAACAATCTGAAGTCGGCAGTTCGACTTTCCAGGGAAAGATTAAGGATTGTCGAAGCTCGATATAACATAGGTAATCTCTCACGATTGGATCTTCAGCAGGCACGTGTTGATTTTAATACTGACAGTTCAAAGTTGATTCGTCAGCACGAAGTATTGTACACAACCAAAATCAGGATTAATCAATTGGTTGCAGAAGACAATGTAGGGAAAAATATCTGTGTGACAGATACAATCATAAATTATAACTCCCTGCTCGACAAAGAAACACTCTGGCAAAAAACATTAAAACAGAACACCTATCTGCAAATTGCTCAAAGGGAAAAGCAGGTAAAAGCCCTTGAGCTACAATCCGCAAGAAGTGCCAGTTATCCTTATCTGAAATTGAATGCGGGATATGGTTATGATGAAAATATATATGAGTATGCTACCTATAAAAAACAAAATAATCTCGGATTCAATTACGGTATAAGTTTGGGATACAATATATTTGATGGATTTAACCGTTCCCGGAAACAAAAGAATGCTCAGATTGCTATCAACAATCAGGAACTGGTAATAAGTGAATTAACCTTATCCGTTAAAAGTGATTTTTCCAATTTATGGATGGCTTATCTGAACAACATGGAGCTCACCAAACTTGAAAAGGAGAATTTGACCCATGCTCTTGAAAACTATGAAATCGCTATTGAAAGATATAAACTCGGGGATTTATCGGGGATTGAACTTCGTGAAGCACAGAACAGTCTGCTCGAAGCCGAAGAAAGACTTGTGCAGGCACAATATCTTACTAAACTTTGTGAAATTTCATTGATGGAGATAAGCGGAGAGATTATGGCGTATCTGTAATAATAAAAAAAATACTTTCACGAACCTTTTTACTCTTGCAATTCTCAACAATTGCAATTAGCTTTGTAGTCAATTCAAAAAATCAAATCCTATGAGACAAGATCCGAGTCTACAAAGGGCACTTTTTCCCGAAGAGTCCCTGCTTCGTGAAATCGTACGTCAGCCGGGGCTATCGATAGGATTACCCCGTGAAGATGCTTGTGCAGAAACACGTCTGGCACTGACCCCCGAAGGAGTTTCCATAGTGGTAGAAGAAGGCCACAAGGTAATGGTGCAAAGAGGAGCCGGACTGCCTATGTTCTATTCAGATCTTCAATACAGTGAGGCAGGAGCTGTTATCGTTGAGAGTGAAGCAGAAGTTTTTGGTGCCGATATTGTCCTGAAAATTGCCCCCCCAACTCTTGATGAGTTATCGCTGATGAAAAACGGCAAATCAATTTTCTCGATGTTGCAGCTTTCGAATCTTACCTCAGAAAGCATTAAAATGATGATTACAAAGAAGTTGAATGCTGTTGCATATGAATTAATTAAGGATGAACAAAAGGCATTTCCTGTTGTTAATACTATTGCTGAGATTGAAGGTAATACTGCGATTGCAGTGGCATCTGAACTTATGAGCAACGCCTCAGGAGGGAAGGGGATTTTGCTGGGAGGAATTGCCGGAGTTTCTCCGACAGAGGTGGTTATTCTGGGTGCCGGTTTGGCCGGTTCGGTTGCCGCCCGTTCGGCATTGGCACTTGGTGCTCAGGTGAAGATATTTGATCACGATGTTAACAAACTCCGGAAGATTCAGCATTATCTGGGACAGCAGGTTTTTACTTCCGTCATACATCCGGCAGTATTGTTTAAGGCGTTGACCACAGCTGATGCAGTTATTGGAAATTTAAGGTATATCAACGGTTCCGAAAGATTTATGGTGTCGGAAGATCTTGTGAAAACCATGAAACAGGGAGCCATCATCATTGATTTGAGCGTTGATCAGGGAGGATGTTTTGAAACTTCTACGTGCAGGACTATCGCAAACCCGGTTTTTGAGAAGTATGGCATTATCCATTATTGTGTCCCTAATATCTCTGCCCGTGTGGGTCGCACCAGTTCGATGGCATTAAGTAATATCTTTGCTTCGATGTTGGTGAAAATTGGAAATTCAGGCGGAGTAAAACAGGCGGTAAGCGAAAGTTCAGGTTTCAGAAATGGTGTTTATGTGTATGGAGGAGTGTTGGTCAATCGCCTTATCGCAGGCTATTTCGGACTGACATCCAATGATATAGGGTTGTTTTTAGCAGGGTATTAGTACTCATTGATTATTGAAGAAAAATTTATGTCGCCACATGCAACTAAAAAAGAAATATCAGAAGATGAATTGATTCAGCAGGAGTTTGATGCGTTGCTGAACGACTATTTGAATTCTTCTCACCGCAAAAAGGTCGAGATCATCACAAAAGCTTTCAATTTTGCCAAGGCGGCTCATAAAGGGATTAGACGTCGATCCGGAGAGCCTTATATTCTTCATCCACTGGCTGTTGCCAGAATTGTTTCCAGTGAAATAGGCATGGGTTCCACCTCCATTTGTTCAGCACTGCTGCATGATGTAGTGGAAGATACTGATTATACAGTGGAAGATATTGAAAATCTCTTTGGCCCCAAGATTGCCCAGATCGTTGAAGGCCTTACCAAGATTTCAGGGGGTGTGTTTGCTGAGCATGCTTCGGCACAGGCCGAAAACTTTCGAAAGCTGGTACTTACCATGTCGGAGGATATCCGTGTAATTCTCATTAAAATTGCCGACCGCCTGCATAATATGCGTACCTTAGGGTCGATGCCTCCGGCAAAGCAATATAAGATTACCGGTGAAACACAATATATCTATGCTCCTCTCGCTCACCGTTTAGGCCTCTTTCGGATAAAAAACGAACTCGAGAATCTTAGCTTTAAATATGAACACCCTGATACTTATGCCCAGATTGAAAAAAAACTGGCAGGAGATGAAGTCGCCCGAAATCTCTTTTATGATGAATTTACCGCACCCATCACCAAAAAACTGAATGAGCTGGGCTGGCAGTTCCGATACAAAGCCCGCATAAAAACGGTGTATTCCATCTGGAAAAAAATGACGACACGCAATATCCCGTTTGAGGATGTTTACGATATCATGGCTTTGCGTATTGTTTTTACTCCCAGAGAAGGTCTGACAGAAAAAGATCAGTGTTGGATGCTTTATTCTGCCATCACTGAAATTTATAAACCTCATCCTGAACGTATCCGAGACTGGGTAAGTAATCCGAAAGCGAATGGATATGAGGCATTGCATGTTACAGTAATGGCACCCGGCGGCCGCTGGGTGGAGATTCAGATCCGCAGTGAAAGGATGAATGATATTGCAGAGAAAGGACTGGCAGCCCACTGGAAATACAAGACCGGAGAACATGACGAATCAGAGCTTGACAAGTGGATGAAAACGATCAAGGAATTGCTCGAAAATCCTGAACCCAATGCCATTGATTTTATCGATACCTTCAAGTTAAATCTCTTTGCTTCCGAAATATTTGTTTTTACTCCTAAAGGAGAAATTAAAACCATTCCGCAGGGTTCCACTGCACTCGACTTTGCCTTTGCACTTCATTCCGATTTAGGAGAGCATTGCATCGGAGCCAAAGTAAACCACAAGCTTGTGCCATTAAGTCATACCCTTCAAAGCGGCGATCAGGTGGAAATTCTTACCTCTAAGAAACAACTTCCTCAGCCAGAGTGGCTTGAGTATGTTACGACTGCCCGTGCCAAAGCCAAATTGAGGGCCATATTCAGAAGAGATGAAAAAGCTGCTATATTTGATGGACAAAAAAAGATTGAAGAAGCTCTCGCCGCTATTAACCTGACGCCTGAAAATATGAACATTGTGCGGATCATGAATCATTACAAGTTCAGTACCCGAAATGCGTTATATCTGGCAGCTGCATATGGCAACATCAATCTGGATGACATCCCGAAGGTAATTTTCAAACCAAAAACAAAAAATGTATTTACTAAATACATTAAAATTCCCTTCGTCGGTCAGGGTGATAAGAATAAGGAAGAAGAGCTTGAACTTGTACCTGCCTCACGGGTTGACCGAAAAAAAACATTTCTGCTTACGGAGGAAAATGCCGGCAAAACTTATATCCTCTCAGAATGCTGTAAACCTATTCCGGGCGACGATGTGCTTGGTTATGTGGATGAAAATGAGATTGTATTAGTTCACAAACGTCAGTGTCCAACTGCTGCTAAACTTAAAACAAATTTCGGGAATAATCTTGTTTCCGTTAAATGGGCAACCCATAAATCACTTTCTTTCCATGAAGAAATTGAAATCCGTGGAATTGATAAGAAAGGCGTTCTTATTGAGATATTGCACGTCATTACTGAACAATACGGAGTGAACATCAGTAAAATCAATATTGAAACTAATGCCGGTATCTTCGTTGGGCGTTTTGCCATCTATGTTCACGATAAACAAGAGATCGAAAACCTTTGCAAAAACATCAATAAAATAAAAGAAGTAAACTCTACCCAGAGAATACAACATTGATGTTTTTCTCCAACACCCTATATATAGGTGGTATTCATTATCAAAGTTTTATAAGCAATAATAATCAAATATTGTTGGATGAAAACTCTCTGATAGTAAGCTTCTCTGTATGCAAATTGTCTGTTTTGCATATTTTTTTTCAACATAGAATTGTATTATCTAATAATTGTATATATTTGTCAAAAATATGTAAACTTTTCCAGGCTATTTTTTGTTTTACATTAGCCGAAATTTTTGATCAAGTACAATTGGAGTTAACCATTTATCATACTCATTATCAATATTTAACTATGTTTCCCTGAAAGCCCTGTCCGGAAGATTAATAAACCTGTATATCGCAATTTAACAATTAAATTTACTGTCATGAAAAAACTATTTTTAACATTTTCATTCGTCTTTTATGCGGTTTCTTTGATGTTGGCTCAGCCACAGACCAAAGATTGGGTATTTAGTACCCCTGAGTGGATCGCCAAGAAATCGTTCTATGCTCCGGGCTATATTGATAGTTTGGGAGTGCTTGCCGGGCCAAAAACGCCTGTACATGTAATTGCCGCAAGTAAAACGTATGTGTCACCAACAATGACATATACTTTTACACATGCTTTAAGATTGACTGACGGAGCCAAGCCGGATACTATCGGTCAGACACCGCTACCTATCTCGATGGCGGTTGCTTTCGAAATGAACGGTCCGGGTCAGATTCGTGTGATGTGCCTGTCAACTACCCAGCAACCAAGACCGGTAATAATTAGCAATGGTGTTCAGATGCTACATTCATTTATGGCGATGCCGAATAACTATGTCGACTCCACAGGGAATCAGTTACCGGTTGAAATCTATTATTACAATGGAGGTCATTCACCAATAATGATTTACTCAATGGGTGGAGGCCTTGATCTGTTTTATATCGGGGCAGATAAACCCGGAATTACTATTCCCAACGACACTGTAACTTTTAATGTCAAAGTTCCTCAGGGAACGCAACAATGTTGGATTGCAGGAAGTTTCAATAACTGGAATAATGCAAGTCATCAGATGCAGAAAATTGCAGATAATCAATTTACAATGACCTTGTATGGGGTAAATAAAAATGGTCTTGAATACAAATATCTGAGTGGCCCCGGCAATTGGGATTATGTTGAAAAGGGAGCGCTCGGAGAAGAAGTTCCGAACAGGACCTATCAGGGGAATGATACGGTATTTAACTGGGCTGCAGTATATGACACAACGTCTTTGATTAATAAAGAAATAACCTTTGAGGCTGTGGTGCCGTTTGCAGTTAATAAACTTTTTGTTGTAGGACAATTTAATCAATGGCAAATGCCTGATTACATGAATGAAATGTACTTTGTGTCTATGTTACCTGATGGGAAACTGTTTAGAAAGACCATTACTGTAAAAGACAAGAGAATACTTGATAACTTCAGGTATAAATTTGCGGCAGGAGCTGGCTGGGAATATGCGCAAACACAGGATGAAGATTTCAGTCTACATGATACCAACATGACGGTAATAAGGCATAATATTTTTGGTTTCTATAATTACGAAACATCAAATTCCCATCCAAAGGACTGGAATATAGGCAAAATGGCCGGTGATACAGCATGGATCAAAGTGAATGAATATGTCGATCCTGAAGGTTTGTTGATTATGGCAAGTGAAGAAGCGCCCATGATTGCTGATAAAGATGAAAAATACAACGATCAGTTGCATTTTACTCATAGGCTGAAAACCGAAGGACCTGCCGTATTTAGTCCTGAAAATAATCATTTGCCCATTGCAAGGGCACTTGCATTTAATATTGGGCCCAATACTCAAATTGCAGTTGCTGCACTTACTGATTCTGTTCAGGGAATGGTCTTTATCAGTGATGGAACTAAAGTATTAAGTTCTATTCCTGTTCCGGGAATCAATACAACACAGAACGGACAGATTCCGATGTCGGTATTTAACTACCAGGGAGATTCAACAGCGGTATATCTTTACTCTGAATATGGCGGTGTTAATTTCTATTATGTAGGTACGAGCAATTATACGGGTTCTCCTTACGAAGAACCAAAACAAACCTACACCGTGAAAGTGCCTCAGGGAACAAATCAGGTATTGATGGCCGGCGATTTCAATAATTGGGATCCTGCAGGTTACTGGATGGAAAGGGTCGACTCGGTTACCTTCCAGGCAACGATTTGGGGAGCTGATGCTCAAACGGAATATAAATACCTCAACGGTCCAAACTGGACCTTTGTAGAAGTAGATGCTAATGGCAATGATGTTGCTAACCGCAAATGGACACCAGTTGATACCGTTCAGAGATGGATGAATATGTTTATGCCGGAAATGACAAAAATCTATTATGACGATATTGTAACTTCCTATGGAGAGAACATCACCGTTACGATTAAATCAGCAACAACCACAAATCAGATGGGAGGTGGTACGGGAACAGCCATCTCATATGAATTTGAATTAAGTTATGATCCGAATATACTTCAATATACCGGATATGAAACGGCAGGAACACTTTCGGCACAAGGTAATATTGTTGTAAACGCAACTACCAGTTGGAATAAAATCTATGTCAGCTACATGACCACCCAACCTTTCCCAACCATAGGTGACTTGCTCAAATTAAACTTCAAGGTACTTCATAACTCAGGATATTCTCATACACAATGCTGGATCAATGAGTTCTATTATGATAACAGGCATATATGGGATACAAGGAGTGGTGATATAAGTATTCAATCGTTTATGCCTGGGGATGTTGACGGAAATTATGATGTCCAGGCTTATGATGCTGCTCTGACACTCCAGTACTCCGTTGGCATGGATCCACTTCCAATGTTTGACCCGCTTCCATGGGAAAGCTGGCGGGTAAATGCTGCTAATGTAGATGGTATAGAAGGTATTACGGCAAATGATGCCTCATTAATTCTGCAGTATTCAGCCTATTTAATTGGTTCTTTTGGGCCACAACCGGGCGACAGCTCTGTAACCATGAGAGTTCCGGCTCAAAAATCCGCCTATGTTACGATTATCCGTGAAAAAGATCAATTGATATTCAAATCATTTGGCAAACTGGTAGGATTCAATTTGTTTATCAATGAAGAACTGGATGCTTTCGGAACCCCGGTAATAGCTGATAATATCAATATGTCAGCGGTAAATATAAAAGAAAATATATATGCTGTTGGATTGGCAGCTACCAGTGCTCCGGCCGAAGGAAGCACCATTATGACCATACCTTTGTTGAGGGATATTCCGGAAAAATTTGCTTTCAACCTGATTGTAAATGCTGATAAGATATCGATGATATCTGAAGCACAAACCGGAATTGTATCTATCGAAGAAGCAGGAATAAAACTTTATCCTAATCCTGTGGTTGACTTGATTCACCTGAATAATCTGACGGTAGGTTCACGGATATCAATCAGTGATATCAGTGGGCGAATGGTTTTGAACCAGCAAGTTGGAACAACTGAAGAAAAGATTGATATGAGCGCTCTTGCCAATGGCATTTATACATTGTCGATTCTCAATGAAACAACGCATGCGGTGACAAAATTTATCAAAAAGTAGTTACAAATATCGTTAAAGCCTGAAACCGGGAGGGAGTGTGATGAAATATTGCACTCCCTTCTTTTTTAATTCGTAAATTTTTCAGACTCACAAAAAATATGTACATTTGCACGCAATATTTTTTCATAGCACAAGCGACTTTACCTGTCGTAAATCAAAACAATTAAATACTACACCTATGTCATTTATTGCCGATAGAGTACAATTTGAAGGTTTAACCTTCGATGATGTTCTGTTAATTCCCGCTTATTCTGACGTTTTACCGCGCAACGTAGATTTGTCTACCACCTTTTCACGTCGTATCCAGTTGAAAATACCTGTAGTTTCAGCCGCCATGGATACTGTTACCGAAGCTAAAATGGCTATTGCGATAGCACGTGAAGGAGGAATTGGGGTTATACATAAAAATATGCCTATTCAGGAACAGGCAAAACAAGTGAAGGCCGTAAAAAGAGCTGAAAACGGAATGATCTCTAATCCTGTAACCATCCGTAAAGGTGCTACAGTGGGAGATGCACTCAGCCTGATGGCTGAATATAAGATCGGAGGTATTCCTGTGGTCGATCAGGAAGGTATTCTTGTTGGAATTGTAACGAACAGGGATTTAAGATTTCAGAGAGATCTGTCAGCTAAGATTGATAAGATTATGACTAAAGATCATCTGATCACGACTTCACGTTCTACTGATCTTGAGGCCGCAGCTGATATTCTTCAGCAACATAAAATTGAAAAACTGCCTGTAGTTGATAAAGATAATAAACTGATTGGACTGCTGACCTATAAAGACATTACTAAAGCCAAGGATAAACCGATGGCTTCAAAGGACGAACAGGGACGTTTGAGAGTTGCCGCTGGAGTCGGTGTTACTGCCGATGTTTTTGAACGAATGGCAGCGTTGGTAGAAGCAGAAGTTGATGCCATTGTTATCGATACTGCTCATGGTCATTCTGCAGGTGTGCTGGAAACGTTGAAAGAAGCAAAGAAAAGATATCCTGAACTTGACATTATCGTCGGGAATATCGCTACTGCTGAGGCTGCCAAAGCATTAGTTGCCGCTGGTGCTGATGCCGTAAAAGTAGGTATTGGACCGGGCTCTATTTGTACAACACGTGTGATTGCCGGTGTCGGTGTTCCACAATTGTCGGCAATTTATGAAGTGTCGAATGCCCTGAAAGGAACAGGAGTTCCGGTAATTGCCGATGGAGGAATCCGTTACTCGGGTGATATTGTAAAGGCACTTGCTGCTGGTGCTGATACCATTATGGCCGGTTCGCTGTTTGCCGGAGTGGAAGAATCTCCCGGAGAAACCATTATTTTCAACGGAAGGAAGTTTAAATCCTATCGGGGAATGGGTTCGCTCGAGGCCATGGAAAAAGGTTCAAAAGACCGCTATTTCCAGGATGTGGAAGATGATATAAAGAAACTTGTTCCCGAGGGAATTGCCGCACGTGTTCCGTTTAAAGGATCTTTATTTGAGGTAGTTTATCAGATGATTGGCGGTTTGCGTGCAGGAATGGGTTATTGCGGGGCTCATACAATCTCCGAATTACACGAGGCAAAATTTACAAGAATAACTAATGCCGGAGTGGCTGAAAGTCATCCTCATGATGTGTCCATTACCAGTGAAGCACCAAATTACAGCAGAGGGGAATAAAAAAGCTTAAAAAAAATAATCTTTTTACAACATATTGGAATTGTATGCGTTAAAATGCTTACGTTCGCAGTTTGAATGTTAATTTTAAATTTTGTTCAATATCTTATGAAGACAAATGCTGTTGCTTTATCATTTTTATTAATGTCGGGAATCGTCCTGGCAAAAGGGAAAGATCCGGTTTTGATGAATATCAACGGAAAACCGGTGTTGAAATCTGAGTTTGAGTATATTTACAATAAGAACAACTCGAACAATTCCCTCGATAAAAAATCTCTTGAAGAATATGTGGATCTATTTGTTAATTTTAAATTGAAAGTAGAAGAAGCAAAATCTCAGGGAATTGATACTACCAAGTCCTTTATAAATGAATTAAAAGGTTATCGCGATCAGCTTACAAAGCCATATCTTACCGATTCAAAAGCTGAGGAAGCGGTGTTGATGGAGGCATATAACCGTCTGAAAGAAGATGTTGAAGTAAGTCATATTCTCGTGCGCGTTCAACCGAATGCTTCTCCTGAAGATACACTGAAAGCCTGGAACAAAATTCAATCGATTGCTAAACGTCTTGAAAAAGAAGATTTCCCGACGGTTGCCAAAGAAACCTCCGAGGATCAATCGGTGGGTGATAACGGTGGGTATGTAGGTTGGATTACTGGATTCCGTACCGTTTATCCGTTCGAAACCATGGCATTTAACACACCGGTTGGAGCCATATCAAAACCTGTACGTACCAACTTTGGATATCATATTCTGAAAGTTCATGACAGAAGAAAATCTCCGGGAGAGATATTGGTTGCTCATATTATGAAGTTTACCCAACAGGGAAATGATTCGTTGAATGCTATTGCAAAATCTCAGATTGACTCTCTTTACCAGTTGGTAAAAAATGGTAGTGATTTTGGCAAGATAGCAGCTGCAGATTCAGAGGATAGAGGAACTGCTGCCAAGAACGGTGAACTTCCATGGTTTGGAACTGGTAGAATGGTACCTGAATTTGAGAAAGCTGCTTATGCACTCAAAAATGTCGGAGATATCAGCGAGCCGGTGCAGTCGGCTTACGGATGGCATATTATTAAATTGCTTGACACCAAGCCTCTTGCATCCTTTGAAAGCAAAAAGGCGGATATTGAACGTCAGGTAAAGCGCGACGACAGGGCAAACAAAGGTCAGAAGGCTTTTGTGGAAAATCTGAAAAAAGAATATAAACTGAAGTTGCAGAAAGGAAATCAAACAGCTGATTTTGTAAAACTTCTTGAAAATAAATCGCTCACCGATTCTTCGTTTGTTGCCGATGCTGCCAAGCTGAACAAACCGATGTTCAAATTTGCAAAAGAAACTTTTACGCAGGCCGATTTTTATAATTATCTTGTTAAAAATTCTTCTACTGATAAAACGTCGGCAGCAGATATCATCAATGAAAAACTGACGAACTTTATTGAAGAACAATTGCTCGCCTACGAGAACACACAACTTGAAAATAAGCATGAAGATTTCAGATTGCTTATGAATGAGTATCACGATGGTATTTTATTGTTTGAAGTGAGCAATAATGAAGTGTGGGAAAAAGCTTCGAAAGACACTGCAGGTTTGGCAGCATTCTTTAAGAAGAATAAAGAAAAATACAATTGGGATAAACCTCATTTCAAAGGACGCATTATCCAGTGTAAAAATGAAAAAACATTTAACGCTGCAAAAAACATTGTTAGCGCGCAGCCAAAAGATTCTATCGACAAATACCTGAGACAACTGAATGATAGTGTTGTAAATATCAAGATTGAAAAAGGCTTGTTCGTTCAGGGAGATAATAAGTTTGTCGATCAGTATATATTCAAAACAACGGTAGAAGCAGAAAAGGATGCAGCTTATCCATACGTTTTTGTGCCGGGAGTATTGCTGAAAGAGACACCGGAGGATTATACCGATGTTCGTGGATTGGTTACCGCTGATTATCAGGAATATCTTGAAAAAGTATGGATCGATGCCTTACGGGCCAAATATCCGGTTAAAATCAATGAAAAAGTGCTGAAAACAGTACGAAAAAACTAAGAGCAATTTAACTTTCATGCGAGTGGTAAAGCATCTTTTAATGATGCTGGTCTTTGGAGCTTTGATATCCTGCAATAGCAGATCCGTGGATCAGAATCGGGTTCCGTTGCTGGAAGTCGAGGGTAAGTTCTTATACCTCGATCAGGTGCAGGATATTATACCGCCGCAGGTAAGTGAATCAGACAGTATTCAAATAGCCGACAGTTACATCCGTAAATGGGTTACGGATGTACTGTTGTATGAAAATGCCAAGCGTAATATTGTCGACAAAGAAGAAATAGACAGATTGCTTGACGATTATAAAAAATCACTGACCATTCATCAATATCAGCAAAAACTGATTCAACAAAGGCTTCCCGAGCAACCTTCGGAAGAAGAAATGAAGAAGTTTTATGAGGACTTCAGTTCTCAGTTTACCCTGAAGGAAAATCTCCTGAAAGGAATTCTGTTGGTGGTTCCTGAAGGAGCACCTGATTTGGGAAATGTTCGTCGCTGGGTGCAGTCAGGAGACAATAAATCTCTTGAAAAGATTGAGAAATATAGTTTGCAGCACGGACTCAGTTATGATTATTTTGCGGATAAGTGGATGCCTTTCAACGAAATATTGAGAAAAATGCCTTTACAGATAGAAAACCAATCAGATTTTCTATCTTCACATAAATTCTATGAAGTTTCCGATAGTCTCAAGCATTATATGCTTAGTATCGAAGCAGTAAGAAGAATCGGTGAAACTGAACCTTATGAAACCGCGAAAGAAAAAATCTCCAATATCATTCTGAATAAACTGAAATCGGAGTTTATCATGAATTTTGAGAATGAATTGTACAAAGATGCGATTCAGGATGGAACAGTTACTTTTTTTAAGAAATAATATTTAAGCCAATAAATACTCCCGACTAATCATTACATCATGTACGCCAAGTTTATATTTTTGTCTGTCTTTCTTTTTATCAGTACTACATTGATAAATCTGTCCGCTCAAACCAACATCATTGATGAAGTAATATGGGTGGTTGGTGATGAATCTATCCTGAGATCGGAAGTCGAGGAGCAAAGAATCAGAGCCCAATATGAGGGTACGCCGATCAATGGAGATCCCTACTGCGTTATTCCTGAACAAATCGCAATTCAGAAGTTATATCTTCACCAGGCACAACTCGATAGTATAGAGGTAAATGAAGGGACAGTGATGAATCAGGTGGAAATGAGAATGAACTATTTTATTTCACAGATAGGTTCGAAAGAAAAGATGGAAGAGTATTTCGGAAAGAATACCCTTGCATTGCGTGAAGATATGCGTCAGATGGTCAGGGATCAAATGATCATTCAACAAATGCAACAAAAACTGGTTGAAAATATTAAATCAACTCCCGCTGAAGTGAGACGATTTTATAATAATCTCTCAAAGGATAGCATTCCAACCGTTCCTGCTCAGGTGGAATTGCAGATTATCAGTTTTCAGCCTCCCGTTCCTAAAGAAGAAATTGATGCAATCAAAGACCGTTTAAGAGAGTTTTCGGATCGCGTAAATAGCGGAAAAGCGGAGTTCTCTATGTTAGCCCGGCTTTATTCTGAAGATACTGAGAGTGCCAAACGGGGAGGGGAACTTGGTTTCATGGGTAAAGGACAACTCGTACCTGAATTTGCCAATGTGGCATTCAATCTGACTGATCCGAAAAGGGTTTCACGTATCGTGGAAAGCGAATTTGGATTTCATATTATCCAGTTAATTGAGAAAAGAGGCGACAGGATCAATTGCCGGCACATCCTTATGAAGCCTAAAGTTTCGCTTGATGACAAACAAAAGGCCATTCACACCCTCGATTCGGTTACCAATCTTATCCGTAGTGGTAAAATGACTTTTGAACAGGGTGTAATGTATTTCTCGCAGGATAAAAATACGGCAATGAATGCCGGTTTGATGCTGAATCAACATTCCGGAACTTCGAAATTTGAATATCAGGATCTGCCTCAGGAGGTGGCAAAAGTAGTGTATGGAATGAACGTGTCGGAAATTTCCAAACCGTTCTCGATGATTGATCCTACCTCCAATAAAGAAGTGGTAGCAGTGGTAAAGGTAAAGTCGAAAGTGGAAAATCATCAGGCAAACTTAATGGACGACTATCAGCTGCTTAAGAATTTCTACGAAGAAACTGAAAAAAATAAGTTTTTGAAAAACTGGATTGCCAAGAAGCAAAAGGAGACCTATATCAGTATTGATCCTGCATGGCAAAATTGTAAGTTTCAATATCCGGGATGGATCAAAAAATAAATGGCTTTGAAGTATCAACACAACGGATTAAAAGGGATAATTTTTAGCTCTTTATTTTGTCTGATTTTAATTGTTCCTCAGGCTCAGATTCAGCATAAACAGTTGCGTCAGGAAATTCTGGAGAGCCAAAAAGCTCCACAGAAAACTTCTGATAAAAAGAAGAAAAGTTTACGTCAGACGCAGAAAGTGAAACCCTTGCCTGTCCCGGCGCCTGTCGCTCCTATCAGAACCCCTTTCGACCAAACAAATGCGCGGATCATCTATATGGAAAATGCGGATCTGATCTCTTTCGATCAGCTTGCTATGCCTGATGTGCAGATTCTCAAAGGAAAGGTAAGATTCAGGCACGATGACGCCACAATGACTTGTGATAGTGCCTATTTTAATCAAAAAACAAATTCTCTCGATGCCTTCAGTAATGTGAAAATTGTGCAGGGAGATACCCTTTTTGTGTACGGGAATCGTCTTTATTACGATGGGAATACCAAACTTGCCCGTCTGAGAGGAAAGGTGCGTTTACTAAACAGCACTACCACGCTCACTACCGACAGTTTGAACTATGACCGGACAACACAGCTTGCGTACTATTTCACCGGAGGAGAAATAGTTGATGCCGAAAACACACTGACTTCGGTTTGGGGACAATATTCTACAGCAACCGAAGATGCACTTTTTAAAGATAAGGTGAAGATGGTGAATGAAAACTTTACCATGGATGCGGATACACTCAAATACAATACTAAAACGAATGTTGCCAATCTTGTAGGTAAGACACATATTGTTTATCAGAATGAAACAGATATCTACACCAATAAAGGATGGTATAATACCAGGACAGAACGGTCCATGTTGCTTGATCGTTCGTTTTTGATTAATAAGGAAGGAAAGTCTATAACCGGTGATACAATTTTTTACGATAAGGCAAGTAAATACGGTGAAGTCTTTGGTAATGCTGTTTTGAATGATACTGTTCAGAAGTCAACTCTATATGGCAATTATGTTTATTATAAAGAGGATACCGAACTTGGAATTGCTACGGATTCAGCCTTGCTGGTCGATTGGTCGGATGAGAAAAAACATATGTTTATCCATGCGGATACTCTTCAAACACGGAAAGATTCGATTTTCTCCGAAGCCTGGGCATGGAGAAACGTCCGGCTTTACAGGGAAGACATTCAGGGCATCTCTGATTCGCTTATGTATTCTTCCAGAGATTCTGTGATTAATCTTTTGAATCAACCTGTAATATGGCAGGAGAATCAGCAATTCTCGAGTGATAAAATACAGATATTTACTAAAAATAAGGAAGTTGAACGGGTTCATATGCAACAGGCTGCAATGAGCGCCGAGAAAATTGATTCTCTCTATTATAATCAGCTGTCAGGAAAAGATATCATTGCTCATGTCGATAGTGGCCAGGTCAGAAGAGTGGAAGTAAACGGTAATGCCGAAACAATCTATTTTGTCAGGGACGATGCTGATTCGACGCTGATTGGTGTAAACCGCACTGAAAGCAGTTTTGTGGTGATGCATTTCCTCAATAAGAAAGTTGACCGAATCATTCTTACGCCCTCTTCCAGTGGTATTTTCTATCCAATTGAAAAAGTTTCCGATGATAAAATATATTTGTCGGGGTTCTTTTGGTTATCTGAACAGCGACCTCGTTCAAAAGAAGATGTCTTTCTGACATTTCCGGAGGGAGAGAGGGTAAAGTTCTCAGCAAACGCCCCAGCCTCTCCGGAGACCTCATCCACAGAGGGTAAAGGGAACAAATTTAAAGTCCCTGCTGCACCGGTTAGATAATCTGCTGAACAACCTTCTTCCGTGGACTAAACCTACTCTCTTTTTTGTTAATAATGAGTGTGGAAGGAATGCTTTCCAATCGGTTGCTGTCATTCTCTATCAAATCGTTCCAACATTGATAGCTGATCAGCATGAAACTATATTTTGATAAGTTGGGATTCCCATTCTTCGGGCTTTTGATAATCTTAACCGAATCAGGAAAGGCATGTATTAACTCCTGATAAGAGTCGATGAAGCTTTGTTCTTCGTTCAGGAACCTGTTTTCATCAAGAAGAGTTATTTGTATGCTGGGGTTGTTTTTTAATAACCGATGTGCATAACGTACGAGGAAATCGTCTGTTTTCTCATGCAAAAGCACTATGGTCGTGGAAATTCCTGAAAAACTCCGGTTAACAAAAATACCTACACTACAACGGCTTTGTTCAACAAAATACTTTGTTTTATCCTTGATCAGGCTTCCGGGATAAAATATCTCCTGTGATCTGTTTACCCTTTCTATCAGCTTATTGACCCAGACTGATGATCTGAAGAACGATTTATCTTTCACAAACGGAATCCCTGATAGAGCAATTCCCGCACCGACAAGCAGAAAGTCAAAGTTTTCATAATTGACTGTTTTCACCACACCTGATTCAATATTGTCGGTTACTTTGTAGTCGTTTTCTATGGGAATGTTGAGCTTCAGTGCTTCTTCATTGATTCCTTTAAAACTTTCACGGGCAAATTCTTCTCCATATAAAGGGTTCATGTCCGATCCTGGAGTAATGTGCAATGCTGTGACAGCAAGAGTGTTTTTATAACCATCGAGGGCATTTTTAGCAACGGTGAGTAAAGCTTTACCATTTTCAGGGTTTCCTAAAGCCACCAAAACCTTGAAAATTCCCTGAGCTTGTTGCATATGATATTCATCTTCAAGATTCTTTTCGGGGAAGATCTTGTGGATTAAACTCAATAAGGGCGTGGTCATAAAAGTAGTAACCAGCGCCATTAGTACCAACATAACAAAAATTGTTTTGGGAAGAATCCCCATATCATATCCGATATTCAACACAACGATTTCCATCAGTCCGCGTGTATTCATCAGTACTCCCATTGACAGGCTGTCTCTCCAGTTTTCCCCCATTATTTTAGCCGACATAGCACCCCCGATGAATTTACCTCCAACAGCAAAAATGATAACCAATAATGTTATCCACCATAAATGAGGAGTGTTCAACAGCCCGATCTCGGTTCGGAGCCCCGTATATACAAAAAATAAAGGCAGTAAGAAGGTTAAAGCAACATCTTCAATTTTTTCAATGATTAATTTTCTGAATCGTGGTAGTTCGGGCATGATTACGCCGGCCAGAAATGCTCCGAAAAGTGCATGTATTCCAATTAACTGAGTTGCAAACGCTGATAGAGTTAAAAGCAGGAAGATAAAAGCGAGTACGTTTTTATTCAACACTTCGCTGCTGCTGTATATGTTTCCGATCTTCTTCATAAAAGGTTTGATCACGTATAACATGAACAGTATGTAAACGATCGAAAATCCGATAGTATAGAGGGAACTTATAAAGCTCCCTGTTTTGGCTATTGCTATAACGGCAGCCAATAAACACCAGGCTGTTACATCGTCAAAGGCAGCACAGGCAATCGAAATTTGTCCCAGATGAGTTTTGGTGAGATTTCTCTCCTGAACAATTCTTGCCAACACGGGAAATGCTGTGATACTCATTGAAATACCAATGAACAGAGCGAAAGATAAAAAGTCAGTGTGTCCGGCAGCAAACTCTTCGTACACGAAATAGGCAAGCAGCATCCCCAGAAAGTACGGGATAATAATGCTGGCATGACTAATGACAAAGGTTGTCCCCATCTTATTCTTTATCACTCCAAGATTGAGCTCCATACCGATAACAAACATGAATAACACCAAACCTACCTGGCTGAGAATATTTAAATTCCCAAGTGTATGGGCGGCAAAAAGAAAGTTATAGGCTTCGGGATAAAAATAACCTAGTAGTGAAGGCCCTAACAATATACCGGCAAGAATCTCTGCAATGACAGTCGGTTGTCCAATCTTCACAAAAACATATCCCAGTATTCTTGATACAAATAATATTGCTATGATTTGCAGAAGCAACATCGCCGTAGGTTCCGCGATATTATGAAAAATGGATGTTTTAAAGGAATCAAAATTGCTTAAGGAGATTTTTTCCGCACTTCCGGCAGTATCCTTATAGACATCAAACTTTACTGCATCACTAAAAAGCACATAAGTAAGGATGATGAACGATGCCACCATCAGTATGTAAAACATCCATGTCCTGATGTGTTTTTTTTGCATATAGTCGGGTGGTCGGAGATTAAAGGATTATTTTTTGCAAAATTAATTTTTTTTGCTGAAAAATTATTCAATTACTGATTTAATTTCATCCAGTGTTACCAATTTATTGACAATAGCATAAATGGTCAGGCCGGCTGTACTGTGAATTTCCAGTTTACGGGTTATGTTGCGCCGGTGCGATATTACTGTATGTGTCGACAGAAATAAATGCCGGGCGATTTCTTTATTGGTCATGCCTTTTACTACTTCAGCCAAAACTTCTTTTTCACGATCAGTCAGATTGTCAACCTTCTCAGCCACCGTTTCATCTTGTTGTTCATTAAAATCCTTTTCTAAAGTTTCTGTTATGGGCACAAAGAAATAATCCTCTACACGGTTATGTTTTTCAAGGTCTTTCTCGCAATCGGAAAGATCAAACAGCACTTCATTCAGGAAATAGTTGGGTTGCTGCGCCGGGAAGTATTTTATAAGGATGTTCTTTAAATCGGTAAGTTTCGAATCGATGCTTTCGTGATTTTTCTCGAACACAGCGATGTTATACCGTGGATCTTTCCTGCCTTCGACAAGATTAAGCACATAAGGAAAAACAACCTCATTTTCATAATTCATGTGCTTCTGTACTTCTGAAACATAATCGTCGAAGAACTTCATGATCATTTTTCTATAAGGTTCTTCCTGAAGCGTATCGTCAATGGCTTCGATCAGTTTCTTCTTTATAAGAGGAAGTTTGAAATCAAGAAAAAAATGATGCGCGTTTTTTAAATATAAAACAACCGAATCAATGGATATATCGTGGTGATTAATTTCTTCTTCATTGTAGTCATCCGAAATAAAATTAACAACGGCCAGAAATGTATACACATCTACATTATTCGACTGGCATATTTCCTGAACGGTTTTATCTCCGAATCCCAATGAAAAACCGAATCTGGTTATGGTAAGCAGCAAGGAGGTGTCTTCTTTGATGAGCTCGTTCATCTTACTCGAAGGGGAGAATTTTCTTTGCATATAACCTGATTTTTGGTAGTTTATTTCCATCTCTGATAATGAATTGAGAAGGTTTTGTAACGCAAAGATACAAAAAATGACAGCTAATTTTGTCTGTTTCTTTTTTTATCTTTGCATTTGCATTACCAAACAGAGAAAAACGATAAAATGTTCGCCAGGTCTCAGGAATATTACTATTTTCTAAAATTCGAGAAAGGTCTTTCCGATAATTCAGTCGCTGCATACACAATGGATCTGAATAAATTAACGGAATTTCTTTCGGAGATTCATGTTGATGTGGATGAGGCGGAAGCAGAACATCTGAGTGATTTTATTGTTCAAATAAGTTCACTCGGGATTCATCCCAGAACGCAGGCCAGAATATTATCGGGGATTAAATCGTATTATCACTTTTTGATCTATAAGAATAAACGGGATAGCGATCCTACCGAGTTGCTTGAAAGTCCCAAGATCGGGCTCCGGCTTCCGGAAGTGCTTTCTCTGGCAGAAATAAATAAGATGATTGCTGCAATTGATCTTTCAAAACCGGAAGGGCAACGCAATAAAGCAATCATTGAAGTGTTATATGGTTCGGGTCTTCGTGTTTCAGAATTACTCAACCTGCAAATATCTAATATATATATCGATGAAGGATATATGCTGGTGGAAGGTAAAGGTAGTAAACAGCGCTTGGTTCCGCTTTCACCGCCATCAATCAACCAAATCATGTTATGGAAGATTGACAGGAATGCTCTGGATATAAAGAAGGGGAGCGAGGACTATTTGTTTTTGAACAGGAGAGGCAGTAAGCTGACAAGAGCCATGATCTTTACAATTGTAAAGGAATTAGCTGCGTTGGTTGGCATAAAGAAAAATGTTAGTCCGCATACTTTTCGTCATTCTTTTGCCACCCATCTGTTGGAAAACGGAGCTAATCTAAGGGCGATACAACTTTTGCTTGGCCATGAATCCATTACCACTACCGAATTATACACCCATATCGACATCCATTATCTGAAGAAAACAATACAGGAATGCCACCCCATGTTAAATAAAAAATGAGAAGATTTTTATCCGGAGTAAGTATATTTCTATTTCTAATTTTTACTGAACAGTTGCATGCTCAGGAAACACTCGTTGTGGGACATGTCCGCAGTAAAACAGATAATTCTCCTCTTTCGGCCGTCAATATTTATTTTAAAGGGACCAACATCGGTGTTCAGAGTGACGAAGAGGGATTTTATGTAATCAGGAATCAGGGTACAGAATCGAAGCTTGTTTTTTCATGTGTGGGGTATAAAACTCAGGAAATACCGGTGCGACCGGGAGAAGTTGCGGGTGTGGAGGTTGCTTTACGCGAAGACATCAATATATTACAGGAGCTGTTTGTCCTGCCGGGCGCCAATCCGGCTTTGGATTTGATGAGAAAAGTAAGAGAAGCCAAAGCAAAAAACGACGTATATAATTTGCCCCTGACAATAGCGAGTGAGGAGCAAAATCTTGTGTTGATCAGTAAGAACTCCGCTACCAAAAAGTTGTTTAAGCAGCTGTCCGATGGATCAATGTCAACGAATGATACCACTAATTTCTTGCCTTTGTATATTGAAGATGTCAAATATCTTGTACATTCAGGAATGCCACGAAAAGTGATTGCCGAAGAGTCGACTGCTTCTCCTCAGAATGTAAAATTAATACTCGAAAAGCTTACCGGCAATCTGCAGCCTGAATTAAATTTTTACAACAACAGTATTTCTCTTTTTGGAAAACCTTTCGTAAGTCCGTTGTCGTCAGCAGCAAATTCTTATTACAGGTTCTTTCTGATCGATAGTATCGGTAGTGGGTTCGAAAAACAATATTATCTCCGGTTTAAGACGAAAAACAATAAAAATCTTGCATTTAACGGAGAACTGTGGATTGATTCGGCTTCCTGTGCATTGACGGCCATCAATGTTGAACTTCCGGTACAGGCCAATATTAATTTCATTCAACATCTTAAGGTAAGCAAAACATATAAAAAGTCGGAAAATAAGCGTTGGTTTCCCGTGGAAGACAGGGTTCGGTTCGACATGAACTATCAATTACTGGCTGATAGTGCCCATTTGTCTCCTGAAATTTATATTGAAACGAGAATAACTTCCTCTCCTGTGAACGATACGGTTCATGTTGCGGAAGAAAATTTTGCAGGCTCTGAGTTCAGCAAAGAAGAATTAGAGCTGAAATTGGCGGAAATGAATGATCTTCCCATGATGAAAACGGCTCACTGGATCGCAGATGCTATTATTACCGGCTATATGCAATTGGGTAAAATCGATTTGGGGAAGGTGTATCAGTTTGCCAGATTAACGGATGTGGAAGGCTTTCGCTTTAGCATTCCAATCAGAACGAATGAAAATCTGTCAAAAAATTTCTCACTTGGAGGCTATTGGGGTTACGGGACAAGGAATCGCGCGCATCAGTATGCTGCAAGTGTATCGTATAAGCTGCCATTTGCATCGAAAAGTATACTCAGTATTGGTTATACTGATGATTACAGAAGGATCGACTATGATTATAATGATTATCTGTTGCGTGAAAATCCTTTGCTTTCGGGCGATGAGGACATTGCCAATACTATTTTTGCTTTTCGTTCGTCGGATAAAATCAATCGTAGAAAAGAATTCTTTACTTCGTTGTCTCTTGACTGGAACAAGGATGTTGAAAGTAATCTTTGTTTCAGAAAAAACAGTTATTGGGGAAACCCCGCTCTTCCATTCTTAAAAAGCGGAATTGACCTGCAGGAAATGACTCACGATTTTATAAGTTTCAATACCCGGTTCTCACGTGGTGAAAGAACATATGAAGATCATTTGGAACGTATTTATATTCAGAATCTGCACCCTGTTTTCTATCTTACCTTAGAAGGAGGCAGAACAAGAATAACAGATAAAGAAAATTTCTACGGAAGAATCACAGGAAAAGTAAAGCAACAACTTTTATTTGACTTCGGACAGTGGAACTATAGTGTTGATGCCGGATGGATTTTAGGTACTGTTCCGTATAATCTGCTGTCGATTCCCGTTGGTAGCGAAACGCTTTTGTTTAAAAGGTATCATTATAATCTGATGGATTATATGGAGTATGCCTTTGATAAATATGTTGCCATGCATCATGAGTGGATATTCAACGGTGTACTTTTTAATCAGCTACCTGTGATACGCAATCTTAACCTTCGTGAGTTGGTTACTTTCAAATTTTTGTATGGTGGACTTGACCCCAAACATGCTTCCTTGGTGGATTTTCCTTCCCTTACGGGAACATTAAAAGTTCCTTATATGGAGGCGGGGGTAGGTTTTACTAATATATTCCGGATTTTTTCTCTGCAATCGGTGTGGCGGTTGTCCGATCTGAACAAACCGGGAGTAAGATCCTGGGGGATAATTACAGGGATACGGTTTAATTTTTAGCATTTCAGAAAGTTTTATTTATCTTTGTGGGTTAAAAATTTAGTAATGGACACTTCAACGTTAAAAATAGCCATCATTGGCGCCGGGAACATGGGTGGAGCTATTGCCCGTGGTTTATTATCAGGCAACCTGATTGAAAATTCGAATATCAGGGTAAGTGATATCGGAGAAAAATCTCTTCAGGCATTTCGGGAGCTGAATCAGGAAATTACAGTAAGTACTTCAAACACTGAAATCATCCACGGTGCCGACATTATCATTATCGCGGTCAAACCATGGTTGGTGGAAAAGATTGCAGATGAAATCAGAAGAAAGATCAATTATAAACAACAAATCATTGTTTCGGTAGCTGCCGGTGTTGATTTCAAAGTACTGACAGGCTATTTCGACGATGATGCCGTTATGTTCAGGGTTATTCCGAATACCGCCGTCGATGTGTTGCAGAGTGTTTCCACAATTTCATCTTATAATGCTGATCCTGCTCATGAACAATTGGTTAAAAATATCTTTGGAGAGTTAGGGAAAGTATTCGTTGTTCCAGAATCGCAACTGAATGCTTTCATGTCATTATCCTCTTGCGGCATCGCTTATGCTTTCCGCTATATCCGTGCCGCGATGGAAGGCGGTGTCGAAATGGGAATTCCGGCTCAGACAGCCAAGGAAGTTGTGCTACAAACATTGCGTGGTGCCATTGATCTGATAGAATCTAAAAACGCACATCCTGAGGTTGAAATTGACAAGGTCACAACACCCGGGGGCATTACAATAAAAGGATTGAACGAGATGGAAGCCAATGGTTTTACAAATGCGGTTATCAAGGGATTAAAAGCATCACAGATCAAATAATTATATGGAAGTTATCAATTTATCAGAGAACAACTCAGTCTTAAATCATTACATCAAAGAAATCAGGTCGGTAGAAATACAGAAGGATTCCATGCGTTTTCGTCGTAATCTGGAAAGAATCGGCGAAATTATGGCATATGAAATCAGTAGGAAGATGAATTATGTGGTTGAAAATGTAACAACTCCACTCGGAATAGCTCCTGTCAATGTTATGTCGGACAGCATAGTTATATCGACCATTCTGAGGGCAGGGCTTCCTTTCCATCAGGGCTTTCTGAATTACTTCGACAAAGCTGAAAATGCTTTTGTCTCTGCTTACCGTAAGTACAAGGATGCGCTGAAGTTCGAGATATTTATTGAATACATAGCTTCCCCCGATTTAAACGGGAAGACTCTGATCATAACCGATCCTATGCTGGCAACCGGAAGTTCAATGGAACTGGCTTACGGTGCTCTGAAAACAAAAGGAACTCCGGCACAAGTACACGTGGCTTCTGTTATTTCAAGTCAGTATGCCATCGATTATCTGAAGAAGCATTTACAGGATACTGATATCACTGTTTGGACTGCTGCCATTGATCCGGAACTGGACGCACACTCCTACATCATTCCCGGTTTAGGTGATGCAGGAGATTTGGCGTTCGGACAAAAACTCTGACTGGCTATTCCGTAGCACTTCCTCTTAATTCAATTATTTTCTCAGGGGTTAAACCTCCTCCTGAAATGGTGAGTATGGCGGTATGCGCACCACCGGCAAGTGGTTTGTAGGTGATGATAATATTCACGCCTGAGGCTGAGTTGGCAGCTGTCATTGAGATACTTTGCACTGAAGCTGAAAACAAAGCCGCATTTGCTCCGTTGACAGTGAGGGTTAGATCCCCGCTTATGTCGGTGGTTCTGATGTTCAGTGTTTTTGCTGTTTCAGCTCCACTGGCAATGACCGGGAACTGCAATGTTCCGTTGATGACTCCTGCCAGAATTCTGGGAGTCTCAACCGGATTCACTACACTTCCGCCCATAATCTTGAAGCTGATGCTGTCGCTTGTTTTAGTGATACCCGTTATCGCTCGGTCAATACGGCTTCCTGCCCATGTCAGCGGATCAAAAGAACCACTGGTGAAGGCTGTCCCGGGAGTTGTGGTATAGCCGCTCAAAGGTTGCAGATACATGCGCATATGACTGGATGCCGTTTGGTTTGTCCCGGTGTAATTGTTCGGTTCATTGTTGTCCCACGCTGTTTGGTTATAATCAATATGCCAGAATAATAATCCTTCGGCAGGCAAATAGCTGTCCCATCCTGATTTTTTTCTGTATTCCATCACATAGAACTCTTTTGGAGAAGGATTATCCCCAACCAAATTATGAGTTGTTGCAGCAAGCAAATATGCCTGTTTTGAGGTAGATGCCAACGAAACTTTTGACTGGGATAAAGGAAGTAAAGCTTTATCAGAAGGTGTATTTAATTCCTGAGGAGTGAGCCATCCGAGGAAAAAACGATCGTATGCTGAATAAGTAGGAGGGGTGCGCCCATCGTTAAGATATGCTCCGGCATCCATAATACTCCAGTCATTCACAGTGTTCTTGTCCGTTTCGGTGTGATAATAGTCAGGCAGACCAATAACATGGCCAAATTCGTGTGTAAAGGTGCCTATTCCACACATATTTAATCCTGTTGATCCTTTTAATTCTGAGGTGCAGGCATAATCATAAACTATTTTTCCATCAAATTTCACCAGGCTTTGATTGTTGGTGAAATTATCGCCCGGTGAAACTGCCCACCTGTGTGGCCATACTGAATTTTCCGGGCCCCATTCTGCTTCGTTGTAACCGGCATAATAGACAAAAACATTGTCGATATATCCGTCATTGTCAGTGTCATACTGAGCAAAATTAAGTCCGGCATCTTTAGCTGCTTTACAGGCGTCAACTATCATATAAGCAGGTTTTACATCGTCGCCGGTAGTGGCATCGTTCGCACCATAGTAGGCCATTGTATTGTTGAGCTTATAGGGTCCGACCACATCAAACTGCGGATTGAACTGTCCGTTACTTGCTGCTTTGAAATAGTCATTCACCGAGCCTGTGGCACTGTTATCGCTGTAGTTCTCCTGATTCAATAACCGGTAAAACGCGTTCTGGGGATTGGACACACTGAAGCTGACATCGGAAAAGTTAACCAGAATTACCAGTGATTTTGGACTTCCTGTTCTTGGAAATCCGGTTGATGCCGTTGTCGCGGAAGGTGCCCGTTTGATTCTTGACACCCCTGAATATGATTGAGATCCAAGCTCATTATATTTTTTGATTTTATTTAAATAAACCTGATCCGACACTGGCCTTCTTTCAGGATCACGGGCAATGGTTTTGCCGGCAACATACCGGTTGGCCCCATCGGGTTCGGCGTAAGTATAATATCCGGATTGGTTTTTTTTGATGATATAACCGTCGACTGTGGTTCTTATTTTTCGGCTTTCGTCTCCGCGAAGCTGTACAGTTACAGTACTGCCATCAGGTTGAGTAACTACAATGGGACGCGGATATGCCGGTACTGCTTTTACAGAGGCATAAAAAAAGCTAATCAGTATCAGAAAAAGAGTGTAAAATAGTTTATTTGTCATATATACGTTTATTGTTTATTTATTCAAAATATATAGAGTATAGTAATACGAAAGTAGAGATATTAAATCTGATTTACAAATTTATTTAGTTAATTATTTCTTAACTACTGATTTTTCTGAATAAATAATCCTCCTGTTTTGATCAAAAAATATGACCTTTCATTACCTTTGTTTGTTTAAGTTTGTAAATTTTAATGTATTTTGCCAATTGATTGAAGGTTTATGAGAATACACAGAATATTATTTCTCCTGATTATTTTATTTGCAGGTAATTCTTTTCGGATTGATGCTCAAAGGCCGGAAAAAGACCATTTTGCCTCTGTGTTTCAAAAGGAATGGATAGTAGATACGGTAAGCAGAAAGGCGTTGGTTTATTTGCCTGAAAAGGCATTAACTTCTTCCACTCCTTTGATTTTTGCCTTCCATGGAAGGGGAGGTACCATGGAGTTGTCCAAAGAAAGATACGCATTCCATGAACGTTGGCCTGAAGCAATAGTAGTTTATCCGCAGGCACTCGAAAGCGCCGGACTAACCATGGCGGGCACCGAACATGCCCCGACAACAAGGTGGCAAACGCTTCCGGGAGAGTTGAACGACAGAGACCTTAAGTTTTTTGATGTGATGCTCAGCTATATGAAAAAAAATTACAGGATTGATAATCGACGTATTTATATTACAGGTCATTCTAACGGAGGGGGATTTGTATATCTTCTCTGGGCTGAAAGAGCAGATGCCTTTGCTGCTATTGCTCCTACAGCTGCAGCCATGGCAAAACATTCGCCCAATGCTTTTCTATTACAAAGACTTCAACCGAAGCCGGTATTTATAGTTGCCGGAGAAAAGGATAATCTTGTTAAAATCGAGTGGCAGAGAGAAATCATTCCGGACATACTTACTCTCAACGGATGTGATAAAGACGGTGTTGCTGTTTCAGATTATCTGACATTGTTCAATTCAAAAACAAAAAACAACACGATGACTTACATTCATCCCGGAGGGCATGGTTTTCCTCAGGAAGCAGCTCTCTTGATTGTTGATTTTTTCAAAAAGAATGTCCGGCATCAATGATCTTTGCTCATGACACTGATTTTTTTACTCCTGAGAAGGCCCCTGTTAGTATGATCGTGTCGGCAAGATAAAAAGCCCGCGGGCTTTTGCTCCAACTCCCGCCGCCTTTTTCTTAAACTTGTCTCGTCCTGAAATAGCGTTACAATAAAAAGCGTAATTTTATGGAAGAGATTAAAAATCAGTACAGGAAACGAAGTCAAAAGGATTACACATTATCCTTCAAATTATCGTTAGTATCAGAGATAGAACAAGGGAATCTATCAGTTACAAGTG
>JAYFQH010000019.1:0-75160 GCA_034927265.1 Paludibacter sp.
CTTCCCTGATTTTTTCGGATGTTCTTCGTATTAGATGTCGCCTTAATGAATATTTTCATTTTGACAATGCAAAAATACATGTTTTAAAACATATATTTCTACTTTTTTCTGAAAAAATATTCTTTTTAATGACTAAAAATATTAGTTTTAGCTAAATTATGTTGCTAAGTGATTGTTATATTGTGAATTATTGGTAATGTTAAATAAACTTAATGATATTACAAAGCTATTACAAAATCACTGTGATCTGATAAAAAAGTCAAAATCCGGGATATCTACAAGAAAATCATAGTTCATTTTATCGTGATTTAATTGACAAAAAAAGTGTTGAATACCATTACTGATGATAAAATAATCGATATGTAACTTTGAATTATAAACTGCAGCCTGATCAAATGTTGATTGAGAAATCGTAACAGTAGGTGCTTTGAACTCAATAATAATGATTGGTTCTGCGCTTTTGTTGTAGATAATTGCATCGCATCTTTTTTTCATTCCGTTAACTTCGATCTGACTCTCTAAGGCTATTAAAGCAGCAGGAAAATGCTTATTGATAATTAAAAATTGAATAAAGTTCTGGCGAACCCACTCCTCAGGGGTAAGTTTAACAAATTTCTTTCTCAAAGAATCCAGAATAAATAATTTATCTGCAGTTTTTTTTATTTTGAATTTATATTCCGGTAGGTTTAATTGCCACATTTTTTATTACTTTTGTATCTATGAGAAAGAAATAAGGGATGTACCTGAAGTACTGCTTATTAAATGATTTTCATTTTTTTTATAATGCGAAAATAATAAAATCAATTTAGAATCTGACTAAATATGAAAACAAAACAGGAAATTGTTGAAAACTGGTTGCCCAGATATACAAAAAGGGCACTTAATGACTTTACAGAATATATTTTGCTTACAAACTTCAACAACTATGTTGAGAAATTTGCAGAGTGGTTTAATGTGCCTGTATTGGGACGAGATGCCAATATGATAAACGCTTCTGCCAACGGGATTACAATCATTAACTTTGGGATGGGGAGTCCTAATGCTGCTTTGATTATGGATATTCTTTCAGCTGTTCAGCCTAAAGCAGTACTTTTCCTGGGTAAATGTGGTGGTTTGAGAGATAAAAACAGAAATGGTGATTATATATTGCCCAGCGCAGCTATCAGGGGCGAAGGAACCTCAAATGATTATTTTCCACCTGAGATTCCGGCATTACCTGCATTTAATCTTCAGCGTGCTGTCTCTTCAAATATTCGTGACTTTGATAAAGACTATTGGACAGGTACAGTTTATACAACAAACCGCAGGGTATGGGAATGGGATGATAATTTTAAACAATACCTTCGTTCTACGCGTGCAATGGCTATTGATATGGAGACTGCAACGTTATTTACAGTAGGATTTCATAATGGAATACCCACTGGTGCATTGTTGCTCGTTTCTGATATGCCGCTTCATGAAGAAGGGATAAAAACATCTGAAAGTGATAAGAAAGTGACAGCGAGCTATGTAGATGAGCACCTTAAAATTGGTGTTAAGGCATTAAGTTCTCTGATCAATAATAGCAAAACTATTAAGCATTTACGATTCGAGTAGTTGTGTAAAAGAGGATAAAGACAGAAGCATGCACGAACAAATTCTTAGAAACTTACAAAAAAAAGATTTTGCTCCGGTTTATTTGTTAATGGGGGAAGAATCGTATTATATTGATCTCATATCTGATTATATTCAACATCATGTTCTGGATGAAAATCAGAGAGAATTTGATTTGACAGTATTGTATGGAAAAGATACAGATATTACAACAATTATCAATACAGCTAAGAGATATCCAATGATGTCGCCTTATCAGGTTGTCATTATAAAGGAGGCGCAAAATGTAAAAGAACTTGATAAATTGCAGTTTTATCTGAGCAATGTCTCTAAAACGACAATACTGGTGCTATGTTATAAGTATGGAACTGTTGATGGGCGAAAGAAATGGGTGAGTGAGCTCAAAAAAACAGGAGTAGTATATGAGTCAAAAAAACTCAGAGATTACGAGATGAGTGCATGGATAAGTCAGTATGCCAAGTCAAAACAATTGGTTATTGACGAAAAGGCAACAATTATGTTGACTGATTTTCTGGGTACTGATTTAAATAAAGTTGCAAATGAACTGGATAAATTATGTATAACTAAACCAGCAGGATCAACGCGTATTACGCCTGAACTCATTGAAAAAAATATCGGTATAAGTAAAGATTTTAATGTTTTTGAATTGCAGGATGCTCTAATCAATAAAAATGTGATCAAAGCAAATCAGATAATACGTTATTTTGCTGATAATAAGAAATCTAACCCATTACAGATGGTGCTCGCGCAGTTATTTGGTTTTTTTAGTAATTTAATGATCTTTCATTATTTACCTTCAAAAACTGGAGAAGCTGCTGCAACAGAGTTTAAGATCCATCCCTTTATTGCACGTAATTATCTAAAAGGTGCTCAATCATTTAACGCCTGGAAAACAATGAATATAATCACCTATATTCGTGAAACTGATGCCAGGTCAAAAGGGATTGAAAATGTTAGTAGCGATGAAGGTGATTTATTAAAAGAGTTGATTTTTAAAATTTTACATTAATACCATTCTTTTCTGTGCTCTCAAACTTTCAAAAATGACAAAAGAAAATTTACCTCAAGTATATGTTCAGATTATTGAAGGATCGCTTCATTTGACCTCCAGACAAATTACTAATACTATTCAATTATTGAATGATGGTGCTACTATTCCGTTCATAAGTCGTTACAGAAAGGAATTGACCGGTGAACTTGATGAAGTACAGATAGCATCGGTTAAAGAAATGTATGACAAATTAATTGAAATTGAGAAGCGTAAGGACACAATAATCAAAACAATTAAAGAACAGGACAAACTAACTGCTGAATTAAAGTTAAGAATTGATGAGTGCTGGAATCTTACAGAACTTGAAGATATCTATTTGCCTTTCAAACCAAAACGTCGAACAAAGGCTGAGATTGCCCGTGAGAATGGTTTGGAACCTTTGGCTAAAATGATAATGAAACAAAATTCCAGCAACCTGATACAGTTGGCAAAGCCCTATATCAAAGATAAAATTACGAATATTGATGAGGCGTTGAGTGGTGCCTCTGATATTATTGCTGAATGGATTAATGAGAGCGAAGCTGCACGCAATGCTATTAGAAAAATATTCAGTTATGAAGCTATAATTTCTTCAAAAATAATCAAAGGAAAAGAAGAGGAAGCTCAAAAGTACAGAGATTATTTTGACATGAAAGATAAACTAAGCAAGTGCTCCTCTCACAGACTATTAGCTATGCGAAGAGGGGAGTCTGAAGGCTTCCTGCGTGTGAATATCGCACCTGATGAAGAGAAATGTATAGAAAGGCTCAAAAAGATATTTGTTAAGTCTGATAATGAATCTGGTGACTTGGTTTTTGATGCAACTATTGATGCCTATAAACGTTTGCTTAAACCCGCTATTGAAAATGAATTTGCCGCTGAAAGTAAACTGAAGGCAGATATAGAGGCAATACGCGTTTTTTCTGAGAATTTACGTCAATTACTCCTTTCACCTCCTTTAGGTGAAAAAAGAGTATTAGGTATTGATCCTGGATTTCGCACAGGTTGTAAAGTTGTGTGTCTTGATAATCAGGGTAATTTGTTACACAATGAAACGATTTATCCACATCCTCCTCAAAATGATTATGCAAAGTCGGCCAGAAGCATACAGAAAATGGTAGAAGCATATAACATTCAGGCAATTGCCATTGGTAATGGTACCGCAGGTCGTGAAACGGAACATTTTATACAGAATATTCGCTATGATCGTAAAATTCAGGTGTTTGTCGTAAGTGAAAATGGAGCTTCAATTTATTCTGCTTCCAAAATTGCCAGAGATGAATTCCCTGATTATGATGTTACAGTTCGTGGGGCAGTATCAATCGGCAGGCGTTTAATGGATCCTTTAGCAGAATTAGTAAAAATTGATCCGAAATCTATAGGAGTTGGACAGTACCAGCATGATGTAGATCAGAATTTATTAAAAAAATCTCTTGATCAGACTGTAGAAAATGCAGTAAACAGGGTAGGAGTAAACCTTAATACCGCATCAAAACACTTGTTGACCTACATCTCTGGTCTGGGTCCACAACTTGCACAAAATATAGTTAATTATCGAGCTGAAAATGGTGCATTTATGAATAGAAAACAATTGTTGAATGTTCCTAAAATGGGTAACAAAACTTTTGAGCAATGTGCTGGCTTTCTCAGAATTCCTGAAAGTGATCACCCACTTGATAATTCTGCTGTACACCCAGAAAGTTATCCAATTGTTGAGCTGATGGCAAAGGATATGAAAATTGATATTAAGGAATTAATTCATAATAAGGAAGTTATACAAAAAATTAATTTAAATCAATATATTACTGATAAAATTGGATTACCCACTCTGACAGATATATTACTTGAGTTGGAAAAACCCGGACGTGATCCACGTAATTCAGTAAAAGTATTTGAGTTTGATGCCAACATCAAAAGAATTGAGGATCTTATCTGTGGAATGGAACTTCCAGGTATTATTACAAATATCACTAATTTTGGAGCTTTTGTTGACATCGGTATTAAAGAAAACGGTTTGATTCATGTATCACATCTGGCAGATCGTTATATTTCAAACCCTTCAGAAGTTGTTTCTCTTCATCAACACGTAAAAGTTAGGGTGCTGGAGGTGGATCTTATGCGTAAAAGAGTACAATTAAAGTTAATCTGATGAATTAATATTTACGCGATGTGAAATTATATTCAGAAAATTATTGTCATTAGCTTTTAAAGCATGAATATAAAAATCTCCACCGTCTTTAATTCCTGATTTCTTTTTATATTCTTCAACAGATAATGGGTAATTTCTAAGGCTGATATTGGCTTTTGGATATTTTTGTTTGAGCAACTTAAAATCATTTTTGGTATTCCCTTTAACTTCCTCAATGGAAAATATTCTGCCGGGAAAATCAGCTTTCAAAGTATTGTCAGTATATATATGTGTATTTGGGTGGAATTTCTTTAATTCGAAGCGGGAACCAATAGTTTTAAAAGCTCCTGATTTCATAATGGCAGCATTTGGTTCGTATAGATATTGCAATGGATAATTTGTAAAAATGGCTTCACAATGGACTTCATCATCTAATTGAAAATCAAATTTTTGTCGCTTTTCTTTCTTTAAGAGATTTGATGTAAACAGGTGAACTCTCTTGTCTTCATGCTGAGTATCTTTATTGATTATTAAAAGCACCTCCTTGCATTCGTTCTCAACCGCAATGATATGAATTTCAGTAGTTTGTGGTATATCTGCAATCGCTTGCATGATATCAAGCATCGGAGATAGTTTTATCATGATTTTTCTAGATCTCTCAAGCATTTTTTCTATTAAAACAGACACATCTGGTTCACAATCAGAGATACGTACTGTTTTCTTTCCACTGTCACTTCTACGATGAGGGTCAAGGTAGATAAAATCGACTTCAGGCATCCCTGAAATAAAATCTTCGGCATTCTGATTGAGAATCTCAAAGCTTTTAATTCCCAACGCCTTAAAATTAGAATTTGCTAATTCACATAGCTGCTTATCTCTTTCTACATATATTCCATGTCCAAATTTTTGTGATAAAAAGTAGAAATCAACGCCAAATCCACCTGTAAGATCTGCGAATGCACTTCCTGACACTAATTCAGATTTGTATTTCGCAGTATCTTCAGAAGAAGCTTGTTCTATAGATAGTTGTACGGGAAATAAAATCTCAGGATGTGCGAAAAAGAGAGGAACTTTTTTCCTGAATTTCTGTTTTCCTACTATTTGTCTGATAGCCAGCGGGAAATCTACCTCAGGATATTTGCTGGATTGTAGACTTAACTTTAAGATATCTTCGTTGATGTGTTGTTGTATGAATTCTTGAGTTAATTTATCCATTGTGACTTTTCTAAAAATGCAAAGGTATGTTTTTTAGATTGACAGGAAAAATATCATCATTTATTTTTAAAAATATGAATTGTATATCGACGATTAAATGTTATTTTTACATCACGAAATAAAGAGTTACAATTACTGGATAAACTTCTGAAAATAAGTAAACTAACATAATTTATGATTGATTATATGTTTTTGCTTATAGAATAGATCGATAAATAGAATTGTGATGTTTTTTTCAAGAATTATGACATAATCTTGTTTTTTTATCAATATAAATCAAAATATATCTAATATGCACAATTGGTTTGAATGTAAAGTGAAGTTTGAAAAAACAGTAGACGATGGTAAGATTGTAAAAGTTAATGAATCGTATTTAGTTGATGCTTTGTCGTTTACTGAAGCTGAAGAAAGAATTATTGAAGAGATGAAACCATTTATCAGTGGAGACTTTTCGGTCGCCCACATTAAAAGAGTAAAGATAAATGAAATGTTTTTTCAGGATAATGCTGATAGATGGTATCGTTGCAAGGTAAATTTTGTAACATTTGACGAGGATAAAGGAGTAGAAAAGAGGACACCTGTTAATATGATGGTTCAGGCTACCGAAATTGGAGAAGCTTTAACTAGACTTAAAGAAGGGATGAAAGGTACCCTGGCGGATTATGAAGTTGCTGTCATTACTGAAACCATGATAATGGATGTTTTTAAATACGGTAAAACGGAAGAATAATTTATAAACCTATTTGTCAACTCAATATAATATGTCAGTTGTACAGAATCTGGAAATATTAAGAAAAGCTATTCCGGAGAATGTCACTCTGGTTTGTGTCTCAAAATTTCATCCCGAATCAAGTATTCTGGAAGCATATCGCTATGGTGAACGTGTTTTCGGAGAAAGTAAAGTACAGGAATTAACCGAAAAATATCTTCATTTACCAAAAGATATTCAATGGCACTTTATTGGTCATCTTCAGACGAATAAGGTGAAATATCTTGTGCCTTTTGTTAAGCTAATACATGGAGTTGATTCTTTGAAATTATTAGCTGAAATCGATAAACAGGCAACAAAGATTGATAAGGTAGTAGATTGCTTATTACAGGTGCATATTGCCACTGAAGAAACAAAGTTTGGTTTTTCAGCTGAAGAAATAATCGAATTATTTGAATCAGGGGAAATAAAGAAAAATAAGCATGTTAAGCTCAGAGGATTGATGGGTATGGCAACATTTACTCAGAATGAATTACAGGTAAAAAATGAGTTTCAGACATTGAAAAAATTGTTTGATTTGATTAAATCTAAATATGAAACTAACAATGCAAATTTTTCAGAAATTTCTATGGGAATGTCAGATGATTATCCCATAGCTATAAAGGAAGGAAGTACCATGGTTCGCATTGGTAGTTTTATTTTTGGTAACCGAATTTATTAATGCTTCAGAAATGAATTATCAGGAAACCATCCAATATCTGTATGATCGTTTACCCGTTTTTCATATCATTGGCTCTTCAGCGTATAAACCGGGATTGGATAACACCATTCGACTGATGGAGTTGCTTGATAATCCTCATAAAAAATTCAAGTCAATTCATGTTGCAGGAACGAATGGCAAAGGTTCTGTATCACACTACATTGCTGCAATACTGCAACAATCTGGTTATAAGGTAGGTTTATATACCTCTCCACATTTGGTTGATTTCGGAGAAAGGATTCGCATCAGTGGAAAAATGATTGATCAGAATTATGTTGTAGATTTTATTGAAAAAAATATTAGCATAATAGAAACCGTACAGCCATCGTTTTTTGAACTTACCATGGCAATGGGTTTCTCTTATTTTGCTGATAGAAAGGTAGATATTGCTGTAATTGAAGTTGGATTAGGTGGTCGGTTGGACAGCACAAACATTATCAATCCTGAATTAAGTATTATCACCAATATTGGTTTCGACCACGTTGAGTTCTTAGGGAACACACTTGAAAAAATTGCCACAGAAAAGGCAGGAATTATCAAACTCCATGTGCCTGTGATAGTTGGTGAAACAGTACCTGAAACTAAAGCTGTTTTCGTACAGAAAGCAAAAGAAATGGACGCGGATATTTATTTTGCCTCAAAAAAGAAAGCACTTAATTTTGTAGAATATCGCGATAATAAGATGTTGGTTCTATCAGATAATCAGCTATATGTATCTGAACTTTGTGGACGGTATCAGTTGAAAAATATGGCTACGGTACTTACCGCTATTGAGGTACTTAACTCAACATCTACTTTTTTAATTACAAGTGAATCCATAAAAGCTGGTTTAGAAAAGGTTTGTAGTATTACTGGTCTGCGTGGTCGTTGGGAAATTATTAGACTAAACCCAATGATAGTTGCAGATACCGGCCATAATGTACATGGAATGCAAGAGGTAGCAAATCAATTAAAGTGTCAGATTTACAGTAATTTAAGGATAGTAATCGGAATGGTAAATGATAAGGATATTTCCGGTGTCTTGAAATTGCTTCCAGGAGATGCAATCTATTATTTTACAAAAGCACAGGTAAAAAGAGCATTGGATGCACAAGAATTAAAAAAAACTGCTGCAGCATTTCAATTGTTTGGGAACAGTTATGATTTAGTTCAGAATGCTATTGAAAATTGTATTTCAGAAAGTGATCCGAAAGATTTAATACTAATTACTGGTAGTAATTTTGTAGTAGGAGAGGCTTTAACGCTATTCAATGAAGAATAGAAATTGTTCTGAGTCTATTTAAAACGTTGAATCAGATTATAAGCTCCATATATTCCGAGTTCACCCGCCTTACTCAAATCAGAAAGTCCTTTAGCATCTTCACCAATATATAAATAAGTCAGTCCTCTGTTAAAATAAGCTTCAGCAAAGTCACCATCAATCTCAATAGCTTTTGTATAGTTATATATTGCAGATCTGAAATCCTTTAATGTACATAGAATATTAGCTTTGTTATAATAACTGAAAGGAAAATCCGGCTGAAGTTCATTAACTTTTTCCAAATCCCGCATGACAAGTTCCACATCAAATTTCTTTTCATTATCAGTAGCTTTATCTTTGAGATCAATTACTCCAGCATTTGCTTCTCTGGTTGTGTTTTTTATATAATCAATATATTTATTACGGATATTTGCACGAGTGAAGTAAGCAAGCATAAAATCTGAACGAAGGCTTATCGCTTTATTCAAATCTTCAATGGCACTCTCAAAATCCTGTACCAAAGCAAATTCCAATGCTCTAAAGAAATATATATCAGGATTATTAGTGTTGTCAGTGATTCTTGAAGTGATTTCGTTTATTTTTTCAAAATGATAATTAATTAAATCGCTTGTTAATGCAATTTCATTTGAAGTAATTTTCAGATCAGCACTCAGTAGTTTCTTTCTGTTATATTCATATACCTGAGGATGAAATAAGTTAGTTTGCCTTATTTCATCAGATTTTGAATAATAACTAAGTACAAAATTCTTTTCATTGATTACATCGACAAATTTTTTCTGTATAGCACCTCTTTTTTCATCCGTATATTTTGACTCATAATTTTCTTCCTCAATATTTTGCGTTGCAAAACGATTGAAAATATCTGTTTTTCTGGTATTTCTTTTGGGTTCATCTTCAGCAATCATATTTTTTGCTGTTAGTTGATCCTGTTTTATTTTTTCCTGTATAGCATCTTTGTTCTTTTCCAGATTTTGCGCTTTCTGTCTGTATCTGAACGCTTCCTTGATATTATTTAAACTTTCGTAGGCCTGTGAAATTCCAAAATATGCAGGTAGAAAATATGGATGCTTTTCTATGATGATATTAAAATCAGCGATAGCATTTTTAAAATTCCGAAGTTTAATTTCCAATAATGCCTTGCTGTATCTTGCTTCCATGTTTGAAGAATCCATTTGCAAAACTTTTTTAAAATCAGAAAGCGCATTGTTATCATCCCCCAGATTTGATCTTAGAATGGCCCGATTCATATAGGCAGCTAAACTATTGGGTTCCATTTTGATGGCCTGACCATAATCGCTTAGCGCTTCCATATATCTTTTAGATTCTACATTAATTATACCACGGTTGATATAATCACCAAAGTAGTTGGTTTTAAGTTGAATTGCCTTTGAATAGTCCTGATAGGCTCCCTGCATATCTTTGCGCTGAAGTTTTAATAATGCACGGGCACTCCAGCCTATCGGGGCTGTGCTATCTGCCATTATAAGCTGATCAAAATTATTCATTGCTTCTACAGTGTCTTTCATAGCCAACATGATCCTGCCTTTTTCATATAATAAGTCAGTATTTTGGGGCTTCATTTTTCTATACTTTTCAATATCATCGATAGCAGCCTTGTAATTGCCTGTTCTTTCGTATGCATCCATTCTACTCAACAGTAAATGTTCACTGTCAGGACTGAATTCCAGAGCTTTGGTAAAATCTTCAGCTGCTTCATTATATTTCCCAAGTTTCATTCGGGTAAAACCTCTGGCATAAAAAGCTTGAGGGAGAAAAGGATTCCTTTGGATAGCTTCAGTTCCGTCTATTTCAGCACCCTCATAATCACCTAATTGTATTTTAGCAATACAACGATACATAAAAGGTTCTGCCAAAAAAGGCTTGATTTTGATGACCTGATTAAAATATTGAATGGATAGTACATAATCCTCAAAATACAATGCATTCCGGCCAATGGTCAGAATGCGATCTGTATTCCATTGGGCAAATAATCCCAGATGAAATATTAGCAAAAATGATATGAGTACTTTCTTTTTCAAAAAATGATTATGCTATTCCACAAAAACATTTTCCTCACAGCCCTCATTGGCATTGAAAGATGAAGGAATATTGAAATTCTCCTGGGCTGAATAACCCAAAGTGTTGTCACCTAATACCTTTTTCATATATAAAGCCCAAATTGGCAATGCCATGCTGGCACCCTGGCCTTCAGCAATATTATCGAAATGAATAGAGCGGTCTTCACCACCAACCCAAACTCCTGAAACTAAGGAAGGAGTGAATCCCATAAACCAACCATCAGAATTGTTTTGTGTTGTACCTGTTTTTCCACCCATAGGCATTGTCAAACCATATCTTCCTCTGATTCTGCCACCAGTACCACCATCAACTACACTTTTAAGCATGTAAATCATTTTATGGGCAGTAGATTCGCTGAATATTTCATGCATTTGTGGAGTGAATGCCGCTATGACATTTCCATTTGCGTCTTCAATACGTGTTACATATAGCGGATCAACACGAATGCCCTTATTGGGGAAGGCGGTATATGCATCAACCATTTCTGCAACAGAAATATCAGCAGGACCTAAACACAATGAAACAACCGGATCGAGATGACTTCTGATACCAAAAGATTGCATCAGTTTAACCAGAGATTCCGGAGTAAATAATCCCATTAGATATGCTGAAATCCAGTTGTTTGAATTTGCCAGTGCCCACCTTAATGTTACTTCCTGGCCTATTCTGGATTTACTTGAGTTTCTTGGCGTCCAGTTATTTCCATTGCCATCTTTTAATGTAACAGGAAGGTTCATTACTTTATCGCATGGCCACAAACCTTCTTCCATTGCCAATGTATATAAATAAGGTTTTATTGTTGATCCGACCTGTCGTTTACCGGACGTTGCCATATCATATTGGAAATGAGAGAAGTTTGGCCCACCAATATATGCCTTCACATGTCCTGTAGTAGGATCGATTGACATAAAACCGCAACGTAGGAAATGTTTCAGATATCTGATTGAATCCATAGGAGTCATAACTGTGTCGACCATACCATTATAAGAGAAGACCTGCATATCAGTTTTTGTGCTGAAAGAACGACTTATTTCAGCATCAGTTGCTCCCGCTTTTCTGAGATTTCTGTAACGTTCCGAGTCTTTCATGGCACGTTTTAATGAAGATGAAATTTCTTCTTTACTTATGTATTTTGAGAACGGTGCATATGACCTGCCTTTTTTCTCCTTAAAGAAAGCATTTTGAAGTTCTTTCAGATGGTCCTCAACTGCTTCTTCGGCATATTTCTGCATCCGGGAGTCAATTGTAGTATAAATTTTTAACCCATCTGTATAGATATTGTATGGAGTTCCATCAGACTTTGTATTTTTATTACAGAAACCATATAAAGGATTGTTTTCCCATTGCCAAAGATCTTCTTTGTATTTTTCTTCTTGCCAGTCGGCATAATTACTTCTAACCGGTCTCTTAGCTGTTAGTGCCAGACGAAGGTATTCCCTGAAATAAGGAGCAAGTCCCTGTTTGTGATCAACTCTCTGAAAATTAAGTGTAAGTGGCAAACTTTGAAGCGAATCATATTCTTCCCGGGTAATATGTTTGGCCTTTCGCATTTGATCAAGTACAACATTTCTTCTGTTTCTTGCCCTTTCATTAAATTTTTTTGGATTGTAATAAGAAGGATTTTTACACATTCCTATTAACGTTGCAGCTTCTTCAATTTTTAATTTTTCAGGTGAGGTGTTGAAATATACAAATGCTGCGGTTTTTATGCCAACTGCATTGTATAGGAAATCAAACTGATTGAGATACAGAGTGATAATTTCTTCTTTAGTGTATATTTTTTCTAGTTGAACAGAGATAACCCATTCTATTGGTTTTTGTAAAGCTCTTTCAATAATATTATCAGCTTTTGGTGAATAAAGAAGTTTTGCCAATTGTTGTGTAATAGTACTTCCTCCACCTGAACTTTTTATTTGAAAAACACCTCTCTTCACAGCTACTCTGGCTAAAGCTCTTCCATCAATTCCAGAATGATCATAAAAACGTTCATCCTCTGTATCAACCAAAGCATTGACAACGTGACTGGATATTTGGTTGTAATCAATTTTTATACGATTGTCAGTACTTTCAGAAAAACTTCCAATAAGTTTTAAATCAGATGAGTATAACTCGGTAGCATATTTGTTAATAGGGTTTTGAAGCTGATCAATTGCAGGCAAATAACCCAGCCATCCGATACTTATAAAAAAGAATAATAATGCAATACAAATTGTACCTATACCAAAGGTCCACCAGAAAATCCTGTTAAATTTTGATCTAAATTCTTTGTTGGAATTACTTTCAGCCATATACTCATTATTTATGCGACAAATTTACTATTTTTTGTTTAACAAACAGGAAATTCTTTTTTTCAGGACGAATCATTAACACTGATTAAAGAAAATTAGTCAGTTTTCATGAGTTCCATAATGATCAGATTCGAAATATGTATGCCTTTTTGTGATAAATACAGTCTTTCATCCTCCATTATTAAGTCCTTGGATTTGATATAAACAGCTGCATTTTTGAGACAATCTGTCAAATATACATTGCCAAACTTATCTTTTACATTGTTAAGATATATGCCTTCAGCAGTTCTTAGAGCTACCATGATATAATCGTTATAGCTATCCTGAGTACTTAGTATTTCCTTTTCGTAATAAATATCTCCGGAAGCTATTCTCTCCATGTATTTTTTAACCGAAGCAATATTCCATTGCCTTGAATTACCATCAAATGAATGTGCAGAAGGTCCTATACCCAAGTATGGAATGAATTTCCAGTACGCACTGTTGTGTTGTGATCTATAACCGGATTTTGAGAAATTAGATATTTCATAGGTGTCGTAATTATTTTCATTCATTTTTAACAACATATAGTTGTACATCTGAATTGTTACTTCATCTTCTACAACAGCTAATAGACCTTTATTTCGTTGCCGCCATAATTCTGTTCCTTTCTCATAAGTAAGTCCGTATGCAGATATATGTTCTACATTAAGAGCAAAAGCCTTCTCCAGTTGTTTTCTCCAGTTATCCAAAGTCTGACCCGGCAAGGCATAAATAAGGTCAATGCTTATGTTGTCAAATCCGGCATTTCTTGCATTTTTAACGGCTTCAATTGCTTGTTGTGAAGTATGTCTGCGATTGATTTTTATTAAATATTCATCATCAAACGATTGAATTCCAATGCTTATTCTGTTAAAAGGGAGAGGAGAGAGGCTTTGCAGATACTTTTCAGTTAAATCATCAGGATTAGCCTCCATGGTAATTTCAGGATGTTTAACTACATTAAAAAGAATGAAAATTTCATCAAAAATCTTTTTAAACTGACTATAATTCAATATACTGGGTGTACCACCACCAAAATAAATCGTTGAGATGCTTTGACCTTTTAAATAGTCTTTTCTCAAACGTAATTCAGTAATTAATGTATTAACCAATTCGTCAACGTGTTCCGGTGCAATTTCCTTGTAAAAATCGCAATAAGTACATCGCTGCTTACAAAAAGGAATATGTAGATAGATACCTGCCAAAGTTTATTCAAATTTTAAACTGTAAATATAGCAAAAAACCACTTACAGGAGTAATTGTAAGTGGTTTTTTGCTGATATGCAAATTAACTAAAATTATCCCACGATGATTTCCGGATTTACTTTTTTCACAAGTCCTTTCAAAACATCACCAGGACCAAGTTCGTAAAATTCAGTTGCACCGTCAGTGATCATGTTTTTTACAGTTTGCGTCCAGCGTACCGGAGCAGTTAACTGTGCAATCAGATTTTCCTTGATAGATGCCGGGTCAGTTTGTGGATAAGCATTAACATTTTGATATACAGGACACACTGGTGTTGAAATCGTTGTTGCATCTATAGCGGCTTGCAATTCTTCACTGGCAGGTTTCATCAATGGTGAATGGAAAGCGCCACCAACAGGGAGTTTCAGCGCTCTTTTAGCGCCTCTGGCTTTTAATTCCTCACATGCTTTATCGATTCCTGCAATAGAACCAGATATCACCAATTGCCCCGGACAGTTATAATTTGCAGGAACAACTACTTCATCAGTGATCGCATCACATACTTCTTCAACAATTTCATCGTTCAGTCCAAGGACAGCAGCCATGGTTGAAGCTTCTAATTCACAAGCTTTCTGCATTGCCATCGCACGTTTTGATACAAGTATCAGTCCATCTTCAAAAGATAGTGCATGTGCAGCTACCAATGCCGAGAATTCACCAAGAGAATGACCTGCAACCATTTCCGGTTGAAACTGATCACCTAAAACTAAAGCAGAGATAACCGAATGTAAAAAGACAGCAGGCTGAGTTACTTTTGTTTGTTTCAGATCTTCAGGAGTTCCTTCAAACATAAGGTCAGTAATGCGAAATCCTAAAATCTCATTTGCCTTTTCAAAATATGATTTTGCCAATTCCGACTGATCATAGAGATCTTTCCCCATTCCTACAAACTGTGCTCCCTGGCCGGGAAAAACATAAGCTTTCATAATATTTATTCTTTTTGATTTACTTGCATGATCGTACATGCAAAGATAATAATAATTCAAAAAAAAAGCTACTCACAATTTTACTTGTAAATAGCTGATTTTCAATTGTCGGGGTAGCGGGATTCGAACCCACGACCCCCTGCTCCCAAAGCAGGTGCGCTAACCGGACTGCGCTACACCCCGAATTTGTTTCAAAACGGCTGCAAAGATACAGATTATTTTAAAACCTGCAAATTAATTTTTTAAAAATATTTTTTCTTAGATATCTTCATCTTATTTTTTATGTTACTTTTGTGTTAATAAACAGATATAATCATGGAGGTAATTTTAAAATATTTTCCCAAAATCAGCGAGATTCAAAAACATCAGTTTAAAGCCCTGTATGAGTTATATACTGATTGGAATGCAAAAATAAATGTGATTTCGCGTAAGGATATTGATAATTTGTATCTGCATCATGTGTTGCATTCACTTGCTATTTCACAAATAATTAATTTTAAGCCTACTTCCGAAATACTTGATATAGGAACCGGAGGAGGTTTTCCCGGTATCCCTTTGGCTATATTATTTCCTGAATGTCGCTTTACTCTGATTGATTCTATTGGAAAAAAAATAAAGGTAGGCCAGGAGGTAGCGGATGCCATAAATTTAAGAAATATCACCTTAAAACATCAAAGAGTTCAGGAAGAAAAAGGTAAGTTTGATTTTGTGGTTAGTAGGGCAGTTATGCCCTTAGATGATTTAGTTAAACTTGTGAGAAAAAATATTTGCAAAGAACAGAAAAATTCTCTTCCAAACGGATTGATATGCTTAAAAGGAGGTGAACTTCAACATGAAATTCTTCCTTTTAAGAAAATTGCCAGTTCGTATGAAATATCTGATTATTTTAAAGAAGAATATTTCAAAACTAAGAAAGTGGTTTATGTACCACTACAAGTGAAATGAAATTGATTATTAATACGAAAAAATTACTACTTTTGTGTCAGTTTTTCAAAAGATAAATGCATGTACAGAACAAAAAATTGTGGTGAACTCCGCATCGAACATACCGGAGAAAAAGTAACATTGGCTGGATGGGTACAACGTACCCGTAAAATGGGAGGAATGACGTTTGTTGACATCCGTGACAGATATGGAATTACTCAGCTTGTTTTCAATCTGGAAATTCAGCCTGAATTATGTGATAGAGCCAATAAACTTGGGAGAGAATTTGTGATTCAGATAACCGGCAATGTTTCTGAAAGAAGCAGTAAGAATGCCAATATTGATACAGGGGATATTGAAATACTTGTTACCGGGTTAATTGTGTTGAATGAAGCTCTTACACCACCATTTACCATTGAAGAAAATACTGATGGTGGTGATGACATTCGTATGAAGTACCGCTATCTTGATCTTCGCCGGAACAATGTACGACAGAACCTTATTCTACGCCACAAAATGGCCTTTGAAACCCGTCGTTATCTCGATCAGCAAAATTTCCTTGAGGTGGAAACTCCTATACTGATTGGATCCACACCAGAAGGCGCTCGCGACTTTGTTGTTCCTTCCCGAATGAATCCCGGACAATTCTACGCACTACCTCAATCACCGCAGTTATTCAAGCAATTGTTGATGGTTTCCGGTTTTGACCGTTATTTTCAAATTGCTAAATGTTTCAGAGATGAAGATTTACGTGCTGACCGCCAGCCTGAATTTACACAGATTGACTGCGAAATGTCTTTTGTTGAGCAAGAAGATGTGCTGAATATCTTCGAAGGCCTTACAAAACATTTGTTTAAATATATTAAAGACGTTGATTTCGAAGAAGCATTTCCACGTATGACATATGCAGATGCCATGAAATATTATGGTTCTGATAAGCCGGATATTCGATTTGAGATGCAATTTGTTGAATTAAAGGATATTGTATCCGGAAAAGACTTTGTCGTTTTTGATAGTGCTGAATATGTTGCCGGGATTTGTGCGACGAATTGTGCGTCCTATACCCGTAAGCAGATTGATGAGCTTACTGAGTTTGTGAAACGCCCGCAAATTGGCGCCAAAGGCTTAGTTTATATTCGTTGCGAAGCTGATGGATCATACAAATCTTCAATTGATAAATTTTATACTCAGGAGGATCTAAAACTAATAGCTGACAAATTTAATGCAGGCACCGGAGATTTAATACTGATACTTGCAGGAGCAAAAATAAAAACCCAGAAAGCATTGTGCGAATTAAGACTCGAAATGGGTAGTAGGTTAGGCCTTCGTGATAAAAATAATTTTAAACCATTGTGGGTCATCGATTTTCCATTATTCGAATGGGATCAAGAAACACAGCGGTTTTATGCCATGCATCATCCTTTTACTTCACCAAAACCAGAAGATATTGCATTTCTTGATTCAGATCCCGGAAGGGTTCGTGCCAATGCGTACGATATGGTTGTAAATGGAGTAGAGTTGGGTGGGGGATCCATTCGTATTCACGACAGTAAGTTACAAAACCGTATGTTTGAACTGCTTGGTTTTACCCCGGAAAAGGCTGAAGCACAATTTGGTTTTCTTATGAGTGCATTCAAATATGGTGCACCACCACATGGTGGACTTGCTTTTGGATTGGACAGATTTGTATCGTTATTCGCAGGTTTGGATTCCATTAGAGATTGTATTGCATTTCCGAAGAATAATTCTGGCAGAGATGTGATGATTGATGCACCATCAACAATTGATCAATCACAACTGGATGAATTAAATCTTGTCATATCATTGAAAGAGAATTAAATAATGCATTCTATTAATAAAATTATAATGGGAGGTGTGTTTTCACGTCTCATTATAATTTAATAAATTCTATTTTACATAATATAAATTATAAGAAAATAATTAACACTAATTTTTATTGCTGCTAAGATCAGAATTTCGGCTCTAATTTTATCTTCCCAAATAATAGCGCTAAATAATGTTATTCTTTTGATTTGTATCTTTTTCCCCTAAAAAAAAAATACTATCTTTGTCGACTTTCAATAAAAAACCTGAAAAAATTATATAGTTGATATGATTGATTCAGAAAAAATATTAATCCAATCAAATTAGAGAAATGGCGTTTAACGATATTCTAAAAAAAATCTTTGGAAATAAGGCTCAGCGTGACTTAAAGGAAATTGAACCATATGTGGCCAAAGTAAAAGTTGCCTATGAAAATGTAATCAGATTGTCAAATGATGAGTTACGTGAATTGTCAGAAAATCTGAAGCAAAGAATTAAGGACTATATAGCTCCGGAAGTAAACAGAATTGAGGAGCTCAAATCGTCTGTAGAAACTACTGAGATCAATTTAAGGGAAAAAATCTACGAAGAGATTGATAAACTTGAAAAAGAAATTATTGTAAAGAATGAGAAGATTTTAGAGGAAATTTTACCTGAAGCATTTGCTGTTATTAAAGATACAGCAAGGAGATTCTCTGAAAATCAGGAGATTGTTGTTACAGCAACAGCTTTTGACCGAGAACTGGCAGTTAAACATGATTTTGTATCGATTCAGGGCAATGAAGCTGTTTATAAAAATGAATGGATGGCTGGTGGTAACATTGTTAAATGGGATATGATACATTATGATGTACAGCTGTTTGGTGGAACTGTGCTGCATAAGGGAAAAATTGCTGAAATGGGAACCGGTGAAGGAAAAACACTGGTAGCTACCCTACCCGTTTTCTTGAATGCATTGACTCACAGAGGGGTACATGTTGTAACGGTGAATGATTACCTCTCTAAACGTGACTCTGAGTGGATGGGTCCAATCTATATGTTCCATGGTTTGTCAGTTGATTGTATTGACAGGCATCGTCCGAATTCTGAGGAAAGACGCCAGGCTTACCTTGCTGATATTACCTTTGGAACAAACAACGAATTTGGTTTTGATTATCTTCGTGATAACATGGCCACAAATCCGGAAGATCTTGTTCAAAGAAAACATAATTACGCAATTGTCGATGAGGTGGATTCAGTATTGATCGATGATGCACGTACGCCTTTAATTATTTCCGGTCCTGTTCCCAGAGGCGAAGATCAGCTTTTTGATGATTTAAAACCAAAGGTAGAAAAACTAGTTTCTGCACAAAAAATACTGGTGACCAGATACCTGGCTGAGGCAAAAGAATTGATGAAATCAGAAGATGAAAAGAAAAGAGAAGAAGGTGCATTGGCATTGTTCCGTTCTTACAAAGGAATGCCAAAAAACAAACCTTTAATCAAATATCTTAGTGAACAGGGAGTTAAGGCTCAACTACTTAAAACAGAAGAGTTTTATATGCAGGAGAATAACAAAAACATGCATATAGCGACGGATCCTCTGTATTTTGTAATCGATGAAAAAAATCGTCAAATAAATCTTACTGATAAAGGCATCGACTTGATAACTGGGAATTCCGAAGATCCTAAATTTTTTATTTTGCCGGATGTTGGTAGTGAAATTGCGGAACTTGAAAAAAACAAATTGCTCTCCCCTACCGAGAAACAAAACATAAAAGATGAACTGCATCAGAATTATGCAATAAAATCAGAACGGGTACATACAATCAATCAGTTACTGAAAGCATATACTTTATTTGAGAAAGATATTGAATATGTTGTTTTAGAGAATAAGGTTAAAATTGTTGATGAGCAAACGGGTCGTATCATGGAAGGCCGAAGGTACTCAGATGGTTTGCATCAGGCAATTGAAGCGAAAGAAAATGTAACTATTGAGGCTGCTACACAGACATTTGCAACTATTACTCTTCAGAATTACTTCCGGATGTACAGTAAATTGGCGGGTATGACCGGTACTGCTGAAACGGAAGCAGGTGAACTCTGGGATATTTATAAACTGGATGTAGTGGTAATTCCGACAAACCGGCCTATTGCTCGAAATGATATGCAGGATCGTGTTTATAAGACTAAACGTGAGAAATATACTGCTGTTATTGAAGAAATTGATAGTCTGGTGAATGCAGGCAGACCTGTGTTGGTAGGTACAACATCAGTAGAAATATCTGAATTGCTTAGTCGAATGCTTACATCAAGGAAAATTAAGCATAATGTTTTAAATGCAAAATTACACCAGCGTGAAGCAGAAATTGTTGCTGAAGCCGGAAGAAAAGGAACTGTAACAATTGCGACCAATATGGCTGGTCGTGGTACAGACATTAAGCTTACAGAAGAGGTTAAAGAAGCCGGCGGTTTGGCTATCATTGGTACAGAACGACATGAAAGCCGTCGTGTTGACCGACAGTTACGTGGACGTGCCGGTCGTCAGGGTGATCCGGGTTCTTCTGTATTTTTTGTGTCCCTCGAGGATGATCTGATGCGTTTGTTCGGTTCTGAAAGAATCTCTTCAGTAATGGATAAGCTTGGATTTAAAGAAGGTGAAATGATTGAACATTCAATGATCTCAAAATCCATCGAACGTGCACAGAAAAAAGTGGAAGAAAACAACTTTGGTATTCGTAAACGATTATTGGAATATGATGATGTAATGAATTCTCAGCGTGAAGTGGTTTATTCAAAACGTCGTCATGCACTTATGGGTGAAAGAATTGGTGTAGATATTACCAATATGATTTACGATACGGCTGAAAGTGTAGTTGAAAATGCAAAGAATTCTCAGGATTATACTATTCTTGAAGAGGAGTTGATGAAAGTGTTTGCTATGGATGTTCCGTTGAAAGAAGAGCAATTCATTTCAGGGAGAGAAGGAGACATATCAGAGAGAGTTGCAGAAGAAGCTATGGCTACATTCAAACGAAAAATGGACAAACTTGCTAATGTTGCATATCCTGTTATCAAACAAGTATATGAAAAGCAAGGCAGTATGTATGAGAATATACTTGTTCCTGTAACTGATGGTAAACGCGTTTTTAATGTCTCAACGCATTTAGAAACTGCTTATAAAACTGAAGCTAAGGAGATTGTAAGATCCTTTGAAAAACAAATTCTGCTTTATGTAATCGATGATGAATGGAAAGAGCATTTACGTCAGCTGGATGAGTTAAGGAACTCAGTTCAAAATGCATCCTATGAACAAAAAGATCCCCTCTTAATTTACAAACTGGAATCTTTTGGCTTGTTCAAGGAAATGATTGATTCCATGAACAGAAAGGTAATTGCTATATTGATGCGTGGACAAATTCCGATGCGAGAGCCGGAACAGGTACGGGAAGCAAGACCGGTTCAGAAAATGGATATGAGCAAATACCGGACACAAAAAGATGAAGTTGGAAATAGAAGTTCCCGTCAGGATCCGACTAAACAGGATACACGTGAAAATCAGAAGATTGAGCCGGCACATGCCGAAAAGAAACCTGGTAGAAATGAACCTTGTTTCTGTGGCAGTGGAAAGAAATATAAGCATTGTCATGGTGCGTAGTTTTTAAGTAATTATAAAACAGGAAGTTATGCTGAATTATATAACATGGAATGTTGATCCTGAACTATTTAGAATCGGATCCCTTCACATCAGATGGTACGGCTTACTATGGGCTTTAGGTATATGGCTAACATTGGTAATTACACAGAAGATATACAAACATGAGAAACTGTCTGATCAGTGGTTGGATAAACTATTTATATATACCGTAATCGGAGCAGTTGTTGGAGCGAGACTTGGACATTGTCTGTTTTACAATCCATCTTATTACCTTGCCCGTCCATGGGAAATATTATTTATATGGCAGGGAGGGCTTGCAAGCCACGGTGGTGCAATTGGTATAATAATTTCAACATATCTTTATAATAAAAAAGTATCAAAGAAAGGTTTTATATGGGTTTTTGACAGACTTGTCATTGGTGTAGCACTTGCCGGAGCAATGATAAGATTGGGAAACCTTATGAATTCTGAGATTTACGGTGGACCCACTACCCTTCCCTGGGGTTTTATTTTCGTTCGTGATGGTCAAACTGAACCTATGCATCCTACTCAGATTTATGAAATTTTATATTGCTTGATTACTTTTGCAATCACATACTGGTTATATTGGAAGAAAGAAGCCTATAAACGTACCGGACTAATTTTCGGAGTCTTTTTGATTGGTATATTTCTGTCAAGGTTCTTTATTGAATATGTGAAAAACAATCAGGAGTCATTTGAAGATGGTATGTTGTTGAATATGGGACAGTTACTGAGTATCCCATTTGTCATATGGGGTGTATGGTTAATAATAAACAGCAGAAAAAATAGACCAGCTGAAAAATGAGTCAGGAAGTTTTGAATGATAGTGTAAAGCCCTATAATGAGTATGAAAACAAAACAGCTCAGCTGGCACGGTTGTTTAATAAAATATCGAAAAGGTACGATTCATTTAATGACCTGATATCATGGGGAATGGCCCACTTGTGGAGAAAGAAGTCCATTTCATATCTGAAAGAGTCCGGACCTAAGAAAATTCTTGATATTGCTACCGGAACTGCTGACATGTTGATAACAGCTTGTGACCTGTTGCATCCTGAAACAATTATCGGTATCGACATTTCAGAAGAAATGATGAAGATCGGAGAGCATAAGGTAAAAAAAAAGCACCCTGCTACAAATGTTCGTTTTGAAATGCAGGATGCCTCTTCAATGAATTTTCCGGATAATACTTTTGATGCAGTAACAATTTCTTTTGGAATCAGAAATCTTGAAAAACTGTCGCAATCCATACTGGAAATAAACCGGGTATTAAAACCTCAGGGACATTTTTTAATTCTTGAAGTAAATCAACCTCAAAAAGGAATATTATTATTCTTCTATAAAATATATCTTAGAATTTCTTTTCTTTTTTCTTCAAAATTATTGGATAAATCTGATTTTCAATATCTTACAACTTCGATGGGAATGTTTCCAAAAGGAAAGCAGCTCATAGATTTGTTATGTGATTGTAATTTTGAACTTATCAGGTACAAACGTTTCACTTTTGATGTGTGTAGTGCCTACTTATTGAGAAAAGCAACAACTTAAACATCAATTGATTGTATCTCGATTAGTAATTCATCCTTCATTACAGATTGCCCCTGAGTTACTCTGATTTTCTGAATTACACCGTTACATTCAGCCGTAATTTCATTTTGCATCTTCATTGCTTCCAGAGTTAATATTGGTTCACCGGCATTAACAAGATCACCTTCATTAAGAAAAATATCAATTATTTTTCCGGGCATTGGAGCAATAATTCTGTTTGACAAATTTTTATCATCTTCGCCTGCAATCATTCCCCTTCTGACATATGAGAATATTGATTCCAGACTGAATTTATATTCAACACCATTTACGTTCACAGTTGCTTTGTTCTGGTCTCTTGAAACCAGTTCACAATTAAACCGCTTACCTTTCCATTCAAATTCATAGTTAAAATCTTCCTGTTCCAGAAAATCAACTTCTTGTTCAACCCCATTGATCACCGGGTCAGATTCTTTCGGGAGATAAATCTTATACCTTTTTCCATTATCACGCAAAGCAATGAATAAGCGTGAGGCATCTCTCTTATATTTATATGATGTACCCATTTCTTAATAATTTAAACGTTTATTCAACACCCATACATTCAGGGCATCATTTTGATATGCTGGAATGTCGCCCTGAAGTTGCAGATACTCAGATGCATACATAATAGTTGCAGCCAAAGCCCCAATCATTTCATCATCAGCATCTTCAAGCATTTCCGGGTTAAAAACCTGATCGACCCAACGAGTTGTATAGCTGGCATTAATAAAATCAGGATGTTGTAAAACAGTCCTGCAGAAAGGCACCGTAGTTTTAAGTCCGATAATGCTGAAATTGTTTAATGCTTGAAGGGTTTTATTAATCACATCGTTACGATCCTTACCGTGTACAATAATTTTAGCGATCATTGAATCAAAATAAGGAGTAACAATAGAGCCACTCAAAACGCCTGTTTCAATTCTGATATCCGGGTCCTGAGGAAAATGAATTTTATCAATAAATCCTGTTTGGGGGCTAAAGCGGTTTTGGGGATCTTCAGTATTCACCCTACATTCTATAGCCCAGCCTTTTATTTTAATATCTGATTGTTTTAATGTAAGTTTTTCACCAAGTGCCACCCGTATTTGCCAGTCAACCAGATCAACTCCGGTAATCATTTCAGTTACAGGATGCTCTACCTGAATACGAGTATTCATTTCCATAAAATAATACGAACCGTCTTCATCCATAATGAACTCAATCGTCCCCGCAGAATAATATCCAATTCGTTTCGCGAATCTGGTTGCCATTTCTCCCATCTCCGTACGCATAGCGGGTGTAACGCTAGCCGAAGGGGCTTCTTCGACGATCTTTTGATGCTTACGTTGCAGAGAGCATTCACGCTCTCCGAGATGAATTACATTTCCGTGTTTATCTCCTAATATTTGGAATTCCAGATGTTTAGGGTTTTGTAGATATTTCTCAACAAAGATATCTCCATTACCAAAAGCAGCCAAAGCTTCATCATAGGCTGACTTAAAATTTCTTTCAAGCGTTTCTGGCTTTTCCACAATTCTCATTCCACGACCTCCACCTCCTGCTGAAGCTTTTAAAATGACAGGATAGCCAATTTTGTCTGCAAAATCTTTTGCTGCCTGAGCATCTGCCACTGGACCATCAGATCCCGGAACCAGAGGTAACCCAGCTTCTATTGCCATGCTTTTTGCAACTGTTTTTAAACCCATGTCACGGATTAACTCTGGTGATGGTCCAATGAAATTAATATTCTTGGATATACACAAGGTTGCAAAATCAGGATTCTCAGAAAGAAATCCATAACCAGGATGAATAAGATCAATTTCCCATTCCTTAGCTAAGTTTACTATTTTTTGTGGATTTAAAAAAATTGTTTTATCATCGTTAGCATCATTTGCATGAATTATTTCATCTGCAAATTTCAGGTAAAAGGCATCTGGCTCTTTATCACTTTGAAATACTACTGCAATCAGCCCGAGCTTATGGGCAGAACGAATTATCCTGATGGCTATTTCGCTCCTGTTTGCAACTAAAAGTCTCTTTTTCATATAATTATAAAATTATCAGAATAATACACATAATCACTCATCACGTAATACACTTATCATTGTTTTCCCAATTTATAATGGGATACTTCCATGTTTACGTTCTGGTTTTGAATATTGTTTATTGGATAGAATTTCAAAAGAGGTAATTAAAATATCTCTTGTTTTTGATGGGTTGATTACCTCATCAATTAATCCTATTTCCTCAGCTTTGTAGGGATTGGCTATCTCTGCTTTATATTTCTCTGTTAAAATTTTTTCCATTTCAGCTCTGTTCTCAGCAGCAGCTAACTCATGTTTATTCACAATTTTGATGGCACCAGCCGGACCCATCACTGCAATTTCGGCAGATGGCCAGGCAAAATTAAAATCACCGCCGGTATTTTTACTACTCATAACAATGTATGCTCCTCCGTATGCTTTACGGGTTATTACAGTTATTTTCGGAACTGTTGCTTCGCAAAAAGCATAAAGTAATTTTGCTCCATTACGGATAATTCCGTTATGTTCCTGTTCAATGCCAGGTAAAAATCCCGGAACGTCTTCCAAAATCAGCAAAGGAATATTGAATGCATCGCAAAACCTTACAAAACGTGCTCCTTTAATGCTGGCATTAATGTCAAGCGTTCCTGCCATAACTTTTGGCTGATTAGCCACAATCCCAATTGTCTTACCATTCAGTCGGGCAAATCCAACCAAGATATTCTGGGCGTAACCTTCATGCACCTCAAAAAAAGTTTCCTTATCAACAATGATATTTATGATTTCTTTCATGTCATAAGGACGGTTTGGATCGTCAGGTATGATCTTGTTGAGATATTCTTGTCTTGACTTATAAAATTTTGTTTGTGTGGAAACTGGTAATGACTCAAAATTATTTGATGGTATATAAGATAAAAGTTTTCTAACCAGAAGTATTGTGTGTTCTTCGTCGTCGGAAACAAAATGTGCAACGCCACTTTTATTTGCATGGATATCACCACCACCTAAACCATCTTTATCAATGTCTTCATTTAATACCTCTTTCACAACGTCAGGCCCTGTCACAAACATATAAGATGTTTTCTTCGTCATAAAAATAAAGTCAGTCAGTGCTGGAGAATATACTGCCCCACCAGCCGCAGGACCAAGAATTACTGATATCTGAGGGACTATACCTGAAGATTTTACATTGTTATTGAATATGGTCGCATAGGCCGACAGACTTTTCACACCTTCCTGAATACGTGCACCGCCAGAGTCCATCAAACCTACAATGGGAGCTCCAAGTTTTAATGCCATTTCTTGAACTTTTGCTATCTTCATTCCATGAGAATACCCTAGTGAGCCTCCTAATACAGTAAAATCCTGCGCATAGGCAAAAACACTTTTTCCCTGAACTAATCCTCTACCAACGACAACGCCATCTCCAAAATTTGATTGACGACTACTCATTGGTGATTGTGATGGTGCTACAAATGCATCGAATTCAAAGAAGGTGCCTTCATCAAAAAGTACATCCAATCTTTCACGCGCAGTAAGCTTACCTTTCAAGTGCTGTTTGTTTACAGCATTATCTTCCATTTCCTGTAAAGCTTTTATTCGCTTTTCAAATATTTCATTTTTGTTCATATTTCAATTCATTAAAACTGCACAAAAATACTCATTTCGTGCAATATTAAGCAAATATCCAAAGAAAAATTATAACAATTAACAACGATGGCACCATATTCATTACTCTCAACTTCTTTATATCCAGTATATTAATTCCTAATCCAATGAGTAAAATTCCACCAATATTTGTTAGTCCATGAATGATTTCCGGTGTAAAAAACTGAGATGCACCCATCGCCAACAGTGTTAAAGTGCCCTGAAATATAAATAATGGGACAGCTGACACAATGACTCCAACACCAAAAGCTGAAGCTAAAATAATGGCAGAAAAGAAATCCATTAAGGATTTGGTTAATAGTAAATCAGAAGAAACACCTGTACCTTCCTGGATGGCACCAAGAATCGTCATTGATCCTACGCAGAATAACAAAAATGCCGTAATTAACCCTTCGGAGAATTTTTCGCTTCCAATTTTAAGTTTCATTTTTAAATAGTTACTTAATTTGTCGGCACCAGCTTCCAGATTAATCCACTCGCCAAGCAATGATCCAACAGCAAGACTTCCAACAACTACAAGAATATGTTTTAAATCCCAGACCATTGATATTCCTATTGCAATTGTAAAAAGTCCTACCGCCTGAAAATAAATTTGTGTTACTCTTTGTGGCATGTTTTTCTTTAAAAGTACTCCAATAGATGCTCCAACAATAACGGCAGCAGTGTTTACAAGTGTTCCGGTCATTATTCTTTTAATATTACGTTATTTTATTCAACTGCTAAGATAAATACATTTTTTTTCAGATAACCAGAAAAGGATAAAATTTGTTACATTTGCATGCAAACACATAATTTTCCGCGATAAATGAACTCATTCTTATATCGGGTAGCTGAAGTCTTCTTTCAACATTTTGGAAACACAATAAGTTCACATACTTTTGTTTTTCCCAATCGCCGTGCAGGAATTTTCTTTCAGAAATACCTTTCACAAATAGCTTACAAACCGGTTTTTTCTCCTGAAATAATCACTATTGACGAGTGTTTTTATTCAGCATCAGAGCTTCAACTAAGTGATAAGTTGAGTATGATATTCGATTTATATGATATTTACAAGGAGTTGAGTAAGTCCGATGAGAGTTTTGATTCATTTGTATTTTGGGGAGAAACTTTACTGTCAGACTTTAATGAAATTGATAAATACAGGGTTGATGCACAACAATTATTCACTAATGTGAGTGATTTAAAGGATATTGAAAAATTATTCAATGTGTTTACAGATGCCCAGATTGGAGCAATTCGTGAGTTCTGGCAAAATTTTACACCTGTAGCTGAAAGCCGTTCACAACAAGATTTCTATGCTACCTGGGAGATTTTATTTCCTTTGTATGAAAGATTTAAAAATAAACTGAGAAATGAAAATTCAGGTTATGAGGGAATGATTTTCAGGGATGTAATTGAAAAACTCAATGATAAATCGCAAACTCAATGGTTTGAAAATAAGCAATTTGTATTTATTGGTTTTAACGCTCTCAATCCTTGTGAGAGGTCATTGATGTCTGTATTGCAAAAAAATGGTCAGGCAGATTTTTATTGGGATTATGAAGCTGAAGAATTACGGGATCCTAATAATCCTGCATCTTTGTTTTATATAGAGAACACAAAACTATTTCCATCGAAGTTTATTATTCAGCCAAAAATAGAATTATTGAAGAATAAGAGAATAGAATTATTTTCAATTCCTTCAGCAATTGGCCAGGTCAAACAAATTTATCATACTCTGAAAAATATTTATCCTGAGAATTCAGATGAAAAATCATTTTTGAATACTGCTGTAGTTTTACCTGACGAAAATCTTTTGTTGCCATTGTTGTATTCAATTCCGGCAAATATTTCAAAAATAAATGTTACCATGGGCTATCCTATGAACCTAACGCCTGTTGCAGGGCTCATGGATCACATTTTCGAACTTCATAAAAGGAAAAGGGACATCAATGGTGAAATAAAATTTTATCATCTTACCGTTTCAAATATTATAAATCATCAGTTTATTACACTAATATGCGGAAAATCAATTGAGTCAATTGCAAATCAGATGATTCAAAAAAACATGATATATGTTGATACCAATACCCTGCATAAAAACAAATTGTTAAGTACAATATTTAATCCGGATGTTGATTCAGGATCATTTCTGGAATATCTTTTAAGCTTACTGAAATTATTGTACAATGAATGGTACAATGTTAAATCCGATGCCGAAGAAGCTCATCTCGAATCAGGTTTTTTATATCAGTACTACACAACTGTTAACAGAATATCAGGTATTCTTAAAGAACAGGCCTCTGATACAAAGATGAATATGGAGACTTTGGTTTGTTTGATAAAACAACTCACCCAGGGGATCAGCATTCCGTTTGTAGGTGAACCATTAGATGGATTGCAAATAATTGGCACACTGGAAACCCGTGGACTTGATTTTGAAAATATTCTTATTAGTTCCTTTAATGAAGGGGTTTATCCCGGAAAAAGTTTTTCAAACAGTTTTATATCTTATCATCTCAGAAAAGGATTCGGTCTACCTACTTATGAACATCAGGATGCAATAACATCCTACAACTTTTATCGGCTTATTCATCGCGCCAAAAAGGTGTTTCTCTTTACTGATTCTCGTGTTGAGAAAGGAAATACAGGAGAAGTAAGTCGATTTTTTTATCAGCTTAAATATCATTATAATCTTGAAATAACCGAAAAAACGATTGTTTATGATATTTCTTTTACATCTGATCAGGAAATCAAAGTTGACAAAAATCAGCTAATATTAAACAAATTAAAAGATTATCAACAGCAAGGATCTACAAATACAGCTTTATCTGCAAGTAGTATTAATACATACATACAATGTCCATTACAATTCTATTTTAAGAATATTGAAAAATTAGAAGTTTCAGCCGAAGTGTCTGATGATATAGAAACAGACATGTTTGGCAATATTTTTCATGATGTAATGGCGTCAATTTATAAACCATTTAAAGGTAAGCAAGTTCAATCGACCGAATTAAACTCAATATTAAAAGATGAAAGATATCTTGTGAACCTTTTATCAGAATCTTTTGCTTTCCATCTCTATAAAAAGCAAAAAGGTGATAAGATTGATTTGCAGGGGAATAATTTATTAATGTCGAAGATATTACTAAAATATATCCAGGGAGTTTTGGTGAATGACAGGAAAAATTGTCCCTTTATATATCATGGAGGAGAAGAATATTACGAAACTATATTAAATACAAAATATGGTAATATTAACCTTAAAGGTTATATTGACAGAATTGATGAGAAGGATGGAAAAATAAGGATAATAGACTATAAAACCGGTAGTGGATCACTTAGTTTCGGACAATGGGATGATCTTTTTGATCATAATTTTGATCCTCAAAAACGTCCGAAGCACATTTTGCAAACTTTTCTTTACGCATATTTGTATCAAAGCAAGATAAATGCAGGTACAATTATTCCCGGAATTTATTATATCAGGAATGTTTTTGATGATCATTTTAATACAGAACTTAGCTTTAAAGATGAAAACAACTCAAAATCAATTATACAAAATTATTATGATTATCAGGACGCTTTTATCAATCGTTTAGTTATGTGTATTGAAGAAATTTTTGATCCTGACATACCGTTTTTTCAAACAAAAAATATTAACGCCTGCAGTTATTGTGATTTTAAAACGATATGCAGAAGGTAGAAAACTATAAAACGGAAAGACAAATGATGACTTTGAATGAACATACTCGTCCCTTATTTGAAGTTTTTACCCCTTAATGCTGATAATATCCCATCAGGCAGGCAAAATACCCTGAATTTTGACTTTTGTATTTTTATCTGTTTATTTTGCATACGATTTATAAATCAACAAACAAAAATTGCCGGTATGGCGTTATAAAATTATGGCAAAATTCAGAGGTGCAGTAGTTGTAAATACTGAGAGATGTAAAGGATGTGACTTATGCGTGGTTGCCTGTCCTACTGATGTATTGGTGTTATCAAAAGATGCAAATACAAAAGGTTATAATTTTTCGATTATGGATAATCCAGAGGCCTGTATTGGATGTGCAGCCTGTGCACAAGTTTGTCCTGATGCATGTATAACAGTATATAAAGTTACCTTATGATAAAACATAAAGAAGAAGTTACCCTTATGAAAGGTAACGAAGCAATTGCTCACGCAGCCATACGGTGTGGATGCGATGGATATTTCGGTTATCCAATTACCCCTCAATCAGAAATACTTGAAACCTTAATGGCACTTGAACCATGGAAAACTACCGGTATGGTTGTATTGCAGGCTGAAAGTGAAGTTGCATCCATCAACATGGTGTATGGGGCTGCCGGTTGTGGTAAAAAGGCTATGACAAGTTCGTCAAGTCCGGGTGTAAGTCTTATGCAGGAAGGTATATCATATATGGCAGGAGCTGAATTACCGGGTGTCATTGTCAATGTTATGCGCGGAGGCCCGGGTTTAGGTACGATCCAACCAAGTCAGGCCGACTATTTTCAGGCAGTTAAAGGAGGTGGTCATGGTGACTATAAAATGATAACGCTGGCGCCGGCATCAGTACAGGAAATGGCTGATTTTACCGTTCTGGCTTTTGATTTGGCATTTAAATATCTGTCTCCAACAATGATACTGGCTGATGGAATTATTGGTCAAATGATGGAGAAAGTTATTTTGCCTCCATATCAGCCACGTATGACTGAAGCTGAGATAAGAGAAAAGTATCCATGGGCAACATTGGGAAAGACGAAAGACCGTGCGCCAAATTATATCTCATCACTGGAATTGGTTACAGAAGAAATGGAGAAAATCAATCTTCGTTTACAGGGTCGCTATCGCGAAATAGAAAAGTCGGAAGTAAGATGTGAAAAACTGCTTTGTGATGATGCGGAATATATATTTGTTGCTTTTGGCACTATGGCACGTGTGTGCCAGAAAGCCATGGAACTAGCGCGTGCAGAAGGAATTAAAGCCGGTTTGGTAAGGCCGATAACTTTGTTTCCATATCCTGTTGACATAATAAAAGAATTTTCAAACCGAATTAAAGGATTCTTAACTGTAGAAATGAGTGCTGGACAAATGGTAGAAGATGTGCGCCTCTCCGTCAATGGAAGAGTTCCGGTAGAGTTTTATGGTAAAATGGGAGGCATAGTCCCATCGCCTGATGAAGTACTTAATGCGTTAAAAACAAAACTATTATGAAAATAGCCGAAATAATCAATCCTGCTAATTTGGTCTATGAGAAAACTACTGTGTTGAATGACACCCCAATGCATTATTGTCCGGGTTGTAGTCATGGTGTTATTCATAAAATTTTGGGTGAAATTATTCAGGAAATGGATATTCAGGATAAAACAATAGGGATTGCCCCGGTAGGATGTGCGGTATTTGCATATAAGTACCTGGATATTGACTGGCAACAGGCAGCTCACGGAAGAGCACCTGCATTAGCAACAGCAGTAAAAAGATTACTTCCTGATCGTTATGTATTTACCTATCAGGGCGATGGAGATCTGGCAGCTATAGGAACTGCAGAAACAATCCATGCCTGTAATCGTGGTGAAAATATTGCAATAATTTATGTAAACAATGGAATTTATGGTATGACCGGAGGTCAGATGGCGCCAACAACACTTCCCGGCATGAAGTCGACCACATCACCTAACGGAAGAGATGTTACAATGGAAGGTTTACCCTTAGATATGTCAAAACTACTTGCTCAATTGCAGGGTGTCTGCTATGTGACCCGACAAAGTGTACATAGCGTTGGTTCTGTAAAAAAGGCAAAAAGAGCCATTCGTAAGGCTCTTGAAAATTCGATGCTAAACAAAGGTACCTCTGTTGTTGAAATTGTTTCGACCTGTAGTTCTGGATGGCGTATGACCCCTGCAGAATCAAACAACTGGATGGTTGAGAATATGTTTCCGATGTACCCGATGGGTGATTTAAAAGATATTTAAATAAATTAAGATGACAGAAGAAATTATTATTGCAGGTTTTGGTGGACAGGGAGTCCTATCAATGGGAAAAATTCTGGCATATTCAGGCCTTGTTCAGGGAAAAGAAGTAAGTTGGATGCCTTCATATGGGCCCGAACAAAGAGGAGGTACAGCAAATGTAACAGTAATTCTCAGTGATGAAAGAATCAGTTCACCGGTTTTGAATACATATGACACGGCTATTGTCTTAAATCAACCGTCATTAGACAAATTTGAAAAACTGGTTAAGCCGGGGGGAACTTTAATTTTTGATGGTAATGGCTTGCATAAATTACCGACCCGTAAGGATATAAAAATTTACCGTATCAATGCGACTGAATATGCTTATGCCAACAATGAGACCAAAACAATCAATATGATTATTTTGGGTGGTCTGCTTAAAATCAGACCCATTGTAACGATTGAAAACGTTTTACTTGGATTGAAAAAGACTTTGCCCAACCGGCACCATCATCTTATTCCATTGAATGAGAAGGCTATACATGCAGGTATGGATTTGATCACTGAATTTTAATAGTTTCAACAACGGCCCAATTATTTTTTTCTTTAAAACTTTTCAAAATTAAATGATAATTATTGGCCTCTTTTTCAATTAATGGAATATCTTCGGTGTAAAAACCGCTCATATACAATGCTCCGCCTTTACTTAAACAAGCGGAGTATTTTTTTATGTCGGAGAGTAAAATATTTCTGTTGATGTTAGCAATAATGATATCATAGTACTGGTTTTTTAGTAATGAAGCATCACCAAGTTGTACAGAGATCTCTCCTACTCCGTTTTTTTCAATATTTTCTAATGAATTTTCAACACACCAGGTGTCAATATCAATAGCAGTTACAGGTTCTGCTCCTCTCATGGCAGCCAATATCGCAAGTACAGCAGTACCACAACCCATATCCAGAACAGACTTTCCTTCCAAATCCATTTTAAGAATTTCAGCAATCATAAGACTTGTTGTTTCGTGGTGCCCTGTCCCAAAGGCCATTTTAGGATCAATGATAATATCATATTTTACCTTAGGAAGATTTTTGTGAAAAGAACTGTGAATCAAACATTCATTACCAATAATTATTGGTTCAAAGAAGTTTTTTTCCCATTCTTCATTCCAGTTTACCTGTTTAATTTCATTGATATTATATTGTATATCATCTGAATAAGGAAAATTATTTACCAACTGCTCTAAAAGCTCTTTGTCAAATATCTGATCATCGATATAGGCAAGTATACCATTTCCAATTTCTTCAAAACTTTCGAATCCAATTTCTCCTAAATATGATGCCAGTAAGTCAAAAATATATGATTCACCGGTTTTGGCAGTCAGTTTAACCTCAATGTAGTTCATGAAAATATTTTTTATTTACAAAAGTAGTTTATTTTCTGAAATTAAATAAAAAGAACCATTATGATTTAACTTATATTGGTACAATTATTGATATATTTGTTGGACAATATAGCTCAATTAAAAAGAAGTATTTCATACATAAATACAGGAGGAAACAATCATGAAAACTACAATTTCACTTATCGTTTTTTTGACCTGCCTGACGGTATATTTATCCGGGCAGGACATTGCTGACGATGTGTACTTTAAACCGAGTGACCCTCAAGAGATTACACAAAGAACATCAGTAAAGTTGCAAAAACCCAATTATAAAAACGGGGCAAAAGAAATCATTTATTTAGATAGTCGTTCAAATAAAAATTTAGTTTTAACAAATGATTCCATTTATATTTTAGGTGAAATGAACGACAGTATGGCTGTTGCTGAGAATTCAGAAGGAGGATATGAAAATGAACAAGGTTATTATTTGAATGATTTCAATGGAAGTGCCTCTGATTTAGAATATGCAGAAAGAATTCGCAGATTTCATAACCCTAAATTCACCATTCATATTTCTGATCCACAGTATAATGATATTTATTTTCTTGATGATTATAACTGGAATGTATACATTGATGGCAGTTATGCATGGGTAACACCAACATGGACTAATCCATTCTGGGATAATTACTTCTGGAGGCCTTACAGTTATAGTAGCTGGTATTGGAGAAACAGTTGGTATAGCCCATATTCATTTTATGGAAGTTGGTATGGTAATCCCTGGTACGGAGGAGGCTATTACGGCAACTATTATGGTGGCTGGGGTGGCTATTACGGAGGTTACTATGGAGGATATCATGGCTGGGGAAATCCATATTACAATGATTACTGGAATTATAATCCCTATTACTGGGGAGGATATTCCTGGTCAGGTGTAACAACAACCAGTAGGAACAAAAACTATAATGAAGCCAATCGGAGAAAAGAGTACTACAGTAGTAATTCCAGAGCTGGAAGTAGTGTAAATACTACCAGAATCTCAGGTGGAAGTTACAGTCCGGCTGTATCGAGAAATACTGTTACTTCAAATATCAGGGGAAACAGAGACCAGAATGGTTCTGTTATTGCCGATCGTCCTTCGGGTAGTATCTCAAGAGGTTCAACAAATGGAAATACATTAGTCAGATCGGGAAATCCAAGAAATTCAGGAATTACGTCAGGTATTAATACCAGAACCAGAACAACATATGATATTGATACAAGAGCTACTGAAAGATCGTCTTTTAATAATACTAATGTCAGAACAGAGAGTGTCAGATCTGGAAATACTGTTCCTTCAGTCAGGAGCACAACGCCTGCACCAGCCACTAGAAGTTCTGTTACAAACCGTGGTAGCTCATCAGTTGTACGTTATGGTACAGGAACATCCAGTGTCAGGAGTTCTGAATCATCAACATCAGTAAGAAATAATAGTTCATCAACCTATACGCCTTCATCTGGTTCATCCTACTCCACTCCGCGATCTTCTACACCTTCATACAGTACACCGAGTACCAGTAGTAGCAGATCATCAGGCTCTTCTTATTCAGGTGGTTCATCATCAGGAAGTTCCTCAAGGAGTTCAGGAGGAAGTAGTGGCGGCCGGAGATAATATTACAATTATAACAAAGAAATTACATACATTATGAAACGAATTATATTAATACTGTCCGCAGCACTAAGTCTACACAGTATTACAGGACAAACTGAGTTTGATGCTTTAAGGTATATACAACCCGATATAAGTGGAACTGCTCGTTACACATCAATGGCAGGAGCATTTGGTGCATTGGGAGCCGATCCTTCAGCAATTAAGGACAATCCTGCGGGATTAGGTATTTATCGAAGTCCGGAGATATCAGCAACTTTCAATTCATTGACACAAAATGCAAGCAGTAACTGGATGGGAAATTCTGCATCTGACGGTTTGTATAAATTGGGCATAAATAATTTTACGTTTATTCTTTCCTCACCAACGTCTGGTTCTGGTAATTCAGGATTATTACGATCTAACTGGGCTTTTTCCTATAATCGCATTAAGGATTATAACAGAAATATTAAAATAAACGGAGGTAGTAACTCTAAATCATCAGTTACGGATTATATGGGATATTTTACCGGAAATACTTATGGAGAGTCACTTTATGAAACAAACAATTTTGATCCGTATAAAAATACATCGGTTTCATGGTTGTCAGTAATAGCGGCAAATGCAGGGTTGATGAAAGAATATATTGATAGCGAAACTAATGAGACCCTTTACTGGACATCATTTCTTAATGATGGTGAAACTGTATCTCCTTCATACTATCAATATGAAAGAGGATATATGAATGACTACGCATTTAGTTGGTCAGGAAATTTCCAAAACAGGTTATTTTTAGGGGCAACAGTAAATATATATGATATAAACTACCGTTCTGATGCAGAGTATTCAGAATCATTTGAGAAAGGTGGAAATATGTCACTGAAGAATGTAATGAAGGTTACAGGAACGGGTGTTGGACTAAAGTTAGGTACAATTTATGCTCCACTCGATTATTTACGTTTTGGTTTTGCTGTACAAACACCAGTTGTATATAGGATTAATGATGTTCACTATGCTGACTTGAATTATTATTACACGGCAAGCTCAAATGGGGTAATTTATACTCCTGAAGGAACTGATGAATACAAGGTTCAAAGCCCTTTGGTATTTAATCTGAGTTCTTCTTTTATTTTTGGAAAAAAAGGAGTTATTGGAGTTGAATATGTGAACAGCCAAAATCCAGAAACCAAATTAATGAATATTGAAAATAATACAAATGGTTTGGGAATAGCTAATGATAGTATTAGATCCTTGTTCAAGGATCAACACACAATAAAAATCGGGGGGGAATACAGGCTGAATGATAACTTTTCTTTAAGAGCAGGATATGCATTTACCGGAGCTGCAACTTCATCAGATTTGGGAAAAGAAATGAATCCTAATACAACAAGAACAGATGTTGAATACTTTATCCAGAACAGCACTTCCTACCTGACAGCTGGTGTAGGTTACAGAGAATCAAAGTGGTATGTTGATTTGGCTATAATGAATAAAATGGTAAATGAAAAGTTTTCACCTTACAATTCAAGAAAACTGGGAAGTAATTTGCAGGTTAATCCTGCAAGTATAAATAATTTTAATTTCAATGTTGTAGCAACAATTGGATTTAAATTATAACAATTAAAAACAGAAGTAAAGAATCCCTGAAAGTTCAAAAGAAGTTTCAGGGATTCTTTATTATTCAAATAGATATTATTTATAAACATCCCATCCTGTTTTTAGATACATCCTGATATTAAAACACACACACACATTTATACCTAATGAGGGACTATCCAAAATTTTGTGTAAACTCCAAACTACAGGGTTCAGGTTTTAAACTTGAATCCTGTTTTCAAATATAGTGAGAAATTGATTAAAAATCAATCCCCAGTTCCAAATAGGTTGATTCCAACTTTTTTCAATTTCAGAGATTGAAAGATATACCGCCTTTTTCAGGGCATCATCATTTGGGAATGAAAGTTTATTTTTCGTGTATTTTCTGATTTTACCATTCAGATTTTCAATCAGATTGGTGGTGTAAATAATCTTTCTGATTTCCACTGGAAAGTCAAAAAAAGCGGTCAACTCATCCCAATTCACACGCCAGGAACGGATAGTATAGGGATATTTCCTGCCCCATTTTTGCTCAAACAAGTCAAGTTCCAGAGCAGCAACCTCCTTGGTGGGAGCATTATAGATGTTCTTCAAATCGGAAGTAAATTCTTTCTTTTCTTTCCAAACAACATATCTGCATGAGTTTCGAATCTGATGTACTACACAGATTTGAGTAGTTGCATTGGGAAAAACTGATTTAATTGAATCGGTAAATCCATTCAGATTATCGGTTACTGTTACCAACACATCTTCTACTCCACGAGCCTTTAAATCAGTAAGCACACCCAGCCAGAAGCTGGAACTCTCGGTTTTACCAACCCACATACCCAATACTTCTTTGAAGCCCTCTTTGTTTAGTCCTACACAAAGGTAAACAGTTTTGTTTACTACTTTACCCTGATCACGGACTTTGAATACAATACCGTCCATCCAAACAATCAGGTAAAGACTCTCCAGGGGTCTGTTCTGCCATTCTATGGCTGCTTGAGTAACTTTGTTGGTTATTATGGATATAGCTGAAGTTGATAAGCTAATGCCATATATCTCCTTCATTTCTTCTTCTATATCCGACACACTCATCCCTTTGGCATAAAGAGAAATAACCAGTTTTTCAATAGATAAACCTCTGCTTTGATGCTTGGGAACAGCAAGGGGCTCAAACTCTCCTTCTCGGTCACGGGGAACTTCTATTACCGACTCTCCATAATGAGTTTGGATCTTCTTGGGATACTTCCCATTGCGGGAGTTACCTGAGTTATTGCCCTCTATTGAGTGCTTCTGGTAGCCTAAATGAGAGTCCATTTCTCCTTCAAGCATTTGCTCTAACACACGAGCATGCAAATCCGTGAGAAATTTACTTACATCTTCCTCTGTCTTAAATTGAGAAAGAAATTCCTTGTTTAATAAATCTTTGGGAATGTCCATAAAATTAAATGTTTACAAAATTAATTATTCTTTACTAACTAATCATGTTTTTTTCTTTTCGAATCCCCTCCCAAAAATCCATGAGGGGTTTGGAAAGAAAAAAACTACAGGAACGGATCCCTGTAGTTTTTCATTTACACAATTTATTGGACAGTGTCCCTAATGAAATTAATACTTTGATAATCAGACCCACTCTTCCTCAAGAATTTCCCCTTTAATACCTATAACTGAAAGTTTGACAGGAATTTTTCTGCCTGCTTCATTCACTGCTTTCATAGCAAGGCTTAACAAACCACCACAACAGGGAACTTCCATAATTACCACATATAAAGTATTGATCTTTGAATCTTTAATCATCAACTTTAGTTTTTCAACATATGATTCTTTATTCGAATCCAGTTTTGGGCAGGCAATTGCAAGACTTTTACCTGCAAGAAACTTGTTGTGAAAATCAGGGAAACTAAACGGGACACAGTCAGCAGCTAATACAACATCAGCTCCCTGGAAATAACCTGCATGTGGATTCAACAGATGAAGTTGAACCGGCCACTGTCGAAGTTCTGTGGCTGAGGGTTTTGACACGACTGGTGCTACCATTTTAAAGCCCGATGTGACCGTTTTTGGTGATGAGAATGAGATTTCTCTGCTTCCGGGGCATCCACCTCCTGTATGGTTATGTGATGGAACAACCATATTGTGAACAATAGAAAAATCTACAGGTATTTGATTTGTTTTCAGATAGGTTACTGCTTGTTTTAAATACTCAAACTCACCGTGTTCTTTTAAGTGTTTAAGATGAGCGATAATGGTATTTTCCCCTTTGGGAATCATTCGCAGCAATGTGGCTATTTCATCATATGGTTCTGCTTCTCTTTCCTCCAGAGTGATTGCGCCAACCGGACATTCCCCGATGCAGGCACCAAGCCCGTCGCAGAATAACTCGCTAATTAAACGGGCTTTACCATCAATCATCTGAAGTGCTCCTTCATGACATCCCTGTACGCAAGCCTCACAACCATTGCAGAGTTCGTCGTCGATTTTTATAATTGTTCGTTTCATTATTTGAATGGTAGATTAACCTTTTATCATAATCAACAGCATTTTAAAACGTTCAACAGCTGTTAAGGCGTGTGGAATATTGGCCGGCATAATGATGCTTTCGCCAGCAATAAGTTCATGAGGCTTACCGTCAATGATTACCTCTGCTTTACCATCAAGTATTTGGACAATTGCATCGTAGGGTGCAGTATGTTCACTCAAAATTTCACCCTGATCAAAAGCAAAGAGCGTTACATTACCTTTTTCATTACGTAAAAGAATTTTACTTACAATTGAACCATCTGCATATGCAACACTTTGGGAAAAACTAAATTTTTCACCTTTTGGAAATCCCTTATTTACTGCGCTTGGATTAAACTTGTATTCACTCATAGTTTTAAAATTTTATGAAAATGATTATTATTTTCTTTCTTGCTACAAAAGTATATATCTATGAACAAAAAAACTGTAACAAATGTTACATTTGAGTTTATTTTTTGTGATAATATATGTTTTTACTAATTTTACATCAATAATAAAGCAAAAATGAAACATAAAGACTTTGATTCCTGTCCTATTTGTGGCAATTTAAATATTGAAGACGAGGAAGCTTTTTTAGACGATTTAAAATGTACGACCAAAGTGTATCCTAAGAATGAATTGATTATCAGACAGGGTGATGTTTGTGATGCTTTGTATATGCTGACTTTAGGGTCTGTTAAAACAGAAATGATCACTGAGAATGGAAATATACTTGGGATAGAGATTATTAAAGCACCACGTCCACTTGCCCCGGCATTTTTATTTTCGGATAATAATCACTTTCCCGTGGATATTACCACTCTGGAGGAAGTTGAAATTATAAAAATTCCTAAATCTGAGATAATGAGAATGATGATGACGAATCCAGATTTTATGCAGAATTATCTGACTCACAATGCAAACAGGACGCAGTTTCTGACGAACAGACTTCAATTACTTTCCATCAAGACCATTAAGGGGAAAATTGCTCATTATTTGATTGAACAAGCACAAGACACTACAAAGCCATTTCATATCAACAGAAATCAGAGTGAATTGGCTGAACTTTTCGGAGTTGCACGTCCTTCACTTGCCCGTAGTTTATCAGAAATGGTACAAGAAGGCATTATATCAATCAATAAAAAAGAGTACAGAATTTTGGACACTAACAAAATTAAGGAATTATTTGTGTGAGTCCCTTTCAGGAAGCTTCAGAAAAACCTTTTTAAGTCCGGCAATTTAATTTTTCCTTCATAAATTGCTTTGCCTGTAATGACTGCGGGGACTTTATTCTCCATAAGAATTTCAATGTCGTTGACAGAGCTAACTCCGCCACTTGCAATTAGATATAAATCAGGTTGCCCTATTAATATTTTTTTATACAAATCAATAGCTGGTCCCTGTAGCATTCCATCTTTGCTTATATCGGTGCAAATAACCTTGTTGACGCCCTTTTGAACATAATTTTTTATAAATGGCATGAGTTCAATTGAGGTTGTTTCAAGCCAGCCGCCTACAGCAATTTTTTCATCTTTAACATCAGCACCAAGAATAATTTTATCAGCACCAAATTTTTCTATCCATGAGACGAACGTCTCTGTGTTTTTAACTGCGATACTGCCACCAGTAATCATTGAAGCACCGCATTCGAAAGCGATTCTTAAATCATCATCTGATTTCAGTCCACCTCCAAAATCTACAATTAAACTGGTTCTAGAAGCAATGGTTTGTAGCACTTTATGATTTACTATATGATGAGCTTTTGCGCCATCCAGATCAACTAAATGGAGTCGTCTTATACCTGCGTCAGCAAACATCTTTGCAACTTCCAGCGGATTTTCGTTATAAACTATTTTTTTTGAATAATCTCCTTGCGATAAACGCACACATTTTCCGTCAATTAAATCAATCGCAGGAATAATCTCAATCATCTCTCGATACTTTTTTATTGTTTGTCAACTCAGGATTCTCTGTTAAATTTTATATATCTCGGAGGGATCGGAATATATTCGTCGTTATCCCATAATTCGCTAGTAATCATCAAGTCAGCACTATACCTGTTGCAAGCGATAGGAATATTATGTACCCTGCACTGGCGAAGCAGCATTTGGATATCAGCTTCATGTGGTTGAGCATTTAAATCATCAATCAGAAACACACAAAGATTTACTTTTTTTTGTACTACGAGTGCAGCAATTTCTGCATCACCACCCATCGGACCCGAATTCACGCATACTATTTCAGCATCAATACCTTTTTCTTCAAAGGCTTGTTTAACCAATCCTCCTGTGGTTCCAGTACAAACCAATTTATGTTTGGATAACATGGTAGCATTATATACAGCCCATTCTACCATGTCTGCTTTGCGTTGATCGTGTGCAACCAAAGCTATAGTAAGTTTCTTATTCAGCATTTCAGTTAATTTTATTTCTTTACAAAATTACACATATTTTTCGGCTTAATCAAAGCTATTGTCTATAAATAAGGAAACAAATATCCGGAAAAATTTATTACTTTTGTGTTAAATCAACAAACTATACCCAATATTAGATGAAGTTTAAGTATATCATTTTATTTTTCGTATTAACAATTCATGTTAGTTTGATTGCACAGCATAAAAAAAGAGAAATGCGTGCCGCATGGATTGCTACTGTTGAGAATATCGATTGGCCACTCAATCGTAGTGTAAATTCGCGTCAGCAACAGCAAGAAATGAGGCAGATGTTAGATGGCCTTGCTCAAAATAATATCAATACCATTGTCTTTCAGGCACGTCCGACAGCTGATGCATTTTTTCTTTCACCTTTAGAACCGTGGTCAAAATATCTTACCGGAACTCAGGGTAAGCGGCCAGATCCCTACTATGATCCGCTTCAGTTCATAATTGAAGAAGCACACCGTCGTTGTATGGAAGTTCATGTATGGTTGAATCCTTATAGAGTAATGAATGGAAACGGAATAAACAGTCTTAGTAAAGACCATCTTTATAATAAACAACGTGATCTGTTCGTAAATTATGGCGGCAAATATTATTTTGATCCAGGACTTGATGAAACCAGAGATTTCTTGAATCAGGTTGTAAAAGACATGGTCGAGAGGTATGATGTAGATGCCATACATTTTGATGATTATTTTTATCCTTATCCAGTTGATGGCAAGGACTTTCCTGACAATGAAACTTTCAGAAAATTCCCCAGAGGATATACCAATAAAGCTGATTGGAGAAGAAACAATGTCAATATGGTTATCGAAGAGTTACATCAAACTATTAAAAATGTCAAACCCTGGGTTGATTTCGGTGTTTCTCCATTTGGTGTATGGAGGAATGATAATGTTGATCCGTCAGGTTCAGCCACCCGTGCAGGAATACAGAATTACGACGATTTATATGCCGACATTCTGAAATGGTTGAAAGATGGCACTATTGATTATGTTGTACCACAGCTGTATTGGGAAATTGGCAAAAAAGTAGCCGATTATGAAGTTTTACTTAAATGGTGGTCTGAGAATTCTTTTAATAGAAACCTATACATTGGGCTGTATGCTTCAGCGTTGGGAATTAAAACTGAACCGGCCTGGAAAAAGCCAAACGAATTAGCACGCCAGTTAAGATTGAATCAAAAATATCCCGAAGTATCCGGAGCTATGTTTTTTAGTGCTAAATCATTTCTGAAAAACCTACAAGGATTAAATGATAGTTTGAAGACAAACTTTTATAAATATAAAGCGATTTGTCCGGAAAGTAGAAATGGTAATGGTAATGGTAATGGTAATGCAGCTACACAACCTCAGAATATAAGGATATTAAAAGATCATAATGAAACTATCCTACTCTGGGATAGAGTAGAAAAGGAAGATGGTGATAAGATTGCCTGTTACATAGTTTATGCATTTAAAGGTAAGAAGGTAGGAGATATGAATAATCCGGAAAGTATTCTTACAATAACGACAGAAAACAACGTAGATTTGAAAAAAATGCCGACTGAATTCAGGGGATATTACACTTTTGTTGTAACGGCGATTAATCGTTTTAGAAAAGAAAGTATTCCAACTTATGGCATATCACGAAGAATGTGATTCAATTCAATTCAATTAATGATCTGATAATCCTGTTGGTTTTGTCATTTACACACCGACTTTTGATTGTTATACTTTAATTTAGTAATACAAAAAACAGGGTGTCCAAGTTTTTGGGGACACCCTGTTTTTTGTATGTGATCAGGCTCAGTTAATATCCTAATTCCTTTTCAATTGCTTCCAGTTCTTTGCTCATGCCAAGACGATAATATAACATTCTGAGATTTCTTTTATAGGTAAGTTCTTCAGGATTCAATTCAGAAGCTTTAAGGAAATAATCGATGGCAGTTTTGAAAACTTCGTCGGCTTTTTTCTTCGCAAGATTGAATTCCTTATCAGATTTATAAGCGGCATCGTCGAGTATTTTCTGCCCTTCCTCAAGGATAAGAACACCAATTCCATTATAAGCATCAGCATATTTAGGATCGAGTTCAATAGTTTTGTTGTAAGCTGCACGAGCATCAACAAAGTTTTTCTCAACTTCATCTATTTTTGCTTTAACATAATGATAAACAGCTACATCAGGAGATATTTCGATCGCTTTTGCAATATACATTTTTGATTCCTTGATCATATTGTTTGAAATATAATAGTTGATCAAATTTTGAATGAACCATGGTTCTTCCGGCATTTTCTGAAATCCTTCTTCTAATGTTTTAATAAAATTTGCCGTATCTTTCAACTGAACATACTCTTCATAAAGTAACTGATAAACAAAAGATGTTTGGAATCCATCATCTTTCATATCTTCGTGTATTTCTATAGCTTTTTGCCAGTTTTCAGCATTTCTGGCAGCTAAAGCTGTATAATACTTCACCTTAGTATAAGTAGTGTCCATTTTTACAACATCTTTCATATAAGGCAGCTTTGGAATATCCAGATAAGTTTCAAAAACGTTGAGTGCTCCTTTATAATCTTTCTTTTCATCAAACAACACAGCAGCATAACTGAATAAGTTATTTTGATCTTCGTAATATTCTTTAAACATTGTTTTGATTTCCGAATCATATTTGGGTTTGATTTTTTTGCCTTTCTTATCGAATTGATTTTGATCCAATTCATAAGCTTTTTTCAAATAATCAATAGATTCGACAATAGCTTCACCCTTTTTTACAAAGTCAATTTTTTTGCCCAACACCTGTTCCTTAAAGAATGCTTCATTTTCTTTGTATCCAATAAGGCCGGCAACATACCATGTCATTGGTGCGTTCTTTGTTGTAGAGTCTTTCAGCGCAGACTGAATAGATTCACGTGCTCCCTTAAAGTCAGGAGTTTCCATCAAAGAGAGATTCTTTGCTTTAGAAACGTTTTTCTTTTGCGCATAGAGAGAACTACATAAGATGTTCACACTTAAAAGTAAAAAAAGCGACCAAATTACTTTTTTCATAATTGTCTAATTTAATAAATTGTTTTCTTTATAAATAATATATCACATTTTTGTCATTTATTCTTCTGATTGCTCCTGCTGTTCTGTTTGTTCAGTAGCAACATCGTTTTGATCATTTTCAGTATCAGTAACCTCATTTATTACTTCTTCTTCATTTTCAGTCAGCACCTTACATACAGATGCTATTTCGTCGTTTCTTTTTTCAAGATTTATCAGACGTACCCCCTGTGTAGCTCTTCCCATGACACGGATATCTGCTACATGTAGTCTGATAGTAATGCCGGAAATGTTAATAATCATAAGGTCATTATCGTCGTTCACACTTTTGATGGCAACAAGTTTCCCGGTTTTTTCAGTGATATTGATGGTTTTAACTCCTTTTCCACCACGATTGGTAATCCGATAGATAGGTTCACCTTCTTCATCATCAAGGAGAGAGCGCTTTCCATATCCCTGTTGCGATACTACCATGATGGTTTCTCCCGAATCTTTCTTAACACAAATCATACCAACAACTTCATCCTGCCCATCCTCATCAAGTTGCATACCAATAACTCCTGTAGCCGTTCTGCCCATCACACGTACTTTTGATTCGTGGAAACGGATAGCCCGTCCGTTACGGTTAGCCATAATAATTTCAGAATCGCCATCAGTCAGACGAACCTGTATTACTTTGTCATCTTCCCTGATATTAATGGCATTAACCCCATTGACACGTGGACGGGAATACGCCTCAAGCGCAGTCTTTTTGACAATCCCATTTTTGGTACAGAAGATTATATAGTGAGAATTAATATATTCTTTATCATCGAGGCCTTTCACACGAATAAAGGCGTTTACCTTATCATCAGAATCAATGTTCAGCATATTCTGAATAGCTCGTCCCTTTGAATTTTTACTTCCTTCCGGAATTTCATATACCTTTAACCAGTAACATTTTCCTTTTTGAGTAAAGAAAAGCATGGTGTTGTGCATCGATGCAGGATATATATATTCAATAAAATCTTCATCCCGTGAATCACTTCCTTTAGAACCGACTCCTCCCCTTCCCTGTGCACGGAATTCTGCTAATGCAGTACGCTTGATATAACCAAAACGTGAAATTGTGATGATCATTTCATCATCAGCATAGAAATCTTCAGGATTAAATTCTTCCGAAGCGTATACAATCTCAGTACGTCTTTTATCTCCGTACTTTGCCTTAACCTCAATCAATTCATCTTTGATGATGGCCATTCGCAATTCAATCTTTTCCAGAATTTCTTTCAAACGTGCAATCAAAGCCAGCACCTCTTCGTATTCTGCCCGTAATTTATCCTGCTCCATTCCGGTAAGCTGACGCAGACGCATTTCAACAACAGCTCTCGATTGTATGTCAGACAAGCCAAAACTTTCCATTAAACGTGTGCGGGCTTCATCAGGAGTTTTAGAATCCCGGATGATACGTATAGCTTCGTCGAGATTATCAAGAATAATCATAAAGCCCTCAAGCAGATGAGCTCTCTTTTCAGCCTCGGCAAGTTCAAAGCGTGTACGGCGAATCACGACCTCATGTCGGTGTTCAACAAAATGATGAATGAGATCTTTGAGGTTAAGCATGCGTGGGCGGCCATTTACCAAAGCGATATTGTTGACACTGAATGAAGATTGTAATGCTGTAAATTTATACAGTTTATTAAGTACTACTGAAGCATTAGCATCCCTTTTTATATCAATAACAATACGCATTCCTTCGCGATCCGATTCATCGTTGATATGTGCAATTCCTTCAATTTTCTTTTCATCAATCAGCGCAACAATTGCTTTGATCAATTCAGCCTTATTTACCTGATATGGAATTTCATTGATCACAATCTTATCACGTCCCGAAGAATCAGATTCAATATCTACCTTTGAACGTACTACCACACGGCCACGTCCTGTTTCATAAGCTTCCTTAACGCCGGCATAACCGTAAATGATACCTCCGGTAGGAAAATCGGGAGCTTTTACGTATTTGATCAGTTCAGCTATTTCAATTTCAGGGTTATCAACATAAGCCACAATAGCATCAACAACATCAGAAAGGTTATGTGGAGCCATATTGGTCGCCATACCAACAGCAATACCGGAAGAACCGTTTATCAACAGATTTGGAATGCGTGTGGGCAAAACCACTGGTTCTTTTAATGTGTCATCAAAATTTAACTGAAAATCAACAGTATCTTTATTAATATCAACAAGCATTTCCTCAGCAAGTCTCTGTAAGCGGGCCTCCGTATAACGCATTGCTGCAGGGCTATCACCATCAACTGAGCCGAAGTTTCCCTGACCATCAACGAGCGCGTAACGCATCGACCATGGTTGTGCCATTCTTACCAATGTTCCATAAATGGAAGAGTCACCATGCGGGTGATACTTACCCATCACCTCCCCTACAATTCTGGCTGATTTTTTATATGGTTTGTCCGAGTTGTTTCCCAGTTCATTCATCCCGAAAAGAACCCGGCGGTGAACCGGTTTAAAACCGTCACGAACGTCAGGTAATGCACGGGAAACAATCACCGACATAGAGTAGTCGATGTACGAAGATTTCATTTCTTCGTCAATGTTAACTTTAATAATTCTGTCTTGATCAATCATCTCAATTTAGTTTTTTACTTCTTTACTTCTTAAAAAATCACGCTAAAGTAATACTTTTTTTTGGATATTACAAGTGATTTTTTATCGATTCTCAGGAGCTTTTTTCTTTTTAATGGCATCCCTGAGATTAACGGCAAGTTCGTATTTTTCTTCTGTTACGGCAAGATTTAATAACTCTTCGAGATCTTCCAGCGATAGCATCTCAAGTTCTTCTGGGGTAAGCTGTTCCGCATCGACATTTTCTGATGTTTCATTTTGTGATGCATCAGTATTTTCAGTTTCAATATCCATTCCCACAATATTCATGATTTCTTCTTTAATAAATATCTCGCAATCAGATCTAACGGCTAATGCAATTGCGTCGGAAGTACGTGCATCAACAACCATTGACATTTCTCCTTTTCTCAGATGCAACTCAGAGTAAAATACATCATTGATCATATCATAGATGAGCACTTTCTCTATTTTAGCTCCGAAAACACTTAAAATAGTCAAAATCAAATCATGAGTTAACGGACGAGGTGATTTTTTGTGATTCATCTTCAACGCGATGGATTGTGCCTCAGGTTCTCCGATCATGACAGAGAAACGTCTTGAACCATATTCTTCTGCCAATACAAGTCCGTAGGTACCAACAACACTCTGATTATATACCAGTCCCGCTACCTTTAATTTTATTTCTGATTTCATACTTTTGTTTTTTCTTTCCGAGCTATTATGGAGTTCCGGTATAACAAAACGAACAGTGTATTTCTGTGATTAGTTATGTTTTACCAAGAGATTATAGTGTTCTTTATAGATTTATATCTATGTCGGATTTACAAAGCAAAGATAAAGCAATTTTATCAGTAGTTAAATATCCAAAGAATATTTGTTGTACTTTTGCATTGTATTATAAATAACCAATTACGAACGCATGCATTATTCATCCAATATTCTTATAAAAAATAAAAGAGCTACTTTCGATTACGAAATTCTGGAACGTTATACGGCTGGAATTCAGCTTTTTGGAACTGAAATAAAGTCAATTCGTGATGGAAAAGCAGGATTAACAGATACTTATTGCACTTTCAATCAAGATGAATTATGGGTAAAAAACATGCATATCGCAACTTATTTTTTTGGAACCTACAATAATCATGATGTTCGCCGTGACAGAAAATTACTTTTAAACAAAAAAGAATTGCATAAGTTAAGCAGAGCGACCCGAGAAACCGGACTGACAATTGTTCCTACCAAATTGTTTATTAACGAAAAAGGTTTGGCCAAACTGGAGATTGGTTTGGCCCGCGGTAAAAAAAATTATGATAAAAGACAATCAATCAAGGAGAAAGATGCTAAGAGAGATTTAGAAAGAATGTAGCTTAAATCATTTTTTTTGTTTTTTTGTATACATGAATCTTTTGATTTTTTGTGATGCCGTTTTTTCAAACGCATTATCAATCAAATCGACTCTCTTAATCTGAGAAACTTTATTGAGTTTAGAATTTAGTTCTTTTGTAAAATGTTCCACCCATTCATGATACTGTAGTTTTTTCTCTTCGATGATATTTTTAAGATGTTCGTAATGCTTTTCAAGCGTTTCCAGGTCCAGTAATACTTTTGCCACCAAATAGCCGTCTTCTTCCACTACAAGCGATTCCAATACATACTGATTGTTGTTAATAACAGACTCAATATCTTCAGGATATATGTTTTCACCACTGGAACCTACAATCATATTCTTTAATCGTCCTTTAATATACAATCGTCTCTGACGATCAAACTTACCATAATCACCCGTTCGGAACCAACCATCTTCAACCAGAACTTCAGCAGTTGCTTCGGGGTTTTTATAGTATCCCATCATCACATTGGGACCTTTTGCCCATATTTCGCCAATGCCCCTGGCATCTGGTTCATGAATTTTCAACTGGACACCTCTGATAGCAAAGCCAGTTGACTGTAATTTTGTATAAAAAGGGATAGCACCTGCCAGTAATGGGGCTGTTTCTGTTAAACCATAACCGATTGCATAGGGCATTTTAGCTTCTTTAAGGAAGCGTTCAACGCGTGCATCCAGTTTAGCACCACCAATACCGAAAAATTTGAGACGTCCTCCGAAAGTTTTATATAATTTCTTGCCAGCTATCCGGTGAATAATTTTCCGAAACAGAGGAGTCTTATAGATCATTCTTGTAAAACGATTTTTAGCAAATTTTCCCTGCACCTGCACCTTAAAAATCTTTTCCATAATTAACGGAACCGACAACATCATTGTTGGCTGTATTTTTGCCATTGCGGGAAGTAAAGCTGTTGCTGTGGGTGGTTTCTCCAGATAATAAATGGAAGCCCCATACATGATAGGATAAAGCATTCCAATCGAATTTTCATAAGTATGAGAAAGTGGTAAAAAGGAAAGAAAAACGTCTTCAGAATTAATTGGAAAAACGTGAAAAGATGCTGCTGCTACAAAAGTTATGTTTTTGTGACTTAACATAACGCCTTTTGAGCGCCCCGTAGTACCCGAAGTATAGATAATGGCAGCCATATCTGATTCATTTACTTCGACAGGATCATTATTTTTTACTTTTTCAATGTTTCCTCCTTTGATAATAGAAAAGTCATCCAGTTTAATAACTGTTTTTAGCGTTGGTATATCTGCATTTTCTATTCTGTTGTAGAGTCGTTCGCTTACGAATATAGCCGTTGTTTCTGAATGATTCAGCACATTTTTTGTTTCTTCTTCCGAAAAATCAGGTAATATTGGTATGATTACCAATCCTTTAGAAACAACAGCGAAAAATGCAATTACCCAATTGGGCATGTTATGGCTAAATAAAGCTACTTTATCTCCCTTTTTGAGTCCTGATGAATAAAGCATATCTGCTACCCTATCTATCTCCCGACCCAGCGTTTTGTAATTTATCGGTTTACCTTCTACAAAAGAAATCGATGGATTATCAGCAAATTCACTTATAGAATTGTCAATTAACGATTTTAGTGTAAGCGCTTTAAGGTGAATCTCTTTGTGCATTTTTCAGTTTTTTATTTTAATAGCATTGCAAAATTACTAATAATAATTCAATAACTGCACATTTCATATTGATATGTGCAGTCACGGGCAATAAAGTAGAAAAATGCATGGACGTTTATTAAGGTCCGGTAAGTCTTTTTTCCAGTTTCTGAGAGATTTTGTACGTATGAATTCTGACGGTAAAGTGATATCTGCAGCAATACATAATCTTGTTTCCGGCTGACAGGTTTCAATAAAATCACGAAGTATTTTCATGTTACGGTATGGAGTTTCAATATAAATCTGAGTTTGACCCTCCGAATATATTCTGTTTTCATGTTTTTTGAGTGTTTTTGCTCTTTCATTATCCTGAATGGGCAGGTAACCATTAAAAGCGAAACTTTGTCCGTTGAATCCCGAAGCCATCAGTCCAAGTATAATGGAAGAAGGTCCAATCAGAGGTATTATTTGAAAGTGACTTTCCTGTGCCATGGCTACCACGTCGGCACCGGGATCAGCAATAGCCGGGCAACCAGCTTCAGACAATAATCCCATATCATGACCTGCTTTCAGAGGATCAATGAATGATAATATTTCAGCAGACGTCGTGTGTTGATTTAAAATGTAAAATGTCAGACTATCAATGTCAATATTGCTATTACATTTTTTCAGGAATCGCCTGGCAGAACGAAGATCTTCTACGATAAAATATTTAATATTCGCAATCAGTTGAATGTTAAATGCCGGTAATATCTGATTGAAATCAGTATTGCCTAACTGGGTGGGAAACAAGTATAATTTTGCCGCCATATCAGTTTTGTTTTAGTTTATCAAGCTCTTCATTCAGGATTTCCCACTCATATATTTTTTGCTCAAGTTCGCGCTGTTTTTTCTGAAATTTTATCACAAATTCAGTATCTGAAGCTACTTCAGTTTGTTGCATTTGATTTTCCATAATTTTAATATCGTTTTCCAGCGTAGAGATAATATTCTCAGCATCATTAACATCTTTTTCAGCTTTTCTGATTTTCTTATTCAACTCTTTACGTGCTTCATAATTCAGTTTGTTTTCTGAAGTAACTTTTTCATCAATAAAATCAGTTTTCTTTGAAACAGTATTTATTTCAAGTTCCTGCAGCGTTTCCATTTTTTTATTCTGAAGAAAATCATAGATTCCTCCCAGATGTTCTCTGACTTTCTTATTACCAAACTCATATATTTTGGTAACTAGTCCATCAAGAAATTCCCTGTCGTGTGAGACGATGATGGCAGTCCCGTTAAAAGCCTTAATGGCTTCTTTCAGTACATCTTTTGAACGCATATCAAGGTGATTTGTAGGCTCATCAAGAATGAGCAGGTTAACCGGTTCGAGTAATAATTTGATCATAGCGAGCCGTGAGCGTTCACCCCCGGACAAAACCTTTACTTTTTTTTCAGAAGCTTCTCCGCCAAACATGAATGCGCCGAGTATGTCCCTTATTTTGGTACGGATATCACCCACAGCAACATTATCAATCGTTTGAAATACCGTCAGGTTTTCATCCAATAACGACGCCTGATTTTGAGCAAAATAACCAATTTTTACAAGATGTCCAAGTTTCAGTTTGCCGGCATACTGAATTTCATCCATAATGCATTTCACCAGCGTACTTTTACCTTCACCATTTTTGCCGACAAAAGCCACCTTTTCACCACGGTTGATGATCAAGCCGATATTATCTAAGACTAAATGATCGCCATAGGCTTTCGAAAGATGCTCAATTTCAACAGGAATGATGCCCGAATGAGGTGCAGGTGGAAATTTCAGGTGCAGGCGAGAGTTATCTTCCACATCAACTTCCAGACGTTCAAGTTTTTCAAGTTGTTTGATACGTGATTGCACCTGAACTGACTTAGTCGCTTTATAACGAAAACGTTCGATAAAGTCTTCAGTATCCTGAATCATCTTTTGTTGGTTTTCGTAAGCTCGTACCTGTTGTTCGTGTCTTTCTTTCCTCAGTTGAACATATTTTGAATAATTCACCTGATAATCATATATTTTACCAAGTGAAATCTCAATTGTACGTGTGGTAACAGCATCGATAAATGCCCTGTCGTGCGAAACAAGTACAACAGCACTGCCCGAACTGATCAGAAAATTCTCGAGCCACTGGATAGATTCGATGTCGAGATGATTGGTGGGTTCATCCAGTAAAAGAACATCAGGACGTTGAAGAATTATTTTTGCAAGTTCAATACGCATTCTCCATCCACCACTGAATTCAGAACAGGCACGATTGAAATCAGAACGCATAAAACCCAGTCCAAACAAAGTTTTTTCAATTTCAGCCTGAAAATTACCATTTCCAATGATTTGAAGATGTTCCTGAGTATGAGTCAGTTTATCTATAATCCGATGATACTCATCGCTTTCATAGTCGGTCCGCTCGATTAGTTCCCGGCTCATTTGTTCAATTTCCTGTTCTATGGCAGTGATATGTTCAAATGCTTTTTCGGCTTCCTGTATAACAGTAGTGCCTTCATTATGAATCATATGCTGAGGTAAGTATCCGACAGTCAAATCTTTGGGAAGAGTAATTCTTCCTTTGGTCGGTGACATTTTTCCAGATAGCAGCTTCAATAAAGTAGTTTTGCCCGCGCCGTTTTTTCCGACGAGGGCAATTCTATCTTTTGCATTGATTAAAAAACTTATATCATCAAACAGCGGGACACCGCTAAATTCAACACGTAATTGTTCAATTGAAATCATATATCTAATCGCTCATATTGAGAATTCTTACTTTTGAATTCCGGTACAATTTTTTTCATCGTTGAAACAGTCAAATAGTCTTTACATAATTTGCTGTAATTGATAAGTTTATCGATGAGTACCGAAACTTTGTCGAAATCATATTGTTGCACGTTTGCAATCATAATTTTTGGATGGTGAGTATTTTGGGTATATTCTTTTTTATTCAGTAGTTCCTCAAAAAGCTTTTCTCCTGGTCTAAGTCCTGAATACACAATTTTTATATCTTCCTCAGGAATATATCCGGCCAGTCGGATCATTTTTCGTGCAAGGTCAACAATTTTCACCGGTTTCCCCATATCAAAAATGTAAATTTCACCTCCATGTCCCATAGAACCAGCTTCAAGAACAAGCATACATGCTTCAGGGATCGTCATGAAGTAACGTATGATTTCAGGATGCGTCACAGTTACCGGTCCGCCATTTTCAATTTGTTTTTTAAAATACGGAATAACAGATCCGCTGGAGCCCAATACATTACCAAAACGTGTAGTGATAAACTTAGTTGTGGTTCCATTCATTGTTGCATGAAGCTTTCGATACAGCGATTGCACATAGATTTCGGCAATTCGTTTGGAAGCTCCCATTACATTGGTCGGATTTACAGCTTTATCAGTTGATACCATCACAAATCTTTCCACGCGATATTTTACCGCCAGGTCAGCCAATGTCTTGGTGCCCAACACATTGACCTGCACGCTTTCCACAGGATAATCTTCCATCATTGGTACATGTTTATAGGCAGCAGCGTGGTAGATAATGTCCGGTCGGTAAAGGTCCATCATAAAATCCATTCGGTCTTTATTGCGTACATCACCCAAGAATACTGTAACGTTTTTATCTTCATATTTTTCCTGTAATTCCAGTTTCAGATCATGCATTGGCGATTCGGCATGGTCGAGCAGGACAACCAGTTTTGTATCAAATTTCAACACTTGCTGAGCAATTTCACTTCCAATTGATCCGGCGGCACCAGTAACAAGTACCACTTTATCTTTCAACTGAGAAGCAATATTGTCGGTTGAGATATTGATTTGTGGGCGTTCAAGTAAATCCTCGATTTGTATTGATTTTATCTGTCCGATGCTTGGAATATCGTTTTTCCATATATTCATCGGAGGTAAAGAAAGGATGGTCAGGTTATTATCAATAAATTTTTCCAGGATGTTTGAAGAATTTACCTGATTAAGTTTTACAGGAGATATAATAATGGATTTACATTTTTTTGCAATGATATTTCTCAGGGTATCATCATTCAAGTGGTACACCTTTACACCCATGATCATTTTTTCACTGGCACTTTTATCATCATCAATGAAACCTACGAGTTTATATTTAGATCCTACCTGTTCTGACATAAGCATTTTAGCAATACCAATGGCAGCAGATTTAGTTCCATATATCATTACCGGTGTAATATAATCTCCGCGCTGGGTAAGATAATCGTAGGAAGATTTAACAAAAAGGCGGGTCAGCAGCAAAAAGAGGAAGGACAATGTGCCATATATTACCAATTCAGAATAATAAAAAAGCACACCTTTCGACAAAGAAACAAGTATCAGATTGACAGTACAAATGAAGAATACATTGAAAACAATTGACAGAAGAATTTTCATGGCATCGACAAAACTCGAATACCTTAATACACCTGAATAAGTATGAAATGACCAATAGAAAACAAGTTGAAAGAACATTAAAATTGCCATTCTCTGGATGTTGCTAAAGCCTGTATTTATTAATTGATCAGTTTTGATCTTATCAGCCACATAAACTGCAATTAAATAAGCCAGAATACTTAAAGCCATATCAAACATCAATACAATCCATCTGGATAAGTATTTCATTGCAATAAATTTAGACAGAACAGAAGATTCCAGAAAGGAAGGGTCGACTTTTTTCATACGCAATCATCTTTAAACCGATTGCAAAGGTAATTTTTTATTTTTAGAAAATTACGTACAATCATTAGAGTTAACATTAATATTTAAGTAAATAATATTTTATATAACGAACGTAAATGAAAATAATTGTATTGTTATTTTTAAAAATTAATTACCTACCTTTGCTGCTGTTTTAAACTGAAAAGATATGTCAATTCATTATGAAAATGTACGTAGGGTAACTACCCAACGATTAATAGAAATGAAAAAAAGAGGTGAAAAAATAAGTATGTTAACAGCTTATGATTTCACCATGGGACGGATTGTGGACGAGTCTGGGGTGGATGTAATTCTGGTTGGTGATTCCGCATCCAACGTAATGTGTGGAAATACAACTACATTGCCCATTACTTTAGATCAAATGATATTTCTGGCAAAATCAGTTGTCAGAGGTGTAAAACGGGCACTTGTAGTAATTGATATGCCATTTGGCTCATATCAGGGTAATTCAAGGGAAGCCATCAGTTCTGCAATACGTATAATGAAGGAAACCCACGGCGATTGTCTCAAGATGGAAGGTGGAGAAGAAGTAATAGAATCCATTAAACGGGTGTTGAGCGCAGGTATTCCAGTGATGGGACATTTGGGACTGATGCCTCAATCGATCAATAAATACGGCACTTATGCTGTTAGGGCACAGGAAGAAGAAGAAGCCGAAAGACTCATTCGTGATGCTCATTTATTGGAAGAGGCCGGATGCTTTTCTATTGTTTTGGAGAAAATCCCTGCAAAACTGGCAAAGCGTGTTGCCGAAGAACTCACCATACCTGTCATTGGAATTGGTGCAGGTCATTACGTTGATGGTCAGGTGTTGGTTATTCATGATATGCTTGGATTAAACAACGATTTCTCACCACGTTTTCTCCGAAGATACGCTAACATGGAGATGGTAATGAACCAGGCGATACAGCATTATGTTGAAGATGTAAAGTCCGGGAATTTTCCAAATGAAATGGAGCAATATTGAATTTAATTATTGAGATGACAAATACAAATAAGGCTGATTCTTTTATATTGAATCAGCCTTATTTATTTATACTAATTGTAAGATTTACAGAAACTTATTTTTATAAAAATAAATCTCTACACGATGTAAGTGGTGGAAGCAGTGTCCCCTCCTCTACCCGTCCAGTTAGTATGGAAAAACTCTCCTCTGGGTTTATCAACACGTTCGTAGGTATGAGCACCGAAGTAATCACGCTGAGCCTGTAATAAGTTGGCTGGCAAACGTTCGCTACGGAATCCATCGAAATAACATAGTGCTGAGGTCAGTGCAGGAACAGGAATTCCGTTAGTTAATGCCGCAGCACAAACACGACGCCATCCTGCCTGTGCTTTTTCAACCACATCTTTAAAATAAGGATCCAATAACAAATTCTCGAGCGATGGATTTGCATCGAATGCTTTCTTGATATTTCCGAGGAATACTGAACGAATGATGCAACCACCTCTCCACATCAGTGCGATACCACCATAATTAAGGTTCCATTTGTATTCCTTCGCAGCTTCCATCATCAGGTTATAGCCCTGAGCGTATGAAATAATTTTAGCTCCGAATAAAGCATCTTTCAGGTCGCTGATCATTTGAGCTTTATCACCTGTGAAATTAACTTTTGGGCCGCTAATTATTTTTGAAGCTTTTACGCGAATGTCTTTTTGAGCCGATAAACAACGGGCAAAAACAGACTCTCCAATTAAAGTCAAAGGTATTCCAAGATCGAGGGCTGTAACGCCAGTCCATTTTCCCGTACCTTTTTGGCCGGCAGTATCCAGAATCTTATCAACCAACGGTTCGCCGTCTTCGTCTTTCACAGCAAGAATGTCTCTGGTAATTTCAATCAGATATGAATCAAGGTCACCTTTATTCCATTCTTTGAAAACCTCATGCATTTCATCAGCACTCATACCCAGCATATCTTTCATTACCTGATATGCCTCGTTAATAATCTGCATATCTCCATATTCAATACCATTATGCACCATTTTTACAAAATGGCCGGCACCACCTTCACCAACCCAATCGCAACAAGGTACGTTGTTTTCAACTTTTGCTGAAATTGCCTGAAAAATATCCTTTACTGCGAGCCAGGCTGCCGGAGAACCTCCGGGCATGATGGATGGTCCCAAAAGTGCACCTTCTTCACCACCCGAAACGCCGGTTCCGATATAAAGAAGCCCTTTACTTTCCACATACTGAGTACGGCGAACAGTATCAGGGAAATGAGTGTTACCTCCATCAATAATAATATCTCCTGGTTCAAGATGAGGAATCAGTAGTTCGATAAAATCATCCACCGCCTTTCCGGCTTTTACCAACATCATTACTTTGCGTGGTTTTTCAAGGGAATCACACAGTTCCTTGATAGAATGTGCTCCAATGAATTTCTTACCGGCTCCACGACCGTTGATAAATTTATCGACTTTTTCAACAGTGCGGTTATAAACTCCTACTGTAAAGCCTTTACTTTCCATGTTTAATACAAGATTTTCGCCCATAACGGCTAAACCTATCAATCCAATGTCTGCTTTTTGTTTCATATTGTTTTATCTCTTTTTTTACCCCACGGGTTAAAGCCCGTGGTAATTGATAGTGATTTATATTTTTTCTTACTCCACGGGTTAAAACCCGTAGTAATTGATAATTAGTTTTTCGTATTAAACCCCAGTAATTTTAACTTATTTATAGTTATTTCCGGAATATTATTTACCTCAATTGTGTACGCGGGAAATTCCCTTCTGGTAGGGTAATCTCCTCTTTGTTTCTCAAAATCAGAGGGTATATTTCTGAACAGGATATCATCTTTACGAATATCGTACGTATGCAGAATTGCCTTCGAAATAATTTGTTGTTCACTTAATTTTTCGCCATCAATTCTGATAGCTGGTTCAGATGGTAATTCAACTCCCGAAGGCTGCCAATTGTTCAGTCCAAGACCAAAATAATCACTGATGGCATGAACGCTCATTTTTGTTCCGGTAGCTTTTCCATCTTTCGAATATCCTGCAATATGGGGTGTTGCCAGAGTAGTCATAGCTAGTAATTCCAGATCAATATCAGGTTCATTTTCCCAGCAATCACAAACAAAGTCGCTTATTCTTCGTGATTTTAATGCCTCTTTAACCGACTTGTTTTCAACGACTTCTCCCCTGCAAGAATTGATAAGTACAGGTTTCTTTGATAAAGTTTCAAAAAACGATTTATCAGCCAGATGATAAGTTGCATCCTCACCTTTCATATTCAGCGGAACATGTAAAGTGATGATATCCGCTTTTTGTTTAATATAATCAAGACTCACAAATTTCTCTTCACTCTCGGCCCTTTGTCGTGGAGGGTCATTGAGCAAAACCTTCATTCCCAGTAGTTCACATAAACGTGCCACTTTGCTTCCCACATTTCCAACTCCCACAACTCCGATACAAAGTTCGTTGAGTTTCAGATTTTTTGTTTCAGCCAATACCATTAAAGCAGAAGCAATATATTGCTCTACCGATTTTGAATTACATCCGGGTGCATTTGTCCATTTGATACCTGCTGCATCACAATATTCCGTATCAATATGATCATAGCCTATGGTGGCTGTGGCAATGAATTTAACTGTTGATCCTGCGAGTAGTTGCTTATTGCAAATGGTGCGGGTACGTGTGACGATGGCGTCAGCATCTTTCACGATCTCAGGAGTTGTTTTGGCACCAGGCAGATAGATTACCTCGGCAACTTTTTCAAAAGCTCCGTTGATATAAGGGATTTTATCGTCGATGATTATTTTCATTTTTTACTACATTAGTCACATTAGAAATCATTAGTTTGTTCAGAATAGTACGATTTAACTATTTGCTCCATGATGTAGTTGGTACGGGCAGCTGCATACATGGTGCTGACACATTCATTTTCTCCACGTAGAGCGCCAACAACCTGCTGAATCAGATAAAAGGAAATATTCTCATGATTTTCAAAGTTGAGCGTGATTCTGTCATTTTTGGTGATTAAATCAACATTTCCTTTATCAAAACACGGAAATGTAATTTTTCCTTCCGTACCGGTAATTTCAATAATATCTTCTTCACATTGTTTGTCGACAACAAAACACCAACTACCAGTACCAACAACACCAGAATCAAAGGTAAATACAGCTGAGACTGTATCTTCTGCAGGATAATAACCGGCAATATTTTGTGCTATACCATTTACTTTCGTTATCGGACCCAGCAAAAAATCCAGATAATTTAGCTGATGTGATCCCAAATCGTAAAAATAACCGGCTCCAGCGATTTCAGGTAATACATGCCAACTTTGTTTTTCAGGAAACCTGTCGCGTTCACCTTTTGCTTTGTGTAAACGTATTTTTACGGTAAGAACCTTTCCAATTGTGCCATTTTCAATCAGTTCCTTTACTTTCAGGAATGCTGCAAGTGACCGTCTGTAATAAGCAACATACAAAGGCATCCCCGTTTCCTCTGATACACGAATTATTTCCTGACATTCGGCATAATTCCGTGCCATGGGTTTTTCCACATACACTGCTTTACCGGCTTTCATGGCTTTTATAGCATAAAATGCATGTGTATCAGGAGGAGTTGCAACGTAAACCGCATTTACCTCACTATCGTTGATCAGTTGATCTGCATCAGTATAAAACCGGGGAACATGGTGACGTTTGGCATAATCTTCCGCCAAAGCAGCATTGCGACGCATAACAGCCACTAATCGCGAATGTTCTACTTTATTGAATGCCGGTCCGCTTTTAAGTTCTGTTACATTACCACAGCCAATGATACCCCAATTTACGTTTTTCATTTATTTTTTATAAAAGTTGAGAACAAAAGTTTGTCTGTCAATATTATTTTTTAGTATTTGAATCTTTCTCTGTATGCCCATAATCCTAATGCGGGATTAGAGATGTAAAATATCTCTTCTTCGTCTGGCATCATATTAAAGCCATCTTTCAGTATTTCAGGATTATATTTAGCCGTTACCTCTTCAATATCAGCATAATTAAATCCAACGCCTTCAATTTCAGTTTTAGTTAGATTTTCAGCACCTTTTCCCGGACAATAAGTAATATTGAAACGTCCTTCAGAAGACCCGTGAATAAGATGCGCTGCTGCACTCAGATTTTTACGTAATTCCTCATTTTCATCACATGCTTTCAGGGTTGCAGGTGTACCGAAATAGCCATATTTACGAATCAGCCGGTCGATTTCCTTATCTTCTCCAAATTCTTTCAATGCTGGAGCTATAACAATCAATTCTCCTCCATCGTCAATAGCCATGCGGGTTCGATAAATCGATTTATTGCCTAACCAGGTGCTTTTAAATTCAGTAGGATCAAGATAAACTACTACTTTCGTCAATGGTTTGTCCAGCATTTCGAAGTTTACTTCCAAGGCTAATTTAGCAGCTTTATCGAATACTTCAAAGTCGTCACCGATAAATAATCCTCGACACTTAACCTTACCATCACTTTTATCTAAACCTACCACTGTTTGAACATAAACAATCGGCAAATGATTGGCAAAATGTTCCGAAGCATAATTAAATATCCGGCGAACAGGGGTATCGGCATGTCCCATCATACGTTCCATTCCGTAGGCAGCGCCTACAAAGTGACTCTTATTGATACCCTCAACACCTCCGGTTCCCACAAAAATATTTTTATTATAATTCGCCATACCCACCACTTCATGGGGTACCACCTGACCAATAGACAAAATTAAATCAAAATTTCCATCCTGCAATAGTTTATTTACCTGAGCCGGCCATGGAAAATCGACAGCTCCTTCCGAAACTTCATTTACAAAAGATGCCGGAACCATACCAAGTGTAATTACATCATTGCGCCAGTCGTGTTCACGAATCAACGAAGCCGGCAAAGAGCCGAACATATGTGCTATCTGGTGATCTGTCATTGGTGAATGTGTCCCCAATGCCGGTAGTACATCAGTCAATGTATCACCATAATATTGCCACGCATACTCAGTCAATTCACCGGCACGACTCGGTAAGCGTGTATAATCCGGTGGAATGGCAAGTACTTTATTTTTGTTACCGATTTTTTTCAGCGCCTCATACAAACCTTTTCTCAGGTCTTCTGAAGTAAGTTCTATGTTGACAGAACCCCGTTCGTAGTATAACATGATTATTGTTTATTATCGTTTAACCCTCGCATTTCCTCCCCAGATACTCCAAACCTGTTCTTCATCAGCAGGTTGAGCATAATCAGTGAGGAATGTTGTCGCTAAAGCACCTGTTGCCCAGCCGAACTGAGCCCATTTTTCAGACTCCCAGCCTTTGAGAATGGCATAAAGCATACCGCCCACAAAGCCATCTCCTCCGCCAATACGGTCTAGCACATTTATTTTTCTGGGCTCAATGATATTCCAGGTATTACCATCTAACATAATTGCCCCCCATAAATGTTCATTGGCACTGATTACCTGGCGCAAAGTTGTTGCATAGACTGAAGCATTTGGAAATGCTTCTTTTACACGTCCAATCATGGCCTTAAATCCTTCAATCTCAGCTTCAATTCCTTTGCCTCCGGCTTCGGGACCTTTTATCCCCAGGCAGAGTTGAAAGTCTTCTTCATTACCGATTAATATATCTGATACAGAGGCAATTTCAGTGAATATCTCACGTAGTTCTTTATCACGACCTTTCCAGAAGGAAGCCCGGTAATTAAGATCGAATGAGATGCGCGTACCGGTTTTCTTTGCATATCGTGCCAGTTGCAGACAGAAATTGCTGGTTTCGGGCGATAATGCCCCAATCAGACCTGAAAGATGTAAAATCTGTACTCCTTCTTTTTCAAAGATGCGTTCCAGATCAAAATCCTTTACATTGAGCGTACGTCCAACCTCACCGGCACGATCGTTTAAAACGCGTGGACCACGTGAACCAAAACCACTATCCGCAATATTAAACTGGTGACGATAACCCCATGGATCGCCCTGAGCCACCTCAGGACCTTCAAAGTCCATGTTACGGCTACGCAGATCAGCTTTAATCAACTGAGCTATAGGGCTGTCTTTAACGAAAGTCGTCAGCACCTTTACGGGCAGTCCCAGGTACGATGAAATACTTGCGACGTTTGTTTCAGCACTTGTTGCCTGCATTTCAAACAATTTACTGCTATGGACAGGTTGTCCGTTGACCGGAGTGATGCGAATACCCATGCTTGTTGCTACCATTAAGGAGTATTTGCAATTCTTTCTTAGTGTTATCATAATCATTATCATTTAATTTCCGGAAGCCGGAAGCATTATTTTAATCAAAAAAAAATTATATAGCAAAAGCATCAAAGCCTCCGTCAACTACAGTTAGCGTACCGGTTACAAATTTTGAAGCATCACTTGCCAACCAGTGCAGGGTACCGAATAACTCCTCAGGCTGGCCAAAACGACCAAAAGGTGTATGATTAATGATTTTCTCACCCCTTGCTGTCAGAGATCCATCAGGATTAGTCATTAGTGTTCGGTTTTGCTCTGTAAGAAAGAAGCCAGGAGCAATGGCATTCACGCGCAATCCTTCACCGAATTTTGTTGCTAGTTCGGTCGCCATGTATTTGGTAAAATTGGTTACTGCAGCCTTAGATGCACTATAACCTACCACGCGGGTTAGCGGACGAATTGCGGATTCAGAAGAAATGTTAATGATGCTACCCTTTTTTTGCTCCACCATTACTTTTGCAAAAACCATCGTTGGCAAAACAGTTCCAAATAAATTTAAATCAACGACTTTGCGAAAAGCTTCAATTTCCAGATCAAAGATAGTTTTATCAGGAGGAATAGTTGCTCCGGCCATATTACCACCGGCTGCATTAACAAGTACATCGATACGACCAAATTCTTTTATAATCTGACTAGCCACATTTTCCAAATCTTCTTTTATTAGAACGTCTGAACAATAACTGGCAACATCATAGCCTTTGCCTTTGAGTTCTTCTTCGAGATTCTTTGCAGCGTCACGACATCTGTCAAGGATAATCACCTTAGCTCCCTGTAAACACATGTATTCAGACATACCACGTCCTAAAATACCAGCACCTCCGGTGATTACAGTCACTAATCCTTTTACATTAAATAAGTTTTCCATGATGATTGAATTTTGATTTATATATTGAATAAACGTTTCAGATGACGATCGTAAATATTTTCCTCAACACATTCACCGATTACATCTGCATACTTTTTTAGCAGATTGGTATAATTCTCTCCCATTTCAGCTGCCACTTTATACGCAACATGTATTAACTGACGAAAATTTGCATTGTAATCCGGATGACCGGGAATATGGCGCAGAGTATTAACATATTTTTCACTACTCCATGAATTTACCTCATCCACCAAAGGTAAAGCCGAACCATCGATTTCAATTACATCGGCATAAGGAGCACATAACTCATCCTTCCTGTTGTACGAATTAGCATATATTTGTTTTGCCAGTACGAGTCCTTCGCCACCAGCCTTTGCCAGTCCTATTACTTCTTCTAACCAGGTTGTTCCGGCTGTTTTCAGATGTAAACCTTTATCATGCTTTTTGATGATTCCAGCCATAATCGGGTAAATAGAGAATTTATCACTTCCCGAATGAACACTCAGTTTCAACTCTTTAGGTAAACCAAATTCTTGAACTGCATAATCAATAACCAATACATCTTCTTCAAACTCACGGGCAAATTGTTGTAAATCACCTTTATAATCGACGCCTTTATTAAATCTGCCTGTAAATTTCGGTGCTATCGTTTGTGCAGGAACACCTTTGTCAGCCAACATCTTCAGAATAAAAAGCATATCAACCGGAGTTTGCGGACTTTCAACCTCATCCATAGAAACTTCCGTAATAAAATTTTGGTTGCCTTTTTTCTCGACCAGATACTGATAAATATCAGCTGCTTGTTGCGTTGCAGCTAAATATTTTGCTGCTATTTCTCTCAACAGTGTTTCCGTCACCTGTAATGGTTCTTTCATTCCGGAAATATGTAAAGCACCCATATACTTGTTGCAGGAAGTAACAAAGCCATCCACATCAGCTTCGCTACTGGGTTTACCAATAAATGCAGCTACATCCAATGTGAAGAAATCTGCAGTATCCACAAAAGGAGCCACTGTAGATAAATTGATGTGATCCGCATCTACAAAATATTTCCCCCTAAATTCAAGTTTAGTTACTGCTGTATCAGCTTCGTTTCTGACATCCGAAGGATGAGAATGCACATATACATGTTCACGATTGGATTTGTTCCACACCGGACTCATTTCCAAGCCTGATTCATTGGCTTTCATTATCGCACGCAATTGTGCAACACCCTGGTGAGCGAAGCGGTCACCGATGCCGATACTGAATTTTCCTAGTTCCATTGTAATATTTTATTAATTAATAATTTGAACCACATTAGCCACATAAGAAAACATAAGTTATTATTTCAATGATAATTTTTGAAACTTACGTATAATGCGTATAAATAATTTAAACAATCGACTAATGTGACTAATGTAATTTATTTATAGTGTAACACCGGTTTTAAAAATCGCTATTTCCCGGTAATTTTTCTTTTCGTTGTTGACATAAGTTCCATTAATCACATCTGTTATATATGCAATAAAACGGGCATTCACTTGTTCAATCGATTGATTTTCAACAATTGTACCTGCATTGAAATCAATCCAACCCGGTTTTCTTTCATACAACGCCGTATTGGTTGAAATCTTCATGGTGGGTACAAATGTGCCGAATGGGGTTCCTCGGCCTGTAGTAAACAGTACCAGGTGACAACCGCTTGCAGCCAATGCTGTTGCTGCAACTAGGTCATTCCCCGGAGAACTAAGCAGATTTAACCCTCTGGTTTTGAGCTGTTCACCATACATCAATACATCCATTACCGGCGATTTACCACATTTCTGTGTACAACCCAGCGATTTTTCCTCTAAAGTTGATATACCGCCGGCTTTATTTCCAGGTGATGGATTTTCGTATACCGGCTGATTGTTCTTAATGAAATATTCTTTAAAATCATTAATCAGAAAAACCGTTTTTTCAAACATCTCACGATTGATACAACGATTCATCAGAAGGGTTTCAGCACCGAACATTTCAGGCACTTCCGTCAACACAGTTGTACCACCCTGTGCTACCAAAAAATCAGAGAAAACGCCCAGTAAAGGATTAGCGGTAATGCCGGATAAACCGTCGGAACCACCACATTTCAGTCCGACTTTCAACTCCGAAAACGGAACGTCTACTCTTTTATCTTCTGAAGCAACCGCATATAGCTCACGAAGTAGTTTCATACCTGTTTCCACTTCATCTTCTACCTTTTGCGTTTCCATGAACTTCACCCGATTTTCATCAAAATCTCCTAACAATTCTTTGAAAGAAGAAATCTGATTATTTTCACATCCGAGTCCAACTACCAATACTCCTCCAGCATTAGGATGTTTTACCATATTACGGAGAATCTTACGCGTATTTTCATGGTCATCACCCAATTGTGAACAACCATAGTTGTGAGGATATGCTATTACGGCATCGATATTTTTCAGTTGCGTTTCTTCTTTAAATTGTTGCGCCATTTCCTGGATTGTGCCGTTTACACATCCAACTGTTGGAATAATCCATATTTCATTGCGAATTCCTACTTCACCATTGCTTCTTCTGTAACCTTTAAATGTATGCTTCAAATCAGAAACCACAGGTAGTTCATTAACAGGATGATAACTATATTCAAGAATACCATCAAGATTAGTTTTAATCGTTTCCTCGTTTACCCAGTCACCAGCGTTTACAGAAACAACAGCATGACCGATTGGATAACCGTACTTAATAACATTTTCATTTACAGCGATATTTCTAAGGGAAAACTTATGCCCACGTGGAATATCTGCACTAAGAGTTATCTTAATCTCGTCCACGACAATAGACATATCGCGAGGAAGATCTTCCAGTGCAACAGCAACATTATCAGCGATATTTATCTTTAAATACTTCATTTTCTTTATTTGATTTTTAAACCATATAAGTCATTTAAGGTTTAAAATTTAATTTCATATTAAACATTAATCAAAATGCGGCAATTCAAAGTCCATCTTCACCGACAAGTTGAAACGTTTAGAAACGATTGTTCTAACAGTTTCCTTCATACCAAATTCATTGATTAATTTCAGATAGAATGACAGTTTATCCGTCAATCCCGGGATTTCATTCAGGTTCTCACCCCAAATAAACTCAGCAGCAAGAACACACTGAGCAATCATATCAAAATTATTGGTTGTCCATAGAATTTTCAACAAATCAACAATTGCTTTATCATCATTAGGAACAATATCAGTATTGCCACGCTTCCCTCCTTTATAATAAGTAATGATAGCTGCCAGTCCCAACACCAGCCCGGCAGGAAGCTCTCCTTTTCTTTCCAGATATATTTTCAATCCCGGCAAATCACGCGTTTTAAATTTCGGGAATGAGTTCAGCATAATACTCGTGAGTAGATGATGCACAAAAGGGTTATTAAAACGTTCGACCACATCATTCGCAAACTTTCTAAGCTCTCTCTGGGGCAAATCGAGGGTAGCAATCAGTTCTTTATACATCACCATATACACATACTTTGAAATCACATCATCACGTAAACATTCCTTGACGATATTAAGACCGGCCAGGTAACCTACAGGAGCCAGTACAGTATGTGGACCGTTCAGCAAAGTAACTTTCCTTTCATGATATGGTTTCTCATCCGGGACAAACAATACATTCAACCCTGCTTTATCGGCGGGAAATTCTTTTGCCACATTTTTGGGTGCTTCAATCACAAGCAGATGAAAGATTTCAGCTTTCACAACTAATTTATCTTCGAACTGAATACGTTCCTGAATTTCATCAATTGTTTCACGTGGGTATCCCGGCACGATACGATCCACCAAAGTAGAATACACACCACATGCTGAGTCAAACCAGTTTTTGAAGGCAGTGCCCAATTTCCATAAATCAATATATTGATGAATACACTTTTTCAACTCAGACCCGTTGTGAAAAATTAATTCACACGGGAAAATGATAAATCCTTTGTCAGATGCTCCATTAAAAGTTTTGAAACGATGATAGAGTAATTGAGTCAGCTTGCCCGGATATGAGTTTGCTGGAGCATCATTCAGTTTACATTCAGGATCGAAAGCTATGCCAGCTTCAGTTGTATTCGACACAATAAAACGCATTTCAGGGTTTTCTGCCAGTTTCAGATAATCTTCGAATTGTTCGTAGGGATTCATAGACCGACTGATAACGTCAATCAATTCAACACTATCCACTATATTACCCTGATCAATCCCCTGAAGATTGACGTGATATAAGCCATCCTGTTCGTTTAAAGTTTCAATCATCCCCTGTGGCAATGGTTGCACTACTACAACACTTGAATTAAAATCCACATTTTTGTTCATTCGGTATACCATCCAGTCGATAAATGCACGTAAAAAATTTCCTTCACCAAACTGAATGATTTTCTCAGGATATAACTGAGCATGTTGAGCCGTTTTTCTGTTTAATCTCTCCATCAATAAATTATATAAAATACTAATACCTATGTTGTTAAATAATTGTTTTGTAATTGTTGCACCTATACAATCCATCTAAGTGGATCAATCCCTGAAATTCATATAATATTCAATGTTTTCCTTCATTAAGATATCAATAGGCATATAATTGATCTTTTGAATTTCTTTGTGAAATATCAATTCGTTGCACATATCCCGTACTGTAAAATAAGCCTGTTTTTCAGGGCGTTGTGCAATTAAATATGAAATAACGCCTTTTTTCATATATTCAATATTTTCCTGTAGCAGGTCATACCCCAGCAATAATACATCATGACGGTTGATAGCTGTTAAAAATTTAGCAAGACGGAAAACTTTGGAATTAAATGTAATGGCAGCTTTTACATCAGGATGGCTATTTAATGCATTATTAAGAATTAAATTATTTGTTTCTTCATTGCCATCAGTCAGTTCTACCTTTACCAACTGACAATTTATTCTTTTCTCTTTCAGATATTTTTCAAATCCTTCACAACGACTCATTGTTTGGTTTGAAAAGCCTTCTCCTTTTCTTTGTGTCCTGATTACCAATATCTTTGATTGTGTCGATAAGTTATCTGAAAGTAATTTTGCTCCGACATATCCACTCTGGGAAGAATTCTGTCCATAATAAGTAACAAATGGAGAATTTTCAATCAATGAATCAATGAACGAAAACAGAATATTCCGGTTATACAGTTCATTTGTAAAACGAATTGTTTCCTGTCTGAAAATTGGTGGAATAAATACGGCATCAGGCAATTCAGCAAGCACTTCCGCAGAGACGCGAACAAAGGTTTGCTGGTCATACTGATTAAAATACTTTCGCTCGATATTAACATTATAATGAGAAAACTCACGTGCAGCATGTTCAAACCCAATATCTACACTCTGCCAATAGTCTCCGGTATTATAAAAAGGAATGAGGCTGACAAACCGGTATTGCTTTTTTGATGCTAATGAACGTGCAAGGATATTCGGAGAGTAGTCTATTTCATGTAATACTTTTTCAACAGCTTCGCGACTTTTTTGCGACACTTCGCCCCGATTGTGTAATACTCTGTCTACGGTTCCTTCAGATACACCAGCCATAACTGCTATATCCTTGATGCGTATTTTATCATTTTGCTTCATGTCATATTATGATATTACTAATTTGATCGTGTGCGTACACAGTTTAAAGCATGACAAAATTAATATTAATTTTCGCATTACAAAATAAAATTTCTCATCGTGTTCGGACACGGAGCGGTAATGTAAAACAGGATGTTATATTATATATATGATTATGAGTGTTTTATGTACTTGACGACTAAAATATGTGAAACAATTTTTAACAATAATAATTACATAGATAAATTACTCTGTCTCCCACCAATATCGTCTTTTACAATAATCGGCAACGAATGTATATTTTCCGCCTCTCAAATAATCTCATCTGTGTGCGAAAACAGCCCAGAGCAAATCTGTAGGAATTATAAAGCGAATAGTATTTTAATTGATGAGTTTACCCTATCTCTGGTATATCTCATTTTTTAATTAATTGGACATAATCTCTTTTTAGAGAAGAATAAACTCGGCATTTAATATGTGTAAAAACTGATATGATCATATAAAACCTAACATAAGGTCTATAATTTTTATTAGTCATGCGAATCTATCACAATCAGATATCTGGATTTTTTTTGTAATTGTTTATATATCAAATGTATACTAAATATTCGTCAAGGCACATATAACTTATTTATTGGAGAATAATAATCTATTTTTAGAACACGGTTATATGAAAGAGCTTATCTGTCATTTTCTTTAGATTTATTTTTTGCATATTGCATAGGACTTTCCCCATATTTCTTTTTGAAGATGGTACTAAAATACCTGGGATCAGATATTCCTACTTTATAACTGATCTCAGCTACAGAATAAGCATTTAGTTTTAATAATTGTGCTGCTCTTTTTAATCTGACATTGCGAACAAATTCTATAGGAGTTTGTTTGGTGATGGCAAGCATTCTGCTATTCAATATTGAACGACTCACTTTCATATTTCTTGCAAAATCATCTAAAGTGAAATGTTCATCGTCAATGTTATCTTCAATTACCTTCATTGCATCGCTTAAAAATTTTGTATCTTGCGACGGTATGAAAATATTTTGAGGATTTGATATAATTTCTCTTTGTGTTTTATCTCTGACATCTTCAAGAATTTTGATAAGAGCATTTATTCTTACTGTTAGTAGATTTACATCTAAAGGTTTTGAAATAAAAGCATCTGCACCAGTTTCATAAGCTTTTAATTTTTCAGTCTCGTCTGCAGTTTCTGATAGAATTACAACTGGAATATGTTTGGTTTGAATGTCAGTTTTAATTTTTTTACAACAGTTAAAAATGTTTGGTTCACCTATAATCGCCAAAACATTTTGCACAAATTGTTTTTGTGTTTTTGTACAAAATGTTTTGGCGATTATAGTTTGATAACCAGACAGTTACAATCAGCATTAGATGTAGCTTCAGGAAGTTGAAAAACTTTATATTTTCCAGCCGGCATATATTATACCGGAACATTGAAAATTAAAAGTAATACAAGGATATATTTAGATGCCGGTGCAGTTATAAAAGGTTCTGAAAATTCTGCTGATTATCCAACTGATGAAGGTCGTCCTGAAAGTGACCACATTAATCGTCCCAAAGAAACTTACACCGACAATGGAGAATGGATGACATTCTCCAGATTAATATTAATCGACAATGCAGAAAATGTCCAGATACTTGGCAGCGGAGTTATTGACGGAAGTGGCAGTGTTGTGCGCTCACAAGGTAAACCTGCAAATTTAATCCGTATCAGAAGAAGCAAAAATATTTTAATTGATGGAGTAGTTTTGAGGGACCCGGCTGCTTGGAACACACACATACAAATGTCGGAAGATGTAACAATCAGAAATGTAAAAGTAATAAACGATTTTGATGTGCCGAATACTCATGGATTTGATCCGGATGCATCCAGAAATGTATTGATTGACAATTGCTTTGCTTATTGCAATGATGATAATGTTGCCATAAAAACAACCAATAACCTCAATCTAAATCAGGACCTGGATAATATAACGATCAAAAATTGTGTTTTTCTGACACGAAAATCTGCATTGAAAGTTGGAACCGAAACCAAGGCAGCCAATATGACCAATATTATTTTTAAAAATAATGATGTCGTTGTTTGTGACAGGGGCATTGTTTTGTACTGCTATGATGGAGCAAATTTCAGCAACATTCAGTTTATCAATAACAGATTTGAGTATAGTTACATAAAAGGTCAACAACGTGGCGTTCATTTTATAATCCGTGATCGTAGTGGAAGAAGTAGTGTCAGCAACGTTCTTGTGAAGGATTGCATTAATTTTTATTATCGGAAATTTTTTTGGTGGATTATTTGCTCAATCTCCTGATAAAGTTTATACCAGGTCGTTACAGGATGTTTTTGATAAAATTGAAAAGGATTATGGTGTACAGCTCATTTATGAAAAGAAAATAACAGATAGACGTTATGTCAGTTATGCTGACTGGAAGTTTTTTACAGATATTGAATCTACATTGACAAATATTCTAATGCCATTAGAGTTGAGATTTGTAATAAAAGGAAACAATCAATTTGAAATAAAATCGTGGGAATACTTTAGAAAACCTTATTCTGAAGGCGAGAAACATTTACAAACACTTCTCCATCAATTTAATACGCCTGAGAAATGGGAAGTCCGTAAAACAGAACTGAGGAATAATATGCTGAACAAGATGGGGTTGAATCCATTACCTAAAAGGAATAATTTAAATCCTATCAGGAGTAATTTCAGAAAATTAGATGGTTATTATGCAGAAAATATCGCTTTGGAAGTTCTACCTGGAGTATACCTTTCCGGTACACTCTATTCCCCGGCAAAACCAGCAAAATCTAATCCTGCCATGCTTTCGCCTCACGGCCATTTTTATAACAAAATAGATCATTCTATTCCGAATGAAAGAGGTCGTTATCGCGAAGATCAGCAAAAACGTTGTGCCATGCTTGCCAAAATGGGAGTATATGTTTTTAGTTATGATATGTTTGCCTGGGGAGAGTCTAATTTACAAGTACCACTAAAAGATCACAAAAGCGGACTTGCATTAACAATGCAAACATGGAACAGTATGCGCGTTGTTGACTTTTTGTTGTCAATGAAACAAATTGATCCTACAAGAATTGGCATAACCGGCGCATCAGGTGGAGGCACGCAGACTTTCATTGCTGCAGCACTGGATAAACGGATTACATTAAGCGTACCGACAGTAATGGTTTCCGCTCATTTCTTTGGTGGCTGCCCCTGTGAAAGCGGACTCCCCATTCATCAAATAGAAAACGGATTACAAACAAATAACGCAGAAATTGCAGCGATGTTTGCACCCAAACCACAACTAATCATTTCAGATGGAAACGATTGGACGCAAACAGTCCCTGTAAGTGAATATCCATACTTACAGAAAATTTATACCTATTACAAAACACCTGAAAACATCCGGAATGTGCATTTTCCAAATGAGGGTCATGATTACGGAATATCCAAGCGAATTGCCATGTATGAATTTGTATCAGAACGATTTCATCTGAACACTAAAAATGTTAAAGACAAATCAGGTAACTGGGATGAATCTAAGATTGACGTGGAGCCTGCTACAGCATTGTATGTTTTCAGAGACAAAAATTCATTTCCAGAACACGCAGTTATGGGACTGGAAGGGGTAAGGAAGGCGTTGCTTGAAAGTCAAAAGAAGTCAGATTAGAACTTTTCATGTTGAAAATAATTAATACAATTATTCTATTGTAATTATTTTTTGTACTTTTGTGTGCGAACACGGTAAATTTTACAATTAAAAATATCATGAAAAAATTCTTAGACGAAAACTTTTTGCTGCAGACTGAAACCGCACAAAAATTATATCACGATCATGCAGAAAAACAACCGATCATTGATTATCATTGTCACCTCGTACCTTCAATGGTAGCACACGATCACCAGTTTAAAACCATTACTGAGGCCTGGCTTGGAGGTGATCATTATAAATGGCGTGCCATGCGTACCAATGGTATACCCGAACCATTCATTACAGGAAAGAAAACTTCAGATTGGGAGAAGTTCGAAAAGTGGTCTGAAACAGTGCCTTATACCATGCGTAATCCTCTGTACCACTGGACTCATCTGGAATTGAAGACCGCTTTTGGAATAGAAAAACTATTGTCACCAAAGACAGCACGTGAAATTTATGATGTCTGCAATGAAAAATTGCAGTCACCGGAATATTCTGCCCGAAACCTGATGAGGAAATATAATGTAGAAGTGGTGTGTACTACCGATGATCCCATTGATAGTTTAGAGTATCATCAGAAAACCATCAATGATGGATTCGAGATAAAAATGTTACCCACATGGCGTCCCGACAAAGCAATGGCGGTGGAAAATGCTTCAGGCTTCCGCTCCTATGTTGATCAACTTGCCATCGTATCAGGAATTACTATCCATACTTTTGATGATATGATTGCAGCCTTACGCAAGCGTCAGGATTACTTTGAAGCAATGGGTTGTAAACTTTCCGACCATGGTATAGAAGAGTTTTATGCAGAAGACTATACAGAGGCTGAAATTAAATCCATCTTCAATAAAATATACGGAGGTAATGAACTTAATGCGGATGAAATTTTGAAATTCAAATCGGCCATGATGGTTATTTTTGCTGAAATGGACTGGGAAAAAGGCTGGACCCAACAGTTTCATTATGGTGCCATAAGAAATAATAATACCCGTTTGTTCAATCAACTCGGACCTGATACCGGTTTTGATTCCATTGGAACTTTTAGTACGGCGAAAGCTATGTCGAAGTTTTTAAATCGTTTGGATACCAATAATAAATTGACTAAAACGATTATTTATAATCTAAATCCGACCGATAACGAAATGATCGCAACCATGATAGGCAACTTTCAGGATGGCACTATAGCCGGAAAAATTCAGTTTGGTTCAGGATGGTGGTTTCTGGATCAAAAGGATGGTATGGAAAAACAGATGAACTCGCTTTCGGTTTTAGGTTTGTTGAGCCGTTTTGTTGGTATGCTTACCGATTCCAGGAGTTTTCTCTCCTACCCGCGTCATGAATATTTTCGGAGAACTCTCTGTAACTTAATTGGTAATGATGTTGAAAATGGTTTATTGCCTTCTTCAGAACTAGATTTTATTGGGAAAATGGTGAGTGGTATCAGTTATCATAACGCAAAAAGTTTTTTCCGGTTTTAATGGACAATTGTGGCATTATATTGTACAATTTACGCATCCTTCCTAAAAAATCAAAGCTAATTTTGCACAATTAAAAATAATGCGCTACTTTTGGTCAACCAATTTTTAGAATAATAATTTTTATACAAAACAATGAGCAAAAAGATTGTAACTTTTGGAGAAATTATGCTTCGTCTTGCCACTCCGGGCTACGAACGTTTTAGTCAGGCAACTCAGTTTAACGCCACATTTGGCGGTGGAGAAGCAAACGTAGCCGTTTCGTTGGCAAATTACGGTTTAAATGCCGAATTTGTTACCCGTTTACCAAAGAATGACATCGCTGAATCGTGCATCATGAATTTGCGAAAATACGGTGTTGGCACACAAAACATCCTTCGCGGGGGAGAGCGTGTAGGTATCTATTTTTTGGAAACAGGTGCTGTTGCCAGGGCAAGTAAAGTGGTTTATGATAGGGCAAATTCTTCGATTGCTGATATAAAACCCGGTATGATCAACTGGCGTGAGGTGCTGAAAGGAGCCGACTGGTTT
>JAYFQH010000093.1:0-4644 GCA_034927265.1 Paludibacter sp.
AGCTTTGGTAGATCCATCGTAAGTCCAGGTGGAAAAGGCTATATTCCCATTGTAACAATTGGTCGCAAAAGGATTGTTTATGTTGGCATTATAATACAGGTTTTCCTCAAATGTGGTTCCGCTTTTGATCTTTGTTGTCCAGCCCCGGGTGTTGTATTCAAATTCTTCCGTATCGGCGTTGCCATGCCGTTTCTTTTCTTTCAGTCGACCGAACTCGTCGTATTTATTGGATGCCAGGACAACAGGAGGTTTGTTGTTTAATGTATAGGTGGTAGTGGCTGGGCGCAGGGCATGATCGTAGGCGTATTCATACAATTCAGTAACCATGTTTTGTCCGGGGACGCTGTGTTCTTTGAGAGTTTTGAGAAGATTTCCCGTGAAATTATATTTGTTGTATACAAAGTCATTTCCTCCCAAATGATTTGTTGAGCGGCTTTGTACAACTTGACCTTTATAGTCGTAATACATGGAAGAGGTAATATAGTCACCTGAGCCATCCAGTAGATAAGTACGAGTTCCTGTGAGTAAACCCTTATGATTATCATATTTACTATCGTAGTTGGGCTTTTGAATATCTGTCAGGTTGGTAAGGCCGAGATCGGACGCCCTCTGTACAATATTACTTCTCTGCTAGAATATACATATTACCAAATAAGTAGCCAATATACAATTCTATGTTTATCCATGTCAACTGTAGCACCATTTGAAAAACCATGTTGATAAGTTCTATTCAAAAAATATTGAGATAGCATCTTAGGTTCTTCTTCAAAATCATAATTTCTTAGATATCTCCCTTCATCACAATTGGTCACATAATATTTAAGGCCATTTTTTGACAAAATATTTTTATTTAAGGAAATGGAAGTCAAATAAATATTATAAATTGGATAATACTTTTTATTTGATTCATTGCAATCTTTTATTGTAGAATCATCAATAAGCAGTATACAGCTATCTTTATCATCATATACGCCGATATTATTAGCTTCGAGATGTTCCAATGCTTCAGTAAACTGGGCAGATCCATACTCATAAACTAAGCTTATTCCACAATAACCTAAATACTCATAAGCATCAGGAAATTCAATTGCCATTGTAAAGCAATTAGAAATATCTTTGTTTTCTTTAATTGGAAACTTTGCGAAAGCTTCAGGCAACACACTTTTCTCGAAATCATTAAATTTTGATATGTTTCCATTTTGAGAACAACCATCAAAAATGAATATAAAAAATATTAAAAGCACTATTGACTGTTTTGTTTTCATATTTTTCATGTATTTCACTTTTTATTTGTTTTTATATCTATTTAAGATCCCTGTATTAGGATAATTCTTCCAATTATAATAAGTATTTATATGATTGGATTGGGGAGTTATTGCTGATTCATAAATATTACCGATTTTCCTTAATAACATTGGTACAACACCTTCAACTTTGTATGACATCTTCTCTAATAATACGACATGATTGCCATTTATCAAAGGTTCCCAAAGGAGTAATTTCGTATTTTTGAGCGCATAACTATTATTTGGAGCATAAGTCATTCCAAGCCAGACTTCAGATCTAACTATATTTTTTGCAGTTACTTTCCCTCCAGTGGGAACTGGCAAATATTGATTTACCAAAAAGGTTTCAGATTCTTCTACAAGCATTTTGGTTGGGACTTTTTCATAACCTCTATCTCCCATAAAGGACTCGGCATTTTTCTCTTTAAGATTAATAGTTACAACTAACTGGTCATCTTCCTTTGTTAATGGATTATTTTCATTTAAAATAAATTCTCCACCAGCCTTTACGGCTAGAGCACCATCAGAATTCTCGAGATCATCTTTATCTGTCATAAACATTCCGTTAGCACCAAACCAGCTCCAGCCCTCACCTTCAAGTTTGGATAAATCATCTTTTGTGTAAGTGTTATTATAATACATATTGCCTGTTAGATTATTTACAAACCAATCCATCCCATTCGGATCCACATATCTCACAGGATTCCCGGCACAATATGCATATGGACTTATCCAATAATACTTCTCGCACAAAGGATCAACGTTCATAAACTGCGGCCCTATCGCCGGATACATCACCCGTGCTCCGTAATCGTAACTATCCCATCCATGCATCTTCACAAACTCCTTCCCATTATACTTATACGGCTGTGTCCCAGGATTATCCCCTGTATTGTACTTCCATGGCAATCCGCTTGGGTAATACTGCGTTTTCTGTTCAGTAGCTGCCGCGTATGTTATACCACCATTTGTATACGATGCTCGCCACACTTCACGGTTATTGCCTAAATGATCTTTCCGATAATAACAATATTGTTCAGCAGGGGGATAAGCTCCAAAATTCGATACATAACCCTCCGGATTATGCACACGGTTTAGTTTTGTGTATTGAACCGGACTGCGAATGATCTCGTATTCCTTGTTATCAACATACAGTGTGGTGTTGATGCCAATCAAGCCCGAAGCATAGTCCCACTGACAGACGGTATCTTTATCTATTGGCAACAGGATAGGCGTATGTTTGGTAATATAATCGGTCCTTAACTTCCGCCCGCCGGCGTCGTAAGTATTTAGAATCTGATGACCGCTTTTAAACTGAATCGTATCGGGCAAATTTAGTGAATTATATTTGATTGTTACGATATCACGATCTAAATCTTTGGTCATGTTACCGTTTTTGTCGTAAGCAAACTCAACGGAAAGACTTGCTTTGTTATTATACTCTTTTACATTATACTGATCCTGAGAATTGAACACATCATCTATATTCTTTAATTGATTGCCGATATAGGTCAGGGTCAGGGCATCAATGGGTGATGAACCTCCCATCGCACTTCGGATTCCGAAACCTTCTTTTGTGAAAAGTGTAATTTATTGATTAATAACCGACTGAAAGGCTTTATTCGAATAATCGGTAATGAAACTCTTGCCACAATCCTTACAGCAAAAACGTTGATTCACTTTTCTTGTATTTCCGTTTCTTACTATCTTGATTGAACTACATTCATGGCATTGACACCCATCAACACTTTTGATGCATGAGGTTTAATATTTCTTGATTCTTATTTATGCGTTTATGCGTATTAGCTTGAAAAAAATAATAGAAGCAGATAAAAATGCCTGCTTCTATTATTCCTGATTTATTTTGTTCTATTGATAATCAATATCTTTATTGCTTATCAACACATCTGATACATTACCTGTTTTTAGTCAACGAGGCTTGATAAAATAAAGACAAAAACCTACAACTAAATACACAATTAATTCAATAAGTATTACCATAAAAATATCAAAACCATCATATTTTACACCCATGTCAACCATTACTCCACAAACAGATATTATCATTCCTAGGACAGCAAAAATTAGATACAAAGCAAATAATATCCACCAACCTATTAAGTTATTAAAAACGATTTGATGCAATAGGATTAGCATTGGAATTACATATAAAAGAAAGTAAGGTATCCCATAAGAACTAACTGACCAAATATGACCTAAATCGCATGCAAATGTATAAATCAATATCAGCAACAATAACGAGTAGCATATTCTTTGAAAAAAACTTGAAGATAATATTTGTTTTATCCTATTCATATCAAAATTTTAAAAAGTTCCAGCGTCTAACATCAATATTTTTAACTGTTTGATAGTTGTTTATTATCTTATTCGTAGTTTGATTAAAATATACACCTGCGTAAATATCATAACTACCACGTTCAATTGGTTTTCCTGTATAAAAAATAGAATTAGGATTTCCTGCACCTATTCTACTAGCACCAGGTATAACATTTAACACTCCTGAGTTTCCTTGTGAAATACCAACAACACCTTCAATTTCAGGAATTTCTATTATTTGTATATGATGTCCTATGTTTTCGTCATTTCTATTAATAATTATATCTCCAGATTTTGATCCCCAAATATTTGCTTCAATCGTATTGTTTGAATTTTGTAAATCCCTTGCTCCTGTTGTTGTTAATACATCGTTTTTAAATGTTGCCATGTCAGTGTAATTATCTGAACGGGCGTCATAAGTGCCACTTCCATTCTGAATAGTTACAGGTAACCCTTTTGCACTGGCATAGTCAATCAACAATGATAAAGCAAAATCTTCGCAAGTAAATTGTTGTCCCGAGTTTATATATTTTTGAGTTTGATTAATTACATATTTAAAGTATCCTGTAATATAATCTTTATTCCATTGATTTGTAATATTCCAAGCACTATCACCCTTTAAATCCATATAATTCACCGGATTATTCCCCGCAAAAACATATGGACTTTGCCACGGGAATTTCTCACAAAACCTGTCCATGGTGGTAAATCTGTTCGTTGCATGATGTACTCCTCGATTCCCGAGGTCGGTCACATCGTAGCCATGCATTTCGATAAACTCACAACCGTTAAACTTATACGGTTGCGTCCCGGGATTATCTCCTGCATTGGATGCCCATGGCAATCCACTCGGATAATACTGCGTAATTTGGTTGGTCGCTGCCGGACGGGTGGCACTTCCCCATTTGTACGAAGCATTCCACACTTCACGGTTGTTGCCCAGATGGTCTTTCCTGTAATAATTATATGCCGGTCCGTATGAGCTGTTAATGCCAAAGGTACTTACATAACCTTCCGGATT
>JAYFQH010000040.1:0-9557 GCA_034927265.1 Paludibacter sp.
ATTAAATTGCATCAGGATGGTAATAAAGGGCGTACAACAGATTTTATTGCACAAAAAATGCCCCGCACTTTACTTTCAACTGTTACATCTGAGTCCCCGACCGCATTCCTTGCCCGGCAGGAAATGCGTAACTGGATGATGTTGCAGCTTGAACCAAGTGCTTTACGTCAACCTAACTCCATTTATGAGGTTAAAAATGCTGAGATCAAAGCCAATGGATTGAACTTGCCTGCAACCCTATATCGGCTTCAATCAGAAAAGAAAGACAAAGATGTTTATCAAACCCTGACGAATAAATTGAGTGAATTGGTTGATAATATTGACTTAATCAGCATTGATAAAGATGATAAAAGAGATTTACTTACCTTACAGATCCAGTTTAAGGATGGACTGGTTTTGCCTGCACAATCTTTATCAGATGGAACACTGAGATTTCTGGGATTGGCTATTATTGAACAAGACAATACCGGTAGCAGATTGATTTGCCTTGAAGAACCGGAAAATGGCATCAATCCAAAGAAAATTTATGAAATGATTGATTTGCTTGAAGGCATGGCTACAGACACCGATTGTGCTGTTGATGATGACAATCCGCTGCGTCAGGTGATCGTCAACACACATTCACCCATTGTAGTCAGCTGTGTCCCCGACGAGAGTTTGTATCTTGCCAAAGGCAAAGAAATATTTTCTGAAGAGTTTAACCGGAAAATACAAATAACCGGATTCTCAGCCATGTATGAAACATGGAAAACCAGACATCATTTAGCGGAAGTTTCCTCAAAAGGTGAAATTTTAGTTTATCTGGATAAAACTATTTTCGAGAATACTCAAAGCAATTTTATGGTTTCTGAAGCTGAATCAGCATACAAAAGACCGATCAGTAATTCAAAAAGAAGAACCGTCGCAGAAAATATTATTCAGACATCCTTAGATTTTGATTTCAACAAATGAGAGACCTAAAATACACTTTAATTGCTGATGGTAGTTCTGATAAAACACTAATCAGAATTATCAAATGGTTGCTGGATGATTTGTATCCGAGATTGCCGAATCAGGGTGTTTTTGCAGATTTCAGAGGGTTACCTGATCCTCCGAAAACTTTAAAAGATAGATTTAAAGCTGCACAAACATATTATCCGTTTGACATAATCTTTATTCATCGGGATGCAGAATCAACAAATTCAGATGCAATAAAGCTCAGGCTAAATGAAATTGAAAAAGAAATTGGAACAACTAATTTCAGGAATACAGTTTGCCTTATCCCTGTTAAAATGATGGAGACCTGGCTTCTAATTGACAAAGAAGCAATTAATAAAGCAGCTGGCAACAGAAATTATTCTGGTGAAATAAATCTTCCACCCACAAAAAAACTAGAAAAAGAAAATCACCCAAAGAAACTCCTGCACGACTTACTTACTGACGCCAGTGGATTGAAAGGAAGAAATTTAAAAAAATTCAATGTTAACAAAGCCGTACATTTAGTTTCAGAAAACATACGGGATTTTAGTAAACTACGGGAGCTCAATGCATTTACTATCTTTGAAGAAAATTTAAAAACGGTACTTAATCGTTTCCTTGATCAGTAATAAGCACACGCTCCTCCTAGATCAATACAACATCGGCCCGAAAACAAAATAAATCAATGCTGCCAATACCGCACTTACCGGAATAGTAAGTATCCATGCAATCAGCAAGCTTTTGGTTACACCCCAACGTACCGCCGAAAGTCGTTTCACGGCGCCTACGCCGATGATGGAACCTGTAATTGTATGTGTTGTACTCACCGGAATACGTAATATTTCAGTCAGATACAAGGTAAGTGCACCAGCAGTTTCAGCAGCTACCCCTTCGAGTGGAGTAACTTTTGTGATGCGCGAACCCATCGTTTTTACAATCTTCCAGCCACCTGACATGGTACCCAATGAGATTACCGTAAAACAGGAAAATGCCACCCAGTCGGGCATTTCACCAATGCTGTGGATACCCATATCGATGCCATTCTTGGTATAAGCAGCAAAAAGTGCCGCCGCGATAATACCCATAACTTTTTGTGAATCATTCAATCCGTGACCTATACTGAACAGTCCGGAAGAAACAAGCTGTAACCTTTTAAACCAATGATTGGCTTTATGTGGATTTACACGCTTAAACACGTAAAGAATCAATATAGTTAACAAGGAGGATATGACCATACCGATTAAAGGGGCAAGAAAAATAAATGATGCGATTTTAATGATCACATCAAGTTTTATTGACTCAAAACCACTGGAAGTGTAACCACTGTTGATGGCGGCACTCATAATGGCTGCACCGGCAAAACCTCCGATCAGGGTATGCGAAGAAGAAGAAGGAATGCCAAGCCACCAGGTCGCCAGGTTCCACAAAATTGCCGCTGTAATTCCAGAGAAAATCACAGGAAGAGTAATAAATTCCTCAATTACCGATTTGGAAACGGTATTGGCAATTCCAAATTCTCCGATAATGAACTTAGCAATAAAAAAAGCCACAAAGTTGAAAAATGCAGCCCAAAGGACGGCTCTGAAAGGTGTCAACACTTTAGTAGACACAATCGTAGCTATGGAGTTCGCAGCATCATGAAAACCGTTGATAAAGTCGAAAACCAGGGCCAGAACAATAATGGTTATAAGTAACGTCATAAGGCTTTTTTGTTCTGATCAGGCGTATTTTACAATAATGGTTTGGATAATCTTTCCAACATGATCAGCTACATCGGTCGCCTTTTCCAACTCCGACATTATTTCTTTCAGTTTAATTATTTCGATGGCATCCTTTTCATTTTCAAACAAATCGATAAGGAATTGTTCGTAAACATCATCGGCCTGGTTTTCAAGATCATGCAGTGCTGTACAATATTTTTTAATATTTTTTGCACTCTTTTTAAGTACATTCAGCTCATCTACAGCTTTACCTAAGGTCACAGCCGATTCACGCAGCACTCTGGCCAATTCGATAGTACTTTGAGGAATCTTTTTGGGATTGTATAACACGATACGTTTTGAACAGCTGTTGATGCGATCGGTCACATCATCGAGACGATTTGCCAAATGGTGGATATCCTCTCTATCGAACGGCGTAATAAAGGTCGTATTCAGTTCGTCAAAAACCCTGTTAGATAATGCATCCCCTATTTTTTCCTGTGCCTTGATCTTTTTATTGTATTCAATTGCCGAAACATGATCTCCCTTTTCCACACATTCAATCATGAGTTCTGAGGCCATTAATATTACATCGGCCATCTCCTTTAGTATAGGGAAGAACTTCGGCTCTTTGGGTGTCAGCCTGTTGAGAAAAGAATTATTCATAATGCTGTCAATATTAAATGTTTTTTATTGTCATATAATTGGTCTGCGACAAAAAACCATGCAAAAGTATAAAAAATCATGCTTTTTTTTACTATATTTTCTTATTTATATTGAATAAAAATACTTAAGATCCTGATAACAACTTATTTCTTTATTTAACTTCATTTAGTTCTTAATCCACCCTTTTTTTGTATTTTTGCAACAATTTTGAAATAATTCGTTTATGAGCATAGAATTAAGTGAACAGGAACTGTTCCGACGTGAAAGTCTTAGTCGCCTTCGTGAAATGGGCATTGAACCCTATCCTGCGGCATTATACCCGGTGAATGATTATTCTACTGATATCAAGTCAACATTTAAGGATGAGGAAAGCGGTCGACAAGTTTGCATTGCCGGAAGGTTGATGAGTCGTCGTATCATGGGAAAAGCTTCGTTTATTGAAGTTATGGACTCAAAAGGACGCATTCAGGCTTATGTAAGCAGGGATGACATCAATTCTGAGGCTCAACCTGAGATGTATAATGTTGTTTTCAAGAAATTACTCGATATTGGTGATTTTATTGGTATTAAAGGCTACGTTTTCCGTACGCAGATGGGCGAAATTTCGGTACACGCACAGGAACTGACCGTACTTTCAAAATCACTGAAACCACTTCCTATTGTAAAATACAAAGACGGCGTTGCATACGATGCATTCGAAGATCCTGAGCAACGTTATCGTCAGCGTTATGTCGATCTGGTGGTTAACGAAGGGGTGAAGGACATTTTCATCAAACGCACCAAAGTTTACAACTCTATGCGTGAATATTTCAACACACAGGGCTATATCGAAGTAGAAACTCCGGTATTACAATCAATCCCCGGAGGAGCTGCCGCCCGTCCGTTCGTCACACATCATAATGCACTGGATATTCCACTATACCTTCGCATTGCCAACGAATTGTACCTGAAAAGACTTATTGTCGGCGGGTTTGAAGGAGTGTATGAGTTCTCCAAGAATTTCCGTAACGAAGGGATGGACCGTCCCCACAACCCCGAATTTACAGCCATGGAAATTTACGTGGCTTACAAGGACTACAACTGGATGATGGAGTTCACCGAAAAAATGGTGGAGAAAATCTGTCTGGATGTGAATGGCACTACTGAATTGCAGGTCGGAAACAATACCATTTCATTCAAAGCACCTTTCAAAAGGGTGACCATGATCGATGCGATCAGGGAACATACCGGAATCGACATCAACGGCATGGACGAAGATCAACTTCGTGAAGTCTGCAAACAATTGCATATAGAGACCGACAAATCGATGGGTAAGGGTAAAATGATTGATGAGATTTTCGGAGAAAAATGTGAAGGCAAATATATACAGCCGACTTTCATCACCGACTATCCGATCGAAATGAGTCCGCTTTGCAAACGTCACCGGAGCAACCCTGAACTGACCGAACGCTTTGAATTAATGGTCAATGGAAAAGAACTTGCCAACGCTTACTCCGAACTGAACGACCCGATCGATCAGCTGGAACGTTTCCAGGAACAACTGAAACTGAGTGAAAAGGGAGATGATGAAGCCATGCATATCGATATGGATTTCGTACGTTCGCTGGAATATGGTATGCCTCCTACTTCAGGAATGGGAATCGGCATGGACCGTCTGGTGATGTTGATGACCGGACAGCAAGCTATCCAGGAAGTATTATTCTTCCCGCAAATGAAACCGGTTCCAACAAGCGAGAAAAACGAAAAAACTGACGATTAGAAAAAACATCAATAGGCTCCGGTTTTAACCAGGCATAAATGGTGATTAAAAAGAATATCAATAGGCTCCGGTTTTAACCGGAGCAATAAATAAAAATTATTGAATAAAAAAACCTCATAGCATTAATGGCTGACAAACAGAGAATAGCAATTTTAGGCGGAGGTAGCTGGGCTACCGCTATTGCCAAGATTGTGCTGAACAATGTGGATGAGATCAACTGGTACATGCGCAGACAGGAGCAAATTGATGAGTTTGTACGTTCGAGCAAAAACCCCTCCTATCTCACCGGCGTTAAATTTGACACTGATCATATTAATTTCACCAGCAATATCAACCATGTTGTAGCAACATCCGATATATTGATATTTGCAACCCCTTCTCCTTTCTTAAAACAACATCTCAGAAAACTACACCGCCGTATAGACAAGAAGATCATTGTATCTGCCATCAAGGGCATTGTTCCTGATGAAAACCTTATTATTACGGATTTCTTTGAAAAGGTATACAAAGTACCAAAGGAAAACATCGCGGTGTTGGCAGGACCTTGCCATGCTGAGGAAGTTGCACTGGAAAGACTATCTTATTTAACCATCGCTTCCGCTTCGAGGGATAAGGCAAAGATGCTAGCACAAAAATTCGCGACCAGTTTTATCAAAACCTCCACCAGTGATGATGTGATGGGAATGGAATACTCTTCTGTGATGAAAAATATCTATTCCATTGCAGCCGGTATCTGTCATGGTCTGAAATATGGAGATAACTTTCAGTCGGTACTGATATCCAATGCGATTCAGGAAACTAACCGCTTCTGTAACGCTACCAATCCTTTGCACCGCGACATCAACGAATCGGCCTATCTGGGTGATTTACTCGTTACAGCTTATTCAAAATTCAGCCGCAACAGACTTTTCGGCACCATGATAGGAAAGGGATATTCAGTCAAAACCGCCCAAATAGAAATGGAAATGATAGCCGAAGGATATTATGCCACTAAATGTATTCATGAAATCAATGAAAAATTTAAGGTGGATATGCCTATTGTAAATGCGGTATACGAGATCCTGTACAACAGGGCATCGCCTATACTTAAAATCAGAGAGTTAACAGAGAAATTAAAATAATTTTTACGAATTACCTATATGCAAAACATCAAATTAACCATTGACAAAGCTTATGGCTTTGTTTCAAAAACAGCAGTTGCCGGTTACGAAGCACAGGCAAACAGTGCCAACAAATCGCTTCATCAGGGAAATGGCAAAGGCAATGATTTTTTAGGCTGGCTCAACCTGCCGACTTCAATCGACGAAGCACACCTGGCTGATGTGGAGAATACCGCTAAAATTCTCCGTGAGAATTGTGAAGTGGTGGTAGTTATCGGTATTGGTGGTAGCTATCTTGGAGCTAAAGCTGTTATTGACGCACTGTCCAACAGTTTCGACTGGTTACAGTCGGAAAGAAAATCTCCTGTCGTGGTTTATGCCGGACAAAACATAGGTGAAGATTATCTTTATGAGCTACAGGAATTATTGAAGAACAAAAAATTCGGCATTATCTCTATCTCTAAATCAGGAACTACCACCGAACCTGCACTGGCATTTCGTTTGTTGAAAACCCAACTCGAGCAACAACAGGGAAAAACTGCCGCCCAAAAACTGATTGTCGCTGTAACCGATAAAGCCCGTGGTGCTTTGCGTACCCTGGCCGTTCAGGAAGGTTATAAGACTTATGTCATCGAAGATAATATAGGTGGACGCTATTCTGTATTGTCACCGGTGGGCTTGCTACCAATCGCTGTAGCAGGATTCGACATTCGTCAGTTAGTTCAGGGAGCTGTTTCAATGGAAAAACTTTGCGGAACAGAAACTCCTTTCGGGGCCAATCCTGCTGCTCAATATGCTGCTGTTCGCAACGAATTATATAAATCAGGTAAGAAAATTGAAATCCTGGTGAATTTCCACCCAAAACTACATTATGTCTCAGAATGGTGGAAACAACTTTACGGAGAAAGTGAAGGCAAGGATAATCTGGGCATCTTCCCGGCTGCTGTTGACTTTACCACTGACTTGCACTCTATGGGACAATGGATTCAGGAAGGTGAAAGAACCATCTTCGAAACGGTTATCTCTGTAAACGAGCCAAATCATAAAGTTTTGGTACCAGGTGACAAAGCTAACCTTGACGGTTTGAATTTCCTTGCCGGCAAACGGGTGGACGAAGTGAATAAAATGGCAGAACTCGGCACTTTGCTGGCGCACATCGACGGTGGTGTACCTAATCTGAAAATAGAACTCCCTAAACTGAACGAATTCTATTTGGGTCAACTGCTTTACTTCTTCGAAAAAGCCTGCGGTATCAGCGGTTACATCTTAGGAGTCAATCCTTTTGATCAACCGGGCGTGGAAGCTTACAAGAAAAATATGTTCGCTTTGCTGGAAAAACCCGGCTTTGAAGAGGCTACCAAGGCGATTAAAGCACGTCTGTAATCTTTTTATACCATATAAGTCATATAAGGAACATATAAGTTTGAAGATAAAACTCCGGAAATTCTATTTAAGAATATTCCGGAGTTTTTTTGTTTATAGACATATAAAAACTTATATGTTCCTTATATGACTTATATGGTTAAAAAATATCTTCACCCTCCCCGAAAACGATACCCTATCCCCGACTCTGTAATCAAATATCTTGGCTTGGCCGGATCTTTTTCAATCTTCTTTCTCAGTTGGGCCACAAACACTCTCAGATACTGAGGTTGATCGGCAGAATGATGCCCCCAAATTTCCTTTAAAATAAATGCATGCGTCAACACACGATCTTCATTCTTTGCCAATAAAGCCAACAAAGAAAATTCAGTACTTGTCAACCTGATGATCTCATCTTTAATCAACACCAAATGTTTGGCAAGATCAATCCTGAGATCCCCAAATACCATGACAGCTTCCTGTTCTCCTTCTGTTTTACGATTTGCTGCCCTGATACGGGCTAATAACTCTCCGGTTCTGAAAGGTTTGGTCAGATAATCATTTGCTCCGGTATCCAAAGCACGAACAATATCTTCTTCTGAATTTCGGACCGATAAAATAATGATCGGACGCGTGTACCATTCTCTCAATTTCATTAACACCTCCAAACCGTCAGCATCCGGCAATCCGAGATCCAGAATAATCACCGATGGATTCAGGGAGGCAGCTAATACATAACCGTCTTTGGCTGTTGAGGCTTCATATATCTTATACCCGTTGACAGACAATGTAATTTCCAACAATCTCCTTATTTGAACTTCATCATCAATGATTAATATCTTTTCCAATTGATTCATGAAACTTTTCAATATCATTATTATTTGAAATCTCTACAGGTATTTCTACTTCGAAAACAGATCTGGTTATAGGTAACCATTCATCACTACCGGTTCATATATTATTCAAAAAATTTAATCAAACATCTGCCCGGCATTATTACTCAATTGCACCATTTGGTCATATTCTTCAGGCGAGAGATCAAGATAATAGTAATTCTGAGGATTCATTACTTTCCCTTTATAATGAACCTCATAATGAAGGTGGGGACCGGTTGATTTGCCAGTATTTCCAACTTTTCCAATCACATCACCACGACTGACCTTCTGTCCGGCTTTCACTTTTATCTGATGCATGTGTCCGTACAGAGTCAGATAACCGAAACCATGATTGATTTCAACACAATTTCCATAACCCTGCCGCCAGCCGGCAAGCCGTACCGTCCCATTCCCCGTGGCATAAATATCAGTCCCAATAGGCGCTGTAAAATCCATCCCTTCGTGAAACCTGCGTGTACGATACACCGGATCGATGCGCCAACCAAATCCTGAAGCAGTACGGGTAAGATTTTTATTGAGAATCGGCTGTATTGCCGGAACATGTTTTAACATTACTTCCTGATTACTGGCCAGTTTCACCAATTCGTCGTACGATTTTGACTGAATATATATCTGCTTCCTGAGTTCATCATATTTTTTTGTAGTAGCAACAGCAATCTGCGAATTGGTCATATCGAGCAACTGTTGATAATACTCCCGGTTCGAAGTTGATTTTCTTACGGAATAAGGAATAGGATCCGCCTGAAAGATAACGCGGTATAAATTATCATCCCTTTGTTGCAAATCGGCCAACACATCGTTGATTTCGTCCATATTGCGCTGAAGTAACTTGTATTGCGCATGCAGTCTGCTCTTTTCCTGTTCTAGCTGTACTTCTTCAGGAGAGTCGAAGAAACTCACAAAAATAAAGAAGAAAACCGCCCCAAGTGATACTCCCGAAAACAAATGAATCAACAATCGCTTAACTTTAAAAAGTAAGGTATTGTCCGTTTCTTCGTAACTTAATGTTTCGGGATTGAAGTGAAATTTCTTCTTCGCCATGTTATTTTAGCTCAATTTTAAACTTTTATGGTTTAATTTGATGCAAAAGTAATAAAAATGAAGTATTTTTGCAGTC
>JAYFQH010000076.1:0-2643 GCA_034927265.1 Paludibacter sp.
AATCGGTGATAATGTGCAATTTAGCATCATTGACCTGACAGGTAAACAAATAGTAACCGGTAAATTATTTAATAATAAATCCATAGATATTTCTTCCTTATCAGAAGGAATTTATTTTCTGAAAGTTAATGATAAATATCAAAGATTTATGCGAATCAGGAATTAAAAGATATAATTGTTATAATCCCATGTTTTCTTGTCTATTTCCTTTTCGGAGATGTTAGTACAGAAGAATAATCAACAAATAAACCTTAATTGACAGAATTGTACCTCAAATAATTTTATATCAAACTTTTTGAGGTACAATTTAATTTTCATAATGCTCTTGCAATAACATTATTTACCTATGTTTATCTATGTTTATCTTCTTATTTCGCGTAACTTACCGCTCTGGTTTCACGAATTACGGTAATTTTTACCTGACCCGGATAAGTCATTTCGTCCTGAATCTTCTTAGCGATGTCGAATGACAATAATTCTGTTTCTTTATCGTCAATTTTATCTGCTCCTACGATAACGCGCAATTCCCGACCCGCCTGGATGGCGTAGGTTTTCAATACCCCCGGATACTGAGCAGCAAGGTTTTCCAGATCTTTCAGTCGTTTGATGTAGGCTTCTACAATTTCGCGGCGTGCTCCCGGGCGTGCACCGGAGATAGCATCGCAGACCTGCACGATAGGAGCAATCAGTGTTTCCATTTCCACTTCGTCGTGGTGAGCACCAATGGCATTGCAAATGTTGGGTTTTTCTTTATATTTCTCTGCCAGGCGCATCCCGAGGATAGCATGTGGCAATTCAGGTTCATCATCGGGTACCTTGCCAATGTCGTGGAGCAGTCCGGCACGTTTGGCAACTTTAGGATTTAATCCTAATTCAGATGCCATGGTAGCACACAGGTTGGCCACTTCACGGGAATGTTGCAAAAGATTTTGTCCATAGGAAGAACGGTATTTCATTTTACCCACAAGACGGATCAGTTCAGGATGCAGTCCGTGAATACCCAGGTCGATGGTGGTACGTTTACCAATTTCCACAATTTCCTCTTCCACCTGTTTGTGCACCTTGTTTACCACTTCTTCGATACGCGCCGGATGGATACGTCCGTCAGTTACCAGTTGATGTAGTGACAAACGGGCAATTTCGCGGCGAACAGGGTCGAATGCCGATAAAACAATGGCTTCAGGAGTGTCGTCCACAATAATTTCAACGCCGGTGGCAGCTTCCAGTGCACGGATATTACGACCTTCGCGACCGATAATGCGTCCTTTTATTTCATCTGATTCAATATGGAAAACGGTTACGGAGTTTTCGATGGCAGCTTCAGTAGCAACCCTTTGAATCGTGTTGATGATCACCCTTTTCGCTTCTTTGTTGGCCGTCATCTTGGCATCTTCCATGATGTCATTGATATACGACATGGCATTGGTTTTAGCTTCATCTTTGAGCGCTTCCACCAGTTTTTCCTTGGCTTGTTCAACCGAAAGGCCTGAGATGCTTTCCAATTGCTCCTGGGCCTGACGGGTCATATGCTCCAACTCTGATTTTTTCTTTTCCAATAAAGTGAGCTGTTGTTCATGTGTTTCCCTGAGGACTTCCACTTCATTGCTTTTACGTTGAAGATCACCTTGTTTCTGGTTCAATTGCATTTCACGTTGCTGCAATCTTACTTCTCTTTCCTGCAGTTTTGCATTCCGTTGTTGTACCTGACTTTCATGTTCAGCTTTCAACGCAATGAATTTTTCTTTCACTTCAATCAGTTGATCCTTTTTCAGAAGTTCTATTTCCGCCAGCGCTTCCTGTCTGGTCTTTTTCTGAATGCCGGAAAGTATCAGGAAGGATCCCCCGCCCCCGACAATCAAAGCCACTATTCCGATTATGATGTAAACCATGTTGTTTGTTTAATTTGTTATGTTCTTATCTTTTTCTAATGTCGAATTTTTCTGTGTATTATGAATTCTGGTCAATAAAAAACGCATATCAACCATGAAAAAAATCATGATGATATGCGGGAATGATTGTTACAGAAACGATATAGTTATTCCTGATTTAATACTGAATCCAATTCTTTTTCAAGTAGTTTGATCTTTTCGGCCAGAGGCTTAATATCTTCCGAAAGTTCGTTTTTCGAAATATTTACCGCCAACTGAAAAGCTACTAGTTTGAGAATCTCTTCATACGTACGCTGATTGAATTTACGTTGATATTCATCCGTATATTTAGCAACCAGTTTTTCGGCTTTACGGTATATCTCCTCGTCGCTACGGGGAATGCGCAGTGGCATCCGGAAGCCTCCAATATGTACATTAATTAAAAAAATATCGTCCATATGCTCTATTCATCTAAGAGAGCCAAACATTGATCAATTTCCCGCACCATTTTGTCGATCTGCTTTTTTGCTTCGGCTCGTCCTTCAATGGATCCACCCAGCTGACCGGCAAGAATTAAATGGTCGTTTTTCTTTCTCAATTCCAGAATTTCACTGTGAGCCTTCATCAGATTCTCATGTTCGGCGTCTAATTCGGCTTTCAGTTTTGCGTTCTGAACTTGCAATGACTGATACCCCGAAATCAATTTTCGCAGTTTTTTTTCAAACGCGTTAATAAGTTCTTCGTATCGGTTAGTCATCTTTTCAAAAAAATATCA
>JAYFQH010000062.1:0-6370 GCA_034927265.1 Paludibacter sp.
GGCACATCGCTATGAGTTGAAAGGGGAATCAATGAGAAAGAGAAATATCAAATAATTTATTTACATTTGTTGCAAATTTACCATATCTTAACAAGTGGCTCACTTTGCCGGAATGCTGGCTCACTTTTATCGGAATAATCACTCATTCTATTTACTTTTGTTTTGCAGTAATTTCGCTCTGATTATTAAACATATAAACATGTCTAAACATATAAAAAGTTTATGTAACGTGCAACCAAAAAAAAATGACTGCAAATCATTTCTGAAGTACAGCCATAAACTTTTTCTAATTATTTTGATAAGCACATTGGTTATTTATCATGGTTAATAAACCTAACCTAAACCCAAATTTCTAACCACAATTATTCTTGGTTACTTTCACTTGCCAAATCAATATCGTGATAAAAGCCTTCAAACTCTTCAATTGGAATTTCTGCAACTTTGATTTCCTTTGGTTGAAGAGCTGATGCAGATATAGAATTCACCAAGACATTGTCCCTATTAATATGAAGTGTTTTCTTTTTCATTTCTAATCACATGGCGGAGAGATTATATCCTCAAATGCAACCAATAAATACTCTTTGTTGTCCTCTAATGTTCTTGCAATACCTAAAAGATGTTTAGCAGAATTGTTATCATGATACTTTTCTTGACTTAAAAAACTAATTATTTGTTCTTTAGTCATTTTTGCCACCCAACAACCCCAATCTGATTTCTTACTGTTTTCTTTTATGATGTCCCAAAACAAATCACTGTCGTAAGTTGATTTGCCGATAACTTCGGGATAAGTTCCATTGTCTGGATCTTCACCTATTTTATTGTAATCAAATTTCTCTGATTTTAAACTACCTATATATACCTCTGTTATCATGTGAAATCCAATGTTTTTGTTTGATTTTGAGTAATATTTCTGATATCTCTGATAAATTTATTGGCTAAAAATTAAATGTTCCGAAAACGAACGAAAACACGCAATTAAACCTACTTATGAATCAACGAATATAGTCTAACTCATTTTTCTGCGTTAAACTACAAATTACACATTTGTTGTTAACAAAATGACATGGTAAGAAATTGCTAATATCACTATTTCTTAACAGTAAAAGAATAATAGACTCCATCTTCATCCCTCATTTCTTCATAGTAAGCTGTAAGTTTATTTCCTTTATGATAAAAAACCCATGTATCAGGACCGACTCTTTCTGCCTGACCTTTATCTTCATACATCTTAAAAAGTGATACATATGTTAGTAAACCTATTTCATCTGTCATTATATCAATTTCTTCACAAAGACCATTACTTTTTAAGAACAAGTACAAATAATAGCTTCCTCCTTTATCCATTTGACCAAGACTGGTACACTTTGGATACTCTTTCTCTGATATTTCTACATTTGGGTTTTTCTCTCTTAAATAAGTTTTCACTTTTGCTTCTGTCTGTCCAATTAAAGAATAAAACAATTGAGCTTGAACATTTGCGAAAGACAAAAACAATGCTGAAAATAAAACAATTAATCGCAGTCTCATAGTTTTTAAATTTAATAAATAATTCAATATCAAACAACTTCTTGCAATGATTTTATTGCAAGAGAATGAATGTCAATTAGCTTGTCTTTTAAATGATTGGGTGCAATAACTTTCAGACTCTCACTCTGAGAAAGTAACTCCATAATAAAATCATATGTAATCTTAACTCTTAACCTAATTCGATATTCGTTTTCATTGTCAATTAATGTCTCTTGTGTCTCGTGCAATGGCAGTGATTGATTATATTTTCCACTCATTGGTGAGAATGATAGTATAACTTCTTCTGCTTGCTTGTCATCGTCCGAATGAATGCCGAAACAATTTTTAAATTCATTTTCGATGTTTAATTGGTTGTTTTTGCTAAATAGCTTATTGGTTGTATAAAGATTTTCAATTCTATCTAAGCCCCAAGTTTTTATCAATCCTCTTTCTTCAATCCTACCATCAACTTCAACAGCAAGCAAATACCATCTGCCTTTAAATTCTTTGAGTGCATATGGATGTACAGTCCGCTTTTCTTTTGTTACTGTATTATCAAATTTTCGGTATCTAAATTCAACAATTCGGGAATTTCTAATAGCAGAAATCAATGGGTAAAGATATTCTGTACCTTTTGATTTACGCTTTTCAACAAATACAAACTTTTCCAATTCGCTATCTAATGTCCCTAGTAAGTCGAAATATTCAAGCTGACGTTCTATATCGTAGCTTTCATCTTCTGCGATATAATAACCGTTATTTGCTTTCGAGTATACTATATCAATCTTGAAAATACTACGAATATCTTCAAAATCTCGTTGGATGGTTCGTTTTGAAAGACCAATTGTAACTGTACCCTCATAAATGGCAATTTCCCGTTCTACTTCACAAATTAAATCGGTTAAAGGTATATAGCGATTATTCTTGATTTTACGGATGATTAGTAAATATCTTTGAAAGTATCCGACTTTTGCCATACTGGTAATATTTTAGGTTTCTAATTGGTGTGTTTTTCATCCCATTTTCCTAGTTGCCAAAAAATGACATCCACAATCCTCATGTTTGTGCTATTAAAACAATCAAACTTTTCTTTAAATAATCGAAGTATACAAAGTGCTTTTTCATCTTCAAGCAAATCAAAATATGTTTGAGTGATTATTTTATACCTTTCAACAAGCTGCTTTAATCTGGTTTCTTTTTGATTTGGTAGTGATTTGAACGGGAAGTGAGAAATAACCTTTGAATCATATATTGGATACAACTCATCATTCTCAATATTCATTAACTTTGAAATAAACGAGAATTGTAATTTGTCTTTCTCATTATTTCCACATAGTTTGTTTGTAAGTGCACTTATGTCAAGGCCATTAGATTCTGTCTTCCTTCTAACATTTTCCATTTCAATGTAAAAGTTATCAATAAATGGTGGCGGTGCAAACAATGGAGTCATTGCATAAAATTGCCCAAATAAACTCTTAAAATAAACATTATCGACAATGCTTCCACCACTTTTATAGTGTTTCTTTAGCAATTCATATACTGTTATTGTATACTTTAATTCTAGATAATTTGCAGAAAAGAAATGCTCAATTTCATTATTGTCAAACAATCTAAGAAACCTTTCCTTTGGGTCTTTCATTTTGGTAAGTTTTTGGGGTTAACACTAAAAATCTACCAAAACTACTACTAGAGAATGCCATACTATGACACTCTTAAAAATATCTTTGCGGAAAATTACTTTTAATCAATTATATACAAAAAAAGTGGACTACTATATCCACATTAGCAAGGTATCGCCAAACACCTGTACACACATGAACAAGCAGTCCACCCGTTATGGTGAATCCACTTGCCTTGTGTGTACTTAAATTTGGCGATTTTAGCTAATAAGGCTCTTCTAATATTTTAAATAAGCAAGTTATTACAACTTGATGACACAAATATAAATCATTTATTTATATAAATACCAAATTTTAAATCATAGCTATTATACCTGATAAGACCTCAATGAATGAGCTACTCGTTTTACTGGTTTTCCTTGTGACTCTTGAGCGTTTAGACCTATTCCCCTGTAATTTGTTGGCTTGGATATAAAAACTCCTTATAACGTTTTATTTTGACTTATCACCTCTAAAATCAAATTTTCAATCGAATAAGAACATCTTTCATGTGGAATTTTTCGACATAATTTTTTGATATGATTCTTTCGGCTCCTTTTTGAATATATGTTCGCGCTTGTTCTATCAACCATTTTCAATAATTCCTCTTGAAAACGGTTATGTTTCTCAGACAACAAAGTCAATAATATTTTAGATGTATCAAGCCTTTTCATCCCTCTGATATCCATGCGTTCCCATTTCTTAATCTGTATGTACTTTTTGAGTAGAGCCTTTTTACACGAATCCTCATATATTTCTGTCAGCATATCAGACACTAGTAGTCGAGCTCCCAATATTTTCTTCGGACTGCCATGTATTTCGTACCTCATGGGATTGTTTGCCCTACAACAGCGACTATTTTCTAACATCTTTCTGGTTTCAGGTGTTACTTTATTCCAAGAACTGTCAATGTTTGCCCATAAGCTATAAAACTTTAGAGTGAAAGCCCTATCATTTCGCACATAATTTTTTCCTCTTCCAATATATATTTCTTCTCTATATCCTCTTGTTTGAATATGACTATCAATAAATTCCTGTATCTTGAAGTTCGGCATGACAACCACACCATACTCCATAATTTTTATTTCTGCATCGTACAAATCGACCTTGAGTAAATCGCTAATTTTCTCAACTGCCTTTTTTGCCTCATCTATATCAAACCAAAAGTTGTGCCCTTGAATGAAATACGGTAGACTTCCCCTTATACTCAAAATACGTTCGTCTTTATTATAACTGACCTTCATAGACGAATGCCTGTCAAACAGCTCTCCAAACTTATTAACTTTACTTCTATCATAATATCCATTTGATAGATATTTTGATATCTCCACATAATCATACATGGCAAACATACCCTTAAATTTTAGAAGTTTGACCATGTTTGCCTATCATACCGCTTTCAATGAAAGCATCCAAATCCGAGCGTTTTACCCAAATCTTACGACCGATTTGTGAAAATACTATTAGCTTTTTATCTCGATAATTTTGCCATGTCTTACGACTTACACCCAAGTAGTTTGGCACATCTTCCGAACTAATCCAATTAGTTACTTTTGATTGATTACTTTCAATGAGTATCTTTAAATCATTTAATTGATTTCGGAACATTTCTTCAAGTTCCTGTTCTCTAATAATAATTAGTTTGCTAACCATAAATCAAAATTTTTAATTGTTTATGGTGCAAATAAATTAATAAAAAATCCAACAAAACAGAACTAAATCTGCCTTATAATGTGCTATTTGAGTCTATTAGTTTGAACGCTTTGTAAATAACTTATAATAATAATCACCTTCATCAATATACCCCTCTTGTTCTGGATTCAAATCATCATACCCTACAAGTCCAACTGTCTTTAAAAGTCGGCCTAATAATGTATATTTCTTTCTTCCTGATACACTTGATGTGAAAATGTATTCATCTACAAAATCCAGAAAAACGTTTTCAACAGCTTTAAAATATGGAGTATTCAACTCTTTTGGACGACCACTTTTTATCACTTCTTCAAAATGTCCAATTTCATTTTCCCAATTACCTTTGTCCAATCTTTCTACTAAAGTGTAATATTTTTCAGCAAATTCATACAGTATCATTTTGATTAACGTTGGAGAACTAATCTCTAAGTTTTCTGTATCATCATACTTTATTATAATCTTCTCAATATCGACGCCTGTACTATTTTGTAATTGAGCATAAAAGTTTCTTATCTTTATCTTTTGTTTCTCATCTATGGCATTTTTCAACTCTTGATAATGAGTTAAATTCTCAAAACACATTTTTCTTACATATACAGCCATTAATGCAAAATCATTGATGTAATTAGACAAATCCTTATTGTTTTCCCTTAAAATACTTTTCTTTGTGGCATTTTCTCCTCTAGTTGAATAATCAATATCACTTAACACAAAATCCTTCAAAATTGCCCCTATTTTATCATAATCAGTTTTATTAATGTATTTCTTCCATTTTGAAGTAATAAAACTCTTCATTCGTTTATAATGAACTGACTTTTTAGAACTGTCTAATTCCCCTGATTTATTTAATACAAATTTTTCAAAAAGAGTACTACCTTTTGGTATTTCTAAAATCTCTCCCGCTTTTAATTTTTTCCAATTCTCAAACCCTATTTCTTTTCTACCTATTGAATTATATTCATGTAAATAATTACCAATGTATATACTTACATTTTCTTTTTTACCATTTATATCTTTTTGTTCTACTGCCCCTTGATTTAATGACACTTTCATAATACTCTTTATAAATAACTGTTTTTATTCTTTGTAACACTAATACTACTTAAACGATTACTTAACTTGATAACTATTGTTATTACTATTTAATATATAAAGCCTCAATCAATAAATACTTGTATTAAACACTTATCTCGAGTCGTTTCAGTTAAATCATTCAAATAATTTTGTGTCATTGCGACACTTGAATGTTCCATCAGTTGACTGATGTTATAAACACTAATATCTCTTTGAGAAGCAATATTGGCAAAAGTGTGCCGTGCAATATGAAATGAAATATTTTTGGTTATACCTGCTTTTTGTGCCAATATTTTCAAATTGACTAGTCCTAAATAACCGTTACAGGTTTTTATTCGACAAAAATAGACAATTTATTCAACCGTATCAAGGCTAGCCTTGATACGGTTGTTTTTTTTATAAGTTTTTATTTTCACTTCACGTTGTAGATGCATTTGGTC
>JAYFQH010000051.1:0-21084 GCA_034927265.1 Paludibacter sp.
TCATTCTGGATTATAACCTGTTTGATTTTGAACGTATCCAGGAATTGGTTTTTTTACAGGAAAAATATCCGAAAACCGACTGGATTGTTGCATCGGAAGAACTGAGTGAGGAATCAGTCAGAATATTGCTTTTCAGTTCGGGGAAGTTCAGCCTGTTGTTGAAGGACAGCTCGTCGGAGGATTTGCAAAGCGCCCTCAAACAGTCGCTTAAGGGGGAAAGATATATCAGTAGCTATATCAGCAACCTGCTGCTGGATGCCACTAAACAAAAACAAACACTACAGCCCCGACAAATACTGACCATCACTGAACAGGAAATCCTGAAGGAAATGGCGCTGGGAAAATCAACCCGCGAAATTGCGGCATTACGACATGCAAGCATGCACACCATCATGACGCATCGCAAAAACATCTTCAGAAAAATTGAAGTTAACAATGTACACGAAGCCACTAAATACGCCATGAGGGCAGGACTGATTGATTTGGCGGAATACTATATTTAGTTGAGAATTTAAAGTTGAGAGTTGAAAGTTATTACAGCGTGCAAATGTATTCACTTTCAACTCTCAACTCCCAACTCTCAACTCTCAACTTAAAAAAATGACCATAGCAAGCTTATTATCAGGAGGAGTAGATAGTTCGGTAGTGGTACACCTGCTAAAGGAAGCAGGATACGACCCTACCCTTTTTTACATCAAAATCGGAATGGATGATGATGAACTGTTGCATTGCAGTTCGGAAGAAGACATCGAGATGGCTTCACTGATTGCCCGAAAATATGGATGTAAACTGGAAGTTATTGATTTGCATCAGGACTACTGGGACAATGTGGTGGCGTACACCATTGATAAGGTAAAGAAGGGGTATACTCCCAATCCGGATGTGATGTGCAATAAACTCATCAAATTCGGTGTTTTTGAAGAAAAAGTCGGGAAGCTTTTCGATAAAACGGCTACCGGTCATTATGCGACCACTTTCGAGAAAGATGGAAAAACCTATCTCGGCACCGCCAAAGATCCGGTAAAGGATCAAACCGACTTCCTAGCTCAGATTAATCATTTGCAAGTATCGAAACTCATGTTTCCCATCGGTCACCTGATGAAAAACGAAGTACGCAAAATCGCTGAAGTTGCCAATTTGCCCAGTGCAAAACGTCAGGACAGTCAGGGTATTTGTTTTCTGGGAAAGGTAAACTATAACGACTTCATCCGCCGTTATCTTGGCGAAAAGGAGGGTCCGATCGTAGAACTGGAAACCGGAAAGGTACTCGGCAAACACAAGGGTTACTGGTTTCATACCGTAGGACAACGCAAAGGACTTGGATTATCTGGCGGACCGTGGTACGTCATCAAAAAAGATATAGCTGCCAATATCGTATGGGCATCAAAGGGTTTTGATGTTGAAGCTGCTTATGGCAACACCTTCACCATGAAGGACTTCCATTTTATCACCGAAGATCCATGGAAAGACAGTGCTTCCGAAGTTGAAGTCACCTTTAAAATCCGTCACACTCCCGAATTCACACGCGGCACAATTCTGAAAACTCCCGAAGGATTTCGTATTCTTTCAGATGAAAAACTACAGGGCATTGCCCCCGGTCAGTTTGGCGTAGTGTACGATGTCGACAAAAAAGTCTGTATCGGCAGCGGGGAAATTATTTTTGCCTGATAAATACCTGAATCGGCGTTCCGGTAAAATCCCATTTCGCACGAATCTTATTTTCGAGGAAACGTTTGTAGGGTTCCTTCACATATTGGGGTAGATTGGCAAAAAAGATAAACGTAGGTACCTGAGTATTTGGCAACTGAGTGATGTACTTGATTTTGATGTATTTTCCTTTCAAAGCAGGAGGGGGATAATTTTCAATCAATGGTAATAAATACTCATTCAACTTGGCTGTAGGAACTTTTCGTTGTTTGTTTTCAAACACTTTTACTGCTTCGTCAACTAATTTAAGTATACGCTGTTTCGTTACCGCCGAGGTAAAAATGATGGGAAAGTCGACAAACGGAGCCAATCGCTCACGAATGGAGTTTTCAAATTTCTTTACATCATTGTTTTCTTTGCTTTCTATCAAATCCCACTTGTTAACTGCTACAACCAGTCCTTTTTTATTCTTCTGAATCAGGGAAAAGATATTCATATCCTGGCTCTCTATACCGCGTGTAGCATCAATCATCAGAATGCAAACGTCTGAATTCTCAATTGCACGGATAGAGCGTACTACTGAATAATATTCAAGATCTTCGTGTACTTTTGCCTTTTTACGGATACCGGCAGTATCGACAAGATAAAAATCGTGTCCGAATTTATTAAAACGTGTATAAATGGAATCGCGGGTAGTACCGGCGATGTCAGTCACGATAATGCGTTCTTCACCCACAAAGGCATTCACTATCGATGATTTTCCTGCATTCGGGCGACCGACAACAGCAAAACGGGGCAAGGTATCATCCACTTCTTCAACAGGAGCATCCGGGCCAAGCAACTCAATCACCTTGTCGAGTAAATCGCCGGAGCCCAGTCCGTTCATTGCCGAAATGACAAAAGGTTCATCAAGCCCAAGCTTATAAAACTCAGCCGACTGATATTGCCACTCGAAAGTATCTGCTTTATTGGTTACTAAAACTATGGGTTTTTTACTTCTTCGCAAAATAGTTGCCACCTCCATATCCAGGTCAGTGATTCCATTCTGAATATCAACCAGAAACAGGATAACATCCGCTTCTTCTACTGCCAACACTACATGTCTTTTGATCTCTTCTTCGAAAATATCATTGGAATTTACCACCCAGCCACCGGTATCGATCACAGAGAACTCACGACCGTTCCATTCGCTTTTTCCGTACTGACGGTCACGCGTGGTACCGGCCTGCTCATTCACAATAGCCCTGCGGCTCTTGGTGAGTCGGTTAAAAAGTGTCGATTTTCCTACGTTGGGGCGACCAACTATTGCTACAATATTTCCCATTTCAATTTATTTTCGTGCTATCGTCCTATAAAACAGCCTGCAAAAGTACGCAAAAATGGGCAGAATACCAAATAAACCCAATAACTCAAATATCATTTACATGGTTATTAGTGTTGAATATAATCCATCCAAGCATCCATCTGTTTAATAGAATTCTGTCGCTGCACAATTTGCCGGTTTGAATCAAGGAAATAAAAGGTTGGCATCGGAAAAAATTAAAGTATTAATTATCCCTAATGCACCTAACTGAATGTCCATATGCCCGCGAGTAACAGGGCGCATTGACATCGCTATTGTCGAAGCCCACACCATACGCGCGCGTACCATTTACTGTAGTCGACCAATAGAACCCGCATAAACCAACCTCGTCGAGCAAACCGTCGCTGAGTTTGCGGTAACCCGCCACAGGCAATTTCAATGGAGAGGCAAATGCACCGGATGAATTATTACTACTCCAACTTGCTCGTTCTGCTTCCCACTCTGTTATCGTTGGAATACGGAATCCTTCGGGACATGGATTGTTTGTGCCATTTTCTCCTTGCCATAGGTTGTTATTTTGAGGATTACGCCAGTCGTAATTATCACTATTAACGATGATAAACTTAACGTGACCTGGAGTATCGCTCGTGCTTAATGTAGAAGTAGTAAGCGAAGTCCGTTTTTCATGACCGTCTGTTCCACGACCCCACTGATACAAATCACCATAAGCTTCAGTATCTGTACTCGAAATTGCAACACGGGAAGCTCCTAAATTACGATCCATCCATACTTTACCAGTCGGACTAGTTACGGTACTAACCGTCGCAACAGCAGCTGTCATGAAACTTATCTGAGCACCATAAGCCGTACCTTCGCAATTCGTAGCATAAGCTCTAACATAATAAGTAGTTGAGGGACTTAATCCAGTTATGGAACTGCTAAAAGATCCAATGCCTGTACCATTATTTGTTTTTGTGCTCAAATTAACCATTGGATTCTGAGCGGTACTCCAAACCACCCCACGCATAGTAATCTCATAACCGGCATCGGAAGAAATGAAGCCACCACCTTGCGCAGATGCTTCAGTAACCTGACTGACTTCTGTTGTTGTCAGTTCGGGTAAATATGCATTAGAATCCTGATTTTCACAACCATATACAAACATCGCCAAGAGCTCAATGATTAGCAATTGAAAAAACGAGATAAATACTGTCCTTTTCATATTATAAATTTTGTGTTATATTTATAAATATCAGTATCCCACTAAAATTGGGACGTTTTAAGAATCAAATAAATTTGGCTCATTATGTCTAAAAACGTTCTTTGATATTTTGAAATTTAGTTTTATCGAAGTGATCTCGAAGATAAGTTTTTTAAGTTAATGATATGCTCAAAATCTGCAGAACCTCATAAATACTTCTATCTAATTGCATGTCTTTTGGGACGATTGCATCAGGCAATAAGTACATATGGCTGTATAAATTTGAATCCGAACTGCATTTTCAGTAATGCCCCATAACTTTTTGATTTTTAGATGCTAACTTAACCATTTGAAGACAAACTCCACCTTCTAACGATTTTTGAAATGTTTCCGTACCTATCTCCATCATACTTGCGAACGATGTAGCTAAACTTATTCCTATCCAGATAAGACGCCAATTGAGCGAAAAAGTATATATCCTTATGCATTTGCAAATTTTTCATTGAAATGCAAATGTGCAAATTGAAATCCTTTCAATCAAGAATCTCTATAATTAACTGAATTTCAAATATTTCAAAGAACTCTTTTAGATTTTAATGGGACAGTAATGAAAGTAACCGAATTGCAAAAATACTATTTTTTTTTAAACATTAATTGTATAAAACTATATGCGTTACGCTGTAAGAATTTTAATTTCATAATATACATAAATTACATATACCGTTTCACACGATTAACGATTAAATTTTTTTAAACAAGGTATTTTACAAAAAACTTAAATCATCTTACATGGTAAAGTCAAAACAAAACAACCAACAATGATTGAAATCTGAAAATAAACCGTAAATTTGTTTCCCAAACAATACACAATAAATCACTAATATCTATTTTCATGAAATTAACACCTATTTTCTGCCTCATTTTTTTGATTTCGTCATGCAATACACGGTCTGATAACAAGGTCAGTGATAATACCGCAAATGCTAAAACCTCCACTGCAAAAGCTTCACAAATAAACCTTTCAGCTAATATGATCAGTTTTGAAGGAGGAACATTCATGATGGGTTCCAACGACGGCACTCCAGCCGAACAACCCATACATCAGGTGAAAGTAGCTCCATTTAAACTGGATAAAAGTCCTGTAACAGTTGCTGAGTTTTCAGCATTTGTGGATGCTACAGGCTATAAAAGCGATGCTGAGAAGTTTGGCGACTCAGGAGTTTTCAATTTCACAGCACAAAACTGGGAGTTGATGAAAGGAGCCTATTGGCGTTATCCTTTAGGACCTAATGGAGCTAAAGCAGAAATGGATCACCCGGTAACACATGTGAGCTGGAACGATGCACAGGCCTACTGCCAATGGGCAAAGAAACGTCTGCCGACAGAGGCAGAATGGGAATATGCCGCCAGAAACAGTGGAAAATTAAAGGATCGTTACAGCTGGGGTAATGACCTTATCATCAACGGAAAATATATGGCCAACGTATGGCAGGGAACAAGCACAGCCGATAAACAGGGTGCAGATGGATTCACCTACACTTCACCTGTCGGCCACTACGGCACCACAGCTGCGGGACTGACCGACATGGGCGGCAATGTATGGAACTGGTGCCAGGACACCTTTAAACCCTATCCTGGCAGTCAGGAGCCTTATCAGGTAAATGATCAGATAAAAGTAATCCGCGGTGGATCTTTTTTCTTCGATCAACAAGGTGATTTAAGCTATACCGTTTCTTTCCGCGGACAAAACACCTACGAGACTTCTCTGTTCAATCTGGGATTCCGGTGTGCAGCGGATGTAAAGTAAAACTAAGCTTATTAAAAAGAAAATGAGCGTGCCTTACAAAGACACGCTCATTTTTTATCATTATCTTTTACAAGATTACTCCTGATTCAACGTAACACGTTTGAATGCAGTAGCAGTAGCTTTATTTGCTTTGAGGTAATCTGCCACTGTTGCTTTCGGATCTTTAATGAAAGTTTGCTCCAGCAATGTAGATTCCTGGAAGAATTTATTCAAACGACCCTGAGCAATTCTGTCGAGCATCGCTTCAGGCTTACCTTCTTCACGTGCTTTTTCTCTACCGATTTCCAATTCCTGGTTGATCAGTTTTTCAGGAACCGAAGTACGATCAAGTGAAACAGGGCTCATTGCAGCAACCTGCATAGCCACGTCACGGGCTACCTGATAGTCAACACCTTCTTCAGCAAAAGCAACAACAGTTGCCAGCTTGTTTCCCGGATGGATATAAGAAGTAGTAGTACCACCAGACACACATTCGTAGAAATCCAGTTCCATTTTCTCACCGGTAACACCCGAACGGTCGGTAACCATTTCAGCAATGGTACGACCATCAATAGTCAGAGCAGCAACTTCAGCAGTAGTAGCAACTTTTGCAGCCATTGCAGCATCGAGGATAGTTTTGGTAAGAGCGATAAAATCAGCGTTTTTTGCAACAAAGTCAGTTTCACATTTCAAAGCGATGATAGCAGCAAAACCATCTTTGGCCGCAGCCAGCACACATCCTTCTGAAGCTTCACGGTCGCTACGTTTTGCAGCAACAGCCTGACCTTTTTTACGTATAATTTCAATTGCTTTTTCGAAATCGTTTTCAGCTTCAATCAAAGCATTCTTGCAATCCATCATACCAGCTCCGGTCATGGTGCGCAATTTCGAAATTTCTGCCATTGTAACAGCCATAATTTCCTTTATTTTAAAAATTTTTATTCTTCTTCTTTGATGAATTTGGTAGCGATGTTTGCATTCAACGCTTCTTCATCTTCTTTCTGAGTTCTCGGACGTTTTGAAACGCGGTGTTTTCTTTCTTTCACAACAGGAGCTTCAGCAACTTCGGCATCCACTTTTTCCACCTTACGCTCTTCCAGACCTTCCTGAATAGCTTCCACCATTGCCGTTAAGATTACATCAACTGATTTTGTTGCGTCATCATTTGCAGGAATCATGAAATCGATGCCATTAGGATTAGAGTTGGTATCAACAATACCGAATACAGGAATACCAAGACGTTGTGCTTCTTTAACGGCAATCTGTTCTTTCATCACATCCACTACAAAAATGGCAGAAGGAAGACGTGTCAGATCGGCGATTGAACCAAGGTTCTTTTCCAGTTTTTCACGTTGACGTGAAATTTGAAGTTTTTCGCGTTTTGAGATATTATCGAAAGTTCCGTCAGAAGCCATCTTGTCGATCGTAGTCATTTTCTTTACCGCTTTACGGATAGTAGGGAAGTTGGTCAACATACCACCTGCCCAACGTTCAGTAATATAAGGCATACCTACAGATTTAGCTCTTTCAGAAACCACATCTTTTGCCTGTTTCTTGGTAGCAACGAATAAAATTTTACGACCCGATTTTGCAATGGATTTTAATGCTGCGGCTGCTTCATCGATTTTTACAACCGTTTTATGTAAATCGATGATGTGGATGTCGTTACGCTCCATAAAGATATAGGGAGCCATCGCCGGATTCCATTTGCGTTTCAAGTGACCAAAGTGGCAACCTGCTTCTAATAATTGTTCAAAATTTGTTCTGGACATTTCTTTTGTTTTAATTTTTGTTTACTTTCTTTTTTAAGTCAATTTCCGGGTAGCCATCCAGTGCCTATGAGTCCCGGGAATTTAGATACTAAACCAAATATAAGTTGAGAGTAGAGAGTTGAAAATTGAAAGTTAAAGGTACTTTCAATTCTTTGCTCAGAACTTTCAATGCTGATATTAACGTTTTGAGAACTGGAATCTCTTGCGGGCTTTTGGACGTCCCGGTTTCTTACGTTCCACTTCGCGTGGGTCACGTGTCATGAAACCTTCTGACTTCAATGCCGGCTTATCTTCCGGGTTAATTTTTACCAATGCACGGGCAATTGCCAAACGTAAGGCTTCAGCCTGACCTTTGAAACCGCCGCCATCTAAATTCACTTTAATATCATATTTTTCTGCAACTCCTAATTTACTCAGTGGCTGTTTTACAATATATTGCAGAATAGGTGATGGAAAATAGACATTCAAATCACGTTTGTTGATGGTAATCTGACCATTTCCTTCGCTTACGAAAACACGTGCAATCGCAGCTTTTCTTCTTCCTAAGGCATTAACTATTTCCATACTGATTATTTAAGTGCGTTTAAATCAATTGTTTTTGGCTGTTGTGCTTGCTTGTTGTGTTCTGCACCTGCGAAAACATACAAGTTGTTCAATAATACAGCTCCTAATTTGTTTTTCGGCAACATCCCTTTTACTACTTTCTTAATCAGTTTTTCAGGATCTTTCGCCATCAATTGTGCAGGTGTTGTTTCGCGTTGTCCGCCCGGATAACCAGTGTGACGATAATACACACGGTCAGTCCATTTATTACCTGTCAAAATAACTTTCTCAGCATTGATGATAATAACGTTATCACCGCAATCAGCATGAGGAGTAAAGCTGGGTTTGTATTTTCCGCGCAAAAGTTTGGCAACTTTTGAACTCATACGTCCCAACACCAAATCGGTAGCATCCACTACTACCCATTCTTTCTGCGCAGTTGCTTTATTGGCAGAAATGGTTTTATAACTTAACGTATCCACTTTATAAAATTGTTTTTTTAATTAATACTGTCGATTTTCATCAGGAATGACTACTGAACTTGAATGAGGCTAATCGGCACAAATTCAGCATATTTAGCCTGTGAAAAACGAACTTTTACACTGGGATAATAAACGGACTGCAAAGATAAGATAATTCTTTTATTTACAAAATAGCTGAGAATAAAAAATTTAGCAGAAGTATTTTATTGAATTGTTGAATTGTTGAATCGTTGAATTGTTGAATGGCTAAATTTTGTATTTTTGCACAAAACAATAAATATCACACTTTCTGTCAATCCATTCAACGATTCAACAATTAAACAATTCAACGACTCAACACCCCGATGCCCTTTCTCGACAAAGAATTCTTCCTTCAGAATGCTGTTTCTCTGGCTCAAAAATTACTGGGCAAGATCATTGTTCGCACTTATGATGATGGTTCGGAAAAGCATTTTATGATTACGGAAACTGAAGCTTACTTCGGTGCAGAAGATCTTGCCTGCCATGCCTGCAAGGGACGAACTCCCCGAACTGAAATCCTGTATGCCGAAGGAGGACATATTTATGTCTACCTGATCTATGGCATGTACTGGATGCTCAATATCGTTTCCGGTCCGAAAGACCATCCTGAAGCCGTATTGATCAGAGGCCTGCGTGAAGTTAATGGTCCGGGACGTGTGGGAAAGATATTACAACTCGACAAGAGTTTTTACGGAGAAAACCTGCATAGTTCTTCCCGTTTAAGAATTGAAGACGGACCTGAAATTAAATCATATTCCAGCTCTCCCCGGATTGGCATCGACTATGCGGGAGAGTACTGGAAAAACAAACTCTGGCGATTTACCACCAAATAGTATCAATCAGGCTTCTCCTCCTCCAAAACCCATCGGAACCGGCGGCATCATATTGTTATCAGGAATCTTGATTTTACCATTTTGAGCTTCGAACTTGGCCACATTTTCCTGCAGGGCGAACAACAACCGTTTAGCATGCTCGGGAGTCAGAATAATGCGTGACTTAACATTAGCCTTGGGTGTTCCCGGCATAATGCGGATAAAATCCACCACAAATTCGGACGTAGAATGTGAAATAATCGCCAGATTGGAGTAAATACCTTCGGCAATTTCGGGAGTCAGTTCAATGTTCAACTGATTTTGATTGTTGTTATCCATATGTTCCTTATTTTAATCGTTTTTTTATGCAACAAAATTAGCAATTTTAACCCGTGCATACAACATACCCATCCGTTTTCAATTTAAATAATTAACATTGAATCGAATTATTTAAGTTTTTCAATTGAATGACTTTCTTTATTTTTGGATGGTTTAATAACCGATAACCGATATCTTATTTATTACAACCATCTTAATTTTGAAAATTTATCATGGAATTACATTCTATTCAAGACAAAATATATGAAATCCGTGGTCATAAGGTTATCTTAGATAAAGACCTTGCTGCCATGTATGAGGTTAGTACCGGCAATATGAACAAAGTTGTTAAACGCAATACGGAAAGATTTCCGGATGATTTTATGTTTCAACTTACCAATCAGGAATTTGACTTGATATTCCAAAATGGAATATCAAGTTGGGGCGGAACCAGAAAGCTACCATATGCCTTCACTGAACATGGTGTAGCAATGTTGGCAGGATTATTGAACAGTGCTAAAGCCATTGAAGTAAACATACAGATCGTACGGGCATTCATTGCCCTCCGTCAGTTTGCCTTAGGTTATGCTGAGTTGAACTCTAAATTAGAAACTTTTATGGTAGAGACCAACATACAATTCAGCGAAATATATCAGGCACTGACTGAAATGGCAAGTCAAAAAGCTATATCGCAAAAGCCTAATCCGGTGGGATATCTGGCATATAACAATCAAAATAAAGATTAAGATTTACATAAATTTAGTATTAACAAAGTAAAAAAACAGCAATGAAAAGATTAATGAAATCATCATTACTGATAATTGCATCAGTAATGAGCCTAACGGCAACAGCTGAGAATTTTGGGATTCAAGCGTCATTTGTCAACTCAAAGGAAACAAACAGTGAAATCATCAATGGTTTTCAGGTTGGTCCTGTAGCAGAATCATCCATCATCAAAAATTTCGATCTGCAATATGGTGTAATGTACCAGTACCTGACCCACAAAGGTCCGGGTGTTATTTCAGGAACAAACACCTATACGGGACATTTCTTAGATGTTCCTTTGAGACTAAAAGCCAACTTCCCGGTAAACAGCGAAATTAAATTATTCGCTTTTGCCGGACCAAATCTGAGTTTCGGGTTGGCAGAAAAAACTGTGAATGTTACTACCATTGGCTCTTCGGAAATTACCACCAACTATAATCGTTATGAAACGGATGTTGATGACGATGGCATCTACGACATTTCACGTTTTAATTTTCAACTGGGCGTCGGAGGTGGTGTTCAATATGAGAATATCCAGCTTAAAGTCGGCTACGACTGGGGAATCAATGACTTAAACAAAAGAGACAATGTAGGTTTCAACAGAAATCAATTAAATGCATCTGTAATTTATTTCTTCTGAATTATAAAATAAAAAGTAAAGCTCCGGATACTACAACTGACTTCCGGAGCTTTACTTTTTTTGAATACTATTCCCAGTTAAGAATTACTTTTCCACACTGTCCCGACTCCATCACTTCAAAACCTTTCTGAAAGTCATTGATATGGAAGCGATGGGTGATAACGGGCGACAAATCTATCCCTGTAATCAGCATTTGTTCCATCTGATACCAGGTCTCCCACATCTCACGTCCATAAATTCCTTTTAGAGTAAGTGCTTTAAAAATAATCTTATCCCACTGCACCGTGGTTGTATTCGGCAAAATACCCAACAAGGCTATTTTCGATCCGTTGTACATATTTTCAATCATATCTTTAAAAGCATGAGGCGATCCCGACATTTCCAGCCCGATATCAAAACCATGCATACGCAGATCTTTGATAGCTCCACTGATGGTTTCACCTTTTGCAGGATTTACAGTAATCGTAGCGCCCATCTGTTTCGCTATCTTCAACCGGTATTCGCTTAAATCACTCACCACGATATTCCGTGCTCCGGCAAAACGGCAAATTGCAGTAGCCATACACCCAATCAAGCCTGCTCCTGTAATCAGCACATCCTCACCGATTAGTGGAAACGACAAAGCTGTGTGAGTAGCATTGCCAAAAGGATCCATAATGGCAGCCATCTCATTGGTAATACGATGGTCGAGACGAACCACATTGGCTGCCGGAAGCGAAAGATATTCGGCAAAAGCACCGTCACGATTTACTCCTACTCCAATCGAATTCTCACACACGTGAAGTTTACCCCGCCGGCAATTACGACAATGTCCGCAGGCAATATGTCCCTCACCAGTTACCCTTTCGCCGATTCGGATATTCTTAACCCCACGACCCTTTTCCACAACCTCTCCAACATATTCATGACCGATAATCATAGGAGTTTTGATGGTGCGTTGCGACCATTCGTCCCATTTGTAAATATGCAGATCCGTTCCGCAAATAGCAGTTTTCTTAATTTTTATCAGAACATCATTGATACCAATGTTCGGCACTGGCATCTCTTCCATCCAGATACCTTTCTCAGGGCGTAATTTGACTAATGCTTTCATATCTAAAAGATTGTTGAAGCGTTGAAGCGTTGAAGTGTTGAAACGTTGAAGCGTTGAAGCGATTAAACAATTCAACATTTAAACAATTCAACAATATTAAAGTAAACTCCTCTTTACTTTCTCAAACGCAGCAATACACTTATCAAGATGTTCCTTTTCATGAGCTGCCGATATCTGAACACGAATGCGTGCCTGGCCTTTTGGTACCACAGGATAATAGAAGCCTGTCACATAAATGCCTTCATCCAGCATCATGGACGCAAAATCCTGCGACAATTTGGCGTCATACAACATCACTGCACAAATTGCTGATTGTGTAGGTTTAATATCAAAACCTGATTCTTTCATTTTTGTCACAAAATAATCCGTATTCTGATGCAATTTATTTTGCAGTTCATTTGTTTCGTCCATCATCTGAAACACCTTTATACCTGCTGCTGCAACCATAGGGGGGATTGAGTTGGAAAACAGATAAGGGCGCGAACGTTGCCGCAACATCTCAATAATTTCTTTTTTCCCGGTTGTGAAACCTCCGATAGCTCCGCCAAATGCCTTACCTAACGTGCCGGTAATGATTTCCATCTTTCCCTTAAGGTTATAAAGTTCGGTCACCCCTCTGCCTGTTGTTCCCACAACGCCGGCGGAATGCGACTCATCCACCATTACCATGGCATCATACTGCTGTGCCAGTTCATAAATCTTATCCAGGGGGGCTACATTGCCATCCATGGAAAAAACTCCATCCGTTACAATCAGCCGGAAACGCTGGCTTTGTGCCAGTTTAAGTTGTTGTTCCAGATCGGCCATATCAGCGTTTGCATAACGATAGCGCTGGGCTTTACAGAGCCTTACTCCGTCAATAATGGAAGCATGATTCAGTGCGTCGGAAATAATAGCATCTTCTTCGCCAAGCAAAGGTTCGAACACACCACCATTGGCATCAAAACAGGCCGCATACAGGATAGTATCCTCAGTTCCAAAAAAACGGGCAATTTCCGCTTCGAGCTGCTTGTGCAGATCCTGAGTGCCACAAATAAAGCGCACCGAAGACATGCCATATCCATGGCTTTCAAGCGCTTCAGCCGCGGCCGACTTCAAAGCAGGATGATTGGACAATCCAAGATAGTTGTTGGCACAAAAGTTTAACACTTCTTTTCCGTTGGAAGTACGGATGAGGGCTCCCTGAGGAGAAATAATTATCCGCTCGTTTTTGTACAAACCAGCAGATTGAATAGCAGATAACTCACTTTCCAGGTGAGACTTAAATTTATCAAACATAGGTGTGTTGATTATATTTAAAGACTCACAAATATAACGTTTATCTTCGGAAAGAAAACAGATAAATTGATTTTTATTCAGGTTATATTAATTAAATCTGGAAATCAGACTTTACATTCATTTTTTTATAGTCTGACTGATAAACTATTTTATAGAAAAAAGGATATAACTTACATGCTACACAATAATTAAATGCCGCTTCAAGAAAAGCACAAATGCCAAAAATACCCGTAAAAATTATTGCAACAGTATTCAGTTGAAACAATATTGAGATTGAGATTAATACTGAAAAAAGTAATCCTATTCTTGCCGCAAATATTTTTGGTCCCGCGTTAATCAAATGAGATTTTGCACTGAATATTGATAAGATAAATTTTGATAATCTTGCCAAAAGACTCCACTGAGGCTTTTCAAGTCCTCTTGCTAAAAAATCAACCAATAAAAACAATACAGGAATAACGCTGGAGGTAAGCAGAAAAACAACGAGCAGTAGTACTGTGAAGAGTCCGTTCAAACGGGCAACGTTTTCATCTATTTTTTTGAATGATATGGGGCAAAATGCATTGTTATTCATAACCTTAAATCTTTATATTATTTGATGATACAAAGATAAAGGCAAGAAACACAGCGGAAAATACCATTTATTGAGTAATTTTATACCATATGCAGGGTATATTTTAGTTTATAGGAGGTTACTTCGTTGCTCACTTTGTTTGTTCCTGCATATGACGATGCCGTAAAGTTTATCTAATATAACCAATGCCGTTTTCACCTTATATTCAACAACACATAGAACCTAACTCACAGCATCTCATATAAATTACCAGCCTCTCCCATTTTATACTTCCCATTGCTTTCGGTTATAAAACAGCATTCGGTATAAGCATCATGTTCAAAAATCAGGATATGATTACCTTCGATGGCTTCGTCCAGCAGTTTTTTCTTTTCTGTCATTGAAGTAATCGGAAAAGTATCATAAGCCGAAACCCAGGCCAAAGGGATATTTGCTGCAGAAGGGATCACATCGCCAACATATACGAAAGTTTTATCTCCAGTATTTATATAAGTAACAAGTTGCCCAACCGTATGCCCATTATAAATTTTAAGGTCAATTCCCGGACATAAACTGATATTTTCAGTCACCAGTTTCAGTCTGCCTGCTTCCTGTACAGGTAACATATTTTCAAGGAAATAGGAGTCTCCTTCCCTTACATTGGGGTTGAGCATATTTTTCCACTGAGTCTCGCCTACCCAGTAATATGCCTTGGGAAAAGTTAGTTCCAATTGTTTATTACTATTATAGCGGGTACAACCACCACAATGATCGAAATGTAAATGAGTAAGAATCACATCAGTAATATTCTCACAACTAAGACCCAGCTTGTTCAATTCCGTCTCGAAGTCAACAATTTCCTTAATTCCATAGAATCGGAGATAATCAGCCTGTTTATTACCGGTACCGGTATCAATCAGTATTTTGCGATCACCTGTATCGACCAGCAGACAGCGCATGGTGAGTTTACAAAAATTATCTTCATCACAAGGATAGCGTTTCTTCCAGACACGTTTTGGAACCACTCCGAAACAGGCTCCGCCATCAGCGTTAAAATGACCTGCTTCAATTTTATGTATATTCATTATTGCTATATTTTTATTACTTTTGCTTTTTCAAAAAAGCTTAGACAAAAATAAGCAAAAACGCATATCCAACCAAATAACATGCAACGAGTACATTTTATAGCCATTGGTGGAGCAGCCATGCACAACCTGGCGATAGCAATCAGCAAAAAAAGTGATTTTTTTGTCACTGGTTCTGATGATGAGATTTTTGAGCCCTCTTATTCCAGACTGAAAGAACACGGCTTATTACCTGAAAAATTTGGTTGGTTTCCCGATAAAATCAACAAGAATCTTTCGGCAGTTATTCTGGGAATGCATGCCACAAAAGATAATCCTGAATTACTCAGAGCAAAAGAACTTGGATTAAAAATCTATTCATTCCCGGAATACTTATATCAGATGACCCGCAACAAAACCAGAATTGTGGTTGGCGGAAGTCACGGAAAAACATCAACAACAGCCATGATACTTTATGTACTCAAAAAGCTTAAAATTGATGCAGACTATATGGTTGGTGCTCAGATTGAAGGTTTTGACAACATGGTTAAACTAACCTACGAATCACGCATAGCCGTTTTCGAAGGGGATGAATACCTCACCTCTCCACTTGATCCGCGACCCAAGTTCCATCTGTACAAACCACATATTGCAGTATTGACAGGCATTGCGTGGGATCATATCAATGTTTTTCCCACTTTTGAAAATTATGTGGATCAGTTCCGCCAGTTCATTGATCTGATGGAGATACAGGGACGACTTATCTATTTTGATGGAGACGAAGAGCTCAAAAAGCTGACAGAGAAACTCAGGCGCGATATTGTTCCTTTCCCATACAATACTCCTGATCATGAGGTGGTTGATGGCATCACTTATCTGAAAACAAAAAAAGGCAAAGTGGCGCTGAAAATTTTCGGAGAACACAATCTTCAAAATCTGCATGCAGCCAGATTGGCCTGTAAACAAATCGGTGTAACCGAAGTACAGTTCAACAATGCTATTGCTGATTTTCCGGGAGCTTCCAACCGTTTGCAAAAAATTCATTCAACGAAAGATTCCGTTGCTTTTAAAGACTTTGCTCATTCGCCTTCTAAACTGAAAGCTACGGTACATGCAGTAAGGCAACAATATCCCGACAAGAAACTTATTGCCTGCATGGAATTGCATACCTTCAGCAGCCTTACCGATGCTTTTCTTCCCCAGTACGAGGGCTGTATGAAAGAAGCTGACCTGGCATTCGTTTATTTCAATCCAGAAGTGATACAGCACAAACGGTTGAATCCAATTGCCCCTGAGGAAGTGAAAAAAGCTTTCGGCGGAGACAATATCATCGTTTACAATGACAGAGCAGCCTTAGAATCTAAACTCAGAAGTCTGAATTACGATAACTGCGCCCTTCTACTGATGACTTCCGGCAATTTCTCGGGCATCAATCTGATTGATTTTTCAAAAGAATTATTAAAATAGAAGGCAGAATTCTTAATAAAATATGGACACAAAACAAAAACTGCTCGACCAGCGTTACATGCGCATGGCGCGCATCTGGGCAGAAAACTCTTACTGCGAACGTAGAAAAGTAGGAGCATTGTTGGTCAAAAACAAAATGATTATCTCCGATGGTTATAATGGTACCCCTTCAGGATTCGAGAACGAATGTGAGGATGAAAACAACCAGTCGAAAGCCTATGTGCTCCATGCTGAGGCGAATGCTATTACGAAAGTTGCCCGCTCACACAACAGTAGTGACGGTGCTACTTTATATGTCACCGCGTCACCATGCATTGAATGTGCAAAACTCATCATTCAGGCAGGTATCAAACGGGTAGTTTTCGGAGAAGAATACCGTATTATGGACGGAGTGGAACTTCTGAAAAGAGCCGGTATTGATGTTGAATTATTAAAACCCTGATTACTCTTTCTAATATTTTATATTAACAATGAATAAAAAGAATTTATCCCTCGTTATCATCGTTCTTGCATCACTTATTATTGGTCTTATATTGGGAAATATAATCGCTTTTAGAAGTATCATAAGTGACAAGAATGCAATTTCGGGACTCTTTAACACGCTTGTCAAACCCGGCAATAAAATTCAAGAGATTATGCAACTGATCGATGCAGAATATGTCGACTCGGTTGATGTAAACAACCTTTCCGAAGAACTTGCCGTCGAGCTGATCGCAAAACTTGATCCACATTCAGTTTACATTCCGGCGAAAGATCTGGAAATTGTCAATGAAGAACTGGAAGGAAGTTTCTCCGGCATCGGAGTTCAGTTTAATATTCAAAACGATACCATCATGATTATATCCGTCATCAGCGGGGGTCCTTCAGAAAAGGTTGGACTGCTTGCCGGCGACCGGATTGTAATGGTGGACGATTCCATCTTTGCCGGGAAGAATATCACGAATGAGAAAGTGTTGAAAAAATTACGAGGTCAGGAAGATACAAAAGTTAAACTGGGAATAAAAAGACACGGGACAAAAGAAATGTTAAATTATACGATTACCCGCGGTAAGATTCCGGTAAGTTCCGTTGACATCAGTTACATGATTGAGCCAGGTGTTGGATTGATTAAAGTAAATAAATTCGGCGAATCAACTTACTCTGAATTTCTCACTGCGATTGCCGATCTCAAATCAAAAGGAGCGAAGAAATTCATCATCGATCTCAGAGAAAATAGTGGAGGTTATCTCGACAGAGCTATTTCCATGATCAATGAATTTCTACCGGCTAAACAGCTGATTGTATATACCGAAGGAAAGGCCTATCCTCGCTTCGATTCTTTCTCCGACGGTACCGGCAGTTGTGTTAAAAATCCTGTCGTCGTGCTGATTGATGAGTTCTCTGCTTCGGCAAGTGAAATATTTGCAGGAGCCATTCAGGATAATGACAGGGGGATGATCATTGGCAGAAGATCGTTTGGAAAGGGATTGGTACAGCAGCAAAAAGGTTTATCTGATGGTTCAGCCATACGACTGACAGTGGCAAGGTATTATACCCCTTCAGGAAGAAGCATTCAGAAACCTTATGTAAAGGGCAATAGCGACGATTACAATATGGACATCTACAACAGATTCATACATGGAGAGTTTGATACGCAGGACAGCATCCACAAAGCTGATACTGTAGCTTACAAGACCCGCTCAGGAAGGAAGGTTTATGGTGGAGGAGGCATCATGCCCGACATATTTGTCCCGCGCGACACAACTGAATATACCCCCTATCTGAATAAAGTCATCAACAATGCAAGCATCTATCAGTTTGCTTTTGAATTCAGTGACAAGAACCGGCAAAAACTCAATCAGTACAAAGACTGGAGAGCAATGGAAAAGTACCTGAATTCACAGGACTTATTATCACAATTTGTACAATATGCCAACACAAAAGGGGTTAAACCAAATCAGCGAGAAATTGCAAAATCAAAGAATATAATTGTCACCCGACTAAAAGCCTATATTTCCAGAAACATTCTTGGTGATCCGGGCTTCTTCCCTATTTTGTTTGAGGATGATATTACGGTTAAAAAGGCTCTGGAGGTTTTACGAAAAGAAAAATAAAAGCAGCGGTCTAAACCACACAAGACTGCATCACAAATATGTGATGCAGTCTTTTTTTTCCACCACATCACTTAAAGTATAAATAATGTTAAATTATCAATCAAAAAGAACAACAACTACGAACTTTTCGTAATATTGCGATGTTTTCGTAATGTACTATTATAAAAATAATTAACCCCACACAACAATGGAAAAACTCACACATCAGGAAGAAGAAATCATGCTGATCATTTTTCAGTTGGGAAAAGGATATATCAAAGACATTCTGGAAAAAATGGAGGACCCACGTCCGCCATACACCACTGTTGCTTCCATAGTGAAGAATCTGAAAAGAAAAGGATATGTTAAGGTTAAGGCCTATGGTAATACATATGAATACAGTCCCGTTATGGAAGAAAGTGAGTACAAATCAAGATTTCTTTCGGGAGTAGTACAGGATTATTTTGAGAATTCTTACAAGGAAATGGTCAGCTTCTTTGTGGAAAAGCAAAAAATCTCTACTGAAGAATTACAGGAAATTATCCGGCTTATTGAAAAAAAATAAAATCAACTGCCATGAACCCTACCATTATTTATCTATTAAAAGTAAACATTGCGATAGCCTTGTTTTATCTTTTCTACAGACTGTTCTTTGCCGGAGACACCTTCTGGAAAACACGTCGGTTATATCTGACATTAAGCGTACTGATCTCATTCATCTACCCATTTCTCACTATTACTGGTTGGCTTGAACAAAGCGTACCTATGCAGCAACTTATCACCAACTACACCACACTACCAGAGGTAACCATCACACCTAAAGAGAGTTATTCGCTCGAGTTACTAAGTATTCTTTACATGGTCTACACTTTTGTAGCTGGGATATTAATGGTTCGGTTGTTTGTTCAGCTCATCTCGATATGGAAGATGAATCGCCAGGGAACAAAACAGTGGGTACAAGGCACTGAAATCATTGCTCTTCAACGCGATATTGCCCCATTTTCATTCTTTGGAAAAATCTACATGAATACATCACTGCACAATGAGATGCAAACCAGGGAAATACTGGCACATGAACTTACTCACGTAAGACAACTTCACAGTTTGGATGTAATACTCGGCGAATTTCTCTCTATCCTGTGCTGGTTCAATCCTGCAAGCTGGTTGCTTAAACGTGAAATCAGGCAGAATCTCGAATTCCTGGCCGACAACAAAGTCATCGAATCAGGCTTCGACACAAAAAGCTATCAGTATCACTTACTACAACTTTCTTATCAGACTCCTGATTTAAATCTTACCAATAAATTTAATATTTCAGCCTTAAAAAAACGTATCACTATGATGAATCAACAAAAAACATCGAAAGCAGGGATATTAAAATACCTGTTAATTGTCCCCCTCGGGCTTGCCCTTATTGTATCAAGCAATGCCGAAACACTTATTAGTGCTTCAAAAAAGAAACTTCAAACAAATGAACCGGGAGTTGTACTGCCACCATCTCCACCCGAGTCACCGGCAGAAATAAAAATTGAAGTGCAGAAAAAAATATCATCGCCACCGGCAACGGCAAAAATAACTGAAGAAAAAGTTATTTTCTTTGTCGTCGAGAAAATGCCTCAATACCCCGGAGGTGAAACCGAAATGTTTAAATATCTGTCACAAAACATTAAATATCCGGCAGAGGCACACAAAGCAGGCATCCAGGGACGTGTCATTTGTCAGTTTGTTGTCGAAGCAAATGGTACAATTTCAAATGTAGAAGTAATCAGAAAAGTTGATCCAAAACTTGATGCAGAAGCAGTAAGGGTAATACAGGAAATGCCGGCATGGACACCTGGAGAGCAAAGAGGAGAAAAAGTAAGAGTTAAGTACACTTTACCAATTAACTTCAAGTTGGAAAAAGACAAAAAAACTGACATTAAGGGAATTGATACAAATAACCCTCCTATAGTAATCATTGATGGTGAAAAAATGCCCTCAAATTTCAATCCTTCTATTATTAAACCTGAAACAATTGAGAAAATTGAGGTTTTAAAAGGTGACAATGAAGCTATGAAAAGCATGTTGATTGCTGAATATGGTCAACAGGCGGTAAACGGCGTGATAAAAATTACCACAAAAAAATAAATATGACTAGTCCTAAATAACCGTTACAGGTTTTTATTCGACAAAAATAGACAATTTATTCAACCGTATCAAGGCTAGCCTTGATACGGTTGTTTTTTTTATAAGTTTTTATTTTCACTTCACGTTGTAGATGCATTTGG
>JAYFQH010000003.1:0-195720 GCA_034927265.1 Paludibacter sp.
GTCTGAGTTTAGTAGTGTTGGAGAAATTTCTTTTGCCCAATGATTTTCCGTTCAGGAACAGCTCCACTTCATCGCAATTGGTGTAACACCATACCGGAGTTATTTCGCCTTCTCTTCCCTGCCAGTTCCAGTGAGGCAACAAATGCAGTACATCGTTTTTCTCGTCCCACTGACTTTTATAAAACCAGAAAGCATCCTTCGGGAAACCGCAGGCATCAATTGCTCCGAAATTACAGTATTTCGACGGCCAGGGATAATCTGTCTCACCAATATAATCGAAGCCTGTCCAGATAAACATGCCCGAGATATAATCCAGTTCCCTGGTTACTTTCCATTCATGTTCCATACCGTATTTGCGTGTAATACCATCGTAGGAAGAGTAATACATATCAGGGGTCTTTTGCAGTAACCCGTCCTCCGGAACGGGGAAACTGTAATATCCACGGGTGGAATTACCGCGCGTACTCTCCGTGGCAATAAATTTTCGTTCGGGATATTTCAGCCGATCTTTTTCGTAAAGTCCAAACTGGGGACCATAATTATATCCTGCCACATCCACTGCATCGGCCATTCCGGTTCTGTTGGCTTCGGGCATGGCATTGTTACCGGTAGTAACCGGCCGTGTAGGATCCAACTCATGACAAATTTTCACAAGCCTTTCAGCGATATCTTTTCCTTCGGGGAAAAATTGTTCGGTAAGTTCGTTGCCAATGCTCCAGATAACCACAGATGGATGGTTGCGGTCTCTCTTTAAGAAATCACGCAAATCGCGTTCGTGCCATTCATTCCAGAACAAGTTTGAGCCATAAGGCACCCGTGATGTTGTCGGAACCGTCCATTCATCAAAGATCTCGTTCATTACCAGCATGCCCAACCGGTCGCATATTGCGTAAAACTCCGGATCGAAGGGATTGTGACTGGTACGAATGGCATTGCAGCCCATATCCTTCAATATTTTGATCCGTCGTTCCAGTACACCATAAGGCACCGCAGTTCCCAGCATCCCGGCATCGTGATGAATACAAACTCCTTTTATCTTTACATTTTTTTCATTCAGATAAAACCCTTTATCCACATCAAAACGAATGGAACGAATACCAAATAAAGTACTTTTCTCATCGGTCAATTGGTTATCGGACAGCACTTTCGTTTTTAACACATACAAGTTGGGAGTATCCAAATCCCACAGTATAGGATTTGACAAACCTATTTCCTGCGAGAAAGTTTGTTCTTCACCGCTTTTCAACTTTGCCTTTGTTTCGCCGCGCGCCACTATTTTGCCCTGAACATCTGCAATTTCATATTGAATTGTGAATTTCTTTTGTACTTCTTCCTCATTGATGATGGAAGATGCTATCTTCACAGTAGCCTTTTCTGTTGAGACTTCAGGCGTTGAAACAAACACCCCCCCATTGTGACTGATATGCAGAGGGTCGGTCACCACAAGACGTACGGGACGATATATCCCAGAACCGGAATACCACCTGCAATTAAGATGCAGACTGTTGTCTACTTTTACCGACAGCATATTGGTCTTACCGAAGTCAAGCCAGCGGGTAATATCGTAGCCAAATGATATCCAACCATTTGGTCGTTTACCAACACGTACGCCATTAACGAAGACCTCACTGTTCTGATATACGCCATCAAATTCCACGTAAATACGTTTACCTTTCCACGTCTCAGGAATGAATACATCTTCTTTCCGGTATATGGCCGTACCGCCCGGAAGATAACCACCGGAAGTTCCTGTCACACAATTCTTATCAAAAGGTTGAGCGATACTGAAATCATGTGGAAGATCAACATTCGTAAATTTTCCCCAACGCGGACGCACTCCTTCACTCCAAACCTGATAGGGAGTTTGAAAATACCAATTTTCATTCAGATCAATTATTTCTCTTGATGCAAAAACATTACTTAAATTGAGGAGAACAATTGCGATTAGAAATATTCTTTTCATTGTTGCTGTATTAATTTTGTAGTGGATTGGGTTTTCTTGTCTAAAGAAATGGTAATTTCCGGATAACCGGGGGCAGTATTGTGCATAATCTCAACCTGCTTACTCTGAGTAATATTTATCATGGGCATTGTATTCCAGAGAGGCAACCATGTATTCGTTTTCTCAATAACATTATTATTAAAAAACAATCCTTCAACTGATTTGGCATCCAAAATATAAGAATCGAACGATCGGAAGCTATTGTTTTCAATCCTGATATTCTTTTCATAGGGTCTGTCAGTGTGCTTTTTCATCATTGGATTAATGAAAATGACAGGTTGTTTATACCCGGAATAGGAACAATCGACAAAGAAATTATTTCGTATCGTAACATCCGAAACGGCACCCGATTCGAACCAATAGTTCATATCGCCTTCGAATAAAATGGCCGACATTTGTGATGAAATGCTGTTGTGCTCAATCAACACGGGTTTACCCGAACTGATCAGAAAGCCTCTTGCCCTGTTGTTTCTGACAATATTATTCCGAATAATTGTTTCGGGATACCATGTGATATTTTCTATGCCGTCGTTGACTTTCAGTTCATCGGGAAGCTGCTGTTCAAATCGAATGCGGTAATACCGATCGTTTATCTTATCAACCGATGCTATTTTGTTTTTTGACAGCGGCAACAAAGTCGAATCGCTGACAAACCGGACAGTATCGCCTGCTTGTGCAAAATCGTAACCATACTGATGGAAATGGCTTATTGAAGCATAAACTGTCCGGGCATCAGCAATTTCTTTGATACGCAGATAGGTACCGTGGACATTGGTGGCATCATCGAGCATGTTCTCGAAAGTACAATTTTCGATGATCAACGAACCTTTGCAGTTACAAAAATGGGTGGCATCGGCAGTGGTCGTAACCATTCTGTCGGAGTTTTCACGAAGCATCACATCTACCTTGTCGAGATGGATATTTTCTGTTTTCTCGGCAATCACCCCCATACCGCCGGCGTGATGAATTGTGATATTATGCAATGTCACATTTTTTGATGCTTTCAGATGGATAGCCGGTGAAGTCCGGTTGAAATGGGTAATGCCCTTAAATGTGATGATGCTGTTCACCGGCGGAAGCTGTTTATTAAATGTTGCTGTCAGCCGGAAAACCGTTGGCGAAAGTTGTTCTGAAACAATATTCTTATTCTCATTATAAGGAATATAATACTGCATAGTGTTGTAAACAGGAGCTTTTGTCTGAGCATCGAACACAATATTATCTCCCAGAAATGTGTGTTCCCATCCCTCTGAACCAAAAGTTAGCTGGTTTCCCTGCTGTTTCACCCTGAATTCCTCCGCCACTTCCATATCAATCGTACTGTTCTCCTGATTTTTTGCAAGAATCTTTCCCTGAATATAATGAGGGACCTCCCAATCAATTGTCAGATTTGAAAGCACAATGCCCGACGATTCTTTAATCAGAAAAGGAATCATTTGTCCATGAAAAATAAATTCCGAACCCTGACCGTCAATTTCGATCTGACTGAACTTGCACAAAGGGAAAGCAAACTGGTAGAAGCCGTTATCGTGGTTGGTTATTTCATGATAAAAACCGACTGCCTTATCCGGATAAAAATGATAAACACCTTTTTTGAAAACTATTTTAGCCGGCCGATCACGATCTATTCTGCTCAAAAGCGCAGCTACAAGTGGAGTGCAGTCTGATTTTTCCTTAATGATAAGATTCTGTTTTTCAGGAAAAGTATAGGACTTTTGCGTACCTTTTGAGAAAACAGTCAACAAAGGAAAAATTACAAACAACAGGATTATTATTCCTCTTCGTTCTATCAATTTCAGGTGAAGAGTTTCAGGCATATTTATTCCTTAATTATTTTCACAACCTGACGACGCTTATCAATGCCGGTGGTCACAACAAAATATATCCCTTTGGTGAGTTCCGACAAGTCGATCGCACTGTCCACATCAGTAGTGCTGAGAACCAGAATACCATCCACAGAGAGAACCTCAATCTTCTTCAACTCATTACCTTTAACAATAACCGAGTGGGTGACAGGGTTGGGATAAACGGCAATTTTCACTTCCTTCTCTTCGGAAACCGTCGTATTCCCTTTTGATACAAAGGAAATCACCAATTGAGGAGCGTAGTTCGTTACTACAGTATTATTATGGCTCTGATCGAATTTCAACAAAGCATCGATACTTCCACCCACTGCTTTCATTTTGAAGGTAACCTTTGATTGTCCCTCTGCAATCTGCGATTTCATATAATCCGTAACATTCCACGAAATATATTTACCGTTGTCGGCAGTATCGACCGCTGCAATGCCGATTTCTTTTACATTGTCGAGCAATTGAGAACTACTCCATGTCAGTGAAGAAACAGATGGATTAGATGGCATGCCGCTGGCTGAAACAAAAACATACTGATTAGTTCCCGAGATGTTGAATAAATGCAGTTTTAGTTCGGCAGATGCAATATCGTATCTGGAATCAATATCCAAATCAAAAGAAAGATATCCTTCTCTTCCCCAACCCGTAGCTTTTGGATTTTTTATCAGAAAGTAGTTCTCGGCATTTCCACTTCCGGCAGTCGAGCCGACACCCTGTTGCGCTACAAATGTATCGAATGAAGGAGTAAATATTCCCGGATCATTCTTTTTTGTTGGTATTGGCGGAGTAGTAATAATCTGCGGAGCCTGCGTCATATTATTGGCAGCATATTGCGTAAATTTCAGCAATGCACTTCTGTCGCCATTGATAACGGCAAATTTAATCCGTATATTTTTTTTGTTTTGCAGAATACGTTCACGCAGATATCCGGAGATATCAACACCATAATACCGGGGAGATGAAGACAGCACATCGAATTGTCCGATCTGCGTCATCTTTACCCATGACGGACGCTTTGTCCAGTCCATCGTAGAAGAAATGGAATCCTCCACAGCAAACACACCTACAGTAACCGGACTAACCGAACTGATCGATTTTAAATAAACGAACAGACCGGAATTCTCAGCCACAGCAGTAAGTCCCGAAATATCAAACTCCATATATCCTTCACGGGTATATCCTCTGTCGGTTTTAAGAATCATTTCGGCAGCAGTGGAGAAATTATTTGTTGGTAGATTTTCCTGAACATAGGTATCAAAGGCAGGATAGAGTATCTGATTCGCTGCATTTGGCACGAAAACCGTCGTCTTTGTATCCGAAACATAGCCTTTTCTATCACCACTTTGCACCGACTGCAACTGATAAACCGTTGTTACAGAAGGAGAAACCGGCACCTTATTGATTCCCGGCAGTAATCCTTCCATGCATTTCGCTGCATTGTTCTCATACATACACACCCGATGCTGATTATTTGCACCACGGATACTGATCGTAAGCGTATCAGGTTTACCCACAGTACGGAGAATTGCCTCATTAGTGTTAGCAAAAGGCCGGTCGACCTCATCGGAAACAACACTCAGATAATTATCGCCGAACCTTAAACCGGCAATTTTCAGTTCCGACATGCTGTTATTTTCAATTTGCAGGGAAGTTACCGTCGATGATGTTATTTTTTTTGCATTCAGCGACCATTGATTATTAAATGACGTTTGGCCTGTTTCATCAATATTTTTGTAATAAAACGGTTCAATCAAAGGGATAACCGAATTTGCATTCATAAATTTAACGCTCCATGCATCACCGTCGTAAGTACCTACACCTTCATTGGCTGTCAGCCGGTTGATTACAAAACAGCTGGTCGGCAATGGTTGTGAGTTATTGTAAAAAGCATAAGGATAAACCGAGCTGGAAGATGTTTTATTGCCCTGAAAGTTCAGCAACATGCTATTGTATTCATTTGCTGAAAGTTCTCCGATGACTTCATCAGAAGCATTGAGCAACGAAACTTTATAGGCGCACTTATCCGGATTCTGCACCCAATAGCTCAGGTATTTGCGATGAGTTTGGGCAAAATTAAAAGGTTGATCGAATGGAATCTTCACCTTCCCATGTTTTACAACTATCGTATCTCCTGAAACCCGGACATCTCCCGTTGTTTCTTTTTGTGAAGCCGATGTAAATCTTGAAGTTGGCGTTTTGTTCAGTTCCTTTTCCGGTTCGTATACCCTGACCCAATCAACCGACATGAATGAATTATCGGCAATATCCGTTTCAGGAGTCCAGTCGAGCGCCATCATCATATTGCTGAAAGCCACGTGCATCAGTTCACCGGTATATCCACCCAGATATAACCAATCGAGTTGCTTGAATTTTCCGTAAGCACGCTGCTCTTCCTGCGTTGCCCACGGATAGATTTTCCCAACGCCGGTATTCCACTGCTGTGTGTATGTACTGTGAGTCATTCCATTCCAGATCTCTTGTCCGTTCAGGTAAAAATGAAATTCCTGATCTTTGAGCCAAAGTCCCCATACCTGATAATCATCCGAATCATAATAAGTCATCGCTCCCAGTGCATTATCCACAGGGTCGCCGTTGGCATCGGTAGCATACTGATAGGTTTTCCAATCGTGCCAGGCAAGATGTGCTGCATGTTGTTTTTTATTGATATCATACTGAATTTCATTGATATCAATTTCGTACCTGTTTGAGTAGGAAGTAGGAAGTTCTTCACGCGTCACCAACCAGAAAGCATTGTTTACCCCAGATACCCGCTGCGTTTTCATTCTGGCTTCAAAATAAACATTCCTTCCAAAGGTTTCTTTGGTATAAATATAGCCACAGGTCCATTTCAGCAGTGGTTTTAAAGGATCGGTCGTCTTCTTTATGTAAAGCCGTAAATCTCCTCCTTCCAGAAAAATATTTGCGCTGTCTCTCTTGGTATTACCTGAATTATTATACGAATTATGTTCGACGTTCCATACCTTCGTGTCTAATTTTGTTCCATTGAATTCATCGGAAAACACCTTCACCCAGTTTTCTCCTCCGGGAGCATACACAGGTGTCTGAGCCGGTAAAACAGCACAAAGGACAACAAATAATATCAAAATACGGATCTTCATATAAATGTTTTATATGGTGAATTTAGCCAGATAAGCACCTTCGGAATTCAATTCAATGGAAATTTTCTGCCCGGAAGTTACAGTTTTCTTCATGACACTCATTTTTCGCTGCATTCCTTTTACATCTTTGATAGCCTGCATGTTCCATTTTCCTTTCTTCAGAAAATCAAGCTGTACCTCAATAGTTTTACTCTTATGACCGTTCAGGACCACTAAATACCAGTCATTTCCCGAACGTCGCGCTAATACTGCCGTTTCGGCAATTGAACTTCCATCGAGCACCACCGTCTCATCCCACACCGAAGGTAAAGCTTTTATGAAAGGAATTGCCGGTGCTAGGTCTGGATTATTGAACAAAGTATCAGGATGCTCGGCCATCGTAACAAGCGGTGAAGTAAACGCATAAGCCGTTGCCAGTTGATGTGTCCACGTGGTGTTGGCCGGGCGCGAAAACCCGATCGGAGTGTAATCGCTATTGTTCAGTATCCCTCGGGTAAACACCAAAGCGACATTATGATTTGCCGGAATGGGCTGATTCATTTTATTCAGTTCGAGACCTCGAATTCCTTCCCTGGTAATTTCATTCGGATAAGTGCGATATTCACCCGATGGTTTTTGACATCCATGAAAATTAACCAGCATCTTCCGTTCTGCTGCCAGCTGTAATGCACGAATATCAAAATTGATCAATGCTTTACTTTCTCCATTCATAAAGTCTATTTTCACCCCATTCACTCCAGCTGTTTTCAGACTATCAAAAAACAATCGCATTGTCTGGTAATCATTCTGTGGAAAATTCAGTTGATCGGAATGTTTCCATACAAAAACATCTACTTTGCGGCTATGCGCATAAGCACAAAATTCTTTCAATGTTTGCCATTTACTCTCCCATCGTTCCCATCCTTCATCAATAGTGGTATATTCAAAACCAAGTTCTGCCGCCCGGTCGACAAAGTGTTTTTCCAGTTTCATGGTCATAAAGCCTTTCGGTTCGCTCCACCAGCTCCAAACACTCCGTCCGGGTTTTATCCAACTCGTATCGGCAAACAAATCTTTGTCCGGTGCCGGATTCAAATTCGAAATAAGATCGGAATTAACTAATCCGTTCAAGCCATCTGTCAGCAGAATAACCCTCCAGGGAGTCGTAATATCTCCGGCCACTTCAAAACCTTGCTTTTCGGTAAAATCAGCCTGAAGTGATGCATCTTTTTTTGCTTTGAGCCTCATGCCACTGTAATTATAAAGTGCAGCTTCGGTAATCGCCATATAGCCACCCTTATTCAGTTCATACACCAATACCGGACCCTGCACCGGACCGGTCGGAGATACAATATACAAACTGTCCGATCTCGTTCTGGCCCATTCACCTGCATAAGTTTTTAATTTCCAGTCATTCGGTCGTTCGAAAAACCAGACAGGGGTGTTGGCCGGACAAGAAAATGAACTAAGTTCTCCGTTTACTTTTCGGATGCCATTTCCGGGAATAAGGTAGCGAAACGCAAAACCATCATTATAAATGCGCGTTTGTAAAATAAATTTTCCGGCTTTCGACGTCACTTCATAAGTATATTGATAACAATGATTTACAGCCTTGCCGTGAAATCCCCGGGTAGTATAGCTTTCGTTAATTTCTTCCTTTTTTACTTCTTTAAAAGTCATCTCTTTTCCCAGGGTATCACCCTCAACGATTACCCCGAGCATCGATTTACTGATAACAATATGGTCATGAAAATTGACCTCATAAGCCAATGACCGCGACTTATCGGAAAACACTCTGGCTAAAACATTTCCATCGGGACTTGTCAGCTTCTTTTCTTGTGCACACGCCAAAATGGAACAGGTGCAAAGCAAACATAATATTAAGTTTCTCACTTTATTCATCAGTTTGTTATTATTATTTTCCTGATTTCTTTTTTATCATCACCCTGAACCCGCAACATATATACTCCGTCAGGTAAATTTCCGGCATCTATACTATACGTATTGAGGCCAATATCCTTACTTCTGAAGTAACATTTTCCTTCGGCTGAAATGATTGAAAGATCATCGAGTGGCGTCAGACTGTTTACATGAATTTTCTTATCGGAGGGATTATAGAAAGATTTTACAGCGTCTTGTCCTTCATTTATTACTCCGGACGAAAACTTTGACACGGTAAGCAACTGAGGACGATGCACTTTTGATTCAGAAGAGTAAAAATACAACAGACCCGTCGCGTAATCCTGCACACTGAGTCGAACAGTGACAACTTCTTTTCCTGTACTTAATTGTTGTTTTACCCAATCAGTTATATCCCATGTGATGTAACTTTCCACATCAGCAGGAGAGATCACCGTTTCTCCAATCACCGTCATATCTTCGGGTTTATTATTCCAAATCAGTCCTGAGTAAGTATCTGAATTTCCTGCAATTTCAACAAGATGATTTTCCTGAACACTTTCACCTGAATATACGGTTTTATAAAAATAAGCCCTGAGAATAATTCTTTCATCATTCATGGAAATATTATTCAACCTAAAAGAGAAGTAAGTTTCACGAGCATAATTACCCAGTTTCCCTTTTAACTGTAATGATGTAGAGGTTTCATACGAAGTAATATTACTCACCTGATGAACATAGGTATCGAAAAATGGATAGTCAACTTTATCGGCATACCGAACACTTGCTTTTCCGGCAACAACTCCTTCGGTTTCAGTACTATTGCTCACCGAAACAGGTTCAACGGTTGTCACGCCATCTGAAGGATTATTCACTTTGATCAAAGCCGGATTGCTTGTAATATTATTCAGGGCAATAGTCTGGTCATTCACCTTATAAGTCAGGTTAAACGGACCGTTTCCTAAAAATGAGAAAGAAACATACGCATCTTCTCCGGACAGAATAGCACTACTTTTATCATGCAGTAGAGCTGTAGGAGGTATTTTACCTAACAATTCTTCCATCCCTGCAATAAAAATCTGCGCCATCTTTTGCTGAATATATTGATTTTTTCCACGGAATGGATGCTGTCCGTAAACCACCCCATCAATGGTCTGAATATCCGAAGCATACTGCAAACTTGGTTGTTTTCCATCAACGAGAACGTCTTTGGTAAAGCCTATATTCTCATCAAACTTAATAAGATGCAAATGCCATTTGGCAGCCAGTTTACGAATATCTGCATTGAAAATCGTACGGGAATCATGCCAGTGTGTACACAGCACAATGACTGCCGGCTTACCAGTTTCCGTTCCGAAAAATTTCGAAGAAGGATTATTTCTTAATTGAAAGCAATCATCCTTATATCGTTTAATCACATAATCATATGCTGCTGCATAATCCGCTTTTATTTCTTCTTCCGTATAATCCCGGAAATTTTCTTTCAAGGTCAGCTCGTTAGCCACCGCGTAATTATGCACATGCATGATAACGAACACATCGGTTTTTTCCAGTTCCTGCCAGGTATAATACTTACCAGCCATCATATCAACGGCAGTATTCATAATGGCATCACCCGACACCGCTTTGTTGATCGACCGTGCACCAAACGCTTCGCAACCCATTTCAAACCATGTGTTTTCGGGGATTGCAAATGATGCGCCCGATAGCATAAAAAATGGTTGTTGCTTTTCTTCAGCCTTGCTCACTAATGAGAAAAGAGATATAATTATTGCTAATATAAAAGGTTTCATTGGGATCATTGTATTCATTGCCATTTCTTTTATAAATCTGTAAAAATCAACTGAACAGGGTTCGTCCCAACCTGCCCGTGTCCCTGTTGAAAACTTACCATATTGGTTTTTTCGCCCTCAACGTATACCAACCTGAGGTTCATCGTTTTTGCCCCAAGTTGTTTCAGGTAGTTGATTTCGTTGGTAAGTTCTGTGCCAAGATAGATCTTTTCATCTGCCGGGACTTCCATTCTGGCAATTTCAATACACTTTTCATCTGTTGGTTTATTGATAAAACGCAAAGCAGCGTTGACAGGCACATCGACATATTGTAAACTAAGTTTCATTGGCAGTTTTTTATCGTTTTTCGTGCAGTACAACGAAAGGAAACTTCTTTTTCCAGATGGGACTTTAGTAATATCAAAAGAGATGTAGGCCTGACGTTCATACAACTTATCTCCTTTTATTTCGAGACCTAAACGGCTGGAAAAATCTTCTTTCTGCTCAGGTTGAATAAAAGTATCGAACGAAGGCAACAACCGTTGATTTTTATCATTCAACACAAGCACGGTGGCATCACCCGTAGTAAATCCGGGAGTTCCGTCGGCATCCGTCACTTCAGATAATTTCAGTTGCAGATTTTCTCTCGCAGTTTCGGTAATTTCAACAGTATTATATCGGATACTTGTCAGTTCCTTCTGAACACCATTCACTGTGTATTTTAAGTTCCATGGAGCTTTTCCACTCAGTGTTACATTCACCGAGGCAGGAGTATTCGGAGCAACAATGCGACATCCCGAAAGAACAGCCACCGGGCCCTGCCACATAGGCGGGAGAACGCTCCGATAGTTCGTTCCGGCACGAAAATCGCTCACTACTGCATCTCCACGCAGTTGAACCAACCGTATAGAAGCATCTGTGTAATTTTTAGCATTGATATCCCAGCCTGCATTGATGGAGGTATTTCCCAGCGAATCAATATTCGGATAGAAATAAGGTTCGTCGCCGACAGGCATTCCATCTAACGGAAAAGCACTCATACTCACCGCATCGCGGTCAAACACTCCTTTTCCTTTCAATGCCGAAACACGCACTACAAGCCAGTATTTCTTATTATTTTCAAGGTATACTTTTTTCAGTGTAGCAGCCGGATAAGCCGTTTGGGTGTGACTTGTCCTGTCTCCGAATTTGATAAAAAGCTGGTTTTTACTATCAGATCCTACCGAAAAAACGGGAATTCCTGTACTATCGGCAAAAGCCATCTGTATAGGAGCGTCCGATTTTTTTTCAACGACAGCACTAAAATAATAATTTCCATCCCGTGATAATGAGTAATTATTTTTAAGCAGAATAGCCCGTTTCACCTCCGGAAAATGTTCTTCAGGCTTTTTCTTCAATAGAGATTGCGGGCGGTATAAACGGACATAATCCACCGCCATGTATTTATCAGCGGCAGCATCGGTTATCGGCGACCATTTTTCGGGCCAGGTATAAGCTGTCAGGATGACATTCAGATTATCGCCGCTATAGCCGGCCTGATAGTTCCAGTCGTCCTGGCCCCATTTGCCGTATGCCCGTTTCCCTTCCTTTTCAAACCAATCGGGAAATCGTCCGGTGCCGGTGTAATATTGCTTTGGATAAATATGATGCGTTTTACCGTCCCATACCGGTTCGCCATTATGATAAATCACATAATCGTTTTCACGGAAATAGATTCCCCATATTTCATATTTATCAAAATCGTGATAGATAATTTTTCCCTGAGCCACATGGTCCAATTGTCCTTTAGCATTCAGCAAATAAGGCTGGGCTTTCCAGTCGTGCCAGCCAATGTGACAATTGCCCATATTTTTCGTGGTATCCAAACGCGTTTCCACCATATCGATTTCCACCCTGTTTTTCCATGTAGTTGTTTCTTTCGAACGGTTTGCCATCCAGAAAGCATTATTCACGCCCGTACACTGCGTGGGTTTCATCTTACATTCCACATAAGTATAGGGTTTAATGGGTTCGTTCAGGAAAATTGACGCTGCCGTCCAGGTAGAGCCTTTCACAGATTCCTTGCGGATATAAAGCCGCAGTTCACCTTCGGCAACCTCAGCATTAGCAGGTTGACTGTACGAACCATGTTTCAGCCCCGGCAGATACTCATCGCTCCAATTCCGCCAGTCAACAGCATTGCCATTGAATTCATCTTCAAAAACAAGCTCCCAGTTTTGAACGCTATCGTTTTTCAACACAGGTTTTACCGCTGAAATAACGATTACAGCATTCAATATCAACATTATAATAAGAAGTGATTTTTTCATTACAATAAATATTTTGACTTTTCAATTTTATCAATTAGTTTCTGATGATTGTTTATCTATAAATAATGCGAAACAGGAGTTAAAAAGTGCTTTTTACTTCTTGCTTCCGTAGGAAGCAAGAATGCATTCGCCCATATTTCAAATACTTCTGAGAATAACCTTTCAATTCCCGATTCACATAAATATTATCTTCGGCCCTTTTTCCGACATCTTTCCATGTCCCTGATAAAACAAAGACATATTGCTGTTATCGCCTTGCGAAAATTTAAGTTTCAGGTGCAACGATTTTTTATCTTTCGATAAATAATCAGCCATAAAATGACTCAAATCATAACCGACGTATTGTCCTGCCACCCCGGGAACTTTCATTTTGCCCAAAAATAAGCACTGGTTATCAAGAGGTTTATTGTTAACTGTCAGAGGTTTTGAAAGGAAAGGCACCTCCACCGCATATAAATCCATATCGAAAGGTATTTGCTTCTGGTTTTCGTTCTGATAGATAAAAAACATTGCCTTACCGGCAGGTGCCACATTCGTCAAATCAAACGAAAGATATATTTCCCGCTCATAGCGAGGATCACCTTTCAACTCAAAAAACTGATATTCAGAGCAATCAATCTCTTTTCCTAATTGAGTAAAAGTATCGAATGAGGGTGTAATAAAATTGAGTTTAGCGTTGGTTACTGCCACAAAAGCGTTACCGCTTGTTGAGCCTGATTTCCCTTCCGCATCTTTTATATCCAGCAACCGGATATCTGTATTTTCTTTGGGGATAACCGAAATCAGGGCACTATTCTCCTGAATATTCGTTTGTTCTTTCACTTCCCCATTCACACTGTATGTGAGGGAAAAAGGTTTTTTGCCGGCAAGCTCAACTCTGAATGAACAGGGCGTCTTGGGTTTTACCAACTCGCAACCTTCCATCTTAGCGGTAGCACCCAACCATCCTTCGGGCAGAACACTACGATAACTATAGCCTGTGCAAAAGTCGCTCAACACCCAATTCCCCTTCCACTGAACCGTTTTAAAAACTGCATCGGAGAAATCCTTTGCATTGATATCCCATTCGTTGGTCAACGAGGTATTGCCGTTTCCATCAATATTGGGATAATAATACGGTTCCTGTTGCACCGGGAAACCGGCTAAATCGAAGACAGACAAACTAATGGCATCGCGGTCATATTTGTTTTTTTCTTTATGCGCGGTAATACGTCCTACCAATAAGTATTTACCTCCGGTTACGAACTGCTTTTTCTTCCTTTCTATAGCCGGATAAGCTGTTTTTGTTGAGCTAAACTTATCATTGATGGAGACCGACAAATCATTTGAGGCATCAATTCCTGCCGTGAAAGCTTTTGAGCCGTCGTTATTCACAAAGTTGATTTCCAGAGGCTGATTCGATTTCTTTTCAGCCACCACACTAAAATAGAGATTTGTATCGACCGACAAGCTATAATTCTGCTGAAGCAGGATTGCCTTGCCTACTTTTTGCACCTTTTCTGCCTTTTGATCCTCCGTTTGAGGTTTAAATATCCGCACATAATCAACAGCCATGAATTTTCCATCAGCCTCGTCGGTCAATGGTGTAAAAACTTCACCCCATGGCAAAGTACTCAGCATTACATTCAGCTTATCACCATTATATCCGCCCATATAACTCCAGTCGTCCTGCCCAAAGCGACCGTAAGCACGCTTTTCTTCAACAGGATTCCATGCTTTAGATTTCCCAACTCCTGTCCACCACTGATCTTTATATGTTTTATGCGTTTTTCCGTTCCATACGGGTTCGCCATCCAGATAGATCACAAAATCATTTTCTCCGTACCAGAGTCCCCAGGTATGATATTCATCAAAAGTATGCATTACGTGCTCACCTTGCGCAATATCCATTTTATTACCTTTGGCATCGAAGGTATAATTAAACGTTTTCCAATCGTGCCAGGCGACGTGACCGGCTCCCATTTTTTTATTCACATCGAGACGAGCTTCCACAACATCAATCTCGTAACGGTTGCTGTAGGGCGTTGACTGCGAACTCTTATTCGCCAACCAGAACGCATTGTTTACTCCCGAACACTGTGTGGATTTGAAACGACATTCCACATATGAATTATTCTCCAGCACCTGATTCATAAAGATGGAAGCCGCAATCCATTTCGATCCGTTTACCGATTCTTTTTTCACCCACAATATCAGCTCACCGTTTTTCACTTCAACTCCCTGCTTTCCTCTGTAGGTTTCATTTTTAAGATATTTTGAATCATCGCTGCTCCAAATATTCCAATCCAATGAGTTACCATTGAACTCATCTTCAAAAACCATCTTCCATTGCTGCTGCGAATGCTTCATTAGAGGAGTCGTCGCAAATGTTGAATGAGCAATGAAGACCTGCAGCAGAATGATGAATACCTTGATTTTAACTCTCATATTATAATAGTTTGAAGGATGATTTACTCACACTTTCCGAATCCGTTCCGATAAACAACTCAAAATCTCCCGGTTCCGAGATCCATTGTTTCTGATCATTCCAGAAACGAAGATCTTTCTCCGAAAGCTCAAAAGTAACCGTCTGCGATTCTCCGGGCATTAAACTGATTTGCCGGAAGTTTTTCAGTTCCTTCACCGGACGGGTAACGGAAGCCACGACATCCCTGATATATAACTGTACTGTTTCGGTCGCTTTATATTTTCCGGTATTCTTTACGGTAATGTTTGCTTTTAATATTTCATTTCCTGATATTTCAGTTTTATTCAATTCAATTCCGGAATATTCAAAAGAAACGTATGACAGGCCATAACCAAAAGGATACAATGGAGACACCGGTTGATCGAGATAGCGCGAAACAAACACATCGGCACTGTAACGCATCGGACGACCTGTGTTCTTATGGTTATAATAGATTGGAACCTGGCCCGAGCTATACGGAAAAGTGACGGTAAGTTTGCCCTGTGGATTGCGTTTTCCGAAAAGCACATCGCACAAAGCATTGCCTGCCTGAATTCCGGGGAACCATGCTTCAAGTATCGCCGGGATATTCTTATCAGCCCAGGGAATAGCAAGCGGTCGGCCGTTAAACAATACCAACACTACTGGTTTTCCGGTTTTATGCAACGCTTTCAGCAGTTCTTCCTGCACTCCCGGCAATTCTATCCTTCCCCGGCACGAAGCCTCTCCGCTCATGCTGGCTGTTTCACCCATGGTTGCAATGATCACATCCGCTTTACGGGCTACGGCAAGCGCTTTTTTAAAGTCGACACGATTGCTGTCGTTGATGTTACATCCGCGGACATAGTCGATCCGAATATTCTTTCCATATTGTTTTTTGATGGCTTCCATGAAGGTCACCACATCATTGGGATCGCCACTTTTCGACCAGCTACCCATCATATCTTTCTTTGAATCAGCCAACGGACCGATAATCGCAATGGATTTTATTTCCGAAGAAAGCGGAAGAGTATTATTTTCATTCTTGAGCAATACCATGGATTTGCCGGCAGATTCACGTGCCAACGCAATATATTCATCATTCAGGATTACTTTCTTCTCCCTTTCTTCATTGCAGTACCGGTACGGATCGTCCATGATCCCCAGTTCATATTTCATACGAAGAATTTTACGTACTGAATTATTAATCATTTCTTCCGGTATCAGGCCTTCCTTAACCAGTGATGACATATGCGTCAGATAAGCCACCGATTCCATGTCCATGTCGACTCCTGCGGTAAAGGATTTAAGCGCTGCATCTTTCAAATCCGTTGCATAACCGTGTACTGCCACTTCGCGTACCGATGCCCAGTCGGACACCACAAATCCGCCGAAGTTCCATTCTTTCCGTAAAACATCCTTCAGCAAATACTGGTTTGCCGAGCTTGGAACACTATTCAATTCGTGAAAACCGCTCATAAAAGTCCGCACGCCACTTTCAACAGCGGCATGGAAAGGAGGTAAATAGATATTTCTCAACACCACCTCGCTCATATCTGCGGTATTATAATCGCGTCCAGCTTCAGCAGCGCCATAACCTGCAAAATGTTTTGCGCAGGCCAGCACCGTATTCACCGACGACAGATCATCGCCCTGAAAACCCTGCACACGGGCTTTTGCTATCAGCGATCCCAACAGCGGATCTTCTCCGGCGCCCTCCATCACACGTCCCCAGCGGGCATCGCGACAAATATCCACCATTGGAGCAAATGTCCAGTGAATTCCCACGGCAGCAGCTTCGGCAGCAGCGGCAGCAGAAGTGCGCTTCATCAGTTCCAGATCCCAACTGCACGATTCAGCAAGCGGAATAGGAAACATAGTGCGGTAACCGTGGATAACATCAAATCCTATCAACAAGGGAATCCCCAGACGGGTATTTTCTACTGCCATGCGCTGAACCTCACGCGTCCGGGCAGCACCGACAACATTCAGCACCGAGCCAACCTGACCTTTACTGATAGCATCGGTACCATCGCCACGGCGGGTGACCGGACCTGTTGGATTCATCGTTCCGGCAAACTGGTTCAACTGACCGATTTTTTCTTCCAAAGTCATTATCCTGAGCAGAGAATCAATTTTATGATCGATACGGTCTGCTTTCTGAGAAAATACAGCCGGAACGGCACACAATACAAGCAGAAGGAAACTTATTTTTAACTTCATCCTTTATTTTTTTGATAATTTGAACAACTCACTTTTCTGTACATTCCCATTTTTATCTATCCCTGATAACTGAATGAAAACGTTCGAAGCAGTTTCTGGAACATCCACTGTAAATTCATAGGGATAACTTACATCTTCCAATGATCTGAACTTTTCATTATCAATACGGTAGAGCATATTTACCTTTTGAAATTTCGAATCATCATCCCGTAAGAAAACATAGGCAGTTTTGAGCTTCTTACCCATATTGATCAGCATAGCAGAAGAATTTCCGAAAGCCGGCTCATAATAATCATTTTTCCATGCTTTATCTTTTTCAACGAATTTCTGTTGAAAATCCGCCTTCACATCCACAGCCCTGACGATCAGCGATGTAATCCCTTTAGCACCACAACTGACACGTAGCTTTCCATCAACAATATCCACCTCGCCCGATTTTTTATTTTCCACCCAAAGTTCAGCCCTGACGGTTTTGTTTTTGAGTTGGTGCAGTATTTCTGTATTGAAGCTGATATCCGAAGACAAATTTTTACCGGATTGATTCATAAAAGCCACATAAAAAGCATGATCGCTCCGTCCGGAAATATAATTCAGTTCAACATTGGAAGTTGCCAATAAACGTTGCGGCATCCAGAGCCATACATTTTTATCCTCATAGAAATTCCCCGGAGCCTGTCCGTAAAATTTATTTTGCAGGTAACCATATCCTTCAATATGCATCGACGGAAAGGCAATTTTACCTGCCGACTTATCAAAAGCATCGGTAACTAAATAATCCAGCAAGATGGTCATGTGTGGAAACGGATGGTTATAATGAAACGAGTTCACACTGATCTGATCGAAATTGCGCAGGGGAAAATCAATCTTCTCGTAAGCCGTTGTACGTTCGGTATTCATGTGATAACCAGGGAAGCTGGCATATCGTCCCACGATGGCCGAACGAGCAATATCGCGTAAAAACTCATCACCCGTGTAATGATACAAACGGAGGAAATACGGTGCATGGTGAGCCATAAACACCGCACGGTGTCCTATACTCGTCGTGGATGATTCTGCTACCAGTCCGATTTCGGAAAGCCGCCATGCATCTACTGTTTCCTCCGGAACCGTTTGCTGAGGGATTCCTCTCGATTTGAGGTACCAATACCATGGAGCTTTGCCATCCTTGTTTACCGTAATTTTATCATTGGGGATTTCAGGCGCCATCCAGACAAACATACTGTACAAACGGGCAGCTTTATGAGCTGCATCCAGTAATTCCTTGTCGCCGGTCATCTCATACAATTCAAGCAACGAAATGTATTTGGGCACATAGCTCGTCCAGAAGAACTCGGCGCGTAATTTTGTCTGAGGTTCATCAACCTGGGTTTTGATATAGTATTTTGCACCCCGCACAGCCCAGTCGAGATAAGCCTTGTCGCCTGTAGCACGATACATCTCAATGCCATCTGACCAGAGACCTCGGCCATGCTCCCGCTTATCTTCAGGAGTTGATTTATAAAACTTATCTTCCGCCCATCGTAGCAGAAAACTTCCGCTGTTGCCGGTCAGGTGGTAAAGTGCTCCAAGTTCAGATACAGGGGCACAGGGTTTTCCTAGTTTTCGCGACGGACTTTGTACTTTTTGCAGGGTATCCAGACAAAAAAGCGTATTGTCGCGCGAAAGCATGTATTCCATGATGGGATATGCCCGCTTTTTGTAGACAGCCTCATTATCAGTCACCAATGCAATAGACAAAGGATTCAGCGAACTCACATTCTTTGTCGAACCCGGAACATCTGTTGAATAAGAACATCCTTTCAGGCTATCAATGAAATTACTATACGGACTCATTCCGTAATCAATCATATTGTCTAATGTCTGGTTGACGGTTACGAAATCATTGTGCCGGTAATCATGAAAACCAAATACGGTACGGGCAATCTGCTCATATGATAGAGATACGGAGGTTGGTAAAACGATGAAATGAAACATGAAATTAAATGAACTTCCTGCTTTCATGTATGAATTCAGATGTCCCAGTACGGGAGCCAGAATCATGGGTTGTACATTTCCCGCTTTATTACGCAGTGCAACTCCAAAGCGGTTATTGTCGCGTGTAGGCAGTGGCTGAAAAGGGATTTCCCTGCTGTCAGCCATCACTCCGACCGTATTCGTTTTATGTCCGGCCACTGTAGCCGGAAGTGAGCACTGGAAAGCCATACTCATGTAGCTTTGTTGCTGAAAGCGTTTCTGCTGCCATACCATAGGCTGCCACACCTCATCGACATCAGTAATTTTAAATTCAGGAGCGCCGGAATATAGTACCGAGAAATATCCTTCTTTCAGAGGTTTGAAGTCATACGAAACCGTTGGCAATGATTTCTTACCGGTATAAATCTTTGCTGAGATGGCACCAAAACCTTCCGCAACCGACTCAACGATAACAGTATCCTTTTTCTTCTCAAGTTGAGAAACAACAAAATCAATCAACTTTCCCGAATAAAAAATATCCGCTGTCCTTCCCGCTGAAGTTTTACCGTCCATATTATCATCAATTCCATCGCCACCGCGGGCAGCACTTTTCCCCCGTTCTGCAAATATCTTTTCAGCAGGGACAGAAGTAGCTTCCCAGGTCGGGGCAAAATAATTAGCTTCAGTCAGGTTCTTCAACTGCATCTTCGGGTCATTTGCCGAATAGAGCAGTTTAAAGTCAGGACGAAACTCATATACAGCCGCACCGTTGGTGATGCGGATGGTTTTCTGTTTCGTCAGCTCCAGCTTTTGCCCTGACAACAAGCAGGGAAGTAAAAGAAACAATATGTAAATCTTAATGCGCATAGATATTCCCTAAATCACAATATTAATAATTTTCAACTTTCAATTCTCAACTTTCAACTTACTGGTACCGCAAACACACATCAAGCGGATAAATAATAACCTTTTCAAAAACCATCGGTTTTGGAAGTTTCACCGAATTGCCCTGCATATCTTTCAAGGTGACTTTTCCTTTTTTAACGATTACATCAATGTAACTTCCACTTCCGTAAATCGTTCGTAGTTTTTGCTCGTTTTTAAAATCTTCAGGCAACATCTTCCCTTTCACCATATTGTATTTCATCGTATTTCTCAAACGGGGGATATTTCCGTTTCTACCGCCGTTCTGACTGTAATACATTTCCATTGCTTCTTCCACCGGAGCAAAAATGGTATATTCATTCCCATCGTTCAGATAATCGGCAAAGGTATTATCTTTGGAGAACGTCTTATACATCCGCAGGTAATCAAAAGTATAATAAATAAATCGTTCCTTGAAATCCTTCTTCAGATGTTCAAGCGGTTCTCCTCCGATTTCCTTTATTTCCTGCGCTCCAAGTCGGATATTCATTGCAAACAAGCAAATTATGGAGCAGAAAAAAACGACCTTTTTTAAATTGTTCATTGGATGATTATTTTTTTATGTTCAACATATTGCTGATTCTGAAGAGAAATCAGGTATAAGTTCTTAGGAAGATGATCGAGCGCAATATCAGCAAGTTCGCCTGAGGCAATCTTCCTTTGACTAAAGGTACGTCCCATCATATCAACCACCCCAAGATTTAAGGGAGCATCGAAAGTATTATTTACCGAAATGCTGTTTTTTTTTATTTGCATTACAGATTTTCCGGCAACCGGATGATTATCTGTTGTATTGTTATTGAAGAACTGTATTTCGCTCACTCCCACATAACCGTTGGCATCCCCCTGATTAGAAAGAATATTGAATCCAACCCATTTCACCTTTTGTTGAAAATCAACATCAAATGACTCTCCTAAATAGGCGGCAGTACCATCTGCCAGCTTCAGTTGGTATGAATTGTACTTCTGCCAGCGACTATCAGTATAGGCAACAGATGACAGATCATCTTCAGAAACTGAGTAATAAATATCCATATCTTTAACACCACGCGACAGGTAAGACGTCCAGTTGAAATTCCAGACTTTGATTTTTCCTATTAATTCCGGGGCATTGAATTTCACTTTAAGAAAATAAGGATATGCCTTTCCGACATTAGAATGCCAGGTGGTGGTATTCACTGCATTGGCATGGGTTAAACCATCGTTATTCATCCCGGCTCCGTTGAAAGCATACATAACTTCACGGGAAGGATAGGAAGCAGATGAGTATACACTAAAATCAGCAAAAGGGATATGTGAAGTTGTCATTACCGGTTCAACCATTGTTCTGAAAGGCGATGCCGGTAATCCTTCGGTATTGTACAATGTTGGGAGAGGTCCGTTTTTCCATGAATAACGTACAGCAACAGGATCTGGAACCTGATCGCTCCACACTTTTACCCGGTTGTTCTCGATGATGGCATTTGCCGGTTTGTACAAGAAATCGTTTCCGCAAATCTCAAATTCACTGAGTGTACTCTCCACTGATTGCAATCCGTTTAAAGCATGAGTAAAAGATATATATGCAGTTGAATTGGAGAAAGTAACATTATCGAAAATGGGACCGGACGATTCAATGTTCTTACTATAGATCATTTTCTGAGCCGCCAGTGTGAAGCGGGCACCAACCGTTTTCTTATTTTTAGGATGAATATCATTCAGTTCTCCCACATCAGCCGTTACAACCATCGCTACATTATTCAGTTTCTGAGCCGTTTTGAGTTGGGCTTCGCGTAACAATGCCCAATCAGTTCCTTCCGGATCATCGGTAGGTTTGTACGATGATAACTGAGCAAAAATAAACGGAAGGTTCTGATCATTCCATATTGTTCTCCAATCCTTAATCAATCCCGAGAAAATGGTTTCATATTGTTTTGCAATCTTCGCATTTGCTTCTCCCTGATACCAGATAAAACCATTCAACTGATAACCCATTACTTTTTTCAGCATTGCTTCGTACAAAGTTGAAGGATTGCAATAATATTGTAAAATAGTCGTGTAAGGAGCAACTTTGGCGGCATTCAGCGCAGCATCGTCCGCATAAGCAGCCGGACTGATCCATGCATCGGCAGTCGACCCACCATGATTGCAGCCGATGATACCAACAGGCACTCCTTCTTCTTTGTGGATCTGACGAGCAAAGTAAGTCGCTACAGCCGACCATTCGTCAATACGGTTATTGGTGCATAGAGTCCACGGCCGGTCCGATTCATTGAGCAGCACCGATCCGCTCACAACACGCGCCACATCATAATAACGTATGTTTAGATATTCAATGTCCTGTGCCAGTTCAGCCCGGGCTTCGGCAGTCAGCGAAGCTACCCGGAAAGCCATATTTGATTGTCCACCCGCCAGATATACATCACCAACCAAAACATCGGTAAGTGTTACTGTATCTTTATCGCAAATGATCTCCATTTCATAAGCACCACCGGCAGTCATTTCATCCAGCGTTATTTTCCAGTTCCCTGCAGCATCGGTGGTTACAGTTTTTTGCTGCCCGTTGAACGACAATCTCAGCTCTTTGGCAGGATTGGCAGTTCCCCATACAGGTACTTTTTTATTCCGCTGCAGCACCATTTTATTATCAAAAACTTTCGGCAGTTGAATGGTGTGCGTTACAGGTGCAACTTCCGTTTCACTGATCACCAATTCCGGTCTGAATGAAGGATTCTCGGTGGTATTGAATTTCAGCAGGGCATCATTCCCTGTTGTTACGTATACCCTGAATGAAAACTTTGTAACTGACTTGTCCGACATTTGTTTCACAAAGTCCGACACATTCCATTCATAATACTGATTAATCTGAGATTCATTGAAAGTTTTTTCGGCACCTGCCGTCACAAGAGTTGGGAGTTCTCCCTTGGTAGTCCATTTCAGGGTTGCCGGAATTTCACCCTCAAATCCATCAACTGAAATACCCAACTCACCACTCTTATCATAACTATTGCAATACAAACGTAAAAAAGCTGAATTTTCCACAATGGTAAGTGAGGCTATATCGAAAGACAGGTATAGTTCACGTGCAAAGGCCGAGCTTTTCTTCAACTCCATATTCTGAAAGGTAAAATTCGACCCATCGCCTGATTGATAGATATAACCATCAGCTACTGCCGGAAATTTCTGCTCGGCAGCTGTCGTGTAGAACGTCCCGCAAAGGACAAGCATCATTAAAATAAGTTTTCTCATTTTTTAAAACTTGTATTAGATTGTATGATATTATTTTTTCAGGAGTATGTCACCCAGATTGATTGGTTGACCGTTTTTACCGGTGGCAATAATACTGCCTTTTACCTGCTCTGCCCCGGCTTTGACCGGAATGGTAAATTCAAAAGGATAACTTTCGTCAGTTAACTGCAAATCAGCCGACTTAAACGTCACCGCAGAAAGAGTCCGGTCATCTTCCGTCAAATATATGTAAGCGGTACGTGAAAAATTCCCCATATTCAGCAGCATAGCCCTTACTTTTCCATCTTTCGATTCAAAATAATCATGCTTCCATGCTTCTGTTTTTCTCAGTATCTTGTCTTGAAAATCAACTATCGGAGCAACACCTTCGATAATAACGGCAGTGATACCGTTAGGCGATACAGTCACAGGAAACTTCCCATTCATCATCTCAGTTCCTGATACTTCTACATTATCTGCAATGACCCTAACGCTGTATTTTTTATCCGGTACAAATCCTGTTTTTAAAGGATTCAATTCAATGTCCGACTTCACAATTTCCTGACTTTGATTACTAAACGCAATCATGAGTTTATTCTCAGAGCGGGCACTAATATAATTCAATTCTGGAGAACCCGACTTCAGTAATTTTTCAGGCATCCATAGTTTTGCTTTTTCGCCATAAAACCTTCCTTCGGCAAAACCATAGAATTTACTTTGCAGATAAGCATACCCTTCAATAAACTCATTTGGGAAACTGATGGCATTTTTTGAACGATACCATGCATCTGTCACCATATAGTCGAGTAACAAAGAAGCATTCGGCATAATGTGATTATAATGAAAAGAATTCACACTCAACTCTTTATGATCACGTAGTGGATAATCTTCTTTTTCGTAGATTGTAGTGCGTGCCGTATTGATATGATATCCAGGGAAATTTCTATATCGACCAACCACCGCAGCCTTAGCCACATCCCGCAAAAAAACATCCTGCGTATAATAAGCAATCCTAAGCATCCATGCCGCATAATTCGCCATGAATATTGCCCTGTGTCCCGAACAGGTACCGGAAGATTCGGGAGTCAACCCCATTTCGGACAAGCGCCATGCCGGCACTTTTTCCTCAGGAGAAGACATCTGCATGTGACCTTTCTTTTGCAAATACCAATACATGGGCGCTTTTCCGTTTTTATTCACGACAACACTATCGGCCGGAATCGCCGGACTCATCCAGGTGAACATGGTATAATGCCGCGCACCCTCATGTGCTGCTTCGAGATATTTTTTTTCTCCTGTTACCTCATAAAGTTCCAGCAGATCAATCCATCTGGGAGTATAACCCGTCCAGAAGAAAAATCCACCGCCATCGGCATCACTAAAATCCGTTGCTTTTTGATTAATACGCTGTTCCAGATACTTGTCAGCTCCCTGTTGTGCCTTCATTAACCATTGAGTTTCACCTGTGGCTTTGTATATCCACAATGCGTTCTGCCAGGTATTTCCATTTTCGTCTACTTCTAAATTTCTCACACGGGTTTTATTGAATTCACTGCCGGCTAACTGCATTAAGAACGGCATATTTCTACCCGTAATACTGTACAGAGCTGATAACTCGCTGACAGGAGCGGTCGGTCCTGCCATCTTTCGCGACGGCGACTGTATCTTCTGAGCCGAATCCGAAGAAAAAAGAAACTTCTCGCGAGAAAGCTGGTATTCAATGATAGGATAGGCTCTCTTTTCAAATAATTCCTTTCGGTCAGTTACGAGGGATAATTCCATAGGATTAAGACTTGAAACATTTTTTACTGCTCCGGGAACATCTGTGGAATAGGCACATCCTTTCTGCTCATCAATAAACCAACTGTAAGAAGATAAAGCGTAATCAACAATATTTTCGAAAGTTTTATTCATCGAAATAATATCGTTGCGGCGATAATCCCTGAATCCGTAAATACGACGGGCAATTTCTTCATAAGCTTCAGTAACGCTCTTCTCCGACACATACAAAAGCGCTTTGAAGGAAAACGATTCATTCACTCCACGCAATGATTCAGTACCACCCAGTACTGGCGCCATAATCATTGGCGATGCCTCTCCCTGAAGTGTTCGGAGCGCTACTGCAAAACGGCTGTTTTCCAGCAAAGGAAGCGGTTCAAACGGAAATTCACCGGGATGTGCCACGACACCCATTGTAGTTCCTTTGCTCTGAACAAAAGTCGTTGGAACAGGACACTGGAATGCCGCAGTAATATAACTCATATCCGGAAAACGCTTTTCCTGCCAGATCATCGGTTGCCATATTTCGTCAGTTTCAGCCGTTTTTGTCACGGGAGCTCCGACATACACCACCGAATAATATCCTTTTACTTTGGGTATAAGTTGGAAAGTCAATTCAGGAAAACCGTAAAACGAAGTCATTTTTATGGATGCACTGAACTCAAAGTTTTTATTTTTCCGATAACTGAACTCAATACGATCCTTTTTACGAGTCACTGAAACCGGTCGGATCAATTGTTTATTTTCAAGAGCAAACAGATCAGCGGTACGTTGCTGAACAGCGCCATCTAAAATCCTGTCGTCAAAACCATCACCCGACTGCTCGTTCTTTCGCACCACCTGACGGACTTCTTTTTGCTTAAACTTTCCTTCCCAGGTGATGACGTTATATTGTACATTTTCAATTTCCGATGGTCGCAACGCCATTTTCGGATTGACTGGAGTGAAATAGACATAAAAATCTCCGTTGAAAAAACATTGTTGATTTCCAGCACTAATTATCAGAGCATTCGGATTCCTGCCTGCAACAGATGTGATGGAGATGAATATCCCCAACAACAAAATATGAATTGCCTTTATCTTTGTGCTGATCATCATATTAATCAAAAATCCTTTAAAAACTTATGATTTTTTTCAGAGGGTGCCTCAGGAAGACACCCTCATCCTTTTATTAATAACCGGGGTTCTGGTCTTCGGGATTGATATAGGGATTCGAATCCACTTCCTTTTGGGGAATAGGCCACAAATAATCACGATTAGGATTAAAGACACGCACATCAATACGTGCTTTCACATAAACCGGTGGATTTTTCTTCGCTTCCGCCACATCATAACCAATGGCATCAGTCATCACCTGTTCACCGATTCGCCATCTGCGAATATCTGAAATGCGGGTGCCTTCAAAAGCAAACTCAACGCGACGTTCATGCATGATGATATCCATGTACTGTTCAGGACTCAGATTAGTACCCTCCACATCCTCAACCTTTGGCATCATCACGGCAGGACGCTGACGAACGGCATTGATACAGGCTCTGACCTCAGCATCATCATAAGTTCCCGACATAACAGCTGCTTCAGCATACATGAGCAAAACATCAGCATAACGCATCAGAATAATATTATGTTCTGAGCTATTCTTATCAGTTTCAGTATAATCATTGAATTTTCTGATCTTCATGCCAGATGGATTTCCTGAGGAAGGAATAAATACAGCCGGGGAACCATTGCTGGCTAGTCGCCCGGTAAGCGAGCGGGGAACCATGATATTGAATTCCAGTCGCGGATCTCTGTTTAAGAACGGCTTTGCCGGATCAAACGAAGGATCGGCAGTGATAGGCAGACCTGCCTTGGTATAATAAGCTTCAGCCAGTTGTACCAACGGACAATATGAGTTCCACTGTACCACATATACAAACATATCGTGGGTCAAACCTTCGGAATATTTACCTTTTACGTACTGAATATCGAAAATAATCTCGTTGTTATTTTCATGTTGCGGCAGAAACAACTCGCGATAGAGTGAATAAATCTCATAGCGGGGACTTCCGTTTGCTTTCTTAAGATTCATTACTTCTTTGAGTGTCACAGCAGCTTCAGCATATTTTTTATTAAACAGCAGCGCTTTCCCTTTCACTGCAAGAGCAGCTCCTTTGGTGGCACGACCGATATCTTCAGCGCCATATTCAACCGGCAAACGAACGATGGCGCTGTCGAGGTCGTCAATGATCTGTTGCAAAATAATATCTTTTGATACACGCGGTCCGGCAGATTCGATGGTAACCGGCTCCGTAATGAGAGGAACATCTCCATAGAAATCAATAAGATCAGCATAAAAGAACGCCCGGAAGAAATAAGCTTCACCACGCAGTCGCTCCTTAATGGCACTGGTGCTTACCGTTTTCTCATAACATCTGTCGAGATAAGCCAGGACAAGATTAGCACGCCCGATGCCCTGATAATTCTTTCTCCATTTGGCTTCGGCATAATAACTGCTTGCTCCGTGCGATCCCTGTCCGAATTCCTGAGTATTTTGATATCGGCTGTAATTATACATATTATCCGTCATACAGTCGTAATCGATGTAATACTCCCGGCCAGCATTCATGGCACGTACGGAATTATAGATACCATTAACGGCGATTACCGCATTTTCTTCAGAAGTGAAAAATGCCTGAGGAGTGAGTTTATCAAGCGGTTCCTTGTTTAGCAGATCATCCTCGCATCCGACAAAAGAAACGAAACCGAGCAAAAGCATCAAATATATTCGAATTGTTTTCATTTTTCGCTTTAAATTTAGAAGTTAACATTAAGACCAACATTATAGACCCTGACCTGCGGATAAATATCCGACGTAATGTTATCAGCAGGACGTTCAGGATCCCAGCCCTTAAAGGCAGTGAACGTAAACGCATTTTGCACGCCGGCATAGAACCTGATCTTTTCCATTTTCAGTTTTCTTACGATAAATCCTGGAATAGAATACCCCAACTCGATATTTTTCAGACGGACGAAAGAAGCATCTTCAATATAATAGTCAGAACGCATGGTCAAACGGGTATTATCGTTAAATAAGCGTGTACGCGTCGTACTCGGATTTTCGTAGGTCCAGCGGTCAGCCACTAATTCGCTCCAAACATTTCCGTTGTCGTTCACAAAAGGAACAACCATGGCACCCTGATTATACGCATCACGTCCCAGGACTCCATAAAAGAAGAGGTTAAGATCGAAACCTTTATATTCACCTCCAACACTCAGCGAATAAGTCAGATCAGGAAATTGTTTTCCGATAATTACCCTGTCGTAATTGAGGTCAATAACTCCATCCGGAGTACCGTCCGGGCCACTTATATCTTTAAATCTCAAATCGCCCGGTTGTGGATTCTCCGATTGTGTCGGGATCCCGGCTTTCAGGGTATATGTTCTGTCCTGAACAGGAATTGATGCATCACTGTTGTTTTGCCAGGTGAAATCAGTCACCTGAAAAATTCCTTCAGTACGATAGCCGTAGAATGAGCCATAAGGTTGTCCCTCCATTGATATCAACACAGGAGTTGCGTTGTCACTAGTAGTATGAAGAATAGGTCCTTTTCCGTCCAGATCAAGGATCTTATTTTTTATATGTGATACTGCCATAGAGGCATTGAACTTAAAGTCTTTGGAAAAATTCTTCTGGTATTTGGCTGTAAATTCCAATCCTTTATTTTCCATTACACCTGCATTTTGATACGGAGTAGATGGTATACCTAAAGAAATCGGAATGGGCACTTTCATTAAGATATTGGATGTCAACTTATAAAAACCATCTAAACTGAAAGATAAATTCCTGAAAATACCCAAATCAACACCAATGTTCGTTTGTTCAGTGGTTTCCCATGTTGTCAGACTATTTGAAAGTTCTGTTACACTGGCACCTGAAACCACAAGTCCACCAAAAGTATAAGGGGATTTATAATCCATCATATCAAAGCCAGTATAAGAAGTATAAATAGCTTCATTACCCAACTGTCCCCAGGAAGTTCTGATTTTCAAATTATCAACGAATTTAAGTCCGGCATTACGGAAGAAACGTTCTTCACTTACACGCCAACCAGCTGAAACGGAAGGAAAGAAACCGTATTTATTCTTATTAAACCTTGAAGACCCATCTAATCTGGAATTCAACTCAAAAAGATAGCGATCTTTCAGCGTATATCCGAAACGGCCGAAAACCGCACGGGTAGCCCTTTGCGAATGCGAATCGCTATTGATTTGTGTTGCCGGATCTCCCATATTAAGTGAAGGAACATACACTTCATAATTTTCGCGACGGGCAAATTCCATATCGTAATCATATGACATTTGCGAATAACCCAGCAGGGCGTTTACTTTATGTATCTTATTGAAAGTATTATTATATTTAGCGATCAACTCAAGAGTGTTCGATAAAGAATTAATATCCTGCACCTGGTAGTAACTCTTTTGCTTTGATTTTGAATCACCGTAAAGATCTGAGGCAGTGTATAAAGGAGGAGCAAACGTACTCACATTATTACTACCATAATAAAAACCGAATGCAGCGGATACCTGAAATCCTTTAAAAAGATCAATACTAAGACTGGTCCTTCCATTCAGTGCATTATTGAAAGTATTCGTTCCGCCACCCAGTTCCTTTTGGGCGTAATACATTCCGTAATAACCGTACAGGCCGTTTGTAGCCTGAAAAACACTTACAGGACCTGCACGGTGGATATTGTTGATGACCGTATTCGAACTTACGGCATATTCATCCCTTTCGCCACGGAAACCCGAAAGATTGAACTTGAAATTTACTTTCCGGTTTGCTGAAAAAGCCTCTGTGTTTGTTCTGAAACTATATTTCTTATAACCGGTTCCCAACAACACGCCATCCTGATCGGTATAACCTAAAGAGGCCGAGCCCTTGAAGAATTTGCTTCCGCCGCTGAAACTCAGATAATGATCCTGTTGCATTGCATTACGGAAAAATATATCATAATAATTTACAGCTGTTTTTTCACCGCTCTGAAATTTTGCACGTTCAGTTTCAAGAGCATCCGCCTGTGTTTTCTGACCGTTATAGGTAAGCATTTCCTGTTTCAGATCGATCCATGTGAAAATATCCACAGGAGTAGGAAGTCGTGTTGCTTGTTGCATACCAAAGTTATTTGTATATGAAACCTTCATACTCCCTTCCGTTCCTCCTTTGGTAGTAATGATAATTACCCCGGCAGCAGCTCTGTTGCCATAAATCGCAGCAGAAGAAGCATCTTTCAGCACCGACATACTTTCGATGTCTTTCGGATTAACCTGATTGATATCACCTTCTATTCCATCAATCAACACCAAAGGTTCATTATTATTCTCAATAGAGCTTACCCCTCTGATACGGATATTTCCCTGATCGTCGCCGGGTTCACCCGAACCCTGTATCACATCTACCCCGGCCACTTGTCCCTGAAGAGCCATACTGGCATTGGTCAGCGGTCGATTTTCGATTTCTTTCACTGAGATATTTTCGACAGCCCCTATCAGGTTAGCTTTTTTTTGGATTCCGTAACCTACTGCTACCACTTCATCCAAACCCACCGTTTCAGGTAAAAGTTTGATTGTTACCGATGACTTTCCCTTTACCTCAACTTCCTGTTGAATATAACCGATGAAAGAGACTTCCAGCACTCTTTCGCTTTCAGATAAAGTAATTGAGAAATTCCCGTTTAAATCTGATATTGTTCCTTTTTTAGTACCTTTCACAACCAAAGAAGCTCCTGGTAGTGGTTCTCCCGTTTCATCCGTAACTTTTCCGTTAATATTTTGCCCCTCAGCAAAAACGAAGCATAAAAACATGAAAAGGGTTAAAATAAATAGGTGTTTTTTCATGACAATTTATATTAGATTAGTTATTTAACATTTATTCCAAACAACGCAACGGGTATTTTTTCTGTTGAGTTTGATATTTCAAAAATAATTTCCCTTGCAATAATGCTCTTATCCAACCGGAAAATGATTTTGGTCTGATGGTTACCTGCAACATTGCCAATAACATTATTCTGATCATTATACACGGTTATCTGATCAACGCAAAATGGCATTTTGTTATCAAAATGTCCCCACTGAACTGATTCCATTGGATGATCGAAATCCGTATCAGTAAACAGCGTTATTTCATTGATTGTTACCGCTTCATCCCATTTAGCTGTAATACGTGCTTTACTGTCATTAATGGCAGCGACCCAGGCATTCGGGCGGTCTACAGGTCTGTTTACCGTAGTCAACAGGTTTTCTGCACCAAAAGCAGTAATTGCAGGCGATATTTTCATTGCAATATTGTGTCCTTCCGGACGGCGTTCGGGACACCAGAACTCAAATTCTTCGATACCTATATCTTCCGTCACAATTTGTTTTCCAAAATTGGAAACCGCAGGCACCACTTTATTAAACACCGAAAGAATCCCGGTTATCCTGTACGATGAGAACAACAGATCTATCTCAGGATTTTTCATAAAACATACGAATGCATAGCTATCTTCCGCTATCTCCACATCAAAATCGATCTCTATATCCTGTTCTCCTTTTACGAGAGTTACTTTCTTGGTAGTCAAAGTAATGTCAGGAGTATGATTGTAGGATTTTGAACTTACCCGTAATTCTGAGACCAGTTCTGTGATCTGTAATCCCTTGGTACGGATTGTTACTACCGGAAATTTTCCTGCTTTAACAGGCAGCATCTGTGCCGACGACTGTGCAAGATTTTTCCAGTTACCTTCTTCGAAGGGAATCTCTGATAAAATAAGTTCTGAAGAAGCTTTTACTGTCGCTTTAGAAAGTAGATTTTCTGTTGCAGGCAAATTAATTTGTGGTATATAATTTCCCGCTTCAATCAAGTTTTTTTGAAGTAGCTGTATTTTTTTACTATCAACCAGATCAGATGGAAGCCAGCTATTTTGCAGACAAAGGGCAGCGGCTGTTCCAACCACTTCACCTCCCGCAGCGGAGGTCGCCATTACTCGGGTGGATCCGAAAGCCACATGTGAGGCACTGATCAATCGTCCGGCAACAAATACATTATCCAGATCGTTGGTAATATAACAGCGGTAAGGAATCTGATAAATACCTTTAGAATGCCATTGATTACATGCATTTTTTTCACTAAATACCCCGTCGGAAGGGTGCAAGTCGATAGACCAGCCTCCAAAAGTCACCGCATCATAATGCGTACGTTGTTCAATCACATCTTTCTGATGAATCATATAAGGACCCACAAATCTCCGGCTTTCACGTTTGCCGGGGAAAAGTCCCACCCACTCTAAAGTCATATCATCCGCTTCCGGAAACTTTCCTGAGTTTTTGATGTAATCCCAGATACCGTAAGCTACACTCCACAGTTTGTATTTTATTTCTTCTGTATCAAGAATCGTGTCCAAACGGCCTCCATACTCAATCCACCAATACTTGCACCCAATAGCCATGGGATTGAAATAATTCGGATTTTTCACCCGATAGATCTCTTTTTCAACAAATTCCTTTGTGAGAGCAAAATCCGGGGCAACAAATTTTACCGGATGGGCTGTTTTTTTAGTATAGAAGAACAAAGTATGACCCAGCTTCTCGCCATAGATATCTTTATCTGGTGCGAACTTCTCATCAAATTCCTCACGTTCCTCAGCACCAACACGGTAGGTCGCTCCTGCCAAATAAGCCAGGATTCCATCACCCGATGCATCGCAAAACATTTTTCCACGGAAAACATATTCTGTTTCATTTTGAGAATTAAACGCCCTTACTGAAGCTACGTTCCTTTCATCTTTTTTCTGAATATCATAAACCATGGTATTCAGATAGAGAGTTATATTTTTCTCTGCCAGCACTTTATCAATCAGGACGGTGTCGAAGATCACAGGATTTCCCTCCTTATTACGGAAAGTATTCTCAACTAAAATTTCATCAATGATACCACCTTCGCGTGCCCACCGGTTGTTATTGCCCATATGGGAAGTTGCCCCGAGTAACCATAAACGTACTTCACTGGAGCCATTACCGCCAAGTACCGGACGATCCTGTACCAATGCCACTGAAGCGCCTTTTCTTGCCGCTGCAATGGCAGCACAGACTCCGGCTGCACCTCCTCCCACAACTACCAGATCAAAATCCAGTGTTAATATCTTTTTTTCTCTGATTGTTGAAAATTGTTCAGTAACCATATATTGTTCTGTTATTTCTTTTTTATTATTTTTTTCTGTTTTTACGTGCAATAACAATTCCCAGGAGGCCTAGAAAAAGAGCCACCGGTAGTATCACATACTGTTCTTTTCCAGCTAAGAATCCTATTGTTGCAATGATAATTCCCGACGCAATGATAGCATAACCGATGACACGTAAACTGTATGAGTTATTTTTGTTTTCATTTATTAATACAGCATCAATATTATCCTGATTTAATCCGGCAACAGCACTTTTTTCTTTTATTTCCACATATTCAAGATATTTCGGATCGTTTTGATTCCTTAATGCAAAATATATTTCAATAAGCGCAAGCAATATCACGGGGAGCAAAACGCCCAGCATAGTTTCTTCAGTACGGTTAAGACTAAAGCCTAATGTTGGTGCTATAAACTTAAAGAAAGCATTGACAGCAAGACTTATCAGTGTTACAGATATGACTGATTTTGCTGTCTGCCTTTTAGAAAAGAGTGTCCATATTATCGGGAGATAAAGAGGCACACCGGTCAGTGCTCCAAGACTGATTACCACGTTCACAATACCTCCCATAGCAGGAATCAGCATAGCAATACACACAGCCAAAACTCCAAACACGATGGTAGATATACGGGCTACTTTTATTAATTGATGGTCTGATTTATCTGGACGCAATCTTTTGTAAATATCATTGGTAAACACTCCTGATGAGATATTCAGGGTTGCATTCAGGGAACTGGCAGTCGCGAAAACCATTCCTCCAAGCATCATGCCGAGCATTCCCACTGGTAAAGCTATTTTACACATCATCAGATAGGCACCTTCACTTTCAAGTCCCACCAAATCAGGATTGTACACTCGGTAAATCATTGGCGGTAACATCCACAATATCGGACTTATGATATACAGCGCACCAAACATCCATCCGACTTTCTTGGCATCTTTTGGCGTTTTCACACTTGTATACCTCTGCACATATGCCCAGTTTCCACCCAGGAAAACAAAATTGTAGAAACCAAAAGCAGCAATAAATCCCCAGGTATATTCACTGTTAGATAAGTTGGAAAAATCAGCCGGTATTTTGGCAAAAAACTCAGAAACTCCTCCTATTTCGCCAAACGCAAGCGGCAGCACGATAATTACTGCCGTAACAAGTATTATAAATTGAAGGACATCTGTTACAACCACCGCCCACAATCCGCCAATTGAAACATAAATAATGCTTATTGCTCCCAGAACAAGAATACAGGAATAGAGATTAAAGTCAGTTGCTACACTGACAAGCTTTGCTACCGGATATAAAAACGCCCCGCTGGTAAAAAGGGAGATAAACAGAAAAATATAGGTGTAAATACGTTGAACGTTAGCTCCAAGTCGTTTTGTAATAAATTCGGCCGCAGTCAGTGCATTTGTTTTTCGCCAGCGAGCTGCAATAAAAAAGCCGACAAGTAAACCTCCCAAGGCCATTGTCCACTGAATAGACAAAGCAACAGCACCACTCTGATAGGCGATTGACCCCCAAACGACGAATGTGCCGGCAGAGAAGAAACCCATAAAAAGTGACAGAGAACTCATCCACCATGGTACAGCACCTCCGGCGGCAAAAAATGATTTCATATCTTTACCACCTGCTTTGGCAAAAGCAATCCCAGTAATCAGTACAAGAAGACTAAAAATGAAGATAAAAACAAAATCGAGGTAATGCATAATGTGTTTGGTATTTAAATTTAATGTTTGCTGTGTAAAATTACTCCAAACAAATACAAATCAGGAATACTTATCATCTTATTTTATGGAAACGTTTACAGTTTTAGGATTATTCAAAACCCTGTTTCTATCAATATTAATACTTTCTTTGAATAATAAATTTAATATCAGATATACATGAAAACAAGAAGTTTGTTTCTACTGTTATTTTTGCTCTGTATTGGGAGCATTTCTTTGGCTCAAAAAGAAACAGTGTCATTAAACGGGACATGGAAATTCAAGGCTCCCGTAAATCTGGACTGGGGAACATACGGTACAATTGCAACCGTATTATCCGAATTAAACTGGGATAGTGTTCAGGTACCCGGTAACTGGGATACAAAAAAAGAGTATGCCAATTATACCGGAGAAGCTGCCTACTACCGGACTTTTGAAGTTCCCGAAACATGGGCAGGCAATGATCTTTTCATTCACTTTGACGCGGTGTACTATACAGCGAAGGTATACGTCAACGGTAATTATGTGGGAAAGCATGAAGGAGGATACACCCCGTTTGAATTTTGTGTATCCGATTTTGTTCGCACGGATACGATTAATGAACTGATCGTGCTTGTTAACAATGAGTTTTCGCGCGGAGCCTGGTGGTCATGGGGAGGGATTTCCCGTAACGTCGCAATCAACAGCTACAAACAACTTAAGACCAGCACATTTCATATTACAGCTATCCCTGATTTTACAACCGGCAGAACGGAGATTGCTCTGAAAACCTCTATCGAAAATCTGAGTACCACAACAAAGGAACTTACACTAAAAATTTCTTTCGACGACAGGGTTTTGCCAACTCAGTCGACAACAGCCCTACTTGGAAAATACGCAGCAAAAACATTCAACTCAACCTTCATAATCAAAACAGATTCGCTCAGGCTGTGGCATTTCGATGATCCGAATCTTTACACGGCAACCCTCGAAGTTCTTTCGAACAACGAGCTTGTGGATATCAGGAAAGTACGTTTTGGAGTTAGAAAGGTGGAAGTAAAAGGAACTCAGTTTTTTTTAAACGACGAACCTATCAGAGCGTTTGGTTTCAACAGGATTTCCGACCACCGCACATATGGAAACACCGAACCTATCGAACTGATAAAACGTGATATCGACGAAATGAAATCATTGGGCTGCGTGATGACCCGAATTATGCACTATCCACAATCACCTGATTTATTGGACTATTGCGACGAGAAAGGAATATTGATCATTCAGGAAATTCCCGTTTGGGGAAAATTCGACCCTAACAGTTATCATGAAAGTCCTGTTGCCAAACATTGGCTGAACGAAATGATCGAAAGAGATTATAACCACCCTTCTATTATCGGATGGAGTGTCGCCAACGAAATAGGGATTGATGCTGGCTGGAAGGACATGAGGATGAGCAAAGAACAGTTCAGGTATATTCAGTCGATGATCAGGCATGTTAAGTCGGAGCTGGACAGCACGCGTTTGATCACTTACGCAAGTTTCACTGCTTTCCGTGAAAATGCTACTGATGAGACAGAACCTGCCGGCATGTGCGATTTTATTTCTTTCAATTCCTACGGCGACATGCCGGCCAACTGTAAAGATATTCATGCAAAATGGCCCGACAAGCCCATTTTTATTAGCGAGTTCGGACGGGGCATGATAGGTGAAGACCTTAACACGGCCGATATTGATCCAAAAGTAATACAATTGATCCATCAGGTACAGGAATTGCCATATGTGATCGGAGCGTCGCTTTGGTCGTACAACGATTACCGGAGTCGCTACCGGGGAACGCCGGAATCAGGGAACCGGTCGTGGGGCGTGGTTGATGTATGGAGAAACAGAAAAAAAGCGGCAAACACTATTCAGGAGTTATTTTGTGCTGTGAACAACTTTGAAGTCAGGTTGGAAGATAATTCATTACTAATTAGCATCACACCAAGGACGGAAAAAGAAATCCCGTCATACAAACTTCAAAATTATCAGATCAGAATGATCTCTTCAAAAGGCAAAACAATTGATTATTCATTGCCTGAATTGCCGGTCAACAGTAAAATATATTCAAAAAGGATAAAACTGGACTATCGGTTTATGTCAGGAAATAATATATGTATTCAATTAATTACCCCAACCGGGATCACTATTTCAGAGAGAAAACTAATTCTGAAGAAATAAGCCAAAGATCGGCACTTGTGACTTGAATTAAACATTCCGGCAAGAAAAATCCTCTGAACTAATTTGTTACAGAGGATTTTTACTAAAAAACACAATCTTAATTTACACCTTATATTTCAACTTTACAATTAAAATCCATTTACTTTTTGATGAACCTTCCAACACCAGCTTCAGTTTTTACGAAATACATTCCGCAATTCAAATCCGCCACATGAACCATTCCATCTTCAATGAGCACACTCCTGATCATTTGACCGTGCATGTTCATTATTTGTGCAGATTTCCCTTCTGAAATACGGATATAGTCACTTGTAACTGTAGGTGTTACAGCTAAAGCTCCAGGAGCCTCAACATCAAAGATCCCCGTAGAAATACGTTCCTGAACCAAACGGGGGAAATATTGGCCCGTTTCTCCTGTTGTAATTTTCACCTGACGTAAACGGAGTATTTGGGTAGCATCTTTAGTGGTCAGGCGGAAACGGAGGTGTGTATCGCCCGCGTTCTTTCTCGTCTTCACCAATTCCGTTACATCCCAAACCAGATAAGTATCTTTACTGGTATTGTCTACCGCAAGATCACCCACCCAAGTCTCATTGGTTCCATCAGGAGTAGTTCTGGTCTCCCATGTAAGCTCCTTATCAAAAGTATAATTCAAAGCATAAAGAGATAGTTTCATCCCTTTATCTGTCAAATCATCAGAAGTATAAGAATTAACATTGAGCGTTTGATCAGCATTTTTAGTTGCCAGTTTTTCACCGGTCAGATAAATTCTGAATTCAGTCTTCACCGCGTTCAAGTCTGCCTTTGCTAAGGGTATCTCTACAAATCCCCAGCGGGTAAAACCGTTATAGGTACGTACCTCCATGTTCCATACACTTTGGATCAGTTTGGTCGTTTTGGCCCCTTCATTAATATAACCGTTATTTGTCGCCATAATGGTGTCTTTCACAATCGTTTCAGCCCAAACAAATGAAACAGAACATGCAATCGCGAGCGTTAGTAAAATCTTCTTCATAATTTTTAATTTTATACGATTATACCGGATGAGTGATAAACACACATCCGGTATTTCTTGTTAAATATAACTTATTATCTGATAAATTTAAAGACAGAATTATCTTCTAATTTCACCATGTAAATTCCTTTCGAGAGCGAAGAGATATCAACTGATGGCACAGTATTGAACGCTTTTACCTGCGCTCCCTGTACATTGTAAATCTGGCCGCTGATGAGATCCATATTGGTTACCGACAAATTGTTTCCATCGCACACGAGCTTAATTTTTCCCTGATTTGCAGGATTTATATTTGTTGAAGTATCAGGGCCATAAACAATTAATTGAGGTATATTGGTTGTAAGAGGATCAGCATTCAGATAATTCCGGGCATAAAAAGCCAATAAACCAACGGTTGATCCTATCTCAGGAACCTGTAAAGAAAAATTAGCATATGTTTTTCCTGCCACTTGTTGCGCTTTTACATAATCGGTCACATCCCATTCCACATTAGATTCATTTGTTTTTTCATCCATACTGAAGAAGTGTGAACGCAAATAAGTATAATTTTCAGCAGTTGGCATTGTATTCCATGTGAGATTATTTACATTTTCAGCATCATCAAGATTATTAATCCCAAGTAAATCAACCAAATAAACCACGCTTGTCCCCGATTCAGCGGCATATACCTTTGTTTTAACGGTTACGCGATTAGTTTCGGTTAAAGTAGTAGCCGGCACATTAAATCTAAGATTCACATGGCGATACTGTTTTATTTCACCGCTTTTGTAATAGTTTATAAGCAGACGCTGTTCATCATACTTTGTATCTACAGTCGAATTATAAACATAACCATCCTGTGCCGCTGTAGTTCTGCTTTTTTCAACCAGATTTAAGCCTGCTTCAGGTGTCATTACCAAAAATGGACGATAATGAGGATATGCCGATTCAGTAGAATAAAAATTTAACAAAAGTGCAGTGGTTCTCGCTTTTAAAGCTAATTTTACTTTTTTATCAGCACCTGAAGTTGCGGCAATTGTATTTACCAGATTCTTAATATCAAACCTGCACCAACCGTATGGTGTAGAAGGAATATCCAAAGAAGCCACCGGTTCCGCTGACAAAGTATAATTACCATTCATGGTATTCCATGTCATATCATTGGTCACCGACCCTGAAGCAACTTCATATACATCAACCGTTTCCGTTCCGGAATTTGTGACAGCATAAAAATACAGACATAGTTCTGCCTTGCTTACTTGTTCATTAAAACTTCCAACATTAAATTCAAGAAAAGTAATTCTTTCTGAATTAGTAAATTTTCTCACCACAAGCTTACCTGAATTAGTCGTATTTTCTACTGTATTTGGACTGGTTTGTTCAATATAGGTATCCACTGAAGGAAAGAACCTTTGTGCATCAAGCGACACACTCGCTACTATTAAAAGTAACGATAATAAAAGTTTGAGAATAGATTGTTTCATGATTGTAAATTTAAAAAGATTGATATTAATAATTTTAGTTTGTTTTAATGAATTTATAGCTTGACTGATGTGTTTCATACAATGCTCTTATAAAATAGATACCGTTGGATAAAGAGGAAACTGCTATCTTCACCTTCTCTTCGGGATTCACATTAGTACTATGAATCAACCTTCCATCGACACTCCAGATTTCGAGTCTTTTGCACGGAGACGGAGTCTCAAGGATAACATAATCTTTTGCCGGATTAGGATATAATTTTATTTCTTCATCAGTGGATGTAACAACCCCGTTGATTAATGTAGAATTAACAGCCAACATACCTGGCTTAACATCTCCCGGCGCTTCGGTTGCATATAGTTTACAAAGGGCATCACTACTGTTTAAAATCCGCAAACGAAAGGTCGCGGTTAATTTCCCCTGCTGAAGCTGTGATTTTATCCATGAGCTAATATCCCATTCTATATATCGGCCGACATCTTCTCCTGAAATATAAATCTGAGAAATTGTTGTAAAACTGTGATCATCTTTATTATTCCAACAGAGTTGTGGATCATAACTCATTTCATTTCCGGCGATCTCTATCTGCAAATCTTTTAATGGCTGCATATAGCTTAACCAAGCCCTGAAAACGAATTTCTCGTCGTTTGGGTTCAACTTTGATAAATTACAGGAGAAATATGCTTCCCGCGACCACGAGGCACTATTTTTTAACTCAATCTGGGTACCGGTCGAATAATTCAGTGTTTTATTGCTCTCAGCTACGTATCCGTCATAAAAAGGACGTATGGAATCGGTGGCAATATCTATTTTTGCAAAACCTTCTACGGCTCCGACAGTCTCACTGTTTGATACTGAAACCGGTTCAATCAGGGTATTCTTTGTTAGTCCGACAGTAATTTTAAATGGATTTTCAACAATATTTTCTTTAGTTTGCAGCACTCCGTTTTGGAGGTAACTGATACTCCACGGTGATTTTCCTGAAAAACTACAGCTGATTACTGCGTTTTCATTTGGATATATTGTCTGACTCCCTTGTATTTTCATTATAAGAGAAGCCGTTTTCTCAAGTGTATAGGTCATCGATTCCAGCACTCCGGAAGAACCTGTTGCCCGCAGTTTATATGTAACCTGCTCTGTTCCTGCCATGACAGGAATGCTGAATTCGAAAGGATAAGCATTATCGGTCAACTCGACGATTGATCCTCCATCCAACTGATATTGAATTTTTACACTTTGATAGGTATCTTTAGGTGCCGAACAAAAAACATAGGCATTGCTGTTTCCTTTTCCGAAACTGAGTATCATCCCTGAGCCCGGGATATCGGTCATTTTGATGAAATCTTTCTGCCAGACTTCTTTATTGGTTAATATCGAATCCTGTAAAACCGTATGTATGGCTGCATTTGCAATTTCTACAGCAACAAAGCCATTCTGAGGGACACTTACCGTTAACCTGTTTCCGGAAACTGAAGCATCTGATGAAGCCACATTATTTGTGTATGTATGCTTCACGCTACTGCCGGTAGTATTTACCAGTGTATTATTGATGAAATAATCTGTCTGAACTGCTTCACCGGATTGATTGCTGAACGCAATATATAAATTGCCTGCCTTTCTGGCAACAATATAGTTCAGCTGTTCATGCCCTCCTGACAAGATATGTTTCGGCATATACAACACTACACTATCAGTTCCATAGAACTTACCGTAACCGCAATAGGTTTTTCCCTGCAGGTAGGCAAAAGCTTCCACAAACTGAGACTGGAAACTGATTGCCCCTTTTGAACGTGCTACCGCATCGGCAACAAGATAATCAAAAATCAGAGAAGTCATCGGTGTGATATGACTGTAGTGCATCGAAGTGGATGTTATCTGATCGTGCGTATGTAAAGGGAAATCTACTTTTTCATAAACGGTAGTGCGATCGGTATTCATGTGATAACCGGGAAAATTACGATACCTGCCAATAATGGCTGTTTTAGCTATTTCACATAAAAAAGTATCGTTTTTCAAAGCTGCGATGCGAAGCATGTACGGGGCATGATGCGCCATAAAAACGGCACGATGCGAAGCTGCTGTTCCCGCAGCTTCAGTGTGCAAACCCATTTCCGACAGTCGCCATGCCGGCACTGTTTCTTCCGGGACAGTCATTGGTGTTTTTGTCTGATTTCCATATACAGGCGCTTTGTTATCCTGATTTACAGTAACATTTGTATTGGGTACTGCCGGACACATCCACAGAAAACGAGAGAAACGTAATGCTCCTTCATAGGCTGCATCAAGGTATTCTGCTTTGCCTGTGGTCTGATAAAGTTCAAACAGTTCAATCCATTTGGGAGCCAGTGCCGACCAAAAACTTGATTTATTATGATCGGTATAAAGAAATTCTGATTCTTTCTCCACAAGTCGTTTTTGGATGTACGAAGTAACTCCTGTGTTTGCCTGTTGAATATAACTGGCTTCTCCTGTAGCGTTGTACAACGACATATTTTCCTTCCATGTCCGTTCGTGTGCCAGATTGGTTGCTACCGGACTGGTCTGTAACTTTTCTTTTGCCAGATTGAGCATGAAAGGGTTGGTTGAATTTCCTATCCTATAGAGCATGGCTAATTCGGAAGTTCTGATCGCCGGGTTTCCCAGAGAATTATATGCAGCCTGCCCTCCTGCTCCTGATGTCGGATTCAGGGCAAATAAATCTTTTTCGCGCGATAGCATAAATTCGATCACAGGAATGGCGCGTTTCGAATAAAATGTACGATCGTCGGTAACAAAAGCTAGATTCAATGCGTGAAGAGCAGAGGTGTTCCTTACAGAACCAGCCACATCAGTTTCATAGGAATACCCTTTCAAATCCTCATCATATTTGCTATAAGGATCCATGCAGTATTCCATCATATTCTCAAATGTTTCGTTCAGCGAACAAAGCACGTTGTTTCGGGAATGCGTTCCAAATCCGAACAAACGTTGCGACAAATCAGCATAACTTTCACTGATGGTTTTCGAGGAAACAAATAACCTGTATTTAAATGAGAATGTCTCGTTAATTGTTTTGGCGGAATATATTGACCCAATGATCGGCGCAAAGATCATACACTGGGCTTTGTCCTGATTATTATGAATGGCAACTCCAAAGCGACTGCGGGCCATGGTAGGCATTAAATTGAATGTAAATTCGGAAGGATCGGCAAGAACTCCGGATGTTACATTACTTTTCCGGAGCATAGTACCAGGCAAAGTGCATAAATGGGCCGGCGTGAGGTATTTATTTTTAGGGAATATCTTGTCAGTCCACACTAAAGGTTGCCAGAGTTCATCCAACTCCGACGGGGTGTATTCCGGAGCACCATAATAACCTAATGAGTAATAGCCCTGAGTCTGAGCAGTAATGAAGCCTTCGATGATGGGTTCAGCATTTCCTTCCGGTAGGGTTAGGGTTGATTCAATAGTAAATTCTCCGGAATTGGTGTACGCGAATCTCAGCCGGTTTGCAGATTCTTTCACACAGGAAACAGCACTTCTTTTCCTTATATTTCCAGCTTTCACATCGAAAAGATTGGGCTCACCATCCCATCCGATGGTAAAGTAGCCTATTTTTTCAACCTCTTCGGTAATATTGATTATTTTGGGAGTAGTGGCAGTGCTTTTAAAAAGTACTACAAATGTCGCCGTAAATTGTTCTTTTTTTCCACTTGCAAGTTCTTCTACGGAAATAAACCGTGTACTGCCATCGTAGATTACTTCATAACGATTGTTTCTTAAAATCTCCTGCTGTGCATACAGATTCAGAGAAAGAAGAATGGATAATAACAGTATGTATTTATTTCCGGTTAACATTTTACGATGGACCTTTGTTTTTCTTGTGTATTGGTATTGACGAACTACGTATATTTAACTGAGCATCCAACACTACGGTTTCAACAGGGATACCCGGTTTATTGATTTTATTCAGTAACATTTCAGCGGCAACATGGCCGATTTTAAAAGTCGGCTGGGCAACACTCGATAATTCGAGAATGCGACCGGTGGGTGATTCGGAAAAACCAACTACCGCTATTTCCTCCGGGACTTTTATTCCTCTCTTCCGAAGTTCCAGAATCGTCCCTATAGCAATCGGATCATTAACCGCAAAAATAGCATCAGGCTTCTCTTTCAGACTCAACAAATAATTGACACCCACTTTTGCCCGGTCCTGCTGTATTCCCACATACATGATCAACTTATCCTGCACCGGCATATCATATGCTTTTAAAGCATCCGTATACCCTTGCACACGTCTTTGTGTTACAGACAAGTGTTCATTTCCCGCCAGATGAGCAATACGTTTGTAACCGCACTTGATCAAATGCTCAACCGCTTTAAATGCCCATTTCCTGTCGTCAATAATCACCTGGCTTGCTTCCAGATCAGGCAGAACCCTGTTGATAAAAACTATCGGCATCTGCTCATTGATCAGGCGTTGGTACAGGGCAATATTCTTCGATTCCTTTGCTACCGAAATGATCAGACCTTCAACCATGCTTTCTTCGAGCATTTCGACATTTTTCCTTTCCAGTTCAGACGACTCATTCGACTGACAAATTAATACCTGATATCCCGCATTGTTCATCACTTCCTGTATCCCGATAATGATCTCCGGAAAGAAAAATGTAATAAACTCAGGCACCACAACACCTATCATGTTGTTTTTCCGTTTCAATAAATTCCGCGCCTGGATATTCGGTTTATAATGAAGTTCCCTGGCCTTTGCCAGCACTCTTTCCTTTGTTTCCACATTTACTTCATAACTTCCTGTCAATGCGCGCGAAACTGTGGCAATAGAAACTCCAAGCGCTCTTGCGATGTCCTTAATAGTTGCTTTCATAATTATTTTAATTAATGATTAGCATTTATACACTACAACTGAAAAACAACTATTTATTTTATCGATACAAAGAAAGACAAAATCAAACCGATGCATTCAGTGTGGAGAATAAATTTACGTAAACGTTTACAGTGGTTGTTCCGGGAAATATGCTGAAATTCAACAATACAAAGCCTATCTTTGCATTGTTCTACAAATATAAAAAAATAATACCAGCAAAGTCAAAAATCACGATGAGAAAAACATTCATTATAATATTTTGTGTTTCATTTTTTTTACCGGTATCAGCGCTGAAAAAAATGTCGCTCGAAAATAATCTCATTAAAATAACCTGGACTAAAAGCCTGAAAGGATGGGAAATAAAAGATATAACTTTAAATTTTGACAAAAAAACTCTGATTGAAAGTTCGGGATCGGCTCAACAAACCATTATTTTCTCTGAAAACAAGCCAGATATGCTTCCTGTTGAGAATTTCAGAACAAATCACGGAACAGCTTTCCCTGAAAAAGTATTCAAATATCCTACACAGGCATGGGAAAGTAATACCTCTGAAGTATCCCTCAATACAGCAGGAATAAAGGAAATTACTACCGGCGGCATACTTGTTTCTAAAAATCCACTGACCTTTGAAACGAAAACCAAATCAGGAGTTATCACTTCGGTGTGGTCGTTGAATAATAACAATATTATTATAAAACAAACTATAAAGGCCTTAGAAACAGGTTATTTCGGAGTGAGCACCCCATCTATCTTTACAACTAAACCCGATGACCTGCGCAAAGCCGTTATCCCCGGCTATCTGATGGCTGATTCATTAAGTAAGGATTTTGTTGCTGCCTATGGTTATGGACACTACATTCCCAACCGGCCTGTCATTTACAGGGACAGATGTGCGACCACCCCTATGGCTATTCTTTCGAAAAAAGGTTTTACGGTAGCGGTTGTTCCGGAAGAAAAATATCCCAGAAGATCGCATGATGTTATAAAGAATACCCATTTCAACTGGAATGTGGGACTGTCAATGATGAATCCGCAGGCTGAAATCGCGCCAACATTGTATTATCCGGTATTAGGACAGGAGAATTCCTATATGAAAGCAGGTGATGAAGTCGTTTTTGAATACCGCTATATTCTTTCGGGAAGCAATTGGTACGATGTTTTCAAACAGTCGGTATATGACGTTTTTGGATTTGAGAAACAAAAAAACATCATTGAAAATAAACAATCATTGATTGGCAGGGTATTTCAGATGTATAACTATCTGACCGACAGAACTACCTCCCGTTTTCGAATTGTGGAAGACGAAGAAGGAATGTCCATAGGAGCGCAGGATTATCTTGGCGGTGTGGTCGGTTCGGACAAAGATGCCATGAAAAATTCGGATTACGGGGCTATGTGGATGTTAGCTTCTTTAACTCAGGATACTTTGCTTACAAAGAATGTCCTCCCCTTTGCGCGGAATTTCAAGCTGAAACAACTCTATACAGATAATAGTCAATTTAATGGCGCTGTAAAAGGACAATATTTTCTATGGAAAAGCAAACACTGGGCGGAGGAATGGGGACAGCACGTGGAACCCATCGGCGTTATGTTCTATGCTCTGGCGGATATGGGTAATATCCTGCTTTTCAATCCTGATGACCACGAGATACGTTCCAACTTCAAACTTGCAGCTGAATATCTTCTGAAAACACAACTAACAGATGGCAGTTGGGTGGTTGGATACGATAAAGCTAACAGCCACATTATTTATCCTGATTTACAAGACCTAAGGCCAACTTTTTACGGAATGCTCATCGCCTATGATATCTTAAAAGAAAAGAAATATCTTGATGCGGCCATTCGGGGAGCGGAATGGTTCATTGCCTCTGCAGTTAATACCGGCAAGTTCATCGGTGTCTGCGGAGATACGCGTTTTGCTCCTGATTTTGCCACCTCACAAAGTGTACAGGCATTACTGGAAATGTACAAGGCCACCGGCAGTGAGAAATACAAAGAAGCTGCCATCAAAACTGCGCAAATCTACACAACATACATTTACACTTATCCCAACGGAATCACTGAAACACAAACACACAAAAAACAAACACTACCCGGATGGGCTTTTACACAATCGGGTTTATGTTTCGAACATGCAGGCACTATAGGATCCTCGAATACGAGAGGTCCCATTTTGCTGGCCAGTCACGCCGGTATGTTTGTGCGGATGTTTCAGTTAACTCATGATTCTATTTTCATCGATATGGCAAGAGTCGCAGCCAACGGTAAAGATGCTTTTGTAGATAAATCAACCGGCGTTGCTTCCTATTACTGGGATAGCTTTGATGCCGGAGCAGGAGGTTTTCCGCATCATGCATGGTGGCAGATCGGCTGGATCATGGATTACCTGATGTCGGAAGCTGAGCTCAGAAGCAACGGTCGAGTATCTTTTCCACGCGGATTTATCACCCCGAAAGTGGGTCCGCACCAAACCATCGGTTTTGCTGATGGTACCATCGATGATAAAAAAGTAAAATTGGTATTGGTTCCAGGTTTAGTGCAAACTGATAATCCTCAATGTGATTACCTGACGATCAGGTCAGATTCATTGCTCTATGTACTGGCAATGAACAGCAGTGCTCACAAAATCAGGACAACCATTACCGTACAATCTGATAAAGCTACTTCCGAATTTAAAGATATAGATCTTGAGGCATATGGATTAAGAATCATAGAAGTAAAAAATCAGTAAGAAAACCCCAACTTCGTCATCCCGCTCCTCACCTCTTCATTCTGCATAAACAAGTTCCACAGCAATCCCGTGCGGTGATTTTCAATCATTACCACTATCGGTCCCTGATCGATGGCCAGGTATGAGGAAGCAAACCAGCGTTTATTGAGATTGAAAGCATCCCTGAAACCATAAGTTCCCCAAAGGCTATCGCCGAGTGTGTAATAGAAGAATTTCAGTGCCCGCATACTTTCTTCGGGAGTATATGGAAAGGAGGATAGCGCAGCCGTTGGAGCGATTGTTCCGCGATCGTTGTTGGGCGATGAAGCAGTGTAGCCATCGGGGATGTCACTCGCGGTGAGTCCCCAGCAATCATCACCATAACCGTAATAGCCTTTGGGATTTGCCACACAATAAGCATGATTGATACGGGCGTGAGCGATGTTCTGCTCCATATAATTGGCATATTGGTCGGATAGATTTCTGGGATCCAGGCCAAGAAAAGAGTAATGTGTAAAGAACAATGGTCCACCTCTGTCTTCACCAAGAGGCAATTTGATATCATAAAAAATACGGCCGTTTTTCATCGCTCCGTTGCGTGCCCATCCCTCATCGTATACCGATTTTGTAATGGGATAAGTGGGTGATGACGCCGCCAGCACATAAACAATGAGGCCTTCATTCCAACCCGAGATGGGCATATTCATTTCCCAATTATAGTTGGGCGACCAGTGCCAAAACAGTTTTTGCTGACCGTTTTGCTGAAACCAGCTCCATTCCACAGCTTCCCAAATTTTCTGAATGGTATCGCACATGGCTTTTTCTGCGCTGTTACCTGTGTTAAAGTATTGTTGCACTGCAAGCAATCCCTGTATCAGGAATGCAGTTTCCACCAGATCGGCACCATTATCCTTAGTACTGAAAGGCACTGTTTTTCCAGAAGTACCATTTAGCCAATGCGGGTAAGCTCCATGAAAACGTTCGGCTTTTGTATGCAGAAAGTTTACGATAGTTTGCAATCGCCCAAAGCCCTGTTGACGGGTAATAAAACCACGTTCGATGGCAACAGGAATAGTCATAATGCCAAACCCTGAACCTCCTGAAGTCACCGTTTCAGCAGAACCGTAGCGTTCACGTGCCAGTCCCGATGTGGGATGCGCATGATCCCAGAAATAGGCGAAGGTTTGCTTCTGAACCAGGGTCAATAAGCTATCGTCGGAAATTATCGGAAATTTAGGGGCAGGATCAAGTTCAGTAACAAAACTGAAACTGTACGGATCAAGTATTTTTACACCGAGTTGTTCTCCCTCAGCAATATACAGCGTATAGGACGTATAATAATTTAAAGGACGATTGATCTTAAAATTCAACTGCCGGGAGAAGGTATCTTTCGTTATCACAAAGCCTGTATCCACTCCCATACTAATGAATAATGCTTCGGGATCAAGTTTGGTTTTATCGATGGGAGAAGAAAAAGTAATTTGAAACACCACCGAATCAACCGGCATGCCAAACACGCTACCTCCATTACTAACATTTTTTCCATTGATAGTCACGCTTTCGATGTAAACATTTTTAAGCGGAATGTCTTTATCATTATTACATGATATAATGAATAAGCCGATAATGATAGTACAGAGTAATTGTTTGAGCATAATAAGATATTTTATAAAAAAACAGGGAGAATGTCTGACATCCTCCCTGCAATATAAAGGACAATTAGTTGATCACAGTTATTTCAGCATCGTACAATGCTTTTACTTCAGCAGCAGTAAGTGCACGATCGTAAATACGGAGTTCATCAAGTGTACCGGTGTAATAACCCTGCCAGTCGTCTGTACCACCATAAAATGCTTTGATAGCCCAATATCCGATTATTCCCTTATTATTTGTTTCTCTTAAAGGAAGATTTAAATCACCCAATTTGGCTGCGCCATTCACATTTGTTGCACTTCCCGGGTCATTCTGATATCTTACGGCTGAATCATAGGCACTCAATGTTTCAAATTTATAGGCATTACCGTTAACATAAATTGTTGCAATTGAAGTTGCATTGTCATAGTTTATAACAAAGTGAAACCACCTGTCCGCCAAAAAACTGGAGTTGGATTTGTCCCACCATTGTCCTGCCCATGGCACACCGGCTTTTCCAAAGAAACCTTTCATTCTGATTGAGTCAGCTGAATTATCTCCCAGATTATCCTGAAAAATACTTAAAGCACCTTCCCAACCATTTCCTGATAATTGGAAGAATACAGGAATTCCTTTTCCTGCAGGAACTTTAGGAGCTTTAACCCACATAGCTGCAGTAAATGTTTTTAAAGTTGCCAACTTATCGGTTGCAGGTAAATCAAAACTGATATATGCCCCTTCAGCTCCTTTAAATGCATTACCTCTTCTGCCAACAGGATAAGTTACTGCTGAAGTAGCAACTCCTCTTTGGCCTATCTCATCTTTTGGAGAATTTTCAAAACCCCAATAAGCAATCAGGTTGCTTGATGCAATCGTCGATGGATTGGTTTTTCCTTCATAAGGATCCGGTTCTTTTTCTTCGCAAGAAGTAAACACCATGCCTGTAAATAACAGTGCAATTACGGCAAAAATTCCGAGAAAATTAAGCTTTTTCATGTTGATTAAATTTTAAAAATTAAAAACTGATTAAATTGATTGTGAAAAATTATTATTAATTATAATTGGGATTCTGAGTCAGATTGGGATTCAGCTGTCTTTGCTGAGCAGGAATAGGGAAAAGCTTATGCTTAGCGTGATTGTATCCTTTTCCTGCGAGAACAGTAGCTGCCTGACCGGTACGTACCAGATCGAAAAACCGATCCTGTTCCATGGCTAATTCGGCACGTCGTTCATCCCAAACATCCTGCAGCGTAGGAGCGCCAATCGGCAATAATTTTGCCCGGTCACGCACTTTATTGAGCGCGGAGGCTGCATCGTAACCGCTGACAGTAGCTACCGCAGCTCCCTGTAATTTTGCTTCGGCAAACATCAGCAACACATCCGCATAACGAATGATCCGAACATTATGATCGAAACCATAACCGTTGTAATTCCATAAATTATATTTTGATGGTGTGTATACTTTGCCATTGTATACCGGATTGGAGCAAGCTGCTTTGATACTGTCGCCTTCAGGAGTCTTTGTGCCCCGATAGAGGAAAGTCGCTTTTGCCCGTACGGTTTCACCTCTGGCTGTAAAGAAATTGATCAGACTGGTACTTGGAGTACAAAATCCCCATCCCTGCATATTTCCGGGCGAGTTTCCCCGTGGACCCTGCACATACGCATAAGTTAAATAGGTTTCATCGCCGGTTGATTTACCAAGAGTGGAACTTTGAATCTCAAAAAGAGATTCACGGCTGTTTTCCTCATCAACACTGAAAACTGATCTGAAATCGGGTAAGAGGTCATAACGACCACTGGCCATAATTTTATCCGTCAGTGATGCCACCGAATCCCATTCGTTCTGATACAAATGTACTTTAGCTTTCAGCGCCATTGCAGTATAACGGTTGACCCTGCCTGCCCAGTCTTTGGTATACGACGCAGGCAAAACACTGATGGCTTCCAGCAAATCCTTCTCGATAAAGCGATACAGCGAATCAGTGCTTTCCTGTTGTTTAGAAGCTAATTCTTCCGCCGTCATTGTCCGGTCAATTACCGGAACACGACCAAACATACGGGTCAGATTGAAGTAGGCATAGGCGCGAATGAATTTGGCTTCACCGGCACATTCACGGGTGTAAGCTTTTGATTCGGGATTCATCAGTGCTTCTTCAAACAAAGGCATCTGCCCGATGGCATAATTAGCGGCACTGACAACATCGAAATAACCCGTCCACAACTCATTGACCAAACCATTCGTAGCATCGTAGCTAAAATCATCCATCTGCTTCATGGTTGGATTATCTTCGGGTGTACTGCCTTTATCAGCATTATCAGAAGTGATCTCAAAAGCACCTATATAAGGAAATGAATGAGTATTGTATGTCCTCATTTTTGCATAAGCCGCACTCACCGACAGGAAGATGTTCTCTGATTTCGAGTAATCAATTCCGGTTGATGGAACAGTGCCCTCAGGACGAATGTTGAGGAAGTCCTCGCAACTCAGGAGCAGAAAAATGCTCAGAATAGATATGATGATCTTGATTTTCATATAGTTTTAAGTTTTAAAAGTTCATTTTTAAACCAACACTGTAAATAGCCTGCATAGGATATACTGATGTATCGATGCCATTGCTGATGGGCGCTCCGCTCACTTCTGGCGTAAAGCCTTTATAGGTAAAGAAAGTGAAAGGTCGCTGAGCCGACAGGTAAACACGCAGACTTTTTATGCCTTTGATCTCATTCAGCGTATAACCGACCTGAATGTTATGAATCCGTATATAAGATGCATCTTCTACAAAAAAGTTGTTTGCCTGTTGAATAAAAGAGGTGTTATATGCTTCAGCAGAAGGATATTCGGTATTACGATTGCTGATGGTCCAGCGGTTTTCGTAAAAATCCATATCATAATTACCATCGGCAAACACATCTCTGTTCATTCTTTTAGCATTCAGCACCTTATTTCCGAACTGACCTTGCAAAGCAATACTGGCATCAAATCTCTTGTAGTTCATCCCAAAATCGATACCGGTCATCAGCCATGGAATCGGGCTACCCAGATACACCTTATCCTTCTCGTTGATAACACTATCATCATTCTGATTTTTATATTTGAAGTAACCACCCAGTTTGTAGTCCTGACTTACAGGATCCTGCAATGCTTCTGATTCACTGGCATATACTTTCTCGATTTCATATCCGTAGAAAGAACCAATAGGATGACCAACGGCAGTGCGGGTCGTGTAATTGCCACGTACCGATGCTCCGGGGATATATTCCCTACCAGGTAATTCCAGTACTTTATTGTTGATGGTGGTCGCATTAAAACTGATATTGTATGATAAATCATTACTGATCTTCTCTTTCCAGTTCAGATTTAGTTCCACTCCCATATTACGGACCTTTCCGTTGTTATTAAGGATCTCAGCAACGCCTCCACCAGCTGAAATGGGTACATAGAAAACCACATTATTGGTTACCCGGTTATAGAAGTCAATTTCCCCGTTGAGTTTTTGATCAATTACGGCAAAATCAGCTCCAAGATTTACTTCATTCACTACCTCCCAATTCAGGAAACGTTGTACAACCGTTTGGGCACCCCGTCCATCAACTAACACATCCCCGAAAATACCGGAACTAGCTGCACCTGAAGATCCAAGTGTAACAGCCGAATTTGCAGGTACATTATCGTTCCCCAGTAATCCCCAGCTCCCACGTATTTTCAAATACTGGAACACGTCCTGCTCTGACATAAAATCTTCACCGGTCAACACCCAACCCAAACCCAGCGAAGGGAAATAACCCCATTTTTGTTGATATTTAGAACTTCCATCCGCACGAAAAGTGAAGGTCGCCAGGTATTTATCGGAGTTATTATAAGTGGCACGTGTAAAAAAAGACACACCATTATAAGTTGTGGCTTCATCATTAGCATTTCGATCACGGAACGAACTTGTTGTCAGATAGATGGACTGATTATCATAACCAGGAACATCCTGCGCGCTACCTGTCACCGACGATTTCTTTTCAATCCGGGTAGATTGCCCCAACATAAGATTAAAGCTGTGCTCGTCAATCTGATCATTGTAAGTAAGCAGGTTGTCAATGATTTGCTTCGTACTTACACCATAGGTCTTGCTCAAACTCGATTTTCGTACTCCCTGAGATCCTCCGACATTAAATTCCGGTGTATAGTTTTGTGATTTCCAAAATCCAATATCTTCGTTAAAAGAGGTTCTGAATTTAAACTTCTCGGGAATAAACGTTATTTCAGCATAAGTGGAAAAAATCAGCTTCATACCATCTTCCTTACTGTTATTGTAATAAGCGGTAGCTACCGGATTCCCATATTGATTTCCAAAATTATAAGTCTGAGGTGATCCGAAGCGTACCGGATAAGCGGCAGTATTGGAATCATCATAAACAGAATAGACCGGAGGATTCACAAAAGCAGAGAAGAAAGCGTTGTCGTTGGCATTGTTCTTCTTATAATCGGAAATCACTGTATTGAAACCCATGCTGAACCAGTTATTCACCTTTTGATCTACCCGCGCTCTGAAATTGAAACGTTCGTAATCATTCGTTGCCTTCATGATCCCTTCCTGGTAAAAATAGTTGATCCCGACGGAATAATTAGTCTTTTCGGAAGCGCCGGAAATATCCACTGCATGACTGTGCATAACCGCATTTCGCAACAATTCGCGGTACCAGTCAGTGCTGGCAGGATAAGCCGAAACATCTTTTGGAACATAGCCGGTGGTATTTGCATTGGCTTCGTTAACCAATTCCACATATTGCTTTGTACCGGTCAGTTGCATTACGTTCACAGGAATCTGAACACCCATGTAACCTTCGTAGCTCACATTAGTTTGGTCCATTTTACCTTTTTTGGTCGTAACCAGCACGACTCCGTTAGCTGCACGCACCCCATAGATGGCTGCAGCCGAAGCATCTTTCAACACGGTCAGATCTTCGATATCACCACTACTCAAAAAATCAATATTTTCTACAAACACTCCATCGACAATATACAGAGGATGAGCATAATCACCAATTGAACCGACACCACGTATTTTTACACTTGGACCAGCTCCGGGAGCGCCACTATTTATTACCTGAACCCCCGACATCTTGCCCTGTAGTGCCGACATGGCATTAGCAGTAGCCTGTTTAACCAAATCAGTCCCTTTTACAGTAGCAATAGGAGCAGTCATGTCTTTGACCTTTTGTGTTCCGTAGCCTACAACCACAACTTCTCCCAGCATTTCTGCATCAGGATTCATTTCAACGAGTAATTTCGTTTCACTGGTCACAACAAGCTCTTGTGAGGCATATCCTACATAAGTAATGGAAAGAGTTGCTCCTGAAGGAACTTTGATTGAAAAAAACCCGTCGAAATTGGTAATGGTTCCATTAGTTGTGCCTTTTTGCAACACCGAGGCTCCTATCAGGGTCTCGCCGCTTTTCTTGTCAACCACCGTTCCCTGAATCTTCAGCTCCTGTGCTGTCAGGACAGTTGTTGCAAATAGCGTTAAAATAAACATCAAAAATTTTAGTCTCTTCATTGTATTTTTCTTTTTCGGTTAATGTGCTTATTTAATAACAAAACCTAAAGATTTCAGTCCTTGCTGAATTTCAGTCTGTTGCATAAACAACTTCCAAATCAGGCCACTTCTGTAATTTTCAATCATCACTGCTATTGGCCCCTGATCAATGGCTAAATAACTTTTTACCACTTGTTGCCCTTCGACCATTCCGGGATTAAAGGCATCATAAAATCCATATTGTCCCAACAAAATTTTACCCAGATCGTAATACAAATGGTGCAATACTACCAACGACTCTTCGGGCGTATACACTACTGATGATAACGCTGCTGTTGGGGAAATTGTTCCGTTTTCGGCATCTGTTCCGGGATGATGTGAAGTATATCCCACCAAAGGATCGTCAGAAGAAGTGAAACCCCAGCAATTAGCGCCATATCCCTTATGTTTCTTTGGATTATCGATGGCATAGGCACGATGGATCAATGCGTGTGCCCGGTTCCTTTCAAAATAGTTGGTATGACTATCGGTCAGGCCTTTGGGATTGAGTCCCAGAAAGGAATAATGCGTAAAGAAAAGCGGACCGCCATAATCCATTCCCAAATCGAGTCGGATACCATAATATGATTTTCCGTTAAGATAATAAGGCGAGGTTTTGAAGCTGGCTTCATAAACGGATCTTGAGATCGGGAATGTGGGTGATGAAGCCGCCAGTACATAGGTAATGAGCGTTTCGTCAAAACCTTTGATACGATGGTTCATTTTCCAACCGTAGTTTTTTGACCAATGCCAGTAGAGAGAATCAGTTCCCTGAGTATACCAGTTCCATTCTACACTTTCCCAAAGCTGGGTAATTCTTCCTGCCAGAAGTCTTTCCTGAGGACTACCTGTATAAAAATATTCGCGGGCAGTAAGTAATCCCTGTACCAAGAAGGCTGTTTCAACCAAATCGCCGCCATCATCATACTTTGAAAAACTGAAAGCTTTTCCTGTTTCAGCATCGTACCAATGCGCCCAGGCTCCATGAAAACGTTCTGCTTTTTCAAGAAATGATACTATTCTGGTGATGGTTGTGTGGGCCTCCTGTCTGCTCAGGTAATTTCTTTCGGCACCGGCAATCAGAGCCATAATACCGAAACCGGTTCCTCCGGTGGTTACAATTTCACCATTCACATCATTACTTCTCTCCCTTGCCATCCCACTAATGGGTTCTGCAAAATCATAGAAATAACGGGTGGTGTAACGTTGTGTCATGTCCAGCAAAGCCTCATCAGTGGGAGGAAAGACTGACAGTTTCACTTCAAATTTTCTGGCATCTTCACTTTTTACCGACAATCCTTTTGGAAGAATCCGATAAATATAGGTTTGTTCTTTTTCTACAGGTTTACCAAAGAAATCCAGATAATATGACGAAGTTGTCGTTCCGCAATATTCAAATTTCTTGCCCTGATTAACTGAACGGTATATATCATACTGAAATCCTGTGCGATTCACCCAGCTCAATTCCACATGTGCCGGATAAGCCTGCGCTTTCAACTCAAAAGGAACGACATACGCAGGATTTTCAGCGACCGCTTTTCCAAGTACCAGAACAAAAAGTAGTAGGATAATTTTTCTCATGGTAACAATTTAAATGGAATCATTTTCACATCTCTGGAATTTCCGCCAATGAACAATTGAAAGTCGCCTGGTTCAGTTCCATAAGTCATATCCTGACGATGAAACGCCAGCATTTCCGGAGTAATCTCGAAAGTTACCGTTTTAGTTTCACCTGCTTTAAGGGATATCTTTTCAAAACCTTTGAGTTCTTTTACCGGACGAGTTACACTGCCTACCAGATCACGAACATAACATTGTACTACTTCTTCACCATCGTGACCACCATTATTGGTAACAGCAACAGTTGCTTTAATACCGCCTTTTTCAGTCAGTTCGCCGCTCGACAGTTTAATATCGGAATAAACAAAAGAAGTATAACTCAGGCCGTAACCGAAAGGAAACATTGGATCATTAGGACTATCAATATATTTTGATTTATATTTATCATTAGGAAGATATATCGGGCGACCGGTATTTTTCGCATAATAATACAAAGGTACCTGCCCCACATTCATAGGGAACGACATGGTGAGTTTTCCCGAAGGATTATATTCTCCGAAAAGTACCTGTGTTACAGCCTTTCCACCCATTGTGCCCGGGTACCAGGCTTCGAGCATGGCGTCGGCAAGTTCGTTTTCGCGGGTCAGATCCAGCGGACGGCCATTCATCAATACTACAATTACCGGTTTATTTAGTTTTGATAATCTTTCAAGTAATTCAGTCTGAACACCAGGAACTTTAATGCTTGTACGGCTGGCTGCTTCTCCGGTCCATTCCCAATCTTCTCCAATAACCATTACAATTTTGTCAGCGAAAAGCGAAACTCCTAGCGCTTTTGCAAAACCCGAACGGTCATCTCCGTTTTTTTTACACCCATCAGCATACATCACATTGCTCTCACCGTTGTAGGCTTTTATTTCATCCAATACCGAATGCATAAAATTCCAGTCGCCTGCAGCCTTCCATGATCCCAGCAAATCGCGGGTCGAAGTGGCCAGTTCTCCGATTACGGCAATTTTTTCACCTTTCTTTAATGGTAAAGCCTGATTATCGTTCTTCAATAATACCATTGATTTTTTTGCTACATCCAGTGCTGTTTCAAGATGTTCAGGAGCATATACTAATCTTTTCTCACGGTCCTCATTACAATAACGATAGGGGTCATCAAAAAGTCCGAGTTTAAATTTTATTTTCAGAATTCTGCGTACAGCATCATCAATCTGCGATTCTTTTACCAAACCTTCTTCCACCTGCTTTTTAAGGTACTTGAAATAAACTTCTCCCTGCATGTCCATATCGACACCTGCATTTATTGCCAGCAGACCGGCTTCTGCATCGTCTTTGACTACGCCATGATGCACCATTTCATTGATAGAAGTGTAATCGGTCACGACAAATCCTTTAAAACCAAGCTCCTTACGCAGCAGATCGGTAAGCAGATATTTACTACCAGTTGCAGGCACTCCATCATATTCATTAAATGACGACATAACGCTCATAACGCCGGCATCAATCGCTGCTTTATAAGGAGGAAGATAAATATCACGAAAAACGCGCTCCGACATGTCCACCGTATTATAATCGCGTCCGCCCTGTGGCGCTCCGTAGGCTGCAAAATGTTTTACACAGGCGAGTATCGTCAGCGTATCCGATAAATCATTATCGGGTCCCTGAAAACCTCTTACCCGTGCTTCGGCTATTCTGGAACCCAAGAACGGATCCTCACCGGCTCCCTCAGAAACTCTTCCCCAACGGGGATCTACAGAAATATCCACCATAGGAGCAAAAGTCCAGTTAATCCCCGAGGCTGCTGCTTCTATCGCTGAAACCCGGGCAGATTTCTCAATTGCCGCCATGTCCCATGAAGCAGACTCACCAAGAGAAATCGGGAAAATTGTTTTGTGTCCGTGAATTACGTCATAACCAAACAACAGGGGGATTCCCAAACGGGATTCTTCAACGGCAATTTTCTGAAGTTTTCGGGTATAAGCAGCTGTATGTGCGTTAAATATATTACCACAATTACCTTTACGGATGTCTTCGAGATAACCCTGACGCAAAGTGGGTCCGGTAACATCCCAATCGGAAGTATAAAGTACCATCTGTCCGATTTTTTCTTCCAGTGTCATTAATTTCAGGACCGAATCGGCTTTCTGGTCCCACATGGCTTCCTTACGATCACCCGACTGCTGGCGACAGGCTGACAACAGTAATATGGTAGCGAATACCGGTAATAAAAGTTTTTTCATTTTATCTGATGTTATGTTTTTCTGGTTGAATTTAATTTACCTACAGTTTTCGTTACTCTTATGAAAACTATACATAAAACACACAAAGGGTGCTTTATGTTGTGGAGACAAATGTACGGTCGTGCAACAGGCAAAACCAAATTTTCGCACCCCATACGAACACTACATCAAAAAATAATTAAAACAGGGGGTACTATTTTACCCCTACAGGGTCACACAAAAAAACATAATAATCTGACTATAAGGAGATATAATTAATATTGTTTTTTAAAGAAGATTATCAGATTTATTTGAATTCAATCATAAATTCAGTCAGGCTTTTATGAGATGGAAGGTTAATTTTCTTCCGGATGCGGTATCTTGCCACTTCTACTCCTTTCAAAGTAATGTTCATCAGATGCGCAATGTCTTTACTTGAAAGATTCAGGCGTAAATAAGCACAGAAACGTAAATCATTGGAAGTCAGATCGGGATAATCCCGGTGGAGATGACGGAAGAAATTCTCATGAATCCGGTCGAAATTGGCCTGAAACTTTATCCAGTCGTCTTCTGAAGATATATTCTCATCAATCATCCGTATGAGTTTATCTGCATATTTATTAGGATATTGGGTCCCCAATGCTGCTTTTTGTCTGATTACTTCTTCTTTCAAAGAAACAAGCATTTCATTTTTATTGATCAGACTCATAGTAGACTCAGCAAGTTCTTTACTTTTTAGGGTCAGGTCAGCTTCCAGTTTCTCGTTCTTCAGCGCAATGATTTCCTGCTCTTTTTTCTCTATTTCATAGCGCTGGCGGTCTTCCTGTTCTTTTTGAAGCAACAAATGCCGTCTGAGATAACGATTTCTAAAAAAACGCATGGTACCGTAAATGAACAAAATAATCAGCAAAAGGTAAAAAAGCCTTGCCGCTATACTCCAGTAAAAAGGAGGTTTTACTTCAAAAGCATAACTCAGTTCCGATAGTTTCAACCCACTGTTGTCCAGGGCTTCTACATGTAAAACATACGATCCGTGTGGCAGGTAATCATACACTTTACGGTTCGTTTGTCCTGCTGCTCCCCAAAGTTTATCCAATCCTTCGAGCCTAAATCGGTACATCACATTATTCATTTGAGTATAGTCAGGATAATACACGGTAAATGTGACATTGTTTTTTCTAAAAGGAATTTGCAGTTTTTTTTGATAGTTGTACAAAGGTAAATATTGCACTTCACTTAAATCGACATCAGTGACAGCTATGGTTTTTAATTGTAATTCTACATTTTTCACCGCCTTTTTCTCCGGATTATATTGATAAAGTGCCAATCCATTTTCCAGTGTGAACAGACATTGGTCATCATTTACCGGAACAATTTGCTGATAGTTATCAACTGTCTGATTCTTAAATAACGAGTATTGTACAATATCCATTAATTCTGCCTTCCCTTCTTTTATTCTGAAAAGAGAAGCTTCACTATCTTTTATAAACCAGTAATAATTGGATTTAAAATGCGCCACCCGGAAAGCCGATACCGCATGACCCAGACTTTCATTCAGTTCCTTATAAGGGATAATTTGTTTTTCAATGTCATCATAAGTATAAAAAGCATGATGGTCGGTAAACACCACTCTGTTATTCACCGAAAAAACATTGATATTATATTTATTCACTCCGTCGAGCGAATTATACGTTTTCATCCGGTCGATCTTTTTCAGATCCTGACTCAACTCTATCGAGAATAAGCCCTGATGTAAGTGACTTGCCCAAATCCTGCCCGTATAGTCAATTTCAAGGTAACGTACAGGATTTACAAAACCATCAACAGTATGACTGAACTGCCATACCCCATTCTTTTTCAGATATATGCACAACTGCGTATAAGTGCCCTCCACCAAAACCTCATTCCCGTGAATGATTCCTTTTTTTATACAAAAACCACCCTGCACGGGCGAACTAAGTTTCGGAACTCCATTTCCAAGTTGATAACCGACATCATTATTACCTATAAAATATTGATTGTCGTATGCCGATATGTTCCATACCTGACCTTTTACAGGATAAACAGGTGAAACTTTCCTGACACTATTCTTCTGAAAATCTCCTTTAAAAAGCCCCTGATTGGTTCCTAAAAATATCCCGGCACCATTTATTTTCACATCGTATACAGCACCAATGGGCGGATCAAAAGAATTAATAAACCTGATATCTGAGTTCAACTGAAGGTATGCAATTCCTTTATCAAGGGCAAGCCAGGCATTTCCACCCTTGTCAATCAACATGCCCAATACCGTATTATTTTGAAGCACATTCGATTGGTTGAGCATCCAAAGCCTTTTCCCTTCTTTATTAAATGCAATGACTCCGTGCTGAATGGTTCCCAGCAAAATAATTTTATCCGGAGTGATGACTGCCCGGTTGACAACCACCTGCTTCAGAAAATCATCAGCATCGGTAGTGAAGCGTGAAAATGTTCTTCCATCGAAAAGATACAGTCCATCATTGACAGTAGCTGCAATATATCGTTTTGAATCCAATGGAAGAATGGTCAGAATCTCTCCTTTCACAGGCTTCTGTGGAAAAGGAATCAGACGATGTTGTTCCAAATCGAGCCTACATAAAGCATGTTGTTTGGTGTTGACGAGCACATCATTGCCAAAAGGGCTGAAGAAAAGGAAAGTAACAGGTTGGCGATGCCCCTCTACAATCCCTTTTTTAAAAGTAAAATAAGAAGTAAAACTTTGAAAGATAATGGTATTATTTATTTCAAATATGGTCCAAATCTCATCGTTCATCATTGAATAGCCTTTCAAACTATCGGAGAGCGATTTATAAATCAATTTCCCGTTCTGCAGTTTTTCAAAATAACCGAATTCTTCAAACGAGCCCACATAAATCCGGTCCTGCTTATCTATATAAACTGAACGTACCAGCTTATTCTGGGGCATCCGGAACAATTCCCATAAATTACCGTCAAATTGCAGTAATCCCTGATTATTGGCAAAATACATAAGTCCGCGGCTATCCTGTGCAACCGACCAGTTCTGATTGGAAGCTCCATAATCCTGTTTTCCGAATTGCTTGACAATAGGTGTAAAATCCTGAGCAACAACAACCAGACTTAAACAAAACAATATCAGAATATTCCGTACACTCCTCATACGATTTAAGGTATTTACTTGTATGTTCTTAATATGACTTATGTGGTAAAAAATCAAAACCACTTCTTGCGGCTAAAATAAATGAGCATAGCCAGGGCAATTACCAACATCACGCCCCACATGATATAATAACCGTTTTTCCAGTGAAGCTCCGGTAAAATATCGAAATTCGTACCATAAACTCCAACAATAAAGGTAAGAGGAATAAAGATTACCGAAAAAATAGTCAGAGTGCGCATAATGTCATTCAGTCGAGTGCTGACGATGGTGTGGTAAATAGAAATCTGGTCGAAAAGGATTTCCCGGTAACTGTCTGACAATTCGGTTGCCTCGTTAATATTGTATTGTAATTCTCTAAAATGAAGCCTGTTAATGTCATGAAGAAATTCAACATCCAGTTTTGCCAGTGAAAGAATCATTTCCTTTGCAGGAAGGATACTCTTACGTAAGAAGTTAATTTCCCTTTTAAAAACATTGATCTCGTCGAGCAATTGTTTATGCGGATTTGTGGTCATCTTGTCATCAAGGGTTTCTATTTTTTCGCCAAGAGCACCAAGAATATAAATGTAGTTATCCACCACTACATCAAGTAATGTGAACGCTAAATAATCAGATCCGGAAGTCCTGATTTTATTATTATATTTCCTGATGCGTTCCCTGATCGGTTCAAATACCGGTCCTGCTTCTTCTCTGAACGAGATAAGCGTATTTTCGCAGATAATTAAACTCAGGTTTTCAATGGTTACCTGATCTGTTTTTTCCTGATATTGCAGCAATTTAATGGTAACAAATACTCCTTTATCGAACACCTCTATTTTCGATCGTAAAGATGGATTCAATATGTCAGAAAGGATGTTGTTTGGAATTTCGAATTCACGGGCAACTTCTCCGAGCCGTGAAGTGTCATGGATTCCGTTGACGAAAATCCAGCTGAGGCTGGTCCTTACGTGCAGATCATGGAGTTGTTCCGGTGTGGTAACTTCAAACTCACGGACTTCTTCCAAATCAAAATCCATCGCATTGATAAGAGTTTTCTCCATTCTCTTTTCTCCGCGAAACACCACTGCATATGGCGACAAACCGATATCTTCTTTTTTCTTCCGGCTGACTTTCGGTTTTACAAAATGTTTGATTTGCTGTTTTCTCATATATTATTATTGTATACGATCTGTCATGACGAGGAGCATAGCGACTTTGCAATCTCCTCATTTATATCATTTGTTTTTTCAAACAATTTTTCTCCGGGTTAAAACCCGGAGCTATTGATGTTACCTATTCGTTATCACCTAACTCTCCCTCACCCTGAATCAGTCCCTTAGCTAATTGCTTTTTTGACTTTACTCCCAGTTTCTTTAATTCTTCTGCCTGTCGCATCAAATTACCCGGGCCTGTAGCAAGTAAACTGTATGCATTTTCATAGGATTTGGTTGCGTCTTCAAGCTTAACTCCAACCTTTTGTAAATTTTCCACGAAACCTACAAATTTATCATAAAGGAAAGCCCCTCTTTCGGCGATAGCCAAGGAATTCCTGTTTTGATACTCACGTTTCCACAAATCAACAATCAATTTCAATGAAGTAATCAGGTTGGTGGGATTCATCAACAAAATGCGTTTATCATATGCGAATGACCATAAATTTGAATCTCCCTGCATGGCTGCAATATAGGCAGGTTCACTGGGGATGAACATCATAACGAAATCAAGCGCCTTGTCATAATCATCGTATCCTTTCGTACTGAGAGCTATCACGTGATTCTTCACCGCCGTAACATGTGCCTCCAGTTCTTTCTGCTGTGTCTCAGGATCAGAGGCTTCCACATAACGTGTGAAGGCATTCAGTGAAACTTTGGAATCGATAATCACTGTTCGGTTGTCAGGATATTTGACCACCGCATCGGGACGCATTTTTTTATTTTCTGCATCCGAGCGCAGCGCTTTTCCTTCTTCATCTTTAAGTTCATATTGCATGAAATACTCTTCATCCTTGCGTAAACCCGATTTTTCAAGAATGGTTTCCAAAATCATTTCACCCCAATCACCCTGCGTTTTGGTTTCGCCTTTCAGTGCCTTGGTGAGATTACGTGCCTCTTCACTCATCAGTTGATTAAGCTCTGCCAGCTTCTTCACTTCGTTACCTAACGAGAAACGTTCGTTGGATTCCTTTTGATAGGCTTCTGTCACCGTTTTCTTAAATTCCCGGATATTCTCATCCAGTGGTTTTAGAATTGCTTCCAGATTCTCTCTGTTCTTCTCGGTAAACTTTTTCGATTTGTCTTCCAGAATTTCATTGGCCAGATTCTTAAATTCTGCAGCATATTTCTCCCCGATCTTATCAACCTCTGCTTTAAGGGTATCCAGTTTTTCTTTCAAAGATTTTATTTCTGCTTCTTTTTCTGCAATTTGTACATTTTGCTCACTGAGCATTTTATCTTTTGCTTCTACTTTTTCTGCAATAGAAGATAACTCCTGCTGCTTTTTATCCATCTCATTTTGAAAATTCGACAGGGCATTTTCTGTTTTAGCTTTGTAAGCAACAAATTCACGGTCTAATTCCGAGAACCGAACCTTTTCCAACTGTATCGCTCCTCCGGCAATTGATTTGGCAAATAAATAACCGATGATCACTCCGGCAATAATACCAACGACAATAAGAATAACTTCCATAAATCTAATACTAAAAGAATCACAAAATTGTTAACTACAAAGTAAAGAATTTTATTTGAGAAATACTTAATTAATGTCAAAACTTTACCTGCAAACTTAATGTTCAGATATTCATAAGCAACGATCAAAAACCAATCCTTAAGATTCTTCAAAAAATAATGTAAACCCAAGGAAAAAAACTATCTTTGCGTTTCAAATTATATGCGATATGAATTAAGGATTTAAACAGGTGCTGTACAATATCTTTTATCGGTATTGACAATCGGCATATAAATCTCATTTGATGGCAAAAACATAAATAACTTTTATGAAACTAAAAAAGATCATTCTTTTATCCTTTCTTGGAACAATTGGTATTTTAAATGCAAGTGCACAGAAAATTACATTAGAAGGAGGTTATTTCAACCCTAAACGTATCGGACCTTCTACAGGAGAAACCTATTTCGATGCCATCCGTATTGGCGCACTAGCTGAATACGATCTGAAATATAACTTTGGCATTCAGAGCGGTTTATTTTATAATATAGGGTATTCCAACAAAACACAAAGATATGCCGTGTCGGGCGATAGCGTGGTGTATAATACATGGAGCCATGCATTGGAAATACCGGTCAGAGTTGTTTACAATCTGCCCTTATTCAAGGATTTTAAAATTTTCGGATTCGCCGGTCCCAATATACAGGTTGGCCTGATACAAAACCAAAAGGTTGATGTAGGATTGAGTAACGAACTCGTTAATATGACTGGGCTTCAGTCGGGAAATTACGAATTATACGGAGACAAGAAACTAAACCGTATCAATCTGCAACTGGGAGCCGGTGGAGGTGTGCAATGGCGCAAATATTCTGTTAAAGCAGGATACGATTGGGGACTGAATAATCTCGACAGAACAAAGACAGATAAAGTCCGAGAGGGAAACTGGTATGTCACACTGGGTTATCAAATAAAGTAAAAACAAGTCGATTACGTTAATTTTAGCAAGACGCTATGGATTTATACGAAATCTTCCTCGAACACCCCGAAATCACAACCGACAGTCGCAATTGCCCTGCCGGTTCGATTTTTTTTGCCTTAAAAGGCGAAAACTTCAATGCTAATGAATTTGCAGCAAAAGCACTGGAGAATGGATGCTCCTATGCTGTCGTTGATCAAGCAGAATATGTTATCGACCAGCGGTACATTCTTGTAAAAGATGTCCTCAAATCTCTGCAGGAACTTGCCAGTCAGCACCGGCTACAATTGGGAACAAAGATCATCGGAATCACCGGCACCAATGGGAAAACCACGACTAAGGAACTGATTGCCTCAGTATTGAAAGAGAAATATAAGATTCATTTTACACAGGGTAACCTGAATAACCATATAGGTGTCCCCCTTACATTACTAAAACTAAAACCCGAGCATCAACTGGCCATTATTGAAATGGGAGCCAATCATCCCGGTGAAATTAAACAACTTTGTGAAATTGCTCAACCGAATTTTGGTATTATCACCAATGTAGGGAAAGCTCATTTGGAAGGATTCGGCTCATTTGAAGGGGTGATGAAAACCAAAGCAGAACTATATGACTATATTTCGGCCAACGGTATGGGTATTTTTATCAATGATGATAATGATTATCTGAAACAGATGGCTGCCAAATCAAGTGTTATTCCTGATAAACAAATTGCCTATGCGCTGAAATGTCATCCAGATCTGAGCATGGTGACCGGAAGGGTTTTAAGCAGTGACCCTTTCCTGACTATGGAATGTCAGACCGGAAACACATTTCAGGTTAAAACTCACTTAATCGGAGCTTATAATGCAGAAAATGTATTGGCCGCTGTTACCATAGGCCATTTTTTTGGCATGAAAAATGTGCAGATCATTCAGGGTTTAGAAAATTACGAACCCGTAAATAATCGTTCACAGTTCACTGTAACTACAAAAAACAAACTGATTGTAGATGCCTACAACGCTAATCCGACCAGCATGCAGGCTGCTATTCAGAATTTTGCAGCCATGCAGGTGGAAGCTAAAACCGCCATATTGGGTGAGATGCTTGAACTTGGACAACTAAGTGCCGACGAACATCAGAACATCATTAATTTACTTAAAGAAAAACAAATTACCAATGTATTGCTCGTAGGTAAGGCATTTCAGGATTGTGCATCTGATTATGCTTCGTTCGGAACAGTTGAAGATCTTATTGTCTGGCTGACGGAAAACAAGATTGAAAATCAAACTATATTAATCAAGGGTTCCAGAGGAATCCGTCTGGAAAAAATTATTTCATTGCTATAATTATGTTCAAGACAAAAAATTTAATTGTTATCATTTTAGTGTTAGTAGTACTGGCTTTGGCAGGTATCGCACTTTATCTCTACAATGACTCAAAACAAAAAGATGCCGAACTTACCGAAGTGGCCGAAATGATGAATCTCGAAAAAGAAAGGGTTGAAGATGAATACGTCGACTTAACTTATCAATTTGATGGTTACACTTCAACTATCCGAAACGACTCGTTGCTAAAATTACTCGATAGTGAAAAATCACGTGTTCAGGAACTGTTGGAAGAACTCCGCAGTACTAAAGCGACCAATGCCCGTAAAATTCAGGAATTGAAAGATGAGTTGGCATCAGTGCGTAAAATTATGATGCATTTAGTGGCTCAAATAGATTCTCTGAACACTGAGAATCAAATGCTGAAAAACGAGAATTCTCAGATTAAATTGAAATATGAAGAATCTTCTCAGAAAGTTGACGTATTATCAAAAGAAAAAGAAAATTTAAGTGAAGTAGTCACCCGCGCATCAAAACTGGAAATCAGCGCCTTCAATGTTACAACTTTAAACGACCGCAACAGGAAAACATCCATATTCAGCAGAATTGCAAATTTACAGTTCGACTATACAATTGCGAAAAATATCACTGCCGAACCGGGAAAGAAAATTCTATACATCAGAATTACCAGGCCGGATGGTGAATTGTTAACAAAAAATGCAGGTAATGTTTTTCCTTTTGAGAACAGAAAAATTGCATATTCTGCAAAAAAAGAATATGAATATGGTGGTGAGGCAATTCAGGACGTCATTTACTGGCAGGTAGAAGAAATTTTACATGTAGGCACCTATAGAGTTGATTTTTTCACTGATGGTGACCTGATCGGCAGCTATACTTTTGCACTCAAGAAGTAAAACAGGGACAAAATTGATCTGAAATGAAAAAACAGAATTTTGTTAAAGCCTCTGAAAACATTGCCTTTGATCTGCACCATCGCAAAACGATAGATTTTAATATTTCGCGGTACGACAAAGCAGTGTCGATAGGAATGTCACGTTATAAAAACGTATCTTTGGCAAAAGAAAATGCTGCATTCATTAAGAGAGAAATCCTTCATAACTGGGAGAACTACCTGCTGGAGTTTGAAAAAAACATCACTGCCAATGGAGCTGAAGTACTTTGGGCAAAAGATGCACAGGAGGCAAATGGATACCTGATAAAGATTCTTAAGGAAAATAAAGCGTCTTTGCTTGTAAAAAGCAAATCCATGACTACCGAAGAAATCGATCTGAATCATACTGCCGAATCGGTTGGTTGTGAATCGGTTGAAACGGACTTGGGAGAATTTATAGTACAGGTGGCTGGTGAGAAACCTTATCATATTGTAACTCCTGCCATGCATAAGTCGAAAGGAGATATTGCAAAATTATTTAACGAAAAATTTAATACTCCTATCGAAAGCACTCCGGAAGAAATGACAGAATATGTCAGAGAGTTACTACGCAAAAAGTATATTTCCGCTGATATAGGCGTTACAGGAGCGAATTTTCTGATTGCCGACGTGGGAGGAATATCTGTCACGGAGAACGAAGGCAATGCGCTGATGTCGACCGCTTTCCCTAGAGTACATATTGTAGTTGCCGGCATTGAAAAGATCATCCCGAGAATGAGTCAACTGGGATTATTTTACCCTTTGCTTGCTGCACATGGTACCGGACAACAAATTACTGCCTACAACACTATTTTTACAGGACCCAAAAGGAACGAAGAAGTGGATGGCCCTGAAAAAATGTATGTTATATTACTCGATAATGGCAGAACAACAGTATTTGATGATAATGAAGCATATGAGTCCCTGGCATGTATCCGTTGTGGTGCTTGCCTCAATGCCTGTCCTGTATATAAAACCATTGGCGGATATACTTACAACACCACTTACAGTGGACCAATAGGATCAGTTCTGACTCCTTTTCTGAAAGGATTCAAGGACTTTTCTCATCTGAGTTTCACTTCTACCTTGTGTGGAAAATGTGTGGAAGTTTGTCCGGTGAAAATACCACTGACCGACATCCTTTTATCGAACAGAAGGAAAAGTGTTGAGCAGGGATTACGACCTATTTCTGAGAAACTTATGATGAAAGGTTTCAGAATGATTACAGCCAACAGGGGAACTTTGGATTTGGCATCAGGAAATTTAAAAAATTTTGTAACTTTACCGCTGAATTATACTGCTTGGGGACCTAAAAGAGTTATGCCTAAGTTTGCAAAGCAATCTTTTTCTCAACAATATAAAAAAGCGAACAAAGAATCGCATTGAAAATATGAATAGACACCGGTTATAACCGGTGTAAAAAAACGACGAGAGAAATAAATATAAAAATTTAAAAGCATATATATCAAACAAATAATCATGTTGCAACATCTGAAATACCTGTTAATTATAATTACCGCTATAAGTTTCTTATCCTCTTGTAATGAAGATGAATTTGCCGATTGGAAATACCTTAATAACAAATGGCTTGAAAAACATGCAAATGATGAGGGTTTCAAAAAAACTGAAAGTGGTATTTATTATAAGATTATCCATCAAAGTAATTACCACCGCCCGAATCTGAGTAGTGTCATTACGGTTGAATATACCGGAAAATTAATTGACGGGACAAAATTCGAAAGTGCAACTAAATCTATGTATTTATATGAAACTATTCCCGGTTGGCAGGAAGGACTGCGTTTAATGAGAGATGGTTCTCATTTTATATTTTACATACCAGCAGATTTAGCTTACGGGAAAAAAGCAAAAGGCAATGTTCCTCCAAATTCCGTATTGATTTTCGACATTAAACTACTTCAATCATACGATTAATCATTTTTTTGTGAAACGCAAAACCTACTCTCATGAAACAACTACAGTTATTATTCTTCATTTTGCTTTCACTACCGGCACTTGGCGCCAGTTATACACTCGACAATATACCTAACCCAAAGGTATATGATAGTCGCACCTATGTAAGTAATCCTGACGGCATCATTCAGGCAACAACTGTGCAACAAATCAACATATTGCTTGACTCACTCGAAAAAGCCACACGAACTGAAGTAGCGGTTGTGATAGTGGAATCGATCGGCAATGAAAATATCGAACCTTTCGCAACCGATCTTTTTAAGAAATGGGGAATCGGCAAAGCCAGGGAAGACAATGGATTACTGGTACTATTTGTCCTTGACCAGAGAAAAATCCGGTTTGAGACGGGTTATGGCATCGAAGGACTTCTTACTGATGCTATGTCCAACCGCATCCAGAATCAAAGCATGTTTCCGTACTTCAAAGCTAATGATTATGATACCGGATTTTTAACGGGAATGCAACATGTGGTTTCTGTTTTAAAGCAGGAAAACTTTGTTGCAGAGAAGAAAACTATCCCCTGGGGTCAGATACTCCCTCTTGTTGCAGCAGTTTACCTTATTATATTTGTTATCTCTTTCATCTGGATAAATGCTTCCATCAAAAAGATACGCAACAACACCCTTCTGAAAACAAATATGAGCAAGTACAAAGCACTTAAATCTGAGAAATCAGGTATTTTGCTCGTGTTAAATATTATCATTCCGGTGATAAGCCTGTTTATCATTATCTTTTTCTCAAATCCTGTTTATCTTGTTTTTCTGATAGGCATTCCTCTTGTAACATTGCCTGCCAGTATTTATGGTAAAATCATGATGAGAAATATACGCCGTCAACCAATACCTTGTACGGTTTGCGAAGGAAAGATGCACCTTTTATCTGAGAAAAAAGAAGATACATATCTCAAATTATCTCAACAATTTGAAGAACAGTTACATGCTGTGGATTACGACGTTTTTGTGTGCGACGATTGCGGTAATGAAGCTATTTTCACATTGGATAAACCCAGCATTTATTCTGAATGTCCGAAATGTAAAACCAAAGCATTTATTTTACATGATAAAAGAGTAATAGTTGAACCTTCTTTTGTCAGCGGCGGAACGGAAAGAACTACCTATAAATGTAAATTCTGCGGTTATGAAGAGATGAATAACACACATTTACCACGGATATCAAGATCAGCAGGAAGTTTTGCAGCAGGAGCTGCTGCTGGAAGTCTTTTTAGCGGACGTGGTGGTTTTGGAGGTGGTGGATTCAGCGGAGGCAGCTTTGGCGGCGGACTCTCAGGCGGTGGTGGAGCTACCGGAAGCTGGTGATTTTAGCGAACAGATATTAGCGAATAACGAAAATAGCGAAATAGTAAATCTACGAACAAGGATGCCATGAATAGAGATGCCGTGAATAGGGATGCCGTGAATAGGGATGCCTTTTAAGGCATCCTCATAATAATGAATGAATAATTAAAAATCAAAACAACAATCAAAACAACAAAATATGAAAAAGACAACCATTATTTTAATTTCAGTGGTAGCTATTATTGCTATCATCATTTTATCATTCATAAGCAAATACAACAGTATCGTAGTTCTCGAGGAAGATGTCAATGGGCAGTGGGCCAACGTTGAAAACCAGTACCAACGTCGTGCCGACCTGATACCGAATTTAGTGGCAACTGTAAAAGGTTATGCTGAACACGAAAGCGAAACACTTGAAGGAGTAATTGCAGCGCGCTCAAAAGCCACTCAGGTCACTGTTAATCCTGACGATCTGACTCCTGAAAAATTACAGGAATTTCAGGCAGCTCAGGGACAACTAAGTTCAGCATTAGGCAAATTACTTATGATTACTGAAAATTATCCTGATCTCAAAGCAAATCAAAACTTCATGGAACTTCAGGTGCAGCTGGAAGGTACTGAAAACAGGATTTCTACAGAAAGAACCCGCTTCAATGAAATGGCTAAAAATTATAATGCTATTACCCGTCGCTTTCCAGCCAATATCGTTGCTTCGATGTTTGGATTTGACAAAAAACCATATTTTGAAGCTGAAGCAGGAAGTAATGTGGCTCCTGAAGTGAAATTTTAAAACTGTTTAATTCGTGGAGACACATAATAACACAAGCGAAAAACACGTTTAAGGAATAAAAAACATGTCAGAAAAATATATACCTGAAACCGGCCGTTACCAACAAATGAGATATCAACATTGTGGAAATAGCGGTCTTCAATTACCCATGATTTCACTCGGATTATGGCATAATTTCGGTGATGCAGATGATAAAGCTGAAGCCGTAAAAATGCTGTACTATGCTTTTGATAATGGAATTACGCATTTCGATCTGGCAAATAATTATGGTAATCCTTTTGGAAGTGCAGAAAAGAATTTCGGAAAAATCCTGAAAAATGATTTTGCACCTTATCGTGACGAACTGATTATCAGCACAAAAGCCGGACATGAAATGTGGCCTGGTCCGTATGGTGACGGAGGTTCACGAAAATATCTGATGGCAAGCATCGATCAGAGTTTGAAAAGGATGCACCTGGATTATGTAGATATTTTCTATTCCCATCGTTATGATCCAACTACTCCGATTGAAGAAACTATGGGGGGGTTGTCAGATATAGTAAAACAGGGAAAAGCATTGTATGTCGGCATTTCAAAATATCCCGAAGATAAAGCCAGAGAGGCCTACCGGATATTGAAAGAAAACGGCACACCTTGTCTTATTTATCAGGGTAGATATAGTATGCTGGCAAGAGAAATAGAATATTCAGTATTGCCACTGGCCCAGAAAAACGGAGTTGGATTTATTGCCTTTTCGCCTCTGGCTCAAGGGATATTGTCTGATAAATATCTTAATGGGATTCCCGAACATTCACGGGCAGCATTAAGTCATGGTTTCCTTCAAAAAAGTCAGGTAACACCTGAGATTATTGCGAAAGTGCAACAATTGGGTCTTATGGCTTCAGAGAGAGGGCAAACCATCGCTCAAATGGCCTTAGCCTGGTGTTTCCATCAACCGGTGGTTAATTCTGTAATAGTGGGAACCAGTTCGGTTCAACAATTGAAAGATAATATTGATGCGTTGAAAAACACAATATTTACTCCAGATGAGTTGTGGAAAATTGGTGAAATAGTTGGATAAATTTTAATTTCAACAACTAAAGGAAGATTAAGAAAACACAAAAGGTAAATTAAAAATCATAAAAGGAAATCATAGATCACAGTTCAGTATTGACAATTCTCTCTTTTGTATTTTCTTAATCTTCCTTTTGTGGTTATAAAAATGTATAACAAATTAACATATCATTTAATAATCCTATTCTTCCCTGTTTTTTTGACAGGGTGTTATGACAATTACATCTCTTCTATCCCTGACTACCCCGTAAGGTTGCAGCTCAATCTTACATCAACCTACCCTACATTCAGAGATAATCCGAATACATTTCTTATTTTTGACAAACCTGTTCAGGCTACAGATCGTGTGGGTTACGGGGGAGTACTCGTTTATGTAGGTTTTGATGGAAATTATTATGCTTTTGATCTGGCGTGTCCATACGAAGCAAAACAAAACGTCAAAGTTACACCCAATGAATTAGGGCAGGTTGTCTGTGAAACCTGTGGCTCCATTTACGATATAAGTTATGGAATCGGGAATCCGGTTAAAGGTCCATCCAAAGAAATACTGAAACGTTACAAAACTAGCCTGCAGGGGGATATCCTGTATATTTCAAATTAATATTTTTTTATTGTTCCTCCTTTTTATGATATATTTCTATTTAAAGGCGACTAATTAAACACGTCAAAAATAAGAATGTTATCACCAACTCTTTCTTTTCCAAATAAGAGAACTTATTCCTACGGTTGTTACATAGAGCGGATACACAAGGGAAAGCATTAAAACATCAATTACTTTCAGATTAAAAAGAAAGCAGGGACGTATTTCACGAAGAAAAAGATAATCAGTAATAAACTTTATAAGAAAGACAGGCAGAAAAACAAGCCACAATTGAGTAAAAAAGAATGAAAAAAGAAATAATAAAAAAAGGATAAAACTGATTGCAGCCACAACAGCTCCAACAGTAAGTATCTGACAGTCTGTGTATTTTGATGATTTCGATGCCCACCTTCTGCGTTGATTAATAAAGGATCTCAAACTTTTTTTATAACCCGTCACCACCATGGCTTCACGCGATTTTAACACTGCGACTTTGCCATTTCTTTTCTTGACACTTAACAATAAGAAAACATCATCTCCCGACATTTCTTCCTCATGCAAATCTCCTTTACTTTGCATCCACGCTTTTTTGGTAAAAGCCATATTGGCTGCGTTACAAAGTATCGGCATTCCAGCTCCCGCAGCTCCCATACCAGTACCTACCAGGGTCGCAAATTCAAGTGATTGAAGTCGCGTAAACAAAGTATGTCCCTGAGGCATTTTCACAGGACATATGAGTAAATCAGCAGGACATTGCTGCTGAAAGCTGCTTATCGACTCAAGCCAATGTTCACCCGGGATACAATCAGCATCAGTGGTCACTATCAAATCACCCGAAGTAGCAAAAATGCCCTCTTTCAAAGCCTTTTTTTTACCTTTTCCATCAGCATTTACAATTTGCACATGTTCAAAAGAATCAATCGACGATTGCATGATTTCCAGTGTTTCATCTGTTGAATGATCGTTGACCCATACAAGTTCGAAGTGCTTAAAGCTTTGCACTTTTAATGCTTCAATAAGAGCAGGGAGATGTTTGGATTCATTTCTGCAACAGATCACTACAGAGATGCTGTGAGGAAGTTTTGTTTCGGCTTTAATCTCAAAATACGGAACACTATTCCATCCCCTTATAATTGTGTAGATTATATAAAGATAAGCCAGTAAAAGAAACGTTGATAAAAAATAAACTATATCGTACATCAGAACATGTAATTCAGGTTAATGTACATTCCGGTATCTCCATCCTGCTCATTGAGAGCTTTCCCATAATCAACGGAAATAATGAAGTTTTCGTTCCAGCCAATTTTAAGTCCGGCACCAGCAGATGAATGTAGTTTCCCTGAAGCATAATCATTCAACAACAAATCATTCTTATCAGCCAATGTAAAACTTTCATAATTTTTTATCTCGATTGGTTTTAATATCATCCCTGAATCAAAAAAAAGATTCGTACCCAGATAGAAATTTTGTTTGAAAGCAACAAATTTGAAGAACTTATACCTGAATTCAAAATTTCCAAAAGCAACTGCATCTCCGATGACACGGTTACGGAGAACTCCCCTTAGGGAACGTTTCCCTCCCAAACCCTGATTTTCAGCCGCTGTAAGAAAACTTGTAATTAATAATGGCTGAGCATAATAAGGTACTTTTCCATTACCGATGGTAGCCTGATAGCTCAAACGATATGCCAGCACCATATCCTTCATCAAGCTAAAATACTGCCGGTGAATTAATGCAAATTTTGAATGGGGCATAACATTAATAAATCCGGGTGCCATCTGCACCACCGCTTCCGTCCAAATACCTTTTGAGGCAAAAGCTCTTTGATCACGCGAGTCATATTTAAGGCCAGCCTTGATATAATTAATACTACCTCCACTCACCTCATCAGCATCAATAATTCCATGACTGATGTATCTCTGAAATAACGAACCTCCTTCACTCGGAGCAAGATCCAGTTTGTCAATATCAACCGTATCAATGGCAAAATTATAAAAGGTATAACCTCCTACCCATCCAAATTCAGAATCTCCAAAGTTTCCCTGCAAATCAAGTTTTGCACGGAACATATTTCTTTCCTGTCTGTAAAAAACAGATCCTTTTTGATCCAGTTCCGGGATATAATCCGTCTGATAACCATTGAATCCATAGAACGGCAGCATTTTGTCGGTGTAGTAAGTCACATCTGCAGTAGTCCTAATGCCCGGAATGATTTTCTCGGTATCATACATTATGCGGTTGATACCGGTACCTTTTGTATAACGTGACCATTCCAGATAGAGTGAATGATTGTATTTAGGATAATTTGAACCATCACCATAATGAAAAAGATTGACGATGGCACCATATTGAAAACCAAGATCCGAATCAAAAGATATCGCTGGTAAAGCACCAAATCCAAGACCAGTTTTAATCTTTTCCTCTGCGATTGAATAAATCGACATCGCTAACAAACAAAATAACAGCACTTTAGACTTCATCGTTATATGTTTTTAATGATTATTAAACTAAATCCGGTTTCAAAGATAAAAAAAAGCACACTAAATAGTGTGCTTTCATTATTTTTTCTATCTGTAATCAACTTCCTTTACAAGCTTTACAAACTCCATAATACGAAACCTCAATCGTATCAACAGAATATTCCTCCGAATATGGAATCGCATACGCCTCGGGATTTATATTAAACACATCATATACCTTTCCGCAAGACCGGCAATAGAAATGACCATGTTTTGAAATGTCCGCATCATACCTTGCATTTTTATCATCAATGGTTAATACCTGCACAGCACCCTTTTCACAGAATAAATTCAGCGTATTGTACACTGTTGTTTTTGAAAGTGTAGGTATTGAAGGATTCAACGCCAGATATATTTCATCCACCGTCGGATGAGTTTTGTGGTTCATCAGATACTCCATGATGGCTGTCCGCTGGACAGAAGGTCTGATAGAATATCGCATCAGATAACGATGCGCCTCCATATAATTCATAACATTAATGCGTTTTCAGGAAGTTGATTATTCCAATATAAAGTTCTATTTATTATAAGATATTGATTTCTTTCAATACATTATTTGTTGCTCTAACAGCAGCAGCACTTTTTTCAAATAAGGCTTTCTCTTCGTCATTTAATTTATAATCAATGATGCCTTCGACTCCGTTTTTTCCAATAACAACGGGAACACCAATACAGATATCATTCTGTCCATACTCTCCTTCCAGAGAAACACAACATGGAATAATTTTCTTCTGATCGTGAATAATTGACTCAACCAAATAAGCTGCAGCTGCTCCCGGTGCATACCATGCAGAAGTACCCAACAAACCTGTAAGTGTAGCACCACCCACCATTGTGTCTGAAACAACCTTTGCGATTGTTGTTGCATCCAACAATTCTGTCACCTGACGACCTTTATAATTTGCAAAGCGCGTTAAAGGGATCATCGTGGTATCTCCATGTCCTCCAATTACCATTCCTTCTATTTCATTGGCTGGGGCATTCAATGCCTTACTCAAATAACATTTAAACCTTGAACTGTCGAGTGTTCCTCCCATACCAATCACCTTATTCTTTGGAAGTCCGGCAGTCTTCAGTGTCAGATATGTCATAGTATCCATAGGATTACTTACAACAACAATAATTGCCTCAGGAGAATATTTCAGGATACTTTGAGTTACTGTTTTAACAATACCGGCGTTAACTCCGATAAGCTCTTCACGTGTCATTCCCGGCTTACGCGGAATGCCTGAAGTTATTACCACTACATCAGAACCTTCGGTTTGAGCATAATCATTTGTACATCCCACCACATTGGAATCAAATCCCAACAAGGTAGCCGTCTGCATAATATCCAGCGCTTTTCCTTCAGAAATTCCTTCTTTAACATCCAAGAGTACCACCTGATCTGCTACCTCGTTGAATGCTAATACATTTGCACATGTTGCGCCTACATTACCAGCGCCTACAACTGTTACTTTCGACATACAATTACTTGTTTTTTCTAAATTTATCTTTTTTATACTTAACTCTGATTTATCTGCAAAAATACAACTTTTACGTCAATTAAAGAAAAATTTCTTTATTAATTTTATAATATTAACTTCCTAACGTTCTAAACATATCTGATATAAGCTTCAGTTTACGAGCCAGCACGAAATATTCTTCAAATATTCATCCTGTAATCCCTTTGAATACAAATTTTCAGATAAATTACATTGTATTTTCTTGCAAAAATACGACAAAAAATCAACAAAACAGCTAAAACATTGTATTTTAACTCAGCATATTCACCATCTGAAAATAATATTTATCTTTGTCGAATAAATTATTAAACAATACATTTATGAAAAGAATCACATTTTTTCTAATATTTAGCATTGTAATCAGTGCTATGTCATTCGGACAAATCGACCAGATTTTAGGCAAATGGAAAACCATTGACGACAACGACGGATCAACAAAGTCGATTGTCCACATTTTCAAAGCTACCAATGGTAAATATTACGGAAAGATTGAACATTTATTCAAGAATCCGGATAAAAAATGTACCGAATGTACCGGCACAAACAAAAACAAACCTGTTTTAGGCATGTTGATCATCAACGAAATGGTTGAAAAGAATGGTACCCTGACTGGCGGAACTATCCTCGATCCCAATAATGGAAAGGTGTACAAGTGTAATATTAATTTTGATACAAAAACCGGCAAGCTAAATGTGAGAGGTTCTTTGGACAAAAGCGGTTTTATCGGAAGAACACAAACGTGGATAAAGAATTAAATACAAATACAACCAACTGATTATCAATAACATTAGTATTACAAGAAAGTTCACAATAGTTAATTTATGTTAATTTGATGAAAAATCATGAAAAATATGCTTTACAACATAAAAAAACACTTTATATTTGCACTGTGTTTTTCATGGTATTAGATTTAAGGTTAACAAAAGATTGGGTTGTCGTGAGACAGCCCTTCTTGCTTTTTACACACTCCACTTTATGAAATTAATATACCGGAGACTTCTTAGCAGCGCTTTAAGTGCATTGCCCAAAGCAAAAAAAACTGTTTGGTGGCTGCTTAAGATTATTCTTCCTACCAGTTTATTGGTTAGTTTATTACACTATTTTGGAATTCTTGAATGGATGTCGGGGTACCTGACACCCCTCTTTTCAGTCATCGGACTTCCCGGAGAATCTGCTATTGTTTTTATTTCCAGCATATTCCTCCCACTATATGCTCCAATTGCAATTATCGCCACCCTACCTCTCAACATGAGAGAAATCACCATTCTTGCTCTAATGTGTCTTATTTCACACAATATGATCATCGAGAGCGCCATTCAGAAAAAAACCGGATCTTCCTATGCAGCCATGTTTACTGTAAGAATTATTTCCTCATTCGTTGGAGCTTATCTATTGAATTTGATGCTCCCGGATCACATGGGAATAGCACAAAACATATCATCATCAGTGGTACACGAAGATTTTATTTCATGGTTCACCAAGTGGGCAATTGGTGCATGGTGGCTGATAATAAAAATAGTTTTGATCATCACAGGACTAATGATGCTTCAGAATATTCTGAAAACTTTTAATATTCTTGATTATCTGGCTAAAACCTTTGCTCCAGTCATGCGCATTTTCGGACTCTCAAAAGAAAGCTCTTTTCTGTGGTTTATAGGTCAAACCATTGGCCTGACCTATGGTTCTGCAGTTATGATTGAGCAGGTAGAGAACAACGACATCTCTCGTGAAGATGCAAATCTTCTCAATTACCACATTGCAGTCAACCATTCACTACTCGAAGATACCTTACTTTTTGTTGCCATTGGGGTGCCCGCATCATGGCTCATCGGTCCAAGATTTATTCTGGCTATAATCATCGTGTGGACAGTGAGATACATAATTCATCGCACTAAAAATATTTAAAAACTTTTGTTACACATAATTTGTTAATATGAGCAAAAAGATTATTTTTGCAGTACATTAACAAACTATGAATATGTCCAAAAAAATCTCCAAAACAAAAAAGATGCTGATCGAAGTGGCAAGAGACCTTTTTGCCCGGTACGGAAAAAGAAATATCACCATGAATGATATTGCGGAAGCATCCAACAAAGGGAGAAGGACATTGTACACCTACTTTAACAATAAAGAAAAAATCTTTCGCGCAGTAATCGACAAAGAACTGGAATTTGTCATCGAACAACTAACGAAAGCTTCTAGCGACAGCGTTGAGCCCGACGTTAAACTACGCAACCACATCAACACCCATTTGGATGCAGTAAAATATGTGGTAAACCGAAACGGTTCTCTTAAAGCCGATTTCTTCAGGGACATCTATGAAGTTGAAAGGGCAAGAAGAAAAATAGATCAGGTAGAAATTTCATTAATCCGGAACATTCTGGAAGAAGGCATTGAAAAGAAAATCTTCAAACGTGTGGACACCAACTTATCTTCTATCATCATTTTCTACGCAATAAAGGGGTTGGAGGTTCCCTACATCCGTCAGACCCTTACAGCAGAGTTTGAAAGAAATAAAAGCAATATTGTAGATTTTATCTTCACCGGCATTGTAAGAAAAGGACGAATTTCGGATTAACGATTTTTTCCGGTAAAAGGAATGTAATATCGTTTTATTATCACTGAAATACACGTTTCGTAATTTTGTGGCAAAATAAATTTGTCACAATGAAGGAATATTTCTATCGCCCCATCTCCATTTTTCTTTTTTTTCTTTTCAATATTACCGGCATTAACGCCCAGTCGTTTATCAAAGGAACTGTTACTGACAAAAGAACAGGTGAAGCACTTACCGGAGCTACCATTCTTATTGAAGGTAGTACAGCAGGAACTACAGCCGACATAGATGGTAATTATGAGATAAAAGTATCACCAGGCAATTACACGCTCATCGTCTCATATGTTTCATACGCCACGTCTAAACTTACAAACATTAAGATTAAATCTGGTGAAACCACAACTCTACTCATTCAACTTGAAGAAGCCTCACTCGAACTAAAAGGAGTTCAGGTGGTTGCCAGGACAAAGACTGACACTGATCTTTCGTTAATCAGAAATATCCGCACATCGCTTCAGGTGGTAAGCGGCATTTCGTCACAACAAATCGGAAAGACTCTCGACAAAGATGCTTCAGAGGTAGTAAAAAGAGTTCCGGGAGTAACCATTCAGGACAATCGCTTTATCGTTGTAAGAGGATTAAATCAACGCTATAACAATGTATGGCTGAACAATGCTTCAACTCCAAGCAGCGAAACAGACATAAAAGCATTCTCATTCGATGCTGTTCCCAGCAATATGATCGACAACCTGCTTGTATACAAAACCGGAAGTGCAGAGAATCCGGCAGAAGCAACAGGAGGATTTATAAAAATATCGACTAAAAACATCCCGGATAAAGATTTTTCACAGTTTGAATACAGCATTTCCTACAATAACGAAACTACGTTCAAAGAAGCCTTTTTTCACCCAATTAAAGCCCTGGATTTATTTGCAGCAGGCAGCATCTCCCGAAACATCCCAAAAGATTATCCTGAAAATCTGAATAAACTTTCCGTTACTCAGCGCGATCTTTATGCCTTAAAGCTCCCGGCAAATTGGACTCCTCAATCAGCTATTGCATTTCCTAATCAAAAAATTTCATATACCTTCGGCAATAAATGGAATATACATTCTGCCGCCATAGGAACCAACACCTCAGTGAGTTACAGCAACTCATACAACACACGTAACAACATGCAGAATTATATGTATGAACGTTATGACGAACAGAACAAAACTCCAGTGTATCTTTATAAATATCAGACTGATATTTTCGCAAGAGAATTCCGGATCGGCATTATGCACAACTGGGCTTATCAGGACACGACAGGAAACAGTATTGAATTCAAACATCTATTCAATCAAATCGGCATTGAAAGCACTGCCAACTCTCAGGGATGGAACAATTATCGCATGAGCAATTTTCAATATTTCAGCCACCAATATTCTGCCCGAACAACCTATTCCGGTCAATTAATTGGCAAACATCTTTTAACCAACAACGAAAAAAATAAAATTGACTGGAATATCGGCTTCTCTTATGCCAACAGAATTGAACCTGACCGTCAAAACAGAAGCAACAAGGAGACAAGTCCCGGCATTTATCAATACGTTATACCCGATATACCCAGCATCAACGAACTAGGTAGGCTCTACATGAAAAACCATGAGTTTGTTTATATCGCCGCTGTGAATTGGGAGAGAAAATATTTTATCAACGGCCTCACACCCTCCATTAAGGCCGGAACATATAATGAATATAAAACCCGTAGATTCAGCGAAAGAAGTATCACCTACCGCAATGCATACGGTAACATGACAGCAGAAGAAATAAATTCTTTAACATTTGAGGCTTTATTTACCTCACCTTACCTGGGAAACGGAAAAGTACTGAGTATCGACGAACAAACAAATGTTGCCAACAATTATTCAGCACAAAATCATCTGTCGTCAGGTTATATCGCATTAATTGTTCCGATTGGTAAATTCAATATAAACACAGGGTTGCGTACAGAGTTTAATCGTATGATGCTGCAAGGCTATTACAATGCAAGTTCCCCTGTGAATGTTGATAACCCTAAATTAAGATTTTTTCCCTCACTGAACAGCTCTTATAATTTCGATGATAAGAACTTACTCAGGATAGCCTATTCTCAGAGTATTAATCGTCCTGAATTCAGAGAGATTGCTCCATTGACCTACTATGATTTTGCAGAAAAAAACTCTATTGTAGGAAACCCAAATCTTCTTGCGGCCACTATTCAAAACGTCGATTTACGATTTGAGCATTATCCGACACCAGGAGAAACCTACACATTGGCGGCGTTTTTTAAAGATTTTCAGAATCCGATTGAAATGGTCAGCATAGGTGCAGGCTCACTCTATTCGTTCGACAATGCGGTCAGCGCCACCAATTACGGTATAGAATTAGAGATAAAAAAGTCTCTCGGTTTTATCGGGCTTAACCATTTGAGTGTAAATGTGAATGCCTCATTGATTAAAAGTATTGTAAAATTTGAAAATCAGCAGGCAGAACGGAACAGAGCACTGCAGGGACAATCACCTTATGTGGTAAATGCCGGCATTTATTATCAAAATGATGACATAGGACTTTCGTCTACAATCATGTACAATGTAATGGGAAAACGTATTATTGTTGCCGCTCAGTTAAATCAGGGAGTAGTTGAAGTTCCTGACATTTATGAAATGCCACGACAACTTATTGATTTCACATTAAACAAAAAACTCGGCAAACAATTTGAAGTTAAATTTGGCATTAAAGACCTTCTCGCCCGTGATCACATTACACAACAAACATTTAACTATAGCGAAGGAGGCACATCCAATACCATCACACTCACCAACAAACGCTACAATACAGGAAGAACTATTTCAATCGGAATCAACTGGACGATGGAATAAACCAGCGGTGTTACAGAATATACATATTTTCGTAATATATTTGTAACACCTATTTCATTTCTTTGCATTGAAATTAAACAATCGTTTATATAATTCAATTAAAGAATGGACAACATTTACATTATCATTGTACTTGTACTATTGCTCTTAGCAGCGCTCGATCTGATTGTCGGGGTGGCAAATGACGCAGTTAACTTTCTGAATTCAAGTGTCGGCTCCAGGGTTGCTCCACTATGGCTTATTCTTACTGTAGCATCTGTGGGCGTTATAATCGGATCGCTTTTTTCAACCGGCATGATGGAAATTGCAAGAAGCGGCGTATTTTATCCTGAGAAATTTACTTTCGCAAGCGTCATGATGCTATTCCTGGCTGTAATGATCACGGATGTTATTTTATTGGATGTTTTCAATACTTTCGGTCTCCCGACCTCCACCACCGTTTCACTGGTCTTCGAACTTTTGGGTGCTGCTGTGGCCGTTTCACTATTTACCATCTGGCAGAACAATGAAACAGTAGATCTGGCACAGTACATCAACACGGGAAAAGCATTAAAAATCATATCAGGGATATTTATTTCCGTAATCATTTCCTTTGCCGTCGGCAGTGCAGTAATGTATGTTTCACGGCTTATCTTTTCTTTTCATTATGAAAAATCCTTCCGCTACGTAGGAGCAATCTGGGGCGGAATCGCACTGACCGCAATCGCATATTTTGCTATCCTGAAAGGATTAAAAGGCACTACCCTCGTTTCAAAAGAAACCATCACTTATATTACTGAACACACCTGGTCAATAATGAGCTACACCTTTGTGGGAATGACCGGCTTAATGGCTTTATTACAGCATGTATTTAAGGTTAACATTCTTACGATTATCATCTTAGCAGGAACATCAGCCCTTGCTTTATCTTTTGCCGGAAACGACCTTGTAAATTTCATCGGAGTATTTATGGCAGGACTCAATTCATATGAATTTGCTTCTGAATTTGTTGCCCAGGGCGGAAATATCGACAACCTGTACATGTCACGGCTTTCTGATGCCGTAGTTGTGGACTGGAGATATTTGCTCGGAGCTGGAGTTATCATGGTTCTCGCTTTATGGTTTAACAAAAAATCACGTAGCGTAACCAAAACAGAAGTAAACTTGTCACGGCAGGGTGAAGGTATCGAACAATTCTCCTCCATTGGTGCATCACGCTCATTGGTGCGCAATGCATTAAATATCGGAAAATTAGTAAAATATATTACTCCTGTGAAAGTAAGTAATTTTATTGAGAGCAGGTTTAAACCCCTGGAAAACAAGAAACCGGGGGACCCTTCTTTCGATTTGATTCGTGCCTCTGTTAATCTTACCATTTCAGCTTTATTAATTTCCTTAGGGACTTCATTAAAACTACCTCTTTCAACAACCTACGTCACATTCATGGTAGCTATGGGTAGCTCACTGGCCGACAGAGCCTGGGGTCGTGAAAGCGCTGTATATCGCATAACCGGCGTTATAACCGTTATCAGCGGCTGGTTTCTGACTGCTTTTGTTGCTTTTTCTGTTTCTGCACTTGTTGCGTTTGCACTTATGTATGGAGGAATCTATGCGATCATAGGATTGTTAGCTTTGGTAGTTGTTTTATTGATTCAGTTTGCCATGGTACACAAAAAAAGAGTTGCCATGGAAGAAGAAAAAGAAACAACATCTATCATTAACAACGAACAGGATTTAATTTTAAGTTGCTCTTCCGAAATGGAACAGGCAATTCAATCTACTGTCCGCATCTATCGTTCAACTCTCGACGGATTGTTTAACGAGGACAGACGACTCCTTAATCAACTCCATAAAGAATCGGACACACTTTACCGCAAATACAAAAATCGCCGTCATTATGAGGTCGTACCTACCCTCAAACGACTCGAAAGTACTTCTGTAGAAGTAGAACAGTTTTATATACAGGTGATTGATTATTTCTACGAAATATCAAAATCACTTAAAGTCATGACAGAATCAAGTTTCAAATACATCAACGATAATCATGAAGGTTTCTCAAAAGAACAAGTAATTGATCTTACCCGACTTAGCGATCAGGTGATTGATGTAGTTTCCGACTTTATGAAGATGATTCAATCATGGGATTACTCGAGTTTCAACAACCTGCTAGAAAAGAGACATTTGATTGCAGATTATTATCAACAGGCAACGGCCAACCAGATAAAACGGGCAAAATCAAAAGCTTCGGGCACCCGCAACAGTATTTTGTTCCTGAGTTTGCTCAACGAGACAAAGATTATCGCCCTGCAATCGAGCAATCTCATGAAATCACAAAAAAGACTGGTAAAAATGAGAAACAAATAATCGGGGAATATGAAGTTACAACCATCCGAGTTTTTTATACCCTTCAATGCACGAACGGATAGCTTCGTTGAAGCTTGTCTTCGCCCTCCAGTTGGTTTCTTCAGACAATAGTCTGCTGGTACAAATAAATGATGGAGTAGTCATCTGTTTGTATTGACGGTAATCATAGAAATTAGGTACCCGAAAAACCACAGACACAGCTGTAGATACGTACATAATTAATCTGACCACAAATTTAGGGACGAAAAGTATGAAGATTTTCTTTTTCATCTCAGAAGCAATCGTATCAACAATTTTACGATTTGTAACAACTTCTTCTGATGTTACAAAATAAAGCTTCCTGGCCGTGCTATGATTCTGAGACATAACGTAAATGGCATTTACCAAATCTTCAACATATACGAAACTCAACAACTGTGGCTTTCCCATAGGCAATGCTGCAAAATGTGACTTCACCATTTTAAATACAGTCAGCATGGCGGGATCTCCCGGACCAATAACTACCGGCGGTCTGAATACTGTTGTTGGAAAGGGCTGCCCTGACAACAATTGCTCGGCTTTCAGCTTTGCAACTCCATACGGATCGATTGGTTGAGGTGTATCGGATTCACTCAAAACATTACCATCACGATTTGGCCCGACAGCAGCCAACGATGAAGCCAGAATAAGACGTTTGGGCTTCCATGACTGGGTATTGATTGCATCTAGAAGATGCACTACTGCCTCATGGTTAATTTGCATATAATCAGAACTGTGCTTACTGGTTATTATAGCTGCGAGATGTATCACTACATCTACTTCAGGCAACCGAAGGTCAGTTTGCTGAAATATTTCAAGTCCCCCCTTTATTTCTTTCAGTTTTCCTTTAATGTCCTGTGGTACTTTTTGAGGATTTCGCACCAACCCAAACACTTCATGACCTTCAGCAATCAATAAACGACAAAGATGTATTCCGATAAATCCGGTACATCCTGTTACAAAGTATCGCATACAATAAAAATCTCAACAAATTAACTATCAATAACATTACACACTCAAACCAATAAAGGAGTGTAGTTATAATACAGGAGCAAAGATAGCTGATAATTTAAAAGTCATCAAACTTTTTTTAAAGAAAAAACAAATTTAAATTCAACCATACTGGTATTAATGACGGAAATGGTTTCTCCGTCGGCAGGATTTCATTAGCGGATAATATTTTAATATTGTCAACAATCAACTTTCAAAAACATAGCCATACCCAAGACGCGTAACAATATTCTTACCATAGATACCGATTTTCTTTCTTAATCTGGTGATATTCACATCGATCGTACGATCGAGCACCACAACATCATCCGTCCATACCCTTGATAATATTTCATCGCGGGTAAACACCCTGTTTTTATACTCAAGAAACAATCTCAACATCTCAAATTCCTTTTTGGTAAACTGAATTTCAATTCCATCAACCACCACTTTTTTGTTTCCGATGTTCATTACTAACCCTTCATAGGCCAACAAGATTTCTTCGGGCATTTCCTCAGCAGCTCTCACATATCTTCTCAATACAGCCTTCACTCTTGCCTGCACTTCCCTGATAGAAAAAGGCTTTGAAATATAATCATCAGCACCGATATTGAATCCGGTCAAACGGTCATTTTCGGTATCTTTGGCTGTAAGAAAAATAACCGGTATAGCGGATGTTTTGGGATTGTCGCGTAAAACACGTGCTAATTTGAATCCCGACATTTCTCCCATCATAACATCCAACAGTAACAGGTGATATCCGGCAAGATCAAGCTTTAACGCCTCTTCCGCAGAATAAGCAACATCGACCTGATAACCTTCTGTCTCAAGATTAAACTGAAGAATCTCACATAAATCTTCTTCATCGTCTACTACTAAAATCCTGTAAGGGCTCATATTCTCACTGAATTGAATTAAAAATTAATAACCTTTACAAAAATAGATCGTCGATATTACTAAACTGTGTAATACATATTACATTTCAGTTACACCCGCATACAGAGTTTAAAATTTATACTGCACCCTAAAAGTAAATATATTATCCTTTATGTCAATGGTATAGTCTTTCAGATACGATCCTGAATATAACAGACCGGAAGTTTCATTGGTCACCACATCATAATATAAAGTAGCACGAATGTCGGATGTTATTTGCCAAAATGCACCTATCCCCAGCGTATTGTACTGCAAATCAGCTATTCCCGTAGCACTTCCCATTGTTCCGATTTCACTTTTATCAACAGAGGTATTTGGATCATAGGACTCATACTTTACCACAGCAGAGAAGGGAGAATTGCCGATACTTTGTACTAACATTACATATCCACCACTAAAAGGACGAATATAGGTATCCTCGTACAATGGCAACTGAGACCTGCTTGGACTACAATTAGTTTCGGCAGTTCCCGGTTGGCTTCCAAACAGATATTCTCCTCTCAATTGTGTAAAACCAAGGACCGAATGATAATCTATTTGTGCATCAAAACCCAGATATTCACGTTTTGCATATGCTCCTTTATTTGTTTCATTGACATCCAGAGTGAATTTGTTCCCGTTCATGGAATATACTGAATCGTTGGTTTGATAAACTCCGCCATTATAGTAAGAAATACCCGCTCCTACATGCAGCTTTCCAACACTAGTCGAGGCAGTCAATTGACCGATAAAATCCTTTCTGTTATCTGTTTCAGGATTGATACCATTGCCTGCAAAAAATCCGCCTTTAAAAGTCATGAAATGAAATGGTGAATCTTCACCGGGATTAAGTATCAGCATTACCCCTAAATCACATTCGTCGGGAAGAAGCGAAGAGATAATTCGTGCCCGTTCAGGCGATTCAAGTGAAGAAGTTGAGTAATTAATCTCAAAACTAAAAGGGCGGTTAAACACTCCGGCTTGAATAGAACTGGTTTTATTCCATGATGCTTTTAAATTCAGGTATAGTTCCTTAATCTGCACCTGTGCACCCTCAAGACCTGGTTTATCAACAACATTAAACTGAAATCCTCCCGATCCCAGATTACCATCATCATAAAAGAATTTTATTCTCCCTCTGCGTATCCCCACCCTGTTAAACAATGCATCCTGATCATCTTCCTGAATTTGCTTACCTACCTGCAACGATGCAAATCGTTCACCCACTTGCCATTGTGGCTGGATATAACCTGTCACCGATAATTTTGAGAAAGGATTATTTTTGCCATGCTGATCTTTCAGGTTCTGAGCAAAAGTAAATGAAAACAAAAACAGAGAGAGAAAGAGAGAGAATATTTTATACACCATATTTCAACTGTTTAGTAACACCTGTTGCACATGGGTGATAAAAGTAACAGGCAAATATTACACACACATTTTATAATAACCACAAATGTAATATATATTACAAAAACAATCAAATCTAATAACAAAAAAACGGGGCATCGTTCGTGATGCTCCGCCGGACAATGTTTTCGACGAATCTTAATTTTTAAAGGAGTTATTGCTGATATAAAGCAATTTTCACCGACTCATCTTTTAATGGATCAACAACAAGAATTTGATCTTCATATGAGATCATGGACACTCTGAGTTCTTTTTTATCAGGACCGGCATTGGGAATAACAAATTTGCCATCTAAATCAGTATAAACTTTCTGATCATTGAAAGACACAGCCACTCCGGCAAGACTTTCCCTGGTTGATTTATCGTATACAATTCCTTTTACCTGATTATCGGCAATGGTAATTTCAGCGCTCATTTGCTGATTAGTAAACTCTTTTGCTGATACCATATCAATACCGGAAATTATTAAAATTACAATAATAGATAGAGTTAACTTTTTCATTGCGTTTATTATTAATATATAATTCAATATGTTTACCCTGCAAAAATACCAGCACGATATTACAACACGATGACAACCATTATACATTATCATTATTCTTGAATAAACGACAAAAAAGATTATTCCACCATACCTCAATATTGTTTTTCCGAGATTAATTTACCTTTTTCATCCCACATGTACCATTTACCTGACTTTTTACCATTTACGTACTGCATTTCGTATCGCATTATACCTGAATCATCCCACACATGCCATGTACCGTGTTTTTTATTGTTTTTATATACTGCCTCAGCTACCAGCAAACCAGCTTCGTTATAAGTTCTCCAGGTACCATGAAATTCGCCGTTTCGGTAAGCTCTTACTTCGTTTGGTTTCCCATTCGGATAGTAAATAACATAAGCTCCTTCCGGTTTACCGTCTTTAATATTCATCTCTACCTTCAGTGCACCGTTTTCGAAATACTCTCTATACTCTCCCGAGTAAAGTTTTGTTTGTGTTGCATCTGTGAAAAACAGACCATTACTGCCAATAATATTGTTTTGTTGCGCTAAAAGAACATTGCATGTAACGATTAGCATAATAAATACTGAAAAAATCAACTGTTTTACCATAGCATCATTAAATTATTTGTTTAATATACAAAAATAAGCTTGTCTCCAGGACTTTCATCCATCTGGTAAAAATTTAATATGTATTACAAAAAATGCGGGAACACAATTCCCGCATTTGAGGTAAAAATACAAACTAATTCTCCATTTTGAAGTTAAATTAAAAAAATTGTTTATCGGTAAATGGTATTTTGCGGATCGAAATTCACCCAGGCCTCTGCAGTCCAGTCAGCTGTTCCAAAAGCTCCTATATATGTCGCCGTTTTATCAAAAAAGGCATTTATTAATTTTACGTGATTAAAAGCACCAGCACCGAGCAAGGGAGAACCTGCCTCTGGCAAAAACGAACTTGGTGTGCCCACAGCAGCTTTCGGATTATAAAAAGCATTTGATATCTTTGCATCTGCAACCGTTGCAATCAATTGATTGTTAAAGGCAGGGGTATTAAAAAACCCTGCAGCATCAGCATCAGTGACATTAGAAGCTCCCTTCAAAGCAGTGCCTTTGATTCCAACAACAGCTACATTTTGCAATACCAGATCGCCATTAGTAGCATTGGCATAAGTTGTAGTAGCATCGAGCAATAAACCGGCCGTATTCCATCCTGCAATTACAGAATTAAAAATTGAAATGGAGGTATTACGACGCAAATGCATTCCAGAAGCATAATTCAGATTCACATCTTTATCAGCTGTTGTTTTGAACGGACCAATCACCGTCATATTCGAAAATACAGCTGATGTTTTAGGTGAAGCTGCCGAGCCTGTACCATCATTATCCGATTCAAAACCATTCGATCCGGAAACATCTGCAGTTCGGGGATTACGCACACTCAGTCCAAACTGCACATTTCCCGAATAACCATAATCCACATCCCAGTCGTCATCAAGTCCGAGATATGCTATTAAATACTTACAATTTACGTTACCGCCAAACCACTCAAAAGAATCATCGCCACCATATGAAACCTGGACATGTGAAATTGTGGTACCCTTACCTACAGCACACATGGTAAGACCATTTGTTTCCTTATCAGGCTGAAGAGCAATTCCCGAAAATTCAATCCTCACATATTGAAGAATACCGGAATTATCATTATCGTCGCGTACAGGAATAGCGGAAATACCATAATCTACAGGATTTGTAAGCCCTTCAACTGTTGCATTTGTCTGATTAACAGTAGCCTTACCCACCAGAATAACACCTCCCCAATCACCTGCAGCACGGGATCCCGGCTCCATTCTCGAAGTAAATACTATGGGTTGCGTTGCTGTACCTTGCGCATTTAATTTTCCTCCGGGCACAACCACTAACGTTCCTTTCGTAACTTTATCTCCTTTTACTATCGTTCCGGGTGCCACATTCAAGGTGCCTTCAACATTGATTTGTCCAATCAGGATATACACTGAATCTTTCACCCAATTCCTGGTTCCGGTGATATTCGTTTTAACGATCACCTCATTGGGATAGTCCTTTAAATTTGCATCCGGATCTTCAATTTTTTCTTCACAAGAAGTAAAAACAGTCATTGCACTTAGCAAAAACACTGCAAAATTCAGAAATAATCTTCTCATTTTAGTTTCAAATTAATTTTGTTACGTGAATTATCGATGCAAAAATAACGCGTCTGCATTACAATAATATTTCTAAAACATGAGAAGGATGTGTTATTGATGTGACAATTTGTTTATTATCTAGACAATGCTGCTCTTAATCAGCAGAGGAATTGATACAAATCTCATTTGAACAAAAAAATAAGTTAATTTTTTTTGTTTCCTAAAATATAATAGCCATATTTGCGTTTCGTTTAAAACAAAAACCATAAAAACATCAATATTTCTTAAAAGCCTGATTCAAAACTCTGTAAATTTATCCGGAAAATATAAAACAAATGATTTTTTTGGATAAAATTTTTAATATGAAACAAAGAAGCACCATTTTATTCGTTATTCTAGCTTTATTATTTAACACCTCATTAATCGCACAAACAGTAGACAACAAACTTGCTTTCGGAATAAATGGCATTAGTACAGAGTATTACGGCGACTATGGCAACGGTTTTTTAAGGTTTGACCGCATATATCCAGGTTATGGACTTTCTATGACAGGATATTTATCTCCATCTTTCGACATAGGAATTCAGGGGAGTTTTGGAAGGTACGGTTATTTCAAGAGCATCACTGAGCGTTTCTTCGGTAATAAATTTGATGTTTCTTTATTCGGTCACTATAAATTAAACAATGGCTATATTTTCGGCAAGTACGATAAACTATCACCTTTTATTGCTTTAGGTATTGGATTTGCCACCTATCAAAGAGATCCGGATTATGATCATGGAGAATTCCCCACAATAATTACTGAAGGTGCTGATTTAATTATTCCATTTGGAGTAGGTTTAAAGTATCAGCTATCAGAAGGTGTGGCTTTTCAGTATCAATACCTTTATAACTTCACTAATCACGATATTAGAGACGAGAACAGACACACTGCATTCCCTCATGACAATATGAATGATGCATTCGGAAGCCATGTTTTAAGCTTCATATTCTCATTTGTAAATGCACAAGATAAAAACTGCTACTGCAGGTAATATTCTGAAAAAGTGTTATAGATACAACTTAAAGCTGTTTCAAAAATAACTGGACCCATCCCAACAATGTGTACACAGTTTCTCTTTAGGCAAACCAATAGCTTTTACCAGATCATCAAGTTGCTGAAAGGTAAGGGTAGTTAAATTAAGTTCTTCACGTATTATTTCTACCATTGCCTTGTATTGTTTACTTTTACAATCGGAATATGCCTGCATATCGGTTTCCTCTTTATTTTCGAGGTGCCTGACTGCCCGATGAGTTGCAAGATCAAGGCTGGACCTGGATCGGCTGAAATTTACAAATTCGCAGGGATAGGTCAGTGGCGGACAGGCAATACGCATATTCACTTCCTTAATACCAGCTTCATGTAAATCTTTCACATTGTCCTTCAATTGTGTACCACGAACAATTGAATCATCCAGAAAAACACCTCTTTTGCCTTTTATGATAGCTTTATTGGGAATTAATTTCATCTTTGCCACTAATTCACGCATATCCTGACTCTGAGGCATAAAACTCCTCGGCCAGGTGGGAGTGTATTTGGAATATGGACGCTTGAGAGGTATACCTGTTTCGTGACTGTATCCCATCGCATGGCCTACACCTGAATCCGGAATTCCTGCAACAAAATCGGCCTCCACATTATCTTTTTTTGCCAAAGCCGCTCCACAACGATAACGTACCTCGTCTACATTTATCCCCTCATAAAACGAAGGTGGATATCCATAATAAACCCACAAGAAGGAACATATTTGCATCTTATCATTGGGTTTCTGAAGCTGATGGTAGCCATCAGCGGTCATCTCTACAATTTCACCCGGGCCAAGATATTTTTCAATTTCATAGTCCAGATTTGAGAACGAACAAGTTTCAAAAGCTGCCGCATAAGCATCTTCTTTCTTCCCAATAACAATTGGAGTGCGGCCCAATTTATCTCTGGCAGCAATGATCTTATTTCCTGTCAGAATAAGCATTGAACATGAACCTTTGATTCTGTCGAATACGTTTTGAATGCCTGAAAGGAAATCTTTTCCTTCGGCAATTAACATTGCCACAAGTTCCGTGGGATTTACCGTACCAAGACTTGTTTCTGAGAATGTATAATGTTTATTGAGAAATTCTTTTTCCAGTTCATCCACATTGACAATTTTACAGACAGTTACCACTGCAAACCGGCCCATATGAGAATTTACAACAATCGGCTGCGGCTCTGTATCGCTGATTACACCGATACCACTATTCCCGGTAAAACCCTTGATATCGTTTTCAAATTTATTCCTGAAGTACCCATCTTCCAGACTGTGAATTGCCCGTTGAAATCCTTTTTCTTCAGAGAAAAAAGCCAAACCCGCTCTTTTTGTACCTAAATGTGAATGATAATCGGTGCCGTAAAAAACATCGGCCACACAATTTTTTTTTGAAACACTACCAAAGAAACCACTCATTGTCTGATGTATGAAGTTGTGAAAATGAAGACTGTTATTAATACAACAAAAGAAATTTTATCCTCGTGTTCATTAAAGCTGCAAAGATAGAAAAAATTATGACTTATGCCGTTGAAAAAATTAATCAATTTTAACTCAAACATTTTTATAGAAAATTTGGAGTTTTAAAATATTTTTCTGAATCTTTGTGATATTATTTTAATATCATTTTAATTAATATATTATGAAAAGAAAAGAAGAAATCTTTAGTGGAGTAAAATTAGCAGGGATACCTGCTTTAATTTTCAATTTTCTGTTTCTTATTGGTATTGTAGCCCTGTTTGTCTGGACGATCAATGCCGGAATTGCTGAAAGTCTAAGAATAAGTATCATGATTTTCGACGCGGTATTATTCGCACTGAATTGTGCTTTCTGGGGAGGTTTCATGCAGATTGAACCCAATGAGGCACGCGTAATGATTTTTTTTGGTAAGTATGAAGGCACCGTCAAAGAAAATGGGTTTTTCTGGGTAAACCCATTTTACACTAAGAAAAAATTAACCTTGCGGGCACGAAATCTGGATGCCGAACCTATTAAAGTAAACGACAAATCGGGTAATCCGATCATGATTGGTTTGGTGGTTGTATGGAAAGTTACCGACACCTATAAAGCTTCATTTGATATCGACAATGCCTCCATGTCTGTCACCACACCGGGGGCACCTGCCACTGATAACGTGGGACAAAAGATGAAAGCTTATGAAAACTTCGTAAAGATTCAATCGGACGCTGCCCTACGAAATGTTGCAGGAATGTTCGCTTACGATCATTCGAGTTCAGCTCATGAAACTGAGATGACCCTCCGCTCGGGAGGACAAGAAGTGAATGAGATTCTTGAAAAACAGATCAACGAACGACTTTCAATAGCTGGTATTGAAGTAGTGGAAGCGCGCATCAACTATTTAGCCTATGCTCCCGAAATTGCAGCCGTTATGCTCCGCCGTCAACAAGCCGATGCCATCATTGCCGCCCGTGAGAAAATTGTAGATGGCGCAGTGGGAATGGTAAAAATTGCCCTGAACAAATTATCCGAAGAAAACATTATAGAACTGGATGATGATAAAAAAGCAGCGATGGTAAGCAACTTACTGGTTGTTTTATGTGGAGAAGAGAATGCTCAGCCGGTTTTAAATACAGGATCACTTTATCAATAGAAACATTGGCAAAAGAAAATAAAAATAAAAGTTTTGTGCTCCGGATCGACTCCGACACGATGGAAGCGATTGAAAAATGGGCTGCGGACGAGTTCCGCAGCACAAACGGACAAATTCTGTATTTGCTTGATCAGGCCTTACAAAAAAGCGGACGAAAATTAAGAAAAACAGATAAAGCTTAACGTGTTAAATATAAAGAGACAAAATATTTAAAATTTCTTTATGAGAAAATTATTAATTTCGATTCTATTAACCGGATTCTGCACATTAATCTTTGCGCAAAAAGTTAATTACGAAACAAAAAGTAACATCCAATACTACAACACAGATATTAACCGTTCTGATAATTACATCGCAGAAAGTTGTATTTTAGATGTATATTATCCAACCGATATAAAAGGTTTCCCTACCGTAATATGGTTTCATGGCGGCAGCTTAACCGGCGGCAACAAGGAAATTCCATCTGCATTAAAAGAAAAAGGTATTGGTATCGTAGCGGTTAATTACCGTTTATCACCTAAAGTAAAAGTAACACAATGTATTGAAGATGCCGCAGCAGCAGTAAGCTGGACATTTAATAACATCAAAAATTACGGAGGAGATTCAACATTGATCTTTGTCTCGGGACATTCAGCAGGAGGCTATCTCACCTGCATGGTTGGATTGGATAAATCATGGTTAAAAAAATATGACATAGATGCCAATTGGATTGCCGGATTGATTCCGTTAAGTGCTCAAACGATAACACATTTTACAGCCAGAAAAGAAAGAGGCATTCCAGACACACAACCCATTATTGACCAGCTAGCTCCTCTTTATCACGTTCGTCCTGATGCACCTCCTTTGCTGTTGATTACCGGTGACAGAGAATTAGAAATGCTCGGCAGATATGAGGAAAACGCCTATATGATGAGAATGATGAAAATTGCAGGACATAAGGCAACCCGGCTTTTTGAACTTGATGATTATGGACATGGAATGACTGAGCCGGCTTTTCCCTTATTACTAAAAGAAGTTCAACGAATAACAAAGGACAAGAAAAGATAAGTCAATACTTAAATGACCGAGATCTCATTTATGTTCTCACTTAAACAGTGATTTATGAATATTTTATCCGGCATATAGCATCTTACAGCTTTTTGCATTAACTTTGCAGCCTAATTCCTTCAATACATGTGGAATAAAATTAAGTCTCTGCTTTCGGTTGTCTTCAACTATATCAAAGATATAAGCCCGGTTATCTGGCAACAGATAAAAAAATGGACAGTCAGGTTTATTCTATGGCGTAAAGTTCGCTTTGTAAGATATAAAAGTTTACCATGGTATAGAAAGCTTGTCAATATTGCCATCACAAGTTTGGTATTGTTTCTAATATTTTTATTTTTGGTTGACATTAATTTCCTATGGTTATTCGGAAAATCACCGGGCCTGAGAAGTATTGGAAATCCGAATCAAAGTTCGGCTTCACTTATTATCAGTTCCGACAATCAAATCATTGGAAAATACTTCTCTGAAAACAGAACACCCGTCAGCTTTGAAGAAATCTCTCCCAAACTTATCAAAACACTGATTTACACAGAGGACGAACGTTTCTACAAACATTTTGGCATCGACTTTCAGGGTGTTTTTGCAGCCTTCAAAGATATGCTGAAAGGCAATCCACGTGGAGCAAGTACCATCACACAGCAACTGGTTAAAAATATGTATAAAACCAGAAACCAGTATTCAAGAGGTCTTTTCGGATACATCCCGGGGGTAAAACTCATCATTATGAAGACCAAGGAATGGATTACCGCTGTGAAGATCGAAATCTTTTACACTAAGCAGGAAATTCTGACAATGTATCTGAACACGGTTGACTTTGGAAGCAATTCGTTCGGTATAAATACAGCGGCAAAAACATTTTTTAAAGTAAAACCCTCTCAGTTAAACTATGAACAGTCGGCAACGCTTGTCGGTCTGCTTAAGGCCACCACTTACTACAGCCCGATTCAAAACCCCCAACGTTCGAAAGAAAGACGTAATATTGTATTACAAAATTTAGTTACCCATAAGGTTATCACACAAGAGGTATGCGATTCTTTAAAACAAATTCCTATTCAGCTCAAATACAGTGTCGAACAATCGTTTGACGGGAAAGCGCTTCATTTCAGGGCATATCTGGCAAAATATCTGGAAGATTGGGAATCGCAAACCGGTTACGACATTTATTCTGACGGTTTAAAAATTTATGTAACACTGGATTCCAGATTGCAGAAATACGCTGAGGAAGCTGTTGAAAAGCAGATGAAAGCTGTACAAAGACGATTCTTCGACCACTGGCGTGGTCAAAATCCCTGGCGGGATGAAAATAAAGTGGAAATTCCTGATTTTGTAGAAAACATTGCAAAAAAAACCAAATATTACGCAGCATTACAAAAAAAGTTCGACAACAATGTTGACTCCATTGATAAATATCTGAATATTCCAAGAAGAACTAAAGTGTTTGATTACAAACTGGGAGTTAAAGACACCACTCTCAGTGTAATGGATTCCATCCGTTACATGAATCATTTCATGCATGCCGGTTTTGTGGCTATGGAACCAGGCACCAAAGAAGTCAAAGCCTGGGTAGGTGACATCGATTTCAATTTCTGGCAGTACGATAAGGTTGCACAATCGAAACGGCAACCCGGATCGACATTCAAACTATTTGTATATACTGCTGCTATGATGCATGGTATGTCACCCTGCGATTACCGTGTAGACAAGCCTATCACATGGGATTACATTGAAAACGGACAACCAAAATCATGGAAACCCAATAATGTCAATTACTCCTTCTCGGGAAATGTTACGCTGAAATATGCTTTTGCGCGATCCATCAACTCAATTGCAGTACAGCTAGCCAAAGAAGTAGGCATACAGGAAGTAATCAAATACGCTCACTTGCTGGGAATTAAGACAGCATTGGAGGACAAACCATCTACCTGTCTGGGTGCCTCAGACGTATCACTTCTGGAGCTTGTAAATTCCTTTGGAACCATTGTAAACGAAGGAGTATACGACGAGCCGGTTTTAGTAACCCGCATTGAAGATGCTGATGGAAAAGTAATTTACCAACCGGAACGCAAAGCCAAAAGGGTAGTCCCCTATGAAACGGCATGGCTCATGACAGAAATGCTGAAAGGCGGCATGACCGAACCCGGAGGAACAACGCAAGCACTCTGGGAATGGGATTTATTCAACTATAATACTGATTTTGGCGGGAAAACAGGAACTTCCTCCAATCATTCAGATGCATGGTTTGTAGGAGTAACCAAAAACCTCATTGGCGGAGCATGGGTCGGAGGAGAACAAAGGAGTGTGCATTTCAGAACCGGACAACTGGGAGAAGGCAGCAGAACAGCCTTGCCTATCTTCGGCCTGTTTATGGAGAAAGTACTTAAAGATGAACACTTCAAACACTACAGAGGTAAATTCCCAGTAAAACCCAAAGAGACCATTACAAGAAATTATAAATGTCACACCTATATACCGGTCGACACTACATCAACAGATTCAACAAAGACCGAAGAAATTGATTTTCAGGAGGAAATTCCAGTGAACCAAGAATAAAGTTGAGAGTTGAAAATTGAGAGTTGAGAATTGAAAGTGTTGATAGGCGTGCAAAGGCTTATCAATCAGAATAATTCTCAACTCTCAACTTTCAACTCTCAATTATTTCACCCCTTTTTCGCCGGCTTGTACAAATGAGAAGAATGTCCGTAGAATAATTCAGCGGCTTCCATCACTGTTTCCGACAAGGTTGGATGTGGATGAATAGTCAGTGCAAGATCCTTTACTGTTGCACCCATTTCAATGGCCAGCACACCTTCGGCAATCATTTCTCCGGCTCCCGGACCACAAAGGCCTATACCTAAAATTCTTTCTGTATCTGGATCGATGATCAGTTTGGTAACACCATCGCTGCGATCAAGGGTTGTTGCACGACCACTGGCAGCCCATGGAAATTTTGCCAGTTCGAACTTAATTCCTTTTTCAATCGCCTGATTTTCGGTAATACCAGCCCATGCAATTTCAGGATCGGTAAACACTACTGCCGGAATTGCCAAAGGTTCGAAAGCTACTTTTTTCCCTGAAATAGCATCCACTGCTACGCGCCCTTCGTGTGACGCCTTATGAGCCAGCATTGGTTCTCCAACAATATCGCCAATGGCATAAATATTATCATCATCGGTTTTGAGCGATTTATCGGCAATGATCCAGCCCCGTTCATTTACCTTAACTTTTGTACTTTCAAGACCCAACCCGGCAGTTTGTGGTTTACGACCAATCGACATCAACACATAATCAAAATGATGTTCCTCAATCTGTTTGTCCTTGTTCTCAATTTTTACTATCAGTTCTTCACCTTCTTCTTTAATCTCAACCACTTTTGATTGAAGCATAATTTTATCGAACGATTTCGAAATTCTTTTCTGAAGATGAGATACTAAGTCCTGATCAGCACCAGGCAATATTCTGTCCATAAACTCGACCACCGACACTTTAGATCCCAGTGTGGCATATACCGAACCAAGTTCCAGACCAATATACCCTCCACCCACAACAAGCAAGGATTTCGGAATCGCCGGTAAGTCAAGCGCCGAAGTTGAATTCAGTAAACGCCGGCTTTCAATCTGTAATGATGGAATAGAGGCAATCACAGAACCAGTGGCAATAATGGCTTTATCAAAACTTATCTCTTCCTTGCTTCCATCTTCCTTACTTACAATGATGGAGGATGAAGAGGCAAAAGAAGCCCGTCCCTGCACATAATTGATTTTACGTTGACTGGAGAGCAATCCGAGCCCACCGGTGAGTTTCTTCACCACCTTGTTTTTAAATGCCCTCAGTTTATCAATATCTATCTGCGGTTCTCCAAAATCAATGCCCCAGCTTTTCGCTTCTTTGGTTTCATTGATCAGTTTTGCCACATGCAACAATGCTTTCGATGGAATACAACCACGGTACAAACAAACACCACCGGGATTCTTTTCCATATCCACCAGAGTAACATTCATTCCCAGATCAGCCGCATAAAACGCCGCAGCATATCCGCCGGGTCCACCACCAATAACTACTATATTTTTATTCATAACATATTTTTTATACAAATGTAGTTGTTTTTTGTTGAATCGCTGAAACGTTGAATTGTTGAACTGTATCTAAATATCCATTAATGGAAATAAATCAACAATAATCACTTCAACAATTCGACAATTCAACAATTATACATCAGGTTCATCCTTCAATAATCAGTTTCATCGGATTTTCCAATGCTTCTATCACCCACCGCAGGAACCGGATAGCATCGGCACCGTCGATGATCCTGTGATCGTACGACAAGGACAAAGGCAACATAAGTCTCGGTTCAAACTTACCATCAATGTACACCGGCTCAATACTTCCTTTAGAAACACCAAGGATGGCGACTTCAGGAGCATTAATAATCGGGGTAAAGGCTGTACCTCCTATACCTCCAAGGTTAGTGATGGTAAAGCATCCTCCCTGCATATCAGCAATACCGGCTTTTTTAGTTCTGGCTTTCTCAGCAAGAGTATTTATTTCTTTTGATATTTCGATGATATTCAGCTTATCAGCATTTTTAATTACCGGCACTATCAAACCAAATTCCGTATCAACAGCAATTCCGATATTGAAATATTTTTTGTAAATGATGGACTTATTCTGCATATCCACACTCGCATTGAACTGAGGAAAAGCTTTCATAGCTGAACTGATGATCTTCACCAGAATAGCCGTCACAGTAAGCTTAACACCAAACTTCTCAGCCGTTTTTGCATAACTCTTTCTGAATTCTTCCAATTGGGTAATATCCGCTTTATCGAATTGTGTAACATGCGGAATAGTATGCCATGCGTAACTGAGGTGTTCAGCTGTTTTTTGACGGATATTCGACATGCTCACTTTTTCAGTTTCACCAAATTTTGAAAAATCAGGAAGTGGTTCCTGGTGTTGTTCAACACGAATGTGTTGCATTTCATTCCTTTGCTGATGGAGACTTTTGCTGAATGCTTTTACATCATCGAGTAGAATTCTTCCTCCGGGACCTGTACCTTTAATTTGATTCACATCCACGCCAATTTCGCGGGCCAGTCGGCGAACCGATGGTGCAGCAGGCGCGGCGTTAGAAAGAATCGGTGGTTGATTTTCCACTAAAATTGCTTTTGGCGGCTCAACAAGGGTGTTACCTTCCGGTTGAAAGTCGTTCGTCACTTTTTCCTCTGCAACAGGTTGTTGTTCTTGTACAATCGCAGGAGTTGCTTCCACAGGAGCCGGTACGACTGGTTGAACAGGGACTTCAGGTTCTTTTACGACATCAGCCGCTGGAGCCTGTACTGTTTGTGCCGTTTCACCAGCTTCCTCTGCCGTGAAAATCACCTGTCCAATTGAAACACTATCACCCTCACTTACCTTTACTTCAACCACTTTACCGCTTACATCCGAAGGTACTTCGATGGTTGCTTTATCGGTTTCCAGTTCCAGCACTGGTTGATCAGGCTGAACCATGTCGCCGACTTTCACAAGTACCTTTACGATGGTAGCAGAGTTGATATTTTCACCTAATTCAGGAATTACAAAATTCTTCATTATATATGTAGTTTACATAAGATTATTAATACAGACAATCATATTCTTAAACATGCATCGGATTAAGTTTATCAGGATTGATATCCAATTCTTTCATTGCTTTTTTAAGATCAGTCAGTTTGAGTTTGCCTTCTTTGTACAAAGCATACAAAGTAGCAAAAACAATATGTTTGGCATCCACTTCAAAGAAATCTCGCAGTTCATTGCGACCTTCACTGCGTCCGAAACCATCAGTTCCCAACGCATACAACTTTTTCGGCAGCCATTTCGCAATAGAGTCCGGTAAAGTTTTCACATAATCAGAAGCCGCCACGATAACGCCATCATTGTCGATCAGAGTTGACACATAAGGCACTTTTTCCTTATCAGGATGAAGCATGTTATGTCTTTCCACATCCATGGCATCCTTGCGTAATTCTTTATAGCTGGTCACGCTATACACATGAGCTGAAACACCATATTTTTCTTCAAGAATCTCAGCAGCTTTGAGGGTTTCGTTCATGATAGTTCCACTTCCCAGAAGATTTGCCACTAATCCAGAAGAAGCATTGCTGCCATTTTTAAAGCGATACATTCCCTTCAAAATTCCTTCTTTCACATCACCCGGCATGGCTGGCATTGCATAGTTTTCATTCATGATGGTGATATAGTAGAAAACATTTTCCTGCTCTTCGTACATGCGACGGATACCATCGCGGATAATTACTGCAAGTTCAAAAGCAAAAGCAGGATCATAAGCCACCAGATTAGGAACCGGATAAGCCAGCAAATGACTGTTACCGTCCTGATGCTGCAACCCTTCTCCTGCCAGGGTGGTACGTCCTGCGGTTCCTCCTACAAGGAATCCTTTGGCACACATATCCGCTGCCGCCCATACCAGGTCACCAACCCTTTGCAAACCGAACATTGAATAGTACACAAAGAAAGGCATCATGTTGAGTCCATGCGTGGCATAAGCAGTACCGGCACCAATAAACGACGACATGGCACCAGCTTCCGTAATTCCTTCCTCGAGAATCTGACCGTTCTGTGCTTCTTTATAATACAATAGCAATTCTTTATCAACAGGTTCATACAACTGTCCCACATGCGAATAAATTCCCAGTTGACGGAACATGGCTTCCATACCAAAAGTACGGGCTTCATCCGGCACAATCGGCACGATCAGTTTACCAATCTCCGGATCTTTCAGTAATTTAGAAAGGATACGTACAAAAGCCATGGTTGAGGAGAGTTCACGGCCTTCTGATCCTTCATAAAATTCAGCAAATATCTCTTCAGGCGGTGTTTTAATCGGACGCAGATTTACTTTTCTTTCAGGGACATAACCACCCAGATCTTCCCTCTTTTTTCGTAGATACTGCATTTCCGGGGAGTCTTCAGGAAGTTTATAGAAAGGAGCTTTTGATACTTCATCATCCGAAATTGGGATTCCGAAACGGGTTCTGAAATCCTTCAATTCATCTTCGTTAAGTTTCTTCTGCTGATGGGTAATGTTTTTCCCTTCACCACTTTCACCTAAGCCATATCCCTTGATAGTATTGGCAAGAATTACAGTTGGTTGTCCTTTATGATTCACCGCAGCATTATAAGCAGCAAAAACCTTTTCAGGATCATGTCCACCACGTTTCATTTTGCGGATCTGTTCATCGGTAAGATGACTAACCATCTCAAGCAATTCAGGATCAACACCAAAGAATTCTTTTCTCACATAATCACCCGGGGCAATAGAGAACTTTTGCGACTGACCATCCACTACTTCGCCCATTCGTTTAACGAGTTTGCCCTTGGTATCCTTTTCAATCATTTCATCCCATTCTCCACCCCAAAGTACTTTGATAACATTCCATCCCGCACCACGGAATACCGCTTCCAGTTCCTGTACAATTTTTCCGTTACCACGTACAGGACCATCCAGTCGCTGAAGATTACAATTAATCACAAAAATCAGATTATCCAGTTTTTCTCTGGCTGCCAATGTAATTGCCCCCAAAGCTTCAGGTTCATCCGTTTCACCATCACCCAGAAAAGCCCAAACCTTCTGATGTGAAGTCACTTTAAGTCCGCGATCTTCAAGATATCGGTTGAAACGGGCCTGATAAATCGCCATGATCGGACCAAGACCCATTGAAACAGTAGAAAACTCCCAAAAATTTGGCATCAGCCATGTATGGGGATAAGAAGAAAGTCCGCCTTTGGGATTTAATTCCCGACGATAGTTTTGTAATTGTTCTGCTGTCAAACGACCTTCCATGAATGCACGGGCATATATTCCCGGAGCAGCATGTCCCTGAAAGAAAATTAAATCTCCATCATGTCCTTCGCCTTTTCCTTTAAAGAAATGATTAAACGCCACTTCGAGCAAAGTAGCGACCGATGCATAGGTTGAAATATGACCTCCAATACCGCTTTCATTTTTATTGGCTTTCACCACCATAGCCATGGCATTCCAGCGAATCACGCTCTTAATGAGACGCTCGATTTCACGGTTGCCCGGATAAGGTGGTTGTTTTGAACGGGCAATCGTGTTGATGTAGGGAGTGTTTGCCGTAAAAGGCAATTCAACACCAGCTTTGTGCGCACGTACCTGTAACTGGCGCAGCAACTCAACTACCCTGTCGGGGCCCCATTGCTGCAGAACATAATCGAGTGAGTACAGCCATTCTTCATTTTCAAGTTCTTCGATTTCTTTTGGAATCAACTTATTTGAATTCATTTTAAATTACATTTATGTTAGTTATTATCTAACAAACAAATTATAATTTAGTTCAATGAATTGCAATACAGAGATTACAAAATCTGAATAATTGAGCACAAAAAATTCATTATCAACGAAATAAAAAATCGCTAGAAATATTAATTCAAGCGATTTTTAACATTTAAATGAAAGAAGTTATTGAATCAGTACACAAATCACATATAATTCTATAGGCAAAATAAACATTATCTGATTAATTTCTTACTGATCATCCTATTGGATATAATACAATCTTTATAATCAATTGTGATGTTGATAGTAGCCGGAGATCCGTTTCCGCAAAGATTACTTCCGTATACAGAAAGAACTCCACTCGTAGCATTTGAATCAAAACTGATATAGACACTATTCGAGGAACCCAAAATACTCACTCCAGTTCCGCTATAGCTCCATGTATAAGAAGTAGCTCCTTCAACTGCAGGAACCGAATACAGCAGATAATTACTTCCGGCAGGAACAACACTTTTTCCGGTAATCGTACCCGGAACAGAAGGAGTTGAAGTAACATTCACCACCGCAGTATTACTTATGGAGCTACCATAAGTATTTGTTACCACCACCCTGTAATACCGGGTTGCGCTAAGCACCGGAGTTGTATAGTTTGCTGACGTTCCACCCGACCCTGTTGTTACATTTGTATAAGTACCAACATAAGAATCAGCAGTTTGCCATTGATATGAGAGTGTTCCTGTTCCCACTGCAGCTACGCTTAACGACGTTGAAGTACCCGAACAAATCGTTTTTCCAACGGGATCAGTTTTTATCACAGGAGGAGATGTGGCACCGTAAACTGTAATAGTAAAGCCATAAACCGACTCACAAGAACTGCCACTATTGCTATATACTGAAATTATTCCTGTATAGGTTCCGGGAGCAGGAGCCGGGGTATTTGGCACAGATAGCACAATAGGTGATGACGGAATAGTTATTGGTGTATTTATATCCTTAAAACCCTCCTGTTCAGCCGCATAAGAATAATCTATAGTATATTTATCTGCCGACGGGCTAGCTGACTTTGAGTTATACAAAAGATTCACGCTGGATATCCCTGCAGCCACCGACAGAGAAGTGCTACTGAATGTTATGGTAGGTGCAGCAAGCTGGACATTAAAATTAATTGCATCTGTTGAAGTAATTGCACAGGAAGTATTCAACACTTTATATGCCCTTACATAAATGCCCGTAAGACTTGTAGTCAATGTTTTTGTATACAGGCTTAATGACGTACCTGTACCAATCGCAGAAGGTCCCTGAGCCACACCGGAACTGTTAACCAACTGATACACCACGCCAGCCTGACTTGTATTGAGTACGACTTGTCCTACACCTCCGTAACAATAGCTATAGCTCCCAGCTGTGTACGAAGGTACCGGAGGGGGCGAACATTGTACTATGGCATTCACGCTACTCAAATTACTCTCACACGCACTTGCAGCTGTCAGAGTTACCCTGACCACTCCTTCGGCATATAAATCATTTGCCGAAAGTCCTGTAACCAACCATGTGCCTGAGCCATTAACAATAGTTCCATTACCCACCTGAATTTCATTTACATATACCTTAACAACAACCGGATAAGTTCCTCCTGAAATAGCTCCGTTCACAAAACCTGACCCTTCAACAGGTGCATTAATGGTTAAATTATATGCAGTCACACTTGTTTTGGCCGAAATTGTTACCGGATCGGAATCCACACTTGGAGTCAGACAGTTGCCGGAAGTAACCTTAGCCACAACAACTGAACCGGAACTAAGAGTTAGTCCGTTAACCTGCCAATAACCATTGGTAACGGTGGCAGTCCCAAGTACCGTACCCGCAGAATTAGGAGTGTATAAAGTAACGGTCGTTCCATTTGCTTCAACAGAAGATCCTCCAACAGAGAAAGGGGCAGTAACACAAGCAGTAGACAAAATAACTGGTTTATATGCAGTTCTTGTCACAGTAACTCCTGGAGATGCTGCCGACTCACAACTACCATTCCCCGGGTTACCTGCCAAATCAGTTGACACTTTCGACTGAGTTGCCGTTATAACTTTACACAGAGATAAAGGTGGCACAGTGACTGACCAGTTTGTTGATGAAAGATTATTTACGGAGCCTATTAACACTCCATCAGCAAAAACTTTAATATTTCCACCAATGATACCCGTTCCAGAAACTGTTGTCGCACCTGCCACAACAGGAGAATTGACTGTAGGTCCAGCAGTGGTGCTCGCTCCATAGCATATCACTATTTTGTCAGACTCGCACCCGTTAAAGGTTACAGAAGCATAATAAGTACCATTAGGAACTTTACCATTTGACGTCATAGGAGTCCCGTTTGACACATTAACATAGGTATTAACTGTTGTAGAAGTTGAAGTAGCACTACCCCATACCGAACCATCAGCATTATATACTTTGATTGTTTTAGTTCCTGCAGTCTGTAATGTAAATACTACCGAAAATCTACCATTGCTCTGTGCTGTCATAGAGACCGGAGGAGGAGTATTACAAGCCACCGCATTTACAATTTGATTACTACAGTTGTCATATGAAACGCCTTTTTCAGGAGCTGTTGCAGTTGCTTTCACCACTTGCCCGGCAGTCAGAGTAACAGAAGGACTGAGCGACGCCACATTAATTGACCAGGTTGATCCTGAAGTATAAGTAGTTCCACTTCCTGTTAAAGTAGTCCCATTGCTTTGATAAACATATACTTTAATTAGAGTTCCCGACGGTTCTGATGAAGTACCGGTAATTGTTGTATTACCTGCTGTTATTGCATTAATAAAAGGGCAGGCCGACCTGTCAAGCACTTCTTCTCCTGGAGGAGTGGGCGTTTGAGATTCAATATATTGAGTCAGTATAGCATCCAGGCTTCCACTTCCGGTTTGACCACCTACATCTGAAATAGCATTATTTCCGATAGCCGGAGATGTGTTCATTGTTGTCAATGCTGCATAACGAAGAGGTGAAGATGCCGTAATATTTGCCGGATAAGTTGGAGGAGCAAATGTAATTCCGGTCAAAGCCGACAAAGGCAAATAAAAATCATAGAAAAAATCAGGGTTATCACTGGAATGAGTTACTGCAACTGCTTTCTGGCAATTGGTTTCATACGGAGCACTATATACAAGCGTCCCAGAGGTTGTTCCATCAACCTTATAGGCTCTTACATAAAAATTGGTTGTCAGGGCCACTTCAATTTCAAATCCGGGATTTCCCGAAACAGCATTGGGGTCGGCATTATCACCTGTAAAGCCAAACTTACCATCAGTATCGATAAGAATTGAATACGTAATAGTATTGGGACTCATATAATCCAATCTGAACCTGTAAAAAACATTGGTCCCATCAGTATAAGTCAGTATGGCATTATTTCCGGCTGCATCCACACCAACTATTTCAGAGAAACTACCAGTAGGGCCTCTTAAAAGGTCTGCTCTGGGATCAGGTTTGACTAAAGAGACATAAGGAATCTCACTTTGAACAACGTCATTATTAGGTGGAATAGTAAAACCGGACTGCACACCATTCACTTTTAATGAGACATATCCATCACGATCAGGATCCATGACTGCATTTCCGGGAGAAAGCGCAGGCTTTACAATTAAACCGGGGGTTATTTGCGCATGAAGTTGCACTGTACTCACCGGCACATAAAGCAACCCAAGTACTAATACAAAACCCAAATAATATTTTCTAACAGCAAAAAATGTCTTCATACATAGTTTTAATTGAGAATTCGGTTCGTAGGCAATATTAAATTTGATCCATCTGAAAAACTAAATCTATTTCAACACGAATACAATATTAATGAAAGAACAATCTGTTGCTGTGGCATTTACATCATAGGTCATTACTCCGCTGGCACTGATACTGACATTACGAAAAACATTTGTATCATAATCTGTAATATAATAATATAAATCAGTAGCAGCTGGGATATAAGGTACTGAAGCCGGTGCACCAGTACTTTTCACCAAAGGAGCATGAAACTGATTGTAATAAAGAGTGTACAGGTTTTTCGTTTGTCCGGTCGCTGAAACTGAAGTATCAAACGCTACCGAAGGCATATAAAACCAGTTCGTATAGCCCATTGGTAAACGAACCCATTTTGTACCATCATTATAGTATAATCCAGGTGAAACATAAAATTCAAAAGGAACAGAACCATCAGAAGTTGCCGTATTATAAACCGTCATTCCAGCAGTATGGGCCGAAAGGGGCGCTGAGTTGTCGGTACGTATCAAAGCCAGACGAGGTAATAACAAACCTTTACTGGAACTTTGCAGATCGAGTACTGCATTGGCATTTGGTTCTGCGTTGGAACCAATGGTTACCTGTGCATTCAATGAAGTGGCAAACACAAATGAAGATACAATCATCATAAAAAGAAATATCTTTTTCATATCATATAGTTTAATATTGTTAGCGATTATTTTTATATGAAAATTTATTGGACATTTTTAGCGCTTTAAACAAGCCATAAAATACTGCCATCAACACAAGTAAATATAAACCATCCCCCACAGGAACATCATTATAAAATTTATAATTATCTGTTCCACCACCACCTTCAATTGCATCCCCTTCCTCCTCATTTCCAAATATCCGCATCATGCCACTACCTTCTGACATTGAACCGGAAGTTCCTTCAATGGAAACTGAAGCATCTGCGATATTGCGTCGTGTGTCAACAGCCATACTTCTCGAAAAAGGCTTTACCATTCTTGACATTGACGTCTCAGCAATATTTCTGCTACTATTTTGAGAAACTTTTTTCGCATTTTGGCTCAATTGATCAGATTCACTCCTGAGTTGTACATTGTAATTCATTTCATTTACAAAGAGTTCCTCTTCATTTATTTGTGGCAAACTAACATGCCCGTTTACCCTGGAATATCTGCTCTGTGACAAAGTCGACGATGAGGGTTTATATACCGGATATTTTCGCTGTCCAGAATAATTCTGAGGAATAAGAGGAAGATACTGTTTACTCTTTCCCACGACACTATAACTCCTATACTTTGTAGCATCAGTATTATAGATATCCTGAAGAATAGTAAAAAGAGACCATCCGGCAATAAGAATTATTGCTATTATCAATACATGTATGATATTGGTCCTCATATAAAATAATCCGATTAAATATTTTTGATTATAGTTTCTTATTTGTAAATTTAGCAGAGGCATTTCTGTCTCCATTCATTTTCATCACATACATTCCGGATGCATAATTAAACGGAATTACCATTACCGGACAGGCATTTGCCACATGCATACTTATCAGTCGGCCCAAAGCATCGAAAAGTAATATCTTCGAACCTAAATCATTTGTGGTCAGATTATTGATCATCAGGCTTTGATTTTCCACATATACGTATATTCCCGATCCTGAAATATCCCCTTCCCCAAGCCCAGTATTACCCGGAGCCACAAAATGAATAATAAAACGTTCTTCAGCATCTCCCGCACTACCTGTAAATATATAGCTACCGTTCACCATCATATCTATTATTTTACCTGTTTTTTTATCTTCAAGCCACAAGCCCTGAGAACTCAGACTTTCAACATCCTCTGCCTCCAAACGGAATTCAGTGGGACGACTTACAGGTCGAAAACAAAGACGAACCTGTTCTGTATTGAGAGGAACGCCATTCGCTGAAAGTTTTGCATCGACAGAGGATAAAGAATACAATTGAAATACATCCGCTTCACTATACACTTTAGTCATGTCATAACTATCACTACCTGACTGCGCACTTGCCCTTAACCCGATAGCCGCAACATCATATACCAAATTATTATCAGTAGGAGAAACTCTGAAACGCACCTGATTGTTTATATTCTCTGACACAGCTCTTTTAACTTTTTGCACTGTGCTATGAGTCACCTTGGCATGTCGCTGCATTTCTTTTGTAATATTAAACTGTCCCGGATTTGTACCGTTGAGCACACGAATCATAAAAACACTCATCGCCGGAATTTCCTGAAGGTCCTGTACAACAATATTATCCGTCCCTGTAATTTTATAACTCTGATAAGTTGATGATCCTGCCGGATAAACCCATATATACGGAGAAAACTTTAAAGGGCTGGCCGACATGGCATCAATCAGTTGGTTGGTTCCAATCGGTGACGTATATGAATTACCAATCAACCAGTTGATGGTTGTAGAAGTACTTGTAACAGATGGGCTGTGAAAAAGAGTATCCTGAGCAAACAGCTGCTCATTGTAACTTGCCAGGGTATATACTTTGCCATTAAAAACAAATTTACTCTGATCATAGGCAGTCGTATCACCATTGGTAACACTTAATCCATTCTGAGCCTGCAAATCGGCATACCTGAATCCTTCAGGACGAGGCCGGATAAGATAGGCTTGCGCAGGTTGTAATTTCTCCAATGGATGATATATGTACTGACTTGCCAGGATAGTCCCGTTTTCATCCTGCTCATTTCCGAAGACGTAATGGGTATGGCCGGTAACAGGTTCAGCAACAGGACGTCGAACCCAGTTTCCGGCAAAATAGCCTGATAACTGTGTTTTGTTAAAGGGCGTTGCAAAACCAAAAAGCTTGTCTATTCCTGATAAGCTCCTGTAATACGACATTTCACGTTCAATAATTACCGAACCGGCATCAACCAAATCTTCCGATTTTCCCTGACCTGTAACCCGTAATGAGGCATCGTAAACCTGATCAGCATAACGATCTGACTTTAACACCATTTTCCCGGTATATCCGGGATCTCTTTTTAGTGTCAAAGCATCCATTCCCATTTTTGCAGAAATTTTAAAAGTATCGTTGGTGGCTATACGGACATTAGGAAATGCAATATAGCTCACGCCTCTGTCATAGGTGCTTGCAATAAGATTTGAATTGATTTCTCTCGGTTGGTTCCAGTTTTTCACAAACCTGAAAATTCCGTTAGAATAAGCGGCTGAAGTACTCGTGGCCTCATCTGTTTTAAATACCGCTGTCGATGCATCCTGATAAAAATTACCTCCCACATTGATCGCTCCGTTCAATATCACACTTACATTGCTTCCTGCATGGCGCATAGCAAAAGGAACGTACATGGCCACACCATTAGTCCCTCCCGTATGAATATTCATCAGACCGGTATTAACCAGAACCACATCGTCAGGCGAATCTGGTTCAACAGCTTTGACTGGACTCAACGTTATCAGAATGAGAATGAATGCAATATAAACGAATTTTCTTTTCATATGATATGTTATACGCAACATTACAATATCAATTATCAACCAAATTTACTTACAAAGGATACGAAACAATAAATTCTTACTTTATTTTTACTTTTTTATTGACCCAATCGCTTACAAATTCATTTTTTATCGCCACATTTAACATTTTAAACTCTTTACATTTATCGCCATAAGACACAGTAAGTCAGTTAATAAAGTCTGCAAATATAGGATATATTTATTATTACAACAACTCCGAAAATGAAACTGCAACTATGAATGATAAATTTTCATTATAATTAACTACCTGATTAGTGCATCCCAATATTTTAACTTCATTTAATATTCATTTTAAAAACAGTTATATTACAATAAAAGTTCAAAAAAACACGATATTTTTAAATTAGTCAAATAAACAAAAAGACAAGCACCTACAAAATTAAATTTGTAAGTGCTTGTCTTTTTTGTGGGCCCTGTTGGGCTTGAACCAACGACCCCCTGATTATGAGTCAGGTGCTACTAACCAACTGAGCTAAGGGCCCTGCTATTACAATTTTTATTATCTTTGCAAAGCGATTGCAAAAGTAATATTATTTACCATTCCTGCAAATAGGCAGGAGTTTTTTTTCAATAAAATGATGCAAATTAAGAACATATCTACCATGATCTTTGATCTGGGTGGGGTAATTTACAATATCGACATCCAAAAAGGTATTGATAACTTTAAAAAAATCGGATTTATAAACGCAGATAACTATATTGGAAAATTTACGCATAGCGGTTTTTTTATTCAATGGGAAAAAGGAGAAATCACTCCGGAAACTTTCAGAAACGAAATCAAAAAACTAAGCAACAATCCATTGACTGACAAACAGATTGATGACGCTTGGTGTTCTATCATGCTTGATATTCCCCGTGAAAGGATCGACCTGCTATTGGCGTTGCGAAAAAAATATAAATTATTGCTGCTCAGTAACACCAATTATATCCATATCAACAGGAGCTTGCCTGAAGAACTGGCAAAATTCGGATTGACTATGGACGAGCTCTTTGATAAATGTTATTATTCTTATTTATTGGGAGCTATAAAACCTCATGCTGATATTTTCGAGAAATTATTGCAGGATGCGCAGGTAAAACCGGAGGAATGTTTATTTCTCGACGACGGAGAGAAAAATATACTGACCGCTAAAAGTCTTGGCTTCAACACTTATCATGTAACCCCCGGCGAAAGTCTTGATTTTCTGAAATAAGAGCAAAACAACACTATAATTCTATTTTTCAAATATACTTATGTGCTCTAATGTGACTCATTTGGTTCAAAAATATGCTGCCACAGTCGGCTTCTTCGACGGTGTGCATGCAGGTCACAGATTTCTGATCAATGAACTGAAAAAGGAAGCCAAAAAGCACGGGCTCCTCAGTATGGTCATTACTTTCAAACTGCATCCCCGAAAAGTTCTGCATGCGTCCTATCAACCGGAGTTGCTTTGTTCGCCCGAAGAAAAAATACAGCTACTGAAAGCTACTGGTGTTGATCAGGTTATAGAACTCAACTTTAGCCCTGAAATGGCAAAACTATCGGCTTATGAATTTATGAGTCAGATCCTGGCTGACCAACTTAAAGTCGGCCTTTTGCTCGTAGGCCATGATCATCGTTTTGGCCACAACAGGGAAGATGGATTTACCGAGTATGTTCAATATGGAAAACAGACAGATATAGAGGTAATTCAGGCGACACGATTTACCACTGCAACCATGAACCATATTAGCTCCTCCGAAATCAGAACGGCCTTGAAAAACGGAGATATTGAAACAGCAAATGCCCTTTTAACAACTCCTTACGCGTTTACCGGTTATGTAATTGATGGATTCAAGGTAGGAAGAAAAATCGGTTTCCCAACTGCTAATCTTAAACCGGTAAATTCCGATAAACTCATTCCCGGGACAGGCGTGTACGCAGCAATGGTTGAATGGAATCAAAAATTCTACAAAGCAATGATGAATATCGGCCGGCGACCAACTCTTGACAATGGAACAAATATTAGTCTGGAAGTACATATTATTGATTTCTCTGAAGACATCTATCATCAGGAGATAAAAATTCAGTTTCTTCACAAAATAAGGGATGAAAAAAAATTCGATTCGGTTGACCAGCTTATTCTCCAGTTGGAAAAAGACAAGGAATATGTAGTAAATAATTGTAGACAGTAGACAGTAGACAGTAGACAGTAGGCCGTAGACTATTGACTGCTGACTGTAGACCGCAGACCGTTGCCATTTCAATATTCAACAAAAAAACATACATTTGCAAAAAAAATACAATATGAAAAAAATAATTATGATTATGATGACTGGTTTGGCTTTCGCTGGCTGCACCTCTAAAAACCCTTTTTTCAGCGAATTTAAAAATCAATACGGAATACCTCCGTTCGAAAACATTAAGAATGAACACTTTATGCCTGCCTTTAAAGAAGGTATAAAACAACAGCAGGCTGAGTATGATGCTATTGCCAACAATAAAGACAGCGCTACTTTTGCCAACACCATCGAAGCACTGGAACTGAGCGGAGAATTGTTGCAAAAAGTTTCAGGAGTATTTTCGAATTTATATTCGGCAGAAACAAATGCCGAGCTGGATACTATCGCCAATGAAATCTCTCCTTTACTGTCGGAACATGCTGATAATCTCTACCTTAATGATGCCATCTTCGCAAGGGTAAAATCTTTGTACAACAATAGGGAAAACCTGAATCTCAATCAGGAACAAAACCGTATTCTGGAAAAGTATTACAAAAATTTTGTAAGAAGCGGTGCCGATTTGAACGCTGCTGACAAGGAAAAACTCAGAGAAATCAATAAAAAATTAAGTTTGGCTGAACTCACTTTCGGACAGAATCTGCTTGCCGACAATAATGCTTATCAAAAGTTCGTCACCAACAAAGACGATCTGAAAGGATTGCCTGAAAGTGTAGTGCAAGCGGCAGCCGAAGCGGCAAAAACAGCCGGACAGGAAGGAAAATGGCTCTTTACAACCTCAAAAGCCAGCTTCATGCCTGTATTACAATATGGAGAAAACAGATCACTGCGCAAAGATTTACTTCTGGCCTGGGCTAACAGAGGTGACAATAACAATGCAAATGATAATAAAGCCGTCATTAAGCAGATATTGCAACTGCGCATTCAAAAAGCACAATTACTGGGATTTGAAACGCCTGCGGCCTTCATCCTCGATAACACCATGGCAAAAACGCCCGAAAAAGTGTATGAGTTTCTGGCTTCAGTATGGCAACCTGCCCTTAATCAGGCTAAAAAAGAGGCTGCCGAATTGCAAAAGCTGATGGACGCTGAAGGAAAAGGTGAAAAACTGGAAGCCTGGGACTGGTGGTATTATGCTGAAAAACTGCGAAAAGCAAAATATGATCTTGACGAAGAGGCAATCCGTCCTTATTTCAAGATGGAGAATGTACGTCAGGGAGCTTTCGATCTTGCAAGTAAGCTTTACGGATTGAAATTCAAACAATTATCTGACTTCCCAAAATACCACCCTGATGTTGAAGCATTTGAAATAACAGACGCTGACGGATCACTTATCGGAATTCTTTACACCGACTACTTTCCACGTCCGGGAAAACGAGCCGGAGCATGGATGAGTAATTTTGTGGAACAATATTATCGTAACGGGAAAAATCTCCGGCCGGTTATTGTGAATGTAGGTAACTTTACCAAACCAACTTCCGACAAACCTTCTTTATTGAGCATGGACGACGTGCAGACACTTTTCCATGAGTTCGGACATGCTTTGCATGGTTTACTTTCTCAAAATACCTACTTGAGCCTGTCAGGGACAAATGTGGTTCGCGACTTTGTTGAACTGCCTTCACAAATTATGGAGAATTGGTGTTTTGAACCACAAGTAATTAAAACTTATGCAAAACATTACAAAACAGGTGAAGTGATGCCTGACGTGATGATTGAAAAAATCAAGAAAGCGGGCACCTTCAACCAGGGTTTCGTTATGACCGAACTCTTATCGGCAGCTATTCTCGATATGGATTACCATAGTTTGAAGAATGCCGATAATCTTGATGTAAACGCGTTCGAAAAAGCATCCATGGAGAAAATGGGCATGATCCCTGAAATCATTGTTCGTTATCGTAGTACTAATTTCAACCATGCTTTTGCCGGTGGATATTCAGCAGGTTACTACAGTTATACATGGGCAGAAGTACTGGATGCAGATGCTTATCAGGCTTTTGTGGAAACCGGAGATATCTACAACAAAGAAGTTGCTACTGCTTTCAGGAAGAATATCCTTGAAAAAGGTGACTCCGAAGAAGCTATGACACTTTATCTGAAATTCAGAGGAAAACAACCAAACCCTTCTGCTTTATTAGTAAAAAGAGGTTTTATAAATTAAATCCTGAAAGATGAAGTACCCCAGTCTCAAAAAAATAATTCAACCTGACATGCCCATGATCGGCCTGTTAATAACACTTTATTTGGTGAGTTGGGGACTTAATTACATATTCATTCCTGATTTTCAGAATTATGAAACGGCAGCGATAAGGATACTACAGCCCAATAAGTTTTGGATGATCCTTTCCATCTTTTCAATTACCATATTCAATATTTTGCTGATCATACAAATCAATAGCAAATATTCAATCATCAGGGCGAAAAGCTTTCTTCCGGTTTTTTTCTTCGCACTGTTTATTTCAGTCTGGAAGGAAACTCATTTTTTGTATTTATCTCATCTTGCCCTCTCTGTTTTCCTGATCTGTCTCATGCTTTTTTTGGGCATGTACCGGAACAGGAAAGCAGTTGAGCCGGCATTTATCGGTAGCTTTCTCATGTCGCTGACAGGACTCATTAATCCTGTTTATTTATTCCTCATACCGGTATCATGGATAGGATTCATGATATTAAAATGTTTCTCGATAAAAGTTTTTTTCGCATCTGTCATCGGACTTATCGTTCCCTGGATCTATTATTTTTCTTACAATCTTTATACAGGAAACGAGATGCATCTTTTTGAAAATCTTTTCTTTGAGTTCAAACCCTATTTTATATTTTCAGGAAGAGCTTTGCATGAACAAATCTACATTATTGTCATCATCTCGTTGCTAATAACAGGACTAGCAGGCATATACACCAATCTGCTGAATGATTCCATACAAACCCGAAAAAACATCAACCTCATCTTAGTGTATCTGGTCTTTCTGATATTACTGGTAATCTCGTTTGCCAAACATGCCCTGTCATTATTGCCCTTCATTGCGTTTTGTCTTGCAATGTTATTATCACATCCTTTTACATTAAACAAATCGAAGTTATATCCGTTGCTCTTTATTATATTTTGTCTGGTGAATATCGCCTACATGTTCTTCAACTATTATACACTCTGACATATGACAACTTTTGTCTCACTGGGATATCTGGGGCTATTTATCGCTTCCTTCTTAGCAGCCACAGTTGTACCCTTCAGTTCAGAAGTTGTGTTCTCTGCTTTGATATTCGGCGGTTTAGACACTTGGACGTGCGTATTCGTCGCCACGGCAGGCAACTGGCTCGGGGGACTTAGTTGCTACTTTGTTGGAAAACTGGGAAAGATTGAATGGATAGAAAAATACCTGCGGATAAAAAAAGAAAAGATTGAAAAATGGCTTGAAAAAATCCATCACTACGGCGACTGGTTCGCATTCTTCTCCTTTCTTCCCGGAATCGGCGATGCCATTGCAGTAGCCTCCGGATTCTTCCGGTGTAACTTTTGGATCGTGGCCATCTCTATGTTATTAGGCAAATTTGTCCGTTATGTCGTATGGATGTATTTTCATGGATTAATTTTCTGATTTTATCACCCGTAATAAACGGTAATAAAACAAAAAAGGAATATCATTTTTATTTCAAATTTATGATCCGGAATTTCTTAAAAACAAACTACGATGCTATTCTTTTAGGAATCTTAGGTTTTTTTATTGTGCAATTATTTACCAGGCACAATGGTATTGGAATTTCTCCGGATTCAATAGCGTATGCCTCAGCAGCACGAAATTTTATTGAAGGAAAAGGTTTTACTGATTATTTAAATGCTCCTCTTGTATTATTTCCTCTTTTTTACCCGTTTTTTTTAGCTTTAATCATGTTTGTTTCCAACATTGACATAGTGGAAACGGCACCCTACATAAATGGTTTTCTCTTTGCATTAGTGATCTTTTTTAGTGGCATCCTAATAGAAAGCTTTAAATACAAAACAAAATTGTATAAACGCATTGTTCTGATCCTAATAGCAATAAGTCCCTCATTGATAGAAATTTACACTATGCTTTGGTCAGAAACCTTATTTATATTACTTTGCCTGGTGTTTTTCTTAAATTTCAAACGATATTTTCAGACTCATAGCTTATTATCACTAAGCATTGTGGCAATGGTGAGTGCTATTGCATTCGACACCCGGTATGCAGGCATAACACTGCTTGCTACCGGGGAATTATTGATTCTTTTTGATAAGAATCTTAGCTGGCCGCGTAAATTTTCACATGGCATTTACTTTGGCTGCATCAGCGTCTCTTTAGTATTCATTAATTTAATCCGCAACATATGGGAAGTCGGCCTGGCAACTGGTAAACGTCAGGAAGGAACAACTCTTTTATCGAAAAATATTGAATATTCAGGAAAAGTTTTCACGGATTGGTTTTCATTCGACATTAATAATCAATTGTTTCTGAAACTTATATTTATTCTTGTAATCATCCTTTTTATCTCGTTTTTCATTCGTAATATCAAACATTGGAAAGCTTACTATACTTACGAAAATATTTTAGTCGCATTTTTTGTAGTTTACGTATTGTTTATTATCGTTTCTTCTACTATATCAAGGTATGAATCCATCAATAACCGATTGCTTGCTCCAGCCTTTATTCCTTTATTACTTGTTTCAACCTGTCAAATACCAAAATGGCGCGAATCTCTCTCAAAAAGATTATTACGATGGATAATTTGGGGATTTTCGCTCGGCATAGGAGGGCTTTTCGTGTATTCTTTTATAATGATCAATAAAGATAATTTAGAGTACATGCTCGAAACAGGTATTCCTGGCTATAGTGAAGATACATGGCAAAAATCACAACTCGTTACTTATTTGAGAAAAGATCCCGAAATATTCAAAATGAACGAAAATGTTTATTCAAATCATTGTCAGGCAGTATATTTTTTAACCGGTAATCAATGCGCCACTTTACCTGAAATGGCTTACAATGAAGATGTTAAAGAATTCTTTACAAATACATCCTGCATTCTGATTTGGTTTAACCTGGATAACAATCCTGATTTATTGAATTTAAAAGAAATTAGCAAAATCATGCACTTGCAGCCCATAAAAACATTTCGGGATGGAACAATATATAAACTTTCTAAAAAACAGAACAACAAATACTCTGATTGACTTACTTTTGCGAATCAGTTGATAATTATAAAGAAACATTCACGGGTATATTTTTGATTTATAATTAATTCGCAACCACTATGTCAAACAAACACCGTCAGATTTTTCAAACTGACAAACCTACAAGGTGGAAAACGTTTCAATGGCTTTATCGGTCATTCATCGTATTAACAATTTTACTGTCGATTACCTTTACCATTTCTATTCTTTTTTACAAACCGAATGGAAATTTACCTGAACCAATCGCTCAGAAGCCTATGTTAAAGAAACTAACCAAGAGCGATTTAGAAGCGTCCTTCTCTAAACAATCGATGTTAGAATTTAAGGCTGATATAAAAAAAATAAGAGAAAGAAACAAGGATCACGATCTATATCTGAAACATGTTGTTTTACCTTCGAATAAAAAGTTAGATTTACCAATTCGCGCAGGATTTTATGTAAACTGGGACCCACAGGCAAGGTTTTCACTCGAAATTAATGCCTCTGAATTAAATATGGTGCTCCCTGAATGGCTGTTTGTAAATGACAGTACCGATCAGTTTACCGTGAAAATTGATTCCATTGCCTTAAATATAATGAGAAAGGAAAAAGTTGCAATTGTGCCCATGGTAACGAACTTCTACAAAGGAAGATTCAATGGCTCAAATGTAAACCGGATCATCTCTTCAAAACATAATAGAACTGAGTTTATTACAAAAATTATTCAAGTACTGGACAAATACAAGTTTCAGGGGATAAATATCGATTTTGAGAATTTGGAAGACATTGTAGAAACAGCTGATTTAGTTGATTTTCAAAGAGAATTATATGCCTCACTTCACGAAAGAAATTATCTGGTTACTCAGGACATTCAACCGTTTAACAATGCATACGACCTTAATAAACTAGCAAAAACGAATGATTTCATTTTTTTAATGGCTTATGACCAACACAATTCGTTAAATCTTCCGGGACCCATTGCCTCTCAAAAGTGGGTAGAAGCGGCATTAGACGAGACATTAAAAAAAATACCAAATGAGAAATTAGTATTATGTATTCCGGCCTATGGTTATGATTGGGCAGAAGGTTGTGTCGGAACAAATGTTTCTTATCATAAAGCCATCACTAAAGCAGCCCAGCGGGGCTCTAAAATCAGTTTTAACAATCATACTTTCAACTTAGACTATACATACACTGATGAAAACAACCTCAAACATAAAGTTGTATTTGTTGATGCAGCCACAAATTTTAACGGTATCCGTGCTGCAGAAGATTTTGGGACAGCAGGAGTTGCACTTTGGCGCTTAGGTGCTGAAGACAGTAGACTCTGGGATTTCTTTGCTTACGATCTTTCTTATGAAGCATTGAAAACCAGCAAATTCAATTATGCGACACTACAAAAGGCCAAATCAACCTACAATATCGAATATGAGGGTTCTGGTGAAGTTTACAATGTTGTCAGTTTACCTAAAGATGGAAAAATTAAACTTGAAGTCTCGCATATTGACGAATTAATAACCGAAGAAGAATATAGGGACTTGCCGGTTTCGTGCGTGGTCAATAAATCGGGCTACACCCGTGAAAAAGTGGTTGCAATTTCATTTGACGATGGGCCAAGTGAAGATTATACACCGCAGATATTAGATATTTTAAGTAAATATCATGTTCGTGCAACTTTTTTCATCATCGGTTACAATGGTGAAAACAACTTGCCTATTGTCGAAAGAATATATAGAGAGGGTCATGAAATTGGAAATCACACTTTTACTCATACAAATTTGAGCAAAGTAAGTGATGAGCGGGAAAAGATCGAACTCCGTTCAACTAATTTAGTCATTCAAACTGCAATAGGGCACTCCACTCTTTTATTCCGTTCACCTTATACTTCCGAACCTCGTAGTCTGGATGAATTCATTCCACTTTATACGGCTGAAAAAGAAGGTCTTATTACTGTTTCATCTTCATATGATCCACGTGACTGGGAACCCGGACTTACAGCTGACAGTATATTACAACGGGTTATTGAAGCTAACCAATATGGCAATATAGTACTTCTGCACGACGCGGGTGGTGATCGTACTGAAACCGTAAAGGCATTACCCCGTATTATTGAATATTTCCGGAAACAAGGATATAAATTTGTAACCATTCATGAATTGATGGGGAAGAAAAGAGATGATATCATGCCTAAGGTACATGCGGATTTCGAAACTGCCGTCGATTCAGTAGTGATGAAAGCTACATATTATTGGAAAACTTTTTTATATTCGCTATTCCTTCTGGGACTAATCTTAAGCACATCAAAACTGAGTTTAATGTTTATTTTTACTCTTATTAATCGTGTAAAAGAATCAAATACAGGTAAATCTTCTGATTTACCTGAAGTGGAATTGAGAGTTAGTATTATTGTGCCTGCATATAATGAAGAGGTGAATATAGTGAGAAGCTTACAAAATCTTTTAACGCTGAATTATTCAAACTATAATGTCATATTTGTTGACGACGGCTCAAAAGACAAGACATATCAGAAAGTATGCGAAAGTTTTAATAACAATCCAAAAATTAAAATTTACACAAAACCAAATGAAGGTAAAGCCTCTGCTTTAAATTTCGGCATCGAAAAGGCTGATGGTGAAATTTTAGTTTGCATTGATGCCGATACTCTTCTCAAATCTGATGCCATCAAACAACTTACCAAACACTTTAATGAACCAAATGTGGCAGCAGTAGCCGGAAATGTGAAAGTAGGCAATCGTTGCAATCTACTTACAAACTGGCAATCAATAGAATATATCACAAGTCAGAATTTTGATCGTCGTGCGTTCGACTTACTTAATTCAATCATGGTGGTTCCGGGAGCAATTGGTGCTTTTCGAAGGGATGCCTTGTTAGCAGTAGGAGGTTTCACCATAGATACTTTAGCTGAAGATTGTGACTTAACCTTAAGATTGTTAAGAGCTGATTATACTGTGCGCAACTGTAACACTGCATTATCATATACCGAAGCTCCCGAAACAATTAAGATGTTCATTAAACAACGTTTCAGATGGACATTTGGCATTATGCAAAGTTTCTGGAAACACAAAGAGCTGTTATTTAGTCCCAAGCATATCAATTTAGGTTGGGTCATCCTTCCTAATATATTGATTTTCCAGCTGTTCCTGCCATTATTTTCTCCCATTGTCGACATACTAATGATCTACGCTATTTTTAGCGGTAATGCAGGATATGTCATTGAATTTTATACAGCCTTTTTATTACTTGATAGTGCTATTTCGGCAATGGCATTCAAATTTGATAATGAAAAATTTACTTTTAAAACATTCGGGCTGTTCGTTTTACAACGAATAATATATCGTCAGTTGATGTGGTTTGTTTTAGTAAAAGCCTATATTAAAGCCATTAAAGGAGAAATGGCTAACTGGGGTGCACTCAAACGTACGGGGAATGTTGTTTACAATAGCTGACCTTACCATTAAGTATCTGATAATAAAATATTTAAATTTTACAGCAAGATGAAGTACAAATTGAGAAGTATATTTTTACTACTCATTACAGGAATATCAATCGTGAATGGCTTTGCCCAAAATCTGACTAAGCCGTCAATTGCCTTTTCGTTCGATGATGGAAATACTAATGACATTTTGAGGTATAAAGCCGATGTATGGAATGCAATGATTGTTAATCAACTGAAGAAAAACAACATACGTGGAATATGGTTTGTTTGTGGCTCAGAAATGGATAACAAAAAAGGGAAGAAACTATTGCAAAGATGGAATCAATCTGGTAATATTTTAGCTAACCACACATATCATCATTGGAATTATAGCGACTCAACCATAACAACCAGTACATATATAAACGACATAAGCAATTGTGATTCTTTGATTTACGGATTTAAAAATCATCAAAAAATATTTCGCTGCCCTTATTTGGAAGCGGGAAATACGATAACTAAGCGGGATAGTTTGAATGAGTTTTTTTCTCATTCAAACATTAAACAAGGTTGGATTACTGTAGATGCTTTCGATTGGTATTTTAACTCACGATTAGTTGAATGGTTAGAGGTCCATCCCAAAGCGAATCTTGATAAAATTAAAGATTTCTATATCAATAACACTTTTGAAAAAGCAAATTATTGCCATAATCTATCCTTGAAGCTATTGGGCAGACCTGTAAAACAAACTCTTTTATTGCATTTTAATCTTTCTACAGCTTTATTCTTAGGCGATTTGATTAATAAATTCAAAAGTGAAGGCTGGCAAATTGAAAATTATACCGATGCAATTGAAGATTCTGTTTATTATACTGTTCAAAACACATTACCTGCCCGCCAGAATTTACTTTGGTCGATAGCAAAACAAAAAGGAGAACCTGAAGATGTTTTAATGTATTTAGCTGAAAATAAGAATAATGAGAAAGAAAAAATAGACAAACTCGGATTATTTAGCTTTGATAAACTCTAGATTTTTCTGATTTTTTCACTTCTTTTTTATTTTTTATTTCTTATAATCTTATAATAATAAGTATTTTTGGTGTCGGAAAATTTACCCACCGGAATTTTTATGCAAACCAGAATTTTGCTTGTTATAATAACTCTTTTTTTTCTGAATCAAAACATCATTAAAGGAGAAAATCAACCGGAAGTCATCAATAAGATCGTCAGTTTCGGCAAGAAAAAAGCGCCCGGTAAAAAAAATGATGTGATTATCGTTCACTCAGTTTACAATGCTTCAGGAGGAGATCCTTATGATGTAGACCTGATCATCAGGCAATTTTCCAGATACGGGGTTTGCGCGCATTATCTCATTGACAGGGAAGGTAAAATCTACAGGATGGTTGATGAACAGGATATCGCTTATCATGCCGGCGTTAGCAAACTGCCTGATGGCAGCACTGGCATCAACAGCCGTTCCATCGGAATAGAAATTATAACGTCACAGACAGAAGCGCCAACAGAAGCGCAGATGATCGCAGCAACACAACTGGTGAAAGATATCCGCTCAAGGCACAATGTTAAATATGTTTTGCGACACAGTGATATTGCCCCTGAAAGAAAGACCGACCCCTGGAACATGGACTGGGAAACTTTTTTGGATTTGATTAAAGACACAAAATGAAACAAAAATTGATATTGGGATTATGCTTTATCATGGGATTACTAAACCTCCATGCTTTGCCAGTACTCAGAAGTCCCGAACAACGGATTGCCGACTCACTCACCATAATTGCCAATAGTTCTGTATCCTCTGAAAGAATTAACAAAATCAAAATCAGCTTCAATAAAACAAAAGACACCATAACTGTCACTGCCGGCGATAATTTGGGATATTTGCCTTTCAGAAAAGAGAACGTAAACAGAATCTATAGCGCATTGTATTCCATTTTCTCGGGTACTTATCCGAAAGCAACAATTAAGGTAAAAGCATATGATAAACTTATAGAAGAATTAATTCCGAATTATTTTCGGGAAACACAGGATTCTTCACGGCTATTTGTCAATCAACCCCTGGCTTCTCCTTTGATTACCAAACTTTCTGTCCCCTACTCCATCAGCAAAGGATTGGCGGGCAACAATATCGCATTATGGAACAGTCATGGCAGGTACTTTGACCAACAACTTCAAAAATGGATATGGCAACGACCACGTCTGTTTCTTACTGTGGAGGATTTACTTACGACTTCCTTCGTTATCCCGTTTTTAACTCCTATGCTTGAAAATGCAGGGGCACAGGTTTTTATTCCACGTGAACGCGATATACAGACTAATGAGGTTGTTGTGGATAATGATGATAAAACTTCTTCGCGCTATCGTGAATCAAACGACATGTTTTCGTGGAAAAAATTAAAAACAGGTTTCTCCAACGCCAAGGAATTTTATCTGTATAAGGAGAATCCTTTTCAAATGGGAACAAGCCGACAAATCAAAACCACTACTGATGAAAGCGAAACCAGCTCGGCAGAATGGATTCCCGACATTCCCGAAAAAGGAACTTATGCAGTTTATGTTTCCTATCAAACGGTCGATAACAGTGCTGAAGACGCTCATTATACGGTGTATCATTCAGGAGGAAAAACAGAGTTCGTAGTTAATCAAACGATTTATGGCGGTACGTGGTTATACCTTGGACATTTTAAATTCGACAAAGGGCGAAAAAACGGAGGGAAAGTTGTATTAACCAACTTTAGTAAAGATGGAAATAAAATCATTACAGCTGATGCAGTAAAAATCGGTGGAGGAATGGGAAATATTGCTGGAAAATCTCTTTTGAGAACCCCTCCATATGACACCATCCCGGTTACAAGCAATTTCCCCCGTTATGCTGAAGGCGCGCGATACTGGTTGCAGTGGGCCGGAGTACCTGACAGTGTTTATAGTCGCACCCGCAACATCAATGAATACTCCGATGATTTTCAATCGCGGGGATACTGGGTGAACTATCTTGCCGGAGGATCTTCAGTCATTCCCGGTATCAACGGTTTGAGAATACCGTTAGATATGGCCTTTGCTTTTCATTCTGATGCGGGCATTACCTCCAATGATTCCGTAATAGGCACCCTGGGAATTTGTACTGTTAACAACAATAAAGGCAACGATGTTTTTTACAATGGAGTTTCAAGATGGACTTCACGCGACATGGTCGATCTGATTCAAACTCAGATTGTCGATGATATCCGGAAAACATTCCGGTCAAACTGGACAAGAAGAGGCATTTGGAATAAATCCTACAGTGAATCAAGAGTTCCTGAAGTGCCAACCATGTTATTAGAGATTCTGTCGCATCAGAATTTCGAAGACATGAAACTGGCACTCGACCCCCGGTTCCGTTTTACCGTTAGTCGTGCGATTTATAAAGGAATGCTGAAGCACCTTTCTCTGACGAATGGAAGAGATTATGTTGTTCAACCCTTGCCGGTAGAACAATTCAGCTGCATCTTCACTGAAGGAAATAAAGTCAGACTGACATGGAAAGCTGTGAGCGACACACTGGAACCCTCTGCTGAAGCTGAACGCTTCATAGTTTATACAAGGATAGATGATGGAGGTTTCGACAACGGAAGAATTGCCGACACCAACAGTATTGAATTGACGATAGTCCCGGGAAAGATTTACAGTTTTAAAGTGACCGCCCTCAATGAAGGTGGCGAAAGTTTTCCCTCAGAAATTCTCTCGGTAAGCAAATCATACCATCACAAGGATGTTGTGCTGATTGTGAATGGCTTTGAAAGAATCAGCGGACCGGAACATTTTAATTTAGGAACGCTGGCAGGATTCATGACTGACAAAGATGCCGGAGTTCCCTATTTGTATGATATAAGCTTTACGGGACAACAATCCGAATTTTCACTAAAAGCTCTTTACAAGGGAAACGACAATCAGGGATTCGGAGCCAGTGGAACAGAATATGAGGACAAAATCATAGCCGGCAATACCTTTGATTATCCCTATGTACACGGAAAAGCAATTCAATCTGCAGGTTATTCTTTTGTATCAGCAAGTGTAAAATCAGTCATTGAGGGCGATATTAAATTGCATAATTTTGATGCGGTAGATTTAATTTTAGGAAAACAAAAACAAACTATGTCAGGAAATGTAAAAAAAACGCCGGATTTTAAAACTTTTCCATTAGATTTGCAGCATAAGCTAAAAGAGTATTGTGCAGATGAGGGTAAACTGATGGTCAGTGGGCAATATATCGTCTCTGACATCTGCACCACAAAAGACTCAAACGATATTGCATTTATCAATGATGTATTGAAAATAAAGAACATACAAAAAGATACCCTGGTTTTAAATAGTCTAATATTTGATCGTCAGATGACAGGGATATCAGGGGTAAGTGGTAATATCGAGTTTTTTAACAAACCAAATGATAAGATGTATTTTGTGGAAAAGCCCGGGATACTTATACCAGCTGACGAGAAAGCTTTGCCCTATTGTTATTATGAAGGCAGTGATTTGCCTGCAGGAATAGTATACAAAGGAAAATTCAGAACCTGTACATTTGGTTTCCCTTTCGAAACAATAAAAGAGGAAGATAGCCGCAACAAATTGATGCGAAACGTTTTAAAGTTCTTTTTCAGCAAATAATCAATTTTCAAAAAGTGAAATCTATCATGAAAACAAAATTCTTTTTAACCCTTGCACTTATCACAATGCTTATTTCATGCGGAAAAACGAAAGTGACGCTTCCGTCGGCGACTGGCACAAAATATGAAATCCTGGTTGTTATGGACGAAATTCCGTGGAAAGCTCCTGCCGGAAGAGCAGTGGTAGCCTTGCTCAATCAGGATATGCCGGCGCTTCCTCAATCCGAACCTGTAATGAGCATCATTCATTGCAGCAGGTCTGAATTTGGAGACCTGTTGAAACCTACCCGTAACATTTTACTCACGGATATTTCGCCACGTTTTGTCGAGCCTAAAATTACTTATGCGAAAAATAAATGGTCTCAACCTCAATCAGTAGTTCGCATCGAGGCTCCCAACGACTCGGTTTTCGAATCCGTCATCAAAAGCAACGGAGAAAACATACTCCGGTATTTTTTGACAACCGAGAGAAACCGGCAGATCGAAATAGGCAAGAATTTTCTGAATCATAAAGCAATGAGTGAAATTGAATCACTTTTCGGCATTCAGATTGACATCCCAAGCGAGCTCACCAAATCGGTTAAAGGCAAAGATTATTACTGGATTACGAACAATCACCACCACACTCGTAAAGATATGATTATCTATACTTATCCCTACACAGATAAAAAAATCTTTACAAAAGAAGCTTTGATTGCAAAAAGAGATTCTGTAATGAAAAGAATAGTTCCCGGAGAATTCGAAGGCTCATACATGGGTACAGAATTAAAATATTCCGACCCCGTATTCAGAGAAATTAATATCAACGAAACCTACTGTGCAGAACTTAGCGGATTGTGGAAAATGTTCAACGGAGGTTCAATGGGAGGACCTTTTTACAGTCATACACGTGTAGACGAAATGAATCACAGGATCATCACCGTTGAAGGATTTGTCTTTGCTCCGGGCACCATGAAACGTAATCATATCAGACAACTTGAAGCTGCCATCTATACTTTAAAATTACCTCAGGAGATCAATGCCATCAATGAAGTTTCGGTAGTTGCAAAAAAAAATAACCAATAATAACTATTTATCCAATGTCAGCAAATAAAACCATTATAGCCATTACGCATGGCGACATGAACGGAATCGCATACGAAGTAATTCTGAAAACATTAGCAGAACCCCGTGTTTACGAAGAATTCACTCCTGTGATTTACGGATCTTCCAAAGCAGCCGGGTTTTACCGTAAGTTACTGGACATTCAGGGAATAAACCTGAATATCATAAATACCGTTGAAGAGGCCCACGCAAAAAAGATCAACATAATCAATTGTACCGGTGACGAAATAAAAGTAGAACCGGGAAAGTCTACCGAAGAAGCTGGAAAAGCAGCTTTGGCAGCATTGGAGAAAGCATCTGAAGATCTTAAAAAAGGGTTGGTTGATGCCATCGTGACTGCCCCTATCAACAAAAAAAACATCCAGTCCGACCAGTTTCATTTTCCGGGACATACAGAGTATCTTGAAGAAAAATTTGGAGAAGGAAACACTGCTCTGATGCTGTTGGTAAACGATGTGATGCGGATAGCTGTCGTTACAGGCCATATCCCTGTTAATAAAGTTGCAGGCAGTATCACGGCTGAAAATATTCTTGAAAAACTACGCGTGCTCAATAGTTCTTTGAAGAAAGATTTCACCATTATCCGCCCGAGAATTGGCGTGCTGGGGCTTAATCCACATGCCGGCGACGATGGTGTGATAGGAAATGAAGAAGCAACAATCATCAAACCAGCATTGAAAGAAGCCGAAAAAGAAGGCATTTTATGCTTTGGTCCTTATCCTGCCGACGGCTTCTTCGGCTCAGGTAATTTTAATAAATTTGATGGTATTTTAGCTATGTATCACGATCAGGGACTTATTCCGTTCAAGACCGTTTCGATGGACAGAGGTGTCAATTTCACTGCCGGCTTACCCATCATCCGTACTTCACCGGCACATGGTACTGCTTATGATTTGGCCGGACAAAACCTGGCTTCGGAAGAATCTTTCCGTCAGGCATTATTTATGGCCTACGACATACTGCAAAACAGAAAACTCGATAAGGAAATCCGTACTAATCCGCTGAAAGTGGAAGAACGGAGAGAAAGGGGAGGGAAAATTGCATAGATCACTTAGTTGAGAGTTGAAAGTTGAGAATTAGTTTTCAACTTTCAACTCTCAATTCTCAACTAATAAGCTGATTCAAACTGTTGTAAGAATCTCACGTCGTTTTCGGAGAACATGCGCAGGTCTTTTACCTGATATTTCAGATTAGTAATCCTTTCAACACCCATACCAAAGGCATATCCTGAATATACTTTTGAATCAATTCCACAGTTTTCGAGCACATTCGGATCCACCATACCGCAACCGAGAATTTCCACCCAACCGGTATGTTTACAGAACTGGCATCCTTTTCCTCCACATAAATTACAGGAAATATCCATTTCAGCACTTGGTTCCGTAAATGGAAAATAAGATGGTCGCAGACGAATTTGAGTCGACTCGCCGAACATTTCTTTGGCAAAATACATTAGTGCCTGTTTTAAATCAGCAAAGGAAACATCTTTGTCAATATACAAGCCCTCAACCTGATGAAAGAAACAATGTGCCCTGTAGGAGATGGCTTCATTGCGGTAAACCCTGCCCGGAAATAACATCCGGATCGGAGGTTGTTGTTTCGACATTACCCTTGTCTGCACCGAAGAAGTATGAGTACGCAACACCACGTCAGGATTTTGTTCAATAAAGAAGGTGTCCTGCATGTCTCTCGCCGGATGTTCAGGAGGAAAGTTCAAAGCTCCGAAAACATGCCAGTCATCCTCAATTTCTGGTCCTTCGGCAATGGTGAATCCTATTCTCGAAAATATATCAATAATCTCATTTTTCACTAATGAAAGCGGATGGCGGGTACCTAATGCAATAGGAGCCGCACTTCTTGTAAGATCAATCTTTTCAGAGACAACAGTTGCATTGCTTAACTCTTCTTTTATAGCCAATAGCGTATCCTGTGCCTGGTTTTTCAAATCATTGAGCAATTGCCCCACTTCCCTTTTTTCTTCGTTGGCTACATTTCTAAATTCATTGAACAGAACAGAAATTTCACCTTTCTTACTCAGGTATTTTATCCTTAATACTTCCAGTTCTTCTAAACCGCTTGCTTTCAAAGCTTTTATTTCTTCCGATAATGCTTTAATTTTCTCTTTCATCTCTTGTTTCTTACAATTTAGCCCACAAAATTAATGATTTTTTCTCAATTATTTCTGAAATACAATATTTTCATTCCTATCACGGCGAATATCAAAAATATTAGCTTATTTTTGCGTTACTGAAAACAATATACGATATGGCGACAACTAATATACTGGCTTTTCTGAGAGAACTAAAAGATAACAATAACCGCGAATGGTTTGCCGAAAATAAGGAACGGTATGAATCGACGAGAAAAGACTTTGAGCGGATCAGCAATGCTCTTATCCTGAAGGTCAGCAAATTTGACGATGACATTAAACACGTAACAACTAAAGACTGCGTTTTCAGAATTTACAGAGACACGCGTTTCTCTCATGATAAAACACCCTACAAAACTCATTATGGAGTGTTTATTGCAGCAGGTGGTGGCCGGAAAAGTGTCCGTGGTGGCTACTATTTTCATTTGGAACCGGAAAATTGTTTTATTGCAACCGGGGTTTGGTGTCCCCCTCCTGAAATTCTTAAAGCTCTTCGTCAAAGTGTTTACGACAATATTGATGAATTTAAAGAGATCACAACTCGTCCCGACTTCAGTCGCTATTTTAACGCATTCTATCAGGACGACAAATTAAAAACAGCTCCGAAAGGTTTTCCGAAAGATTTTCCTGACATTGATTTGCTGAAACTCAAACACTATATGGTTGAATATAAACTTAATGAATCATTTCTAACGCAAAATGATTTCGTTGGTAAAGTGGCCGAAATATTTAAAGCAGCTCATCCTTTAAATGTTTTTCTGAATTACACAGTCGATGAAGTCGCCTGATACGATCACAAACTATTGAAATTTAAATAATTACTAATTTAAAAAACAGATACATATGATTATTGATGCTTTGAAGAATGGCATGAAATACGCCCCGGTTCATCCAAGGTTCGCCCATGCATTTGAATTCCTTCTGAAGAATGATTTAGCAGCTCTTCCCATAGGAAAAATTGAACTGGAAGGAACTGATCTTGTCGTAAATGTAGTTGATATCACCGGAAAATCAGAGAAAGATGCGCGTATGGAGACTCATCGTGATTATATTGATATTCAGGTACCTGTCGGACAAGCTGAAACCATGGGATGGAAAGCTGTCGATAAATTAGTTGAAGTGACTGAACCTTATAATGAAAATAAGGATATAACATTTTTTGGAGATAAGGCAACCATTTTTTTAAATATTCAACCTTACGAGTTTGCTGTATTCTTCCCTGAGGATGCACATCAGCCAGGTATTTCAATAGGCACATACAGGAAAATTATCGTCAAGGTAAGGGTGTAATTGTCACCCTTAACTATCCGGAAGTTTTACCAATTGTTAAAAAAAATTGATATGGAAATTTTACCCATCGTTAAATCCGATCCTTATCTGGAACCTTACGCTCCTGCCATTTATGGTCGCTACGAGTATTTTCAGAAAGTGGAAAAGAAGTTGCTGAACGACAACCATTCATTATCTGACTTTGCCACGGGATATCTGTATTTCGGACTGCACCGGCTGACTGATGGTTGGGTATTCCGGGAATGGGCACCCAATGCTACGGCCATTTTTTTGATAGGCGACTTTAACAACTGGCAAAGACACCCTGATTATCAACTAAAAAAATTACAAAATGGCAACTGGGAGATTAAACTTCCCGAATATGCAATCGCACATACTCAACTCTATAAACTATTGATTGAATGGGAAGGTGGAAGTGGAGAACGGGTTCCCGCGTGGGCACGCAGAGTTGTACAGGACCCCGATACAAAAATTTTCAGTGCTCAGGTATGGAAACCTATCCGGCCATACTCTTTTAAAATAAAAAACTTTAAGCCTCAAACTTCTCCTTTACTGATTTACGAATGTCATATCGGCATGTCGGGCAGTGAGGAAAAAGTTTCTACTTATAACGAATTTCGTATTAATGTTCTTCCGCGGATCGAAAAAGCCGGTTACAACTGCATACAACTGATGGCCATTCAGGAGCATCCTTATTACGGCTCATTTGGTTACCACGTTTCAAGTTTCTTTGCGGCATCATCACGTTTTGGAACTCCTGAAGAATTAAAACTTTTGATAGACGAAGCCCATGAAAGGGGTATCTCGGTGATCATGGACATTGTTCATTCTCATGCGGTAAAAAACGAAGTGGAAGGATTGGGCCGTTTCGACGGAACTCCCTATCAATACTTTCATGGAGGCAGCCGCAGAGAACATCCGGCCTGGGACTCTTTATGCTTCGATTATGCCAAACCAGCCGTGCTGCACTTTTTACTTTCAAACTGCAAATTCTGGCTGGAAGAATACAAATTCGACGGGTTCCGGTTCGATGGTGTTACTTCCATGCTTTACAGAAGCCATGGCTTGGGGGAAGATTTTGGCAACTATGCTTCTTATTACAACTTAAATCAGGATGGAGACGCCATTTGCTACCTTACTTTGTGTAATAAACTTATTCATCAGGTGAATCCTAATGCTATTACGATTGCCGAAGAAGTGAGTGGCATGCCGGGACTGGCATCCAAAGTGGATGATGGCGGTATCGGATTTGACTATCGTATGGCTATGGGCATCCCCGATTTCTGGATCAAATACATCAAAGAGGTACGCGATGAGGACTGGAATGTAGGGCATATCTTCTGGGAACTTACCAACCGGCGCGCCGATGAGAAAACTGTCAGTTATGCTGAAAGCCACGATCAGGCAATGGTAGGAGATAAAACAATTATTTTCCGGCTCATCGATGCTGAAATGTACTGGCATATGCAAAAGGGAGATAATACCTTTACTGTCGACCGTGGAGTTGCTTTACACAAAATGATCAGGCTCATCACCGCTACAACTATCAATGGAGCTTATCTTAATTTCATGGGTAACGAATTCGGACATCCCGAATGGATCGATTTCCCCCGTGAAGGAAATGGATGGTCGCATAAATATGCGCGTCGTCAGTGGGAGCTTGTGGATAATGAGAAATATCTTTACCACGATCTTGGTTTATTTGATAAGGACATGATAGAACTGATTAAATCCCTGCCTGACTTCAATGAACAAAAGATTGAACAACTTTGGGACAAAGAAGATGATAAGGTCATCGCCTACCAAAGAGCCAACCTTATTTTTATTTTCAATTTCAACGGTGAAAAATCCTTTGTCGATTATGGTATTCTTGCCGAAAAGGGAACATACAAAGTAATACTGAATACTGACAATTCAAAATATGGAGGATTTAATCTGGTAGATGAATCGGTTGAACATATTACAATTTCGCAACCAAAACATGAAAGCGGTAAAGAATGGTTGATGCTTTACTTACCTGCACGAACGGCAACGATATTGAAAAAATTGTAGTATACGGATCACCCATAAAAATATCCGGTTTAAAAATTAAAATGTTCCTGTCTTAACCTTGAAAAGGCGAGTTTAGAGTATTTTAATTTTTAAACCGGATATTTTTATGCCGAACTATCTTTACACTAAAATTGCTTTCTTATCGCTTCAGCGATAGCGTTCATCTCCTCAGTTGATAAGTTGAGCTTCGGATTGCGGAAGTTCAAATCCGACTCCTTATTCAAAGGAACCAAATGAATATGAGCATGAGGTACTTCCATACCCAACACAGCCACTCCCACTCTGACACATGGAACTGCTTTTTTAATGGCTGCGGCAACTTTCTTGGCAAAGATCATCATATTGCCTATCGTATCATCCGGTAAGTTAAAAATATAATCTTCTTCAACTTTAGGCACTACCAGGGTATGACCTTTGGTCATAGGACTAATATCAAGAAAAGCAAAAAAATGTTCATCTTCTGCAATCTTGTAACAAGGAATGTCCCCCTGTATTATTTTGCTGAAAATAGTCATAACTGATTATAATGAAATTTCTACTACTTCAAACTCCATCAAACCTGAAGGTACCTGAACAGAAGCTTTTTCACCCACCTTTTTTCCAAGTAAACCTTTAGCAATAGGGGTTGTCACCGAAAGTTTGCCTTCTTTTAAATTTGCTTCACTTTCAGAAACAATCATATAACTCATCACCTGTCCGGTTTTTGAATTTTTGATCTTCACCCGGTTCAGAATCTGCACCTCGTTAGTATTGATTTTCGACTCGTCGATCAAACGTGCAGTTGCAAGCGTTTCTTTCATCTGAGAGATTTTCATCTCCAATAATCCCTGCGCTTCCTTGGCTGCATCATACTCGGCATTTTCGGACAAATCGCCTTTGTCACGTGCCTCTGCAATTTGCTTCGAAATTGCAGGACGTTGCACCCGCTCCAGTTCATTCAATTCCTCTTTCAGCTTTCTGTATCCTTCCGCTGTCATGTAAGTTACTGCCATGATAAATCCTCCTCTTAAAAACGTTTATAATTTATTCAAACAAAAAAGAATTCCGACAACTAGGCCGGAACTCTTAATAATTTTGGGTTTATACTTTTGCAAATATAGATGATCTTTTTCGAATAAAAAAATCTTTTATATGTTATAAAACAACTTTGTCAATATCTCTTATTAAAAATCTCAGAATAAATAAACGCCTTTTTTGCATCATCAGAATTTTCCAACTCCAACTCCGGGCCACAACTATCCTCCACCACAGTCATCTCACTTTCAGCAAAATGCTTCACCGGATGGGTTATCTGTTTTTTTGCCTTTAGTGCTGAAAAATCATCCACTGTATCGTAGGACGGATGTTCAACCGGTTTTTCTTTCTTCTTCACCTCCTGATAAACAGGACGCACAGGTTCTGTTACAGGTTCGAACTCAGGAAGTATATCTTCCAAATCAGGTAAACCCGGCACCGGATCCTGATTCTCCAACGCTTTTTTCTTTCGTTTTCCAAGAATACTGCTTATGCCGGCAATCAGAATAACGATCAGATAAATATAATCACCCAGACTGTCCATTTGACTCACTTTTTTAATACGACAAATATAAGCAATGCATTTGATATGTAAAACAAATAAACACAAAAAAGCAATGGGTAACTTCACAGCCACCCATTGCACATTTTAACCTAAACCTTAACTATGAAAAATTTATCTGTTTGTTTACGATGCAAAGATATACGGAGTTCTTTAATCCACCAAACATTTCGACAAATATTTCACGCAAAACGTAAAGATTTAACTTTTAGAAACATTTTGTTATTTTACCAACATTGTTTATCAGGCATTTAAACAAAACGATTAACAGTTTTTTAAATTATCGAATCCTACCAATTTTGTAGTTTATATTATTTCCATAATTAATCAATATCCATTACCTTTGCATATATATTTTTAAAATTATCATACAATGGATCAAAAAGAAACAAATGTTGCTTCTGCGGACTCTAAATCCGCTCTGAACGACAAAAAACTCTTCATTGAAACCTACGGATGTCAGATGAATGTCGCTGACAGTGAAGTAGTAGCTTCCATCATGCAGATGGACGGCTTCGGATTAACCGAAAAGATTACAGATGCAGATGCCATCTTTGTCAACACCTGTTCGGTAAGAGATAATGCCGAGCAAAAAATTATCCAGCGTCTGAAGTATTACCAATCACTAAAAAGAAAAAAGAAAGGTCTGGTGATTGGCGTAATAGGATGTATGGCAGAACGTGTAAAAGAAAACCTCATCACCGATCACGGAGTAAACATTGTAGTAGGACCGGATGCCTACCTGGACATTCCCAACCTCATTAACTCGGTCGAGAAAGGAGAAAAAGCCATCAACGTTGAACTCTCCAAGACTGAAACTTACCGCGATGTTATGCCAACCCGCATTGGCGCTTCTATTTCAGGTTTTGTTTCCATTATGCGTGGCTGCGACAAGTTTTGTACGTATTGCGTAGTGCCTTATACCCGGGGCCGGGAGCGTAGCAGGGACATTGAAAGTATCCTGAATGAAATCAAAGACCTTCAATCGAAGAATTACAAAGAAGTTACCCTACTCGGACAAACCGTTAATTCCTACAAATACGAGAAAGACGGAAAAACCATTCTTTTCCCCGAGTTATTGAGTATTGTCGCCGAAGCCGTTCCGGATATGCGTATACGTTTCACGAGTCCTCACCCAAAAGATATGAACGATGAAACAATAGAGATGATTGCCCACTATCCGAATATCTGCAGGTTTATTCACCTACCTGTTCAGTCGGGCAGCAATAAAATATTAAAACTGATGAACCGCAAATATACGCGCGAATGGTATCTCGACCGCATCAGCACTATACGGAGAATTATTCCTGATTGTGCCATCGGAACTGATGTGTTTTGCGGGTTCAGTGACGAAACAGAAGAAGATCATACCGACACCTTGTCGCTGATGCGTGAGGCCAGATTCGATCAGGCTTTTATGTTTAAATACTCAGAAAGACCCGGCACTATTGCAGCAAAGAAATTGCCAGACAATGTTCCCGAAGAAGTTAAAATAAGACGTCTGAATGAAATTATTGCGCTTCAAAATGAGATTTCAAATCAAAGTAACCAAAACGATATCGGAAAAGAGTTTGAGGTACTCGTAGAAGGATTCTCAAAAAGGTCAAAAGAACAATTATTCGGAAGAACATCACAGAATAAAGTCGTTATCTTCCCGAGAGAAGGAAGAAGAATCGGCGAATATATTAAGGTTAGAATTCAGTCGGCATCATCAGCAACACTTTTCGGGGAAGTCCTTGTTTAACATTGTCTACGGTCTACAGACCACTGACTGTTGACTGGAGACCGTTGACAAAAAACACTCGCTAATCACAATGAATATAAATAAAGAAATTTTTCTGCAATTGCTTGTTGATTTAAAAGGTAATGACTAAATTTGCATTCTCAACAAAACAAGGGATAGAGTTTTATATACAATTGATTTTCAAATAAATACATCAATCAAACAAAATAAAAAAAACAAAAATCTATGTGGTTAATTGATTCCTCCATCGGAAGAAAGTTTATCATGAGTATTACCGGAGTAATGCTTGTGTTGTTCCTGCTATTTCACAGTATCATGAATTTTGTGGCCGTTATCAATCCGGCCGGATACGATGCCATCAGTGCTTTTCTGGGAGCTAACTGGTATGCCCTGGTAGGTACTATGGGTCTGGGAGCAGGATTTATCATCCATATCCTTTATGCGCTTTATCTGACTATTCAGAACATGAGAGCGCGTGGAAAAAACAGTTATGCTGTTACCTCCAAACAGAAAGGGGTAAGCTGGGCATCACAAAACATGCTTGTGCTGGGTATTGTTGTTTTAGGGTTCTTAGGATTACACCTTTTCCAGTTCTGGAGTAAAATGCAATTAGTGGAAGTTCTTCATATGAACGGAGTACATGACATCACTAATGGCATACACGGATCAACAGAAGAAGCACTGGAACATGCTACCAAGGGCGCTTTTTGGGTGAGATATTATTTCAGTCAGCCCGTTTATGCAGTTATATATATTGTATGGCTTTGTGCCTTGTGGTTCCACCTTACTCATGGCGTTTGGAGCGCATTGCAGACTGTAGGTCTGAATAATAAGACATGGTTGCCACGTGTAAAATCAGTTTCAAATGTAGTGGCTACCATTATCATTATATTATTCCTGACTATCCCTATTTGTGGTTTACTTCAGGCAGGACCACTGTTTAATTAAAATTTATCCACTTCTTTAAAGATTTATATTATGGCAAAGAAACAAGAAACATCTCAAACAGATGCCCCGATGATAGATGCTAAAATTCCGGCAGGACCTTTGGCTGAGAAATGGACAAATTACAAAGCTCATCAGAAGTTAGTGAATCCGGCCAACAAACGCCGTCTTGATATTATCGTAGTAGGTACCGGACTGGCTGGCGCTTCTGCCGCTGCTTCGCTTGCCGAGCTTGGATTTAATGTAAAGAACTTCTGCATTCAGGATTCACCCAGACGTGCACACTCCATTGCTGCTCAGGGGGGAATCAATGCAGCCAAAAATTATCAGAACGACGGCGACTCAGTTTATCGCTTATTCTACGATACCATCAAAGGAGGTGACTATCGTGCCCGCGAAGCCAACGTATACCGTCTTGCTGAAGTCTCAAACAATATTATCGACCAATGTGTGGCACAGGGAGTACCTTTTGCCCGCGAATACGGTGGTTTGTTAGACAACCGTTCTTTCGGAGGAGCTCAGGTTTCACGTACGTTTTACGCACGCGGTCAGACCGGCCAGCAGCTTCTGTTGGGAGCATATTCAGCATTGAGTCGTCAGGTAGGAAAAGGCAGCGTTAAGTTGTATGCCCGTTACGAGATGCTCGATGTAGTCATCATCGACGGTCGTGCCCGCGGTATCATTGCCCGTAACCTAGTTACCGGTAAAGTTGAAAGATTCTCCGCTCATGCAGTTGTGGTTGGAACAGGAGGTTACGGAAACACTTTCTTCCTGTCGACCAATGCAATGGGATCAAACGGATCTGCAGCTGTTCAGATGTATAAGAAAGGCGCATTTTTCGCCAACCCTGCTTTTGCTCAGATCCACCCGACCTGTATTCCTGTACACGGAGAGTTTCAATCAAAACTTACCCTGATGTCGGAATCGCTTCGTAATGACGGTCGCATCTGGGTACCCAAGAAAAAAGAAGATGCCGAAGCAATTCGTGCCGGCAAACTCAAACCGACTGATTTAAAAGAAGAAGATCGTGATTATTTTCTGGAAAGAAGATATCCGGCTTTCGGAAACCTTGTTCCCCGTGACGTAGCTTCACGTGCATCAAAAGAAAGATGTGATGCCGGTTATGGCGTAGGAAACACCGGTTTGGCTGTTTACCTTGATTTCGAAGCATCTATTAAACGTCTTGGTGAAGATGTGGTTCGTGCCCGTTATGGCAACCTGTTCCAGATGTACGAAAAGATTGTGGACGACAATCCCTATAAAACCCCGATGATGATCTACCCTGCCATCCACTATACCATGGGAGGTATCTGGGTGGATTACGAACTCCAGACATCTGTAAAAGGTTTATTCTGTATCGGTGAAGCCAACTTCTCTGATCACGGAGCCAATCGTTTGGGAGCCTCTGCATTGATGCAGGGTCTGGCCGACGGATATTTCGTATTGCCTTACACCATTCAGAATTATCTGGCCGATCAGATTCAGGTTCCGCGTTTCAGCACCGACCTTCCGGAGTTTGAAGAAGCAGAAAAAGAAATCAGCGAAAAAATCAAAAGGATCCTTGCTGTTCAGGGCAAACGTTCAGTAGATTCAATTCACCGCGAACTTGGTTTAATCATGTGGGATTTTGTGGGCATGGGCCGTAACAAAGCCGGTTTGGAACACGCACTTGAAAAAATCAAGGAAGTAAGAAAAGAGTTCTGGAGCAATGTATTTGTTCCCGGAAAAGCAGAAGATCTCAACGTGGAACTGGAAAAAGCATTGCGTGTTGCCGACTTCATCGAAATCGGAGAACTGATGGCGCGAGACGCACTGATGCGTGAAGAATCCTGTGGTGGACACTTCCGCGAAGAATTCCAGACAGAAGATGGCGAAGCACTTCGTAACGATGATGACTTTGCATTTGCCTCCTGCTGGAAATTCAATGGCGAAGGCGAAGAACCTACCCTGTTTAAAGAAGTATTAGAATATGAATTCGTGAAACGTCAACAACGTAATTACAAAGCATAATCAGCATCATGGAAAAAAGTATCAATATAACGCTTAAAATATGGCGTCAGGCTGGTCCGAAAGCCAAAGGTAAATTCGAGACCTACAAACTGGACAATGTTTCAACCGACAGTTCTTTTCTGGAAATGCTGGACGTGTTGAACGAAAAACTAATCAAAGAAAGAAAAGAACCCATCGTTTTTGACCACGACTGCCGCGAAGGTATCTGCGGTATGTGCAGCTTATACATTAACGGCCATCCTCACGGTATGGACGGAGAAACCACTACCTGCCAGCTTCACATGCGTCGCTTCAAAGACGGGGAAACCATCACTGTAGAGCCATGGCGTTCAACAGGATTTCCGGTAATTAAAGATTTAATGGTCGATCGTAGTGCTTTCGACAAAATCATCCAGGCAGGAGGATATGTTTCGGTTAACACCGGTGGGGTACCAGATGGCAATGCCATTCCTATCTCTAAAATAAAAGCTGATGAAGCCATGGATGCTGCTTCCTGTATTGGTTGTGGTGCATGCGTTGCTGCCTGCAAAAACGGTTCTGCCATGTTATTTGTAGCCGCTAAAGTAAGTCAGTTTGCTCTTTTACCACAGGGACGTGTTGAAGGTGCTGCACGTGCTAAAGCGATGGTATCGAAAATGGATGAATTAGGATTCGGAAACTGTACCAACACTGGTGCTTGTGAAGCTGAATGTCCGAAAGCCATTTCAATCTCTCATATCGCGCGACTGAACAGAGAATTCCTGAGCGCTAAATTCAAAGACTAAATCCATCAGACGGTTAATCCCCGTCCGGATTTTATATTTACATAAATGTTCAAATGAAAAGGTGTGTTTTGAGTAGCTCAAAACACACCTTTTTTATTATTTTTCTCACCTTATTTGACTCCACATCAACAAATAAAAATAACAACTTTTCATGCCAGAAGATCAGACTTAGCTCTGGCGACATTGATAACTGATCTTTCGACACATAAATTCAATGTCCGGAGATTGAACTTCGGTCTACGGTCATACACCTTCAATGAATGGAGATTGAATTCTGATCATCCAACATATAAATTCAATGTCGGGACATAGAATTTTGATGTTATGACATCAGCAAATGATGTCGCGAGATGAAAAATCAATGTTGCAACATTAAAATCCGGTCTCTGAAGATTGAAATTCAATCTAAGAACATTGATTTTATTATTCAGATCACTTCAATTCGTCCGAGGTATATGCTTTCGGTAATTTTCTCAGGTTATACTGCGACGCCATGATTTCTCCATAGGCTCCTGCAGAACGAAGTGCAATGAGATCTCCGCGTTTGGTCTGATTCATAAAATAATCTTTTACAAAAACATCTGACGATTCGCAGATAGGACCTACCACATCGTATTTCTCTTCCTGTAAATCTGAAGACAGGTTTTCGATACGGTGATAAGCCTGATACAAAGCAGGACGAATGAGTTCGGTGAAGCCCGCATCCAGAATCACAAATTTCTTTGAAGTCCCTTCTTTTACATATAGCACTTTGGATATGAGACTACCACATTGGGCTACGATAGAACGACCCAGTTCAAAATGCAACTTTTGTCCGGGACGTAAGGTTAGGTGTTCCCTGAAAACCTTAAAGTAAGACGCAAATTCAGGAACCGGGAAATGATTCGGGTGTTCATAATTGATTCCCAGTCCTCCTCCGACATTTATATTCTCCAGTTTGATTCCGTTGGACTCAAATTGTTCCTGCAGTTCGTTCACCTTCACACATAAATCCTGAAAAGAACTCATGTCGGTTATTTGTGAACCGATATGAAAATGAATACCCAAAAGTTTGATGTTTTGCAGACTTTTTACAATTTGCATCACCTTATCCAACTCGGAAAGATTGATGCCGAATTTATTTTCATTCAGACCGGTAGTGATGTAATGATGGGTATGGGCGCTCACATTGGGGTTGATGCGCAAAGCTACTCCGGCAATTTTCTTTTTTCCGGCAGCCAGTTCATTAATTACTTCAAGCTCCGGAATAGATTCAACATTAAAGCAAAAAATATCATTATCAAGGCCAAGATTGATCTCCCAATCAGCCTTTCCAACACCGGCAAACACAATCTTTGAAGGGGCTATTCCGGCATCCAGGGCAGCCTGTACTTCCCCGCCACTTACACAGTCAGCTCCCAGCCCTGCTTCTTTGATTACCTTCAATACCTGAGGATTCACATTAGCCTTCAGGGCATAATGTACCTCAAAAGGTTGCTCGTAAACCTGACATCTGATTTCATCAAGCGTAGCACGCAACACCTCCAGATCATAATAATAAAATGGGGTGGGTATTTCTTTGAATTTGTCTACAGGGTATTTTGCTTTGATCATATTTGTTGAACTGTTAAATTACTGAACTGTTGAATTGTTGAATTGAGACCACGCAAATATCGTTAAATGAAAGGACCTTTCAACGGGATATTTTCGATTCAACAGTTCAGCAATTCAACAGTTCAACAGTTATACATGAATATGTTTAAATAATTAACTAAATAGCGAGGCACTCAGCGCTTTCAAAGCAGCCTTCTTGTCTGAAGCTTTCACTAAGAAAGAGACATTGTAGTTGCTACCTCCGTAAGAAATCATTCTTACAGGAATTTCCTTCATCGCATTCACCACTTTCGACTGGAAGCCTACATTATCAGGCTGCAGGTCACCAACCACACAAATAATCACCTGATCGCTGTCCACCGAAACTGTACCCAGTTTTTTCAGATTATCCAGGATCTCATTGAGATGTTTGGTATTGTCAATGGTAACAGACACTCCTACTTCAGAAGTAGTAACCATATCAATCGGAGTCTGGTAGGATTCGAAAATCTCAAATACCTTTCTCAGGAAACCATATGCCAACAGCATTCTGCCGGATTTAATCTTAATGGCTGTAATACCGTCTTTCGCCGCAACCGCCTGAATCGACCCTTTATTGCTTTTTAAGGAAATCATGGTTCCCGCTGCTTTAGGCGCCATTGTATTCAACAGTCGTACCGGAATATTGTTCAGCTTGGCTGGTAAAATACAGGTAGGATGCAGAATCTTCGCTCCAAAATATGCCAACTCTGCTGCTTCTTCAAAGTTCAGATAAGGCACTGGTTTTGTCCCCTCTACAAAACGGGGATCATTATTATGCATACCATCAATATCCGTCCAAATCTGAATTTCATCTGCTTTTACAGCAGCACCAATCAGAGATGCTGTGTAATCGCTGCCACCACGTTGCAGGTTATCAATTTCACCATAGAAATTTCTGCAAATATAACCTTGTGTGATATAATAGGTTATACCCGGATTTGCCTCCAGTTGTTTCGCAATATTTTCAGCGATATAAGCAGTGTCGGGTTCCGAATTCTTATCAATACGCATGTACTCAAGGGCAGGAAGCAATACTGAGCTCTCTCCTTTTTCCTGTAAATAAATATGGAACATGCCGGTTGAGATCAACTCACCCTGGGCTAAAATAGCTTTCTCTTCAAAAATAGTAAATACTGATTTCGAAAAGGTTCGCAAATACTCAAAATATTCTTTTATCAACTTATGAGCTTCCGTCTTGTACATTTCCACTGCGTAAAGTTCTTCCACAACTTCCACGTACTTCTGCTCTAAAGCATTGATGCGTTCCATAGCACCAGAGGTGTTGTTCTTGTAATAATAATCGGCAATTTCCACCAAACTATTGGTAGTTCCCGACATAGCTGACAGGACTACAATTTTCTGATCACCGTCGCAAATCAACTGAGCAACATCTTTAATTCTTGCGGCAGAACCTACGGACGTTCCACCGAATTTTAATACTTTCATTTTGAGTATATTAATTGGATTAAGTAAATTTGGCTACAAAAGTAATATTTTTTTCGCAAATAAGCACCATTTGCCGTTTAAACGAAATTTATCTAAATTTGCAGAAAACACCACTGTCAATATGATGAAGAAATATCCGTTTTTTCTTTTCATGATGATCCTTCTGGTAATTCCGGCTTATGCTGCCGAATCATGGATCAGAATTAATCAACTTGGTTACCTTCCCGAAAACAATAAGAAAGCTTTATTTATAAGTGAATCGGAACTAAAAATCACAAGTTTCACGATCTTTGACGCACTGACCGATGAACCTGTCATCACGCTAAACACGGTTAAACCATTCGGTGTGTTTAATAAATTCATGACTAACTATGAACTGGATTTCAGTTCTTTTAAAAGTGAAGGTGCGTTTTACATTAAAACCGGAAACACTTTCTCTCCTGTTTTGTACATCAACAGGAATATTTACGTGGGTACTACCGATAAACTGATTGAGCATATACATACCAAAAGAAGTGAAATTGAAAGAAACGACCTCGCATTTAACGCGACAGCAACATTTGAGCTATTGTTCAGTTATCAACAACATCCAAAAGTCTTTGATGACCGGTATGACTACAACAGAGTAAACAAAGCTAACGGAATCCCCGATATTATCGACGAAGTTAAATGGCGGCTGGATGGATTAATTAATAAAGACCTTAGCCGGATTCCTCCTTCACTTGCGGGAAAACTGGCTGCTGCTTTTGCTTTCGGGGCCGACATGCTAAGCAAGTTTTACCCTGCTTATGTTGATAGTTTGCAACAAAAAGCTATTGAAATATATACCAGTACCAAAAGTAATATCCCCGAATCACTTTCGGCAAAGTCTTTCATTCCTGTTGAAGATGAAAACTGGATGGATGACATGCAACTGGCGGCCACACAGTTATATTTTCTAAGCTATCAACCTGAATATTTGAAAGATGCTATCGACTATGGAACCTCGGAACCGGTGCCTCAGTGGCTTTTTACAAGCTGCGACAAACCCGGTCAGTTTTATCCTTTTATCAATTGGGCACCTCTCCAGCTTTCGCAAATAGAAAACCCGCTGATCAGGAAAAATTATATCCAGAACATCCATATTACCCTGCAGAGGGCTCAAATGATTGCCCGTGAAAATCCATTTCATGTAGGTATAAATTTTTCACAAAATTCAAACAGTAAAATTGTTGCTTTACACAATCTTTGCCTTATTTACAAGGGATTAACCGGCGACAGCACTTTTAACGAAATGGAAGAGGGACTGAACGATTGGATCTTCGGGCGCAACCCATGGGGTATCTGTATGGCAAAAGGAGGAAACTCTCTTACGGGAGAACTTTCAAATGGGGCTATCAGCAAATACTGCCTTGAACAGCAGGGGAATGAAATTCCTTTATCCGACAATCAGTTTGAACGGTTTCAAACCGATTGGGCTATTTATAACAACAGTATAGATAACGATGCAATTAATCAAAATAATCCTGATGGAACAGCTTCGCTGGTGCATTTGCTCGCATCGCGACAAGTCAAGGGCAAAAAACAGATTTTTTTTGACCACAACACCTACGATCGTGGAGGAATCAGCCGTTTTAACCCCGAAAAAAAGCAGATAGCTCTGATCTTTTCAGGACATCAATACACCGACGGTTACAGAAAAATTAAATCAGCCCTGGATAAGCAAAAGATAAAAGCGGCATTTTTCTTTTCAGGCGATTTTCTAAGCAAAACAAAGAACCGGCAAATCGTAAAAAATTTACTTGAAGACGGACATTATATCGGTCCTGCTACAAATCACTTCGAACCTTTAGCTCAATGGGAAAATCCTGATTTTGTGCGTACAAGGAAGAATGCTTTTCTACTTGATTTAAAGGAAAATTATGCTGCACTGAAGAAATCAGGAGTTGAAAAACAGCAAGCTCCTTTCTTCAACCCTCCCTTTGAACTCTATAACGACAGCATCAGTAAATGGTGCAAAGAAGTAGGAATTTATGTTTTGCGCTCAACTCCCGGCACCTATTCGAACCTCGATTATACTTTCCCTGAAATGAGAGAAAATTATTATTCAACCAAAGAAATTATCGATCAGATCATGCGAATTGAGGCAAGTCAGGGACTGAACGGATATATCCTGCAGTTTAATTTCGGAACGAACCCCGGAAGAAAAGATAAATTATACAATGTACTTTCGACCTTGCTCGGCAATCTCCAAAAGAACGGATATGAATTTGTAGACTTGTATACCGCTACCGGTGTATTATCAAAACCGGAAGTTGCCTTAAAAACAAAGAAAAAGAGGCCATAAAAAAAAGCCATCCTTTTCACATAAATGAAATGAATGGCCTTGTTCAGGGTGGAAAACGGGGCTCGAACCCGCGACCTTCGGAACCACAATCCGACGCTCTAACCAACTGAGCTATAACCACCATGTTTTGCGCTGCAAAGATAATACAGCAAAAAATTATATGCAAGCAAATTCAATAAAAAAGATTTAATTTTTACACAACACTGAATATCAGATATATAATCGCATAATAATGAAATTCTTACTCATCAACGAGCATCTTGAGACCCAGATTGCAAAGATAAAACAACGTATAAAACTGTCGATGAATGGTGTTACAGCTGATTCTATGCGCCAACACGGATTGATTTACAAAAAAAATTACGGTGTAGCTATTCCGCACCTCAGAGAAATTGCGGCAGAATTGCCCAAGAATCATGATCTCGCACAAAGATTATGGCTGCTGAAAATTCGTGAAACCATGGTTTTAGCCACCATGATACAGCCAGCTGCTACACTGACCATGGAACAGGCTCTTGCATGGCTCAACGACTGCAACAATACTGAACTAATCGAGCAAATCAACCTGAATCTTTTCCGGCATCTGGAATATGCTCCCGAATTAGCATTGCACTGCATCTCGTCAGCAACCAACAGCCATAAAATTTCCGGATACATCCTTGCCCTGAGAATCGCTGAAAAGATTCCAACAAATTTGCAACATCAGATTGTACTCAAAGCTATCGAAGATGCGAATATTGATGACATTCCCCTGGCAAATTCAATAGGAAGCTGCCTGGCAAGATTTTGCAGAAAAGATGCCAGCACGGCACGGGAAATTTTCAAATTGATACAGCATTTCAACAATGACAATTTGAACGGAAAGAAACTTATTTACGAATCAGTGAAACATGAATTGATTTTTTTAGGTTTATTGGATGAAAAATTCTGAAAAATAGCTTATCTTTGTGTGTTTTTGTAAGGTTAAATGAAAGAAGAAAACGTATCCGCAATTAATATTTTCAAAGAGTATCTGGCGAAACATAAACACAGGAAAACACCTGAAAGGTTTGCCATCCTTGAAAAAATATATGCCTACGAAGGTCATTTTGATGCGGAAACTTTGTTTGAAAGTATGCAAAACGAGTACAGGGTAAGTCTGGCCACTGTATATAATACGCTGGATTTACTACTGGAAGCCGGACTGGTGATTAAGCATCAGTTCGATGGATTATCGGCACAATATGAAAAATCTCTTGGTTCCAATATCCACAATCATTCTGTGTGTATTGTGTGTGGGAAAGTCAAGGAGTTTACCGATAAAAAAATCAGGAAAGCTATTCAATCAAAAGAATTTGCAAATTTTCAAAGCACACATTACTCCCTCTATATTTATGGAGTATGTAAAAAATGTAGTAAGAAATAAATCAAAAGCATTATAGAGCTCCCGGGAAACATTTGAAATCAGTTTTTTCGGGAGTTTTAACGAAAACAAAATCACTATTAAAGATGAAACCGACATGATTAAAATAATCATAAACACCCAAAGGGTATGATTATTTTAATCATCAAAGGTTCCATGTGACCCGTAAAAAAAATAAACACATGAAAGTAGACGTATTATTAGGACTCCAGTGGGGAGACGAAGGAAAAGGAAAAGTCGTTGATGTATTAACCCCCGGATATGATCTGGTTACTCGTTTTCAGGGAGGTCCAAATGCAGGTCACACCCTCGAATTTGAAGGTCAGAAATATGTTTTACGCTCTATTCCGTCAGGAATTTTTCAGGGAGACAAAATTAACATTATCGGCAATGGCGTGGTGCTTGACCCCGCCTTATTCAAAGCTGAAGCTGAAGCACTTGAAAAATCAGGTCACCCACTCACCGAAAGATTGAAGATCTCCAAAAAAGCACACTTAATCCTGCCGACACACCGTTTGCTCGATCAGGCATATGAATCGGCAAAGGGAGCGGCAAAAATCGGAACTACAGGAAAAGGAATCGGCCCCACTTATACCGATAAAGTTAGCCGTAATGGCGTAAGAGTGGGCGACATTTTACATAACTTCAATGAAATATACCAAAAGGCCGTTGCCCGTCATAAAGAGATACTATCACAATATAACTTTGAATACGATCTTACTGCCCTCGAAGAAGAATGGTTTAAAGGTATTGAATACATCAGGAAATTTGAACTGATCGACAGCGAACACCTCATCAATCAGGCTTTAAAAGCCGACAAGAAAGTATTGGCGGAAGGCGCTCAGGGCACCATGCTCGACGTTGACTTCGGATCCTATCCTTTCGTGACATCTTCCAACACCATATGTGCAGGAGCTTGTACAGGTCTTGGAGTTGCTCCACGCAACATTGGCGAAGTCTATGGTATTTTCAAAGCTTACTGCACCCGCGTGGGAAGCGGTCCTTTCCCCACCGAGCTATTTGATGACACCGGTGATCTGATGCGTAAAAACGGCAACGAATTCGGTTCCGTTACCGGTCGCCCGCGCCGCTGTGGCTGGGTCGATCTGGTAGCCCTCAAATACGCCGTAATGATCAATGGCGTCACTCAACTCATCATGATGAAAAGTGATGTAATGGATGCTTTTGAAACTATCAAAGCCTGCTTAGCCTACAAAATAAATGGGGTAGAAACAGAACAATTCCCCTACTCTATCGAAGGTGATATCGAACCTGTATATGTTGAACTGCCCGGATGGCAAACCGACATGACCAAAATGCAATCGGAAAACGAGTTCCCTGAAGAGTTTAATGCCTATCTCGACTTTCTGGAAGCAGAACTTGAGGTACCCATAAAAATTGTTTCGGTAGGACCCGACAGAGCCCAAACCATTGTAAGATAACAAAGGTTGCCCATGAAATAACAGGAAAAATGAATTAAATCTAACACTATATGGAAAGAAATATTGTTGTTATTGTATCATTTCTTGCAGTTTTCAACTTACTTCTTCTTTCAGTTATCAGTTGGTTCAGATCCGCTAAAATTCCTGCTTATTTTTGGTTAGCGTGGATATTCTTTCCACCGGCATTGGCAATGTTAAGCAATGTCATTATATATCAGGATGCAGGAAATATCATTTTATATCATATTTCATCTTTTCTCAATGTATCGTGGGGAGGATTTCTATACTTGTTTATACATAGTCTGAGAAATCCTGAACTGCGAAAATTACATTTTGACTGGCGGTTTTTTATTCCTTCCCTGTTATACATCCCTTACATTATACTCACCATCATTGATCCCTGGTGGGCAACCGACAGCATAACAAAAGCCCAGGATAACAAACTGAATTATTTTACATTGTTTTATAACCTGATTATTTGTTTATATGCCATCATCATAAATTTCATTTTACTGATCGGTGAATATCGAAAAAAAACTTCAGCAATCAATGAGATGAACAAAGCAAATTCTGAAAGAAAAGAGATGCTTACCATAATGCTGATTTTGTTATTATTTGCATTTGTTCCTTTTCTCGTCAATGCCGAAATTGAATACATCATTCTTTACATGCCTGTGTTCGGACAGATTTTTTTCATCTACATGTTTTTAAGACTATCACAATCGACGTCTGTAATGATTCGGAACACCTACGAAAATTACATCCCCGCGCAAGAATCAACAGCAACGTCAAATAATCAGGTAAAATACGCATCCATACATCTTGAAGAAGATAAAGTCAACAGGATCCTTCAGCAAATAACAGGTTTGATGGACAATGAAAAACCTTACATTGCAATGAATTACAGTCTTTCCGATATGTCAAAAAAACTTGATCTCCTACCTAATATACTTTCAATGGTGATCAATACGAAGTTTAACACAAACTTTCCTGACTTCATCAATAGTTACCGGGTACAATATGCGCTGAATTTGCTGGCGGTTATTGAAGAAAAAAATCTCACCATTGAAAGCATTGCCTACGAAAGCGGTTTTAGCAACCGAACCAGTTTTTACAATGCGTTTAAAAAACAAACAGGAAAGCTACCTTCGGAGTACATAAAAAAAAGAGGAAGTAATGCCTGAAACTTTACTTCCTCTCTGATATTTTACAAACGTTTTATCCTTATATTTCTGAATTTAACTACTGATCCGTGCCCCAGAAATCCGATATGTCCTTTTTCATTCAACACTCCGGGATGACTTTTCTTATCCTTGGGTCCATCTTTCGTTGCTTCACGCAGATTTCCTTCAAGAATCACCGTACCGTTTAGGGTAATTTTAATGTTGTCGCCATTAGCAATCACTTCCTGATAGTTCCACTCTCCAACAGGCTTCAGATAACCACGTAACGCAGGAATAATTCCGTAAACCGACCCATGATACTGATATTCTTTAAGTTTACTGTAAATAGGAGCATCGTTATCAAGAATCTGTAACTCCATCCCCACATAGGCAGCGTCGCCTTCCATCGGAGTTCTGATTCCCAGTCCGTTATTAGCACCCGGAGTCAACTGGAACTCAAAACGGAATACAAAGTTGCCAAACTCATCTTTGGTATAAAGATTTCCGCCAAATGATTTCGATGGATAGATAACAATATTGCCGTCTTCAACCACATAATCGGTGGTATTACCCGTCCATTTATGCATATCAGTACCATCGAACAACACTTCATACCCTTCGGCAACCTCTTCTTTTGATAATTTAAACGGCTCAGGGCGTACCAACTCCTTTACATAAATATCGCGATAAGCCACTTTGCTTCCATGCGCTTGCAATTCAATTTCGCCAAACGGGAAAATAGCTTGTTGTCTGTCCCAGTAGTTTTCCATAATCACATTATTGACCACCAATTCACCGTTTAGATAAACCGTCACTCTCTCTCCAATCATTTTTATATGAAAAGTATTCCAGCTACCAAGTTTAAGGTCTGCCACTTTCGAAGGCTTGCTTTGATTGAGTTTATTATTGTACAATCCGCCCGATCCCACCTGAGCACCCACCTTTACACGGGCAGTATCCCATATTTGTACCTGTGGCGTTCCACGCAGATAAACACCGGCATCCGGTTCATCACCCGGATATAGTTTCCAGTCGACAAACATTTCAAAGTCGCCGTACACTTTATTCGTGCATAGATTTTTGCCTTTACCTGTAAAAATCAGCTCTCCGTTTTCAACTTTCCAGCTGGCTGCTGCTTCCTCATCAGCTTTTGTCTGTGCCTTAGCAAGTTCCTCTTTGGTCATTTTTGAACGAACAACCGGATTTTCGACTAATCCTTTCCATCCCCACAAATTCTTTCCATTAAAGATGGACACATATCCTCCCTGTTGCGGATTTTCGTTCAGGTATTTTAAGATGGCATCTCTCTGATAACCGGCATCCGGATTGTTCACTTCCTGCATCACTCTTTTCAGGAGACCCGTAGTTCTTTCGCCTGCCAGAGATTTGTTGTCGAGCACAATACTAATGATTGCCTGGCAACTCGTTTCCTTCAGTTCGGTAACGTCAAGGAATGGCTCAACAAAATTCATCGCATGGAAAGTTCCGGTTTGTCCCGCCAATCTGATGATTTGTTTCTTTTGTGCATCATTTTTTGCATAAGGCATTATTTCCCTCAAAAACAAAGCACGCACTTCTCCTTTTTGATCAGTCGATGCACTGATAAGGTTAATCACTGCCTGCATGGCTTTCGACACAGCATCAGTATCGGTACTTCCCTTTATGATATCAATCAAAGAATAGATAACATAGAAATTTTTTGACTTTGTTAGTACCTGAAATGCAGCCTCCTTTAATCTTCCATCAAATTTTGCATAATCTTTAGCCACCCGATCAATCATTTCTCTTGTATCGGAAACGGCCAACAGAGGATAATACAGGTGACTGGTTGCCTCCGACTGATTCATTTGTTTTGATATTATTGCCGATTGCCTTTCAGCACTGAAAGAGCTCATTGCAGCTCTGACGGCGAGCTGAACTTCCTGAATGTTGGCAGGACGGGTTTCCTGCTCCAGTAATTTGAAAAGTTCAGGGAGTTGTTTATCGGTTACTACGTCTTTCAGTGCTTTAAGCGCAGCATCCTTAATGGCCGGATCGCTGCTTCTTGTCTGGCGGAAAACAAAGGCATTTTGTGCAGTAGCATGACCGACAGCAAGCAATTCCATAGCTATCAGCTTTCCTTCAGGACTAAAATTATCATATCCAGCGACAACAGATGATGGCACATCATCCGTCATACTCATCAAAGCAGATTTAGTTAAATCAAGCACCTTTTTATCCGTCACTTTCAGCAAACCGGTGAGGGCGTCCAACGCTTCTTTTCCTCCCAGTTTCTCCGCAGAATGAATTGCAGCAAATTGCAGCCTTCTATCTTTGTTATTGATAAAGGATAATACTTCGGGTAACTGACGCTTCATTTTGTTATTTCCCAACCAATAAAGGATTTGTTCCTGCACTCCGGGAGCAGGTACCTCCAGCTGCTGAACAATAAGTTTCATTCCTTTGGCATCCACATAAGGGGTATAAAAACTCAACGCACTACCGGCAAGCATGTTATTATCTTCTTTGAAAGTTTGTTTCAGCAGGTTTATTTTATTAATTTTCTTCTCTGACATAAGGACTTTAAGTGCAGCCACACCTGCCTGATAATTTTCTGCTTTGGTTGTTTTCTCAAGCAGCACTTCTGCAGCTTTCACGGCTTCGGGAGAATTACCTTTAGCTGCCAGCTTCTCAATCAGAGAAATATATGCTGCTAAAGCACCTGTCTTTTCATACAAATATCCGGTCTGTCGTGCTTTTTCTTCCAGAGGCCGGAGTGACGAACGCGTTCCGCAACGACTGATAGCGATTAACAAAACAGTTTCCATCTCTGGTGAAGGTTTATTTTTCAGCATCGAGAGTAAAAACGGTTCAGCCTGTTGGTTTCCTGTCTGTCCGACCGCATTGGCCATGATCATCTGAAACTCCGGTTTTCCTTTTTGCAATACCGACAACAGTGCATCGTCGGCTTTCGATAGCTTTATCGCCACAAGTGCCTGAGCAGCAGGCGATGCGAGGTATTTATCCTGTAACAACGGCAAAAGCACATCAATACTTTCTTCTTTTCCGATTTTCTCCAATTGGGAGATAATAAATGCTTTCACTTCGGGGATGTTTGTCACATTAAGGGCCTTCACATATGCTTTTGCAGCGATTATTCTTTGCGGTTCATTGTTCGCAACAAAATTTGTCCAACCGCTCAACGCATACTCAATCACCGCATTAGCTTTCTTCTCGGGGGGTGTCATCATTTGAACCAGTTCGAGCAAACCTTCTTCTCCGGTCGCAATAAGCGCAGTAAGTGTCTGGTTGTAAATCGCCTGATCTGAGGCTGGCAATTGTGTCAGTGCGTCAGCAATGATCGTTGAAGTTGTCCTGTTCTTAGGTAGTTGAGCCGTTAGCGGAGCAAAGATCAAACAAAGCGCACTAAATATAATAATGAGTTTTTTCATGAGAATGATGTGTATTAATGAAGATTTATTTTTAGAATTTAAATGCTCCAGGGAGCGCGCATAGGTTGATCAAGTAATCTGTTAGCTTCATCATCATTGACAAACGATTGTTTTACAGGATCAAAATGAAGTGTTCTGTTCAATCGCAGGGCAATCACCCCCATATTTACGATTGTACATGAACGGTGTCCGTTCAACTCATTCAGTGCAAACTTTTGACGGTTCTGAATACACTCAAGGAAATCTGTCATTTGGTTTGCCGGTTCAGGGAAGGCAGCAAGTTTTCTTTGCCAATCAGGAACATCACAAACAAAATTCTTATACACATTTCCTTTAGGTCCTGAAATATACGGAGTATCGGGATTCCCAAAATCTTCTCCCCACAGCACAATCTGACAGCCATCATCATAAGTAAAGGTAATTGAGTTCCAAACACCCACCGCATCAGAATGCTGTTGAGGAGCGTTTACCTCCACTTTCACCGGACTTGTATAATCTTTATCCAACAGGTATTGAACAGGATCAATATAATGTTGTCCCATATCTCCCAGTCCGCCGCCATCATAATCCCAATATCCACGGAAAGAAGTTGCCACACGGTGCTCATTAAATGGTTTGAAAGGAGCCGGTCCGAGCCACATATTATAGTCCAGTTCTTCCGGAATTGCCTGAGGTTCCAGATTTGTTTTCCCCTGCCAGTAAAATTTCCAGTTGAATCCTGTATGTTTGCTAATAGTGACTTTCAACGGCCATCCCAGCAATCCGCTTTGAACAAGTTTTTTAAGCGGTTTAACCGGAGACCCCAGCCCATAAAATGGGTCTTTAAATCTGAACCATGTATTCAATCTGAAAATGCGGCCATATTGCTGCACGGCTTCCACTACCCTTTTGCCCTCGCCGATTGTACGTGTCATTGGTTTTTCGCAGAAAATATCCTTTCCTGCTTTGGCAGCTTCAACTGCCATGATTCCGTGCCAGTGAGGAGGGGTCGCAATATGGACAATATCCACATTCTTATCCAGAATAAGATCTCTGAAGTCATGATATAGATTCACTTTTTCCGGAAGTTTTCCAGCAGCATTGTTCAGGTGGGTTTTGTTCACATCGCAAATGGCGACTACCCTTGTTCCATCATACTTAAAATGATTGACCCCCATGTTTCCAACACCGATCACACCTTTGGTTAACTGATCGCTGGGTGGAATAAACCCTTTTCCCAATACATTACGGGGAACAACCGTAAAGAGAGCAAGACTGCTCACTGTTTTTAAGAAATTTCGTCTGTTTGTTTTCATGAAATATTAAAGATTAATGTCATCTGTTGAATACTTTAGATTGTACTTCCTCACGGCATTTAATAAAATATTGATAAACATTGCACAATCATAAATTATAAGAGTCACAAAGTTAACTAAAAACACATCAGGATTGCAATAGCATGTTGAAGAAAATAGTATTTTAATAAAAAAACTTATCTTTGACGGTTTAAAACCAATAAATCAAATTTCATGAAGAAAGAAAACAGACTACCCTACTATCGATGGAGCTGGGGCGATCGTTACGACGGATGGCGTGTACGCAGAGTAGATGCGGTTTTCAGGGTCATACCTTATATATTACGCACCAGAATGGATGCACAGAATTTCTTCGAAGAAAAAATTCAGATCGATCAGATTGAGGAGTTTATTAAAAAACATCGTGAAGACATCCCTGATTTATCCATCATGCATGTTATAATGGCCGCATTGGTCCGGCTCATATCACAACGGCCACATCTAAACAGATTTGTGGTCTGGAACAAAATATTTGCCCGCAATCATATAAACTTTTCCATAGCCATCAAAAGATCGCTGACTGATGCAGGTGAAGAAACGCTAATTAAACCATACTTTCTCCCACAAGATACCCTCCTGGATGTAGTTAGTAAAACCCGAGAACTACAGGAAGCCAATCAGAAAGTGGGCACAAAGAATGCCTCGGACACCATTTCAAGAGTATTGGGAGTACTCCCCGATAGCCTGATGAGAATAGTTGCCTGGTTGATGCTATCGTTAGACAAAGTCGGACTTCTCCCCAAATTCATCAACGAAGCCAGTCCGTGGCATTGCAGTATATTCCTGACCAACATTGGCTCCATTGGCGTAGAATCTATCTATCATCACCTCTATGAATTCGGCACATGCAGCAATTTTGTTGCCATGGGAAAAAAATCACGCCAACATCTTATGAATACTCATGGCAATCTTGTGGCTCATAAACGCATTGCGTTGAAATTTGTATTGGACGAAAGAATCTGCGATGGATTTTACTATGCCTCTTCTATGCGCTTGTTAAGTAAATACCTGGATAATCCGGAAGTATTGCTGACTGCTCCGGAGAAAGTGGTTATTGATGAAGGGGTTGGGAAGAAAAGAGTAGATTAAATTTCCGGCATTAAATAATCATACATTAATTAACATTTGCGGATTGTATATGTTAGTTTTTTTGTAGCTTTGGGGTTTGAAAAATTTAAATCTAACACTTTAAATGGACATACTCAAATTCCACAGAGGTCTTATAGAGAATTACAAGACTTATATCCATAGTTTTGTCAATATCAAGGATAAGAAGATAGCTGATTTTGTTGAGAAAGAAATTTCTGAAAAGAAACTCTGGTCTGAACCTTTGGTACAATTCAACCCTACTTTTGAAAAAGGACGACTACTATCCGATTTGGTAAATGAAGCTGATTTACATCCTAAGTTGCCACAGATATTCAATGAATTTGAGTTGTTTAAACATCAGGAAGAAGCTATTTTGTTGGGTGTTGCCGACAGAGAATTTGTTGTGACTTCGGGTACCGGATCGGGTAAATCGCTTACTTACATTGCTACAATTTTTAATCATGTACTTCACAATCATATTTCGATTAGTGGAAAGATCCAGGCTGTAATTGTTTATCCTATGAATGCACTTATCAACTCCCAATACAAAGTATCTTAGCCCCCTAATTAACTGGACTAATTTGATAATTCCATTTAGAACATTAATTTTGGGGTGTTATGAGCAGATTACGAAGAAAATTCAGTTTAGAAGAAAAGCTTCAGATAATTCATGAAGCAGATCAGCAGGGCATTGAGCTGACATTACGCAAATACCAGCTATCCAGGAGTTTGTATCACAAATGGAAGAACTCCTTTGACCGGCAGGGTACCGATGGTTTAACACCCGGGTACCACAAAGCAGATCCTCAGGTAAGAGAACTTGAGAAAGAAAATGAACGCTTGCGCAGGATCATTGCCAAACAGGCATTGTATCTTGAGATCAAGGATGAGCTTTTAAAAAAAAGTCAACCTCAATCGCGGTAAAGCGTACCTTGTGTGAGAGGTATAAAGGTCAACTCACACAAAAGGAACTGACATGGGTTCTTCTGTTACCTAAAAGCACACGTTATTACAAAGCATCCAATAAAAAACGTGGAGCTAAACCCAGTGAGGTTACCACTCTGGGTGATGGTTCCAGCGTGAGTAATAAGGAGGTGGTAAATACATTGGTAGAAGAAGTTTTCAGTCAGGAATTTAATCGTTATGGCTATCGTCTGTGTAACGAAGAACTCAAAGCGTTGGGTTATATAATCAATCACAAGAAAACTTATCGACTGATGAAAGAACATGGTTTGTTACTTGAGAAAGTTGGTATTGGCAAAATAAAACGACAATGGGTTCAGTTTCGAAAGATTGTCGGGACTTATCCTTATCAACATTTATGCATGGATATTAAGTACGTGCATATACATGGAATGAAAAGAAATGCTTATTTGCTTGCCATCATGGATATTGCCACACGTTACGTGTTGGGTTGGTCACTGCGGTTTTTCATGCGATATCCCGATGTAATACTATGTTTACATGGTGTATTAAGGGGTAATCAAAGCGAGGGAATCATGCTCAGAACCGACAATGGCAGCCAATTTATCTCACACGGTTTAAACAAGTATTGTCAGCAAATGAACATTACCCACGAGTTTACCCATGTGGCAACGCCAGAGGAGAATGCATACGTTGAAAGTTTATTTTCTTGTGTAGAAAAAGAAGTGATACTCGAATATGAGTTTGATAGTCTACACCATGCCAGAGAGGTGTTTAAACGCTACTTCCTGTATCACAATACCAAAAGACGACGGCATGCACTGGGCAGAAGAAGCCCGCAGGACTATTGGAATACTTTCTTTCATTTTTCATCTGTTAAGCCTCCCTAGGCGGAAAGTGGAGATTTGTCAAGGGCGGTGAAACCGCTTGTCTTGCCCTTGACAAAAACGGAACTTGAAGCTACATTTGCTTAACAGATAAAAATGAATAAATACATCAATTTGATGTGAAGAATGTATACTTTTGTCCTAAACTATTTTTAAAAAAGTGTCCAAATAATAGGGGGTCAAACCACCATTTGCTGAATTTAAGTTTGAACCAGATAGATACGGAATGCCTATACATTTAACTATTCAGGAATTTGAATATATTCAGAAAGTTGTAATCGATAATCCACGATTAGATAAGATTAGAGATATTTTTGTGTTAAACTGTTTGCTTGGTTTTCGAGTTAGCGATTTTTTTAATTTGAAACACTCTGATATAATAAACGGATGCATAGAATGCTACCCATCCAAAACTCTTAAATATGAGGTTCTGGTAAAAGTTCCTCTGCTTGATAAAGCAAAAGAAATTATATTAAAATATAAAAGCAAATCGGAATATATTGTTCCAAGAATGTCTTTGAAATCATACAATAAAGGACTAAAGGAACTTTTTGAAAAGATTGGTTTGGATAGAATGATTACTTATTTGGATGCAGAAACAAACCAAACAGCACACACCCCTTTACATAAGAAAATAAGTTCGCACTGTGCCCGGAGAACATTCATTTCTGGATTAGTCGCAGCTGGTGTATCTGACAGAATAATTTGTTCGATGACTGGTCACACTCCTCATTCACGTGAAATAAGCAGGTATTATACAATTAACGATCAAACTCAAAAAGATGCGTTAAATACATTAGTTGTTTCAACAAATTTTCATGGGTTATTTAATAAAGAAATGAATCTCTTTTCAGAACTCAGAAGTATAATCTAAATCTGGTTGCACAACTTATAATCTTAAAATATCTTTGATTATCATGAAATTAATTGATGTAGTTTTTGTTTTTGGAGCAGGATGTTCTGAATTTGCTCAATAAAAGAGTTTTGTACCAATTGAAAATATGAGTTTAAAGTTGACAGGTCAGAAACCATTTTGTGAAGAAATGTCAAGGGTAGCCAAGAATCATAGTTTCTTGATGCAAAAATGAGATATGAAATGTGTTAATGAGTAAGAATCAGGTTATAATATTGATAGTTTTAGAATCACACTACGCCGGGATTTGTTAAGCAATGGATTAAATCCAGCTTTCATCAAGAAATCTCCAGAAAATATCGCTGACTGAACAGAAGATTTTGTTCCGGGATATAAATTTATTTCTCTTACATGATACTGTTTGTTGGGATTCAGGCCTTGAAATCTTATAGGAACAGGAGAATAATTATTATCATACCGGTCTGTAACAACATAATTAAATACAATGGCATTATTTTGATCTTCGCTTACGTACATTAGCGATGCATAAGGATTCTCATAAGGAGAAGCCAGACGATACAAATTTCCATGCCATATAAGATCCTTAAAACCGGCATAATTTCCCAACGCTTCCTGACTAAATTGAAGATCTTTTTCTTTAAGATGACTTACCACAATATCATACCCCATTTTTCCCATCATTGCAACGTCGGTTTTGAATTTCAAACTAGCATCACTCCAATCCGTTATATGATTGCAGGTTGCAATAGCAGGATAAAAAAGACTGTAATTCCATTGTATAAAAATTCTTTCAAGAGGATCGGTATTATCTGAAGGCCAAAATTCAGTAAAATACTTCAGTGCTTCATAATCAACCCTTCCGCCTCCCCCCGAACATAACATCATCGGCACATTAGGATATTTGGTACGTACGCGTTCCAATACTTTATACAAACCTTTAACATAATCTACATACAACTGCGATTGTGATTGTTTTGTTTTTTGCAGATAGGGTGAGTGGGCATTAAAAATCACTGCATTACAATCCCACTTTATATAAGATATTGAAGGATTCTTTTCGATTATATCATCTAAAATATTACATAGAAAATCCTGAACTTCAGGATTCGTTAAATCAAGCACCAATTGGTTCCTGAAATAAATTTCAGGTCGCTCCGCTTGTTTTATAATCCAGTCAGGGTGTTTTTCATACAACTCTGATTTTGGATTCACCATTTCAGGTTCAATCCAAATACCGAATTTCATTCCTGCCTTTTCTGCCTCTTGAATTAGGTAAGCAATGCCATTAGGTAATTTATTTTTATTCGGTTGCCAGTCACCTAATCCGGCACGGGGATTATTCCGGGGGTATTTATTTCCAAACCATCCGTCATCCAGCAAAAACAAATCCACCCCTAGTCTTTTTCCGTCAGCAAACAAATCAATAATTTTTTTCTCATCAAAATCAAAATAAGTAGCTTCCCAATTATTGAGTAAAGTCAAACGATTACCCGTACCATCCATCAAACGATAATTTCGTGCCCAACGGTGTAAGTTCCGACTGGCATTTCCAACACCTTTTTCAGAATAAGTGTATATGAAGGATGGCGTTCTGAATATTTTTTCACTTGCAAGCGGATATTCCGATGCAAAAGGATTTATACCCCCGATTAATCTTAAATTTTCATAGGCATCGACTTCGAACTGAAGTTGAAAATTTCCAGACCATGCTAATGTTCCCAAAAGCACCTTTCCTGTGTTCTCATCCGCTGGAGCATCGAATGACAACAGAAATACCGGATGATTATATAAATTTGCACGGGTTCCCAGTTTTGAGTCTATGGTTTTTATTCCTGAAGTCAGTTTAGTTTCTTCAGGTTGCATTTCCATTGCCCAGCTTCCATGGTAATGGGTTAGAAAATATGACTTATTAATAAAATTAAGATTTGCAGAAGCATATTTTTTTAAAATAATCGTTCCTTTTTCTTTATTTTTGATTTCTGTCCATTGTTCAAAGACATTTTCCTGCACATAAATTTTATAGAACAGCCATACTTCCGTTTTATAAACCGGGTCTTTCAACAAGACAGATGTAAGCATAACATCCTTTTCTATCGTTTCTGTTTTGTGAGATATATAAAACAGTTCAGCACTTAGATTTCCATCTGCATGCACAATACTTAAAGCAGGTTCTACCAGATTCCATGTACCGGAAGGAGTATAAGTATGATTGAAGATACCTCCATTCGGAGTTTTCTGATTATTTTGAGCTGAGATAGATGAATACTCTTCAGGATGCTGCATTTTGGCCCCAAAATAAATTTGCAATAAACGATTTCCGTCATCAGTTTCTAAAATTAAAGCACAATCTTTGCTTTCGATAGGAATTACCACTGCTTTCAAAGGAAAAACTATTGCAACAATAATCCCAATAAGGTATATCCTGTAAAAAAGTATATTTTTCATATTAACTAAATACACAAAAATAATTTTCAATCAATTACCTGATATTTGAGGGATATCGGTTTTCTTTCATTGAAAGTAACATGAGTAAGATAAATCCCATTTCTCAATGGACTTACATCAAGAGAGAAACCTGGTTCGAAGAAATATTTGATTCTTTTTCCTGTAATATCGAAAATTGATGCCGCCTGCATTGGGTTATTGCTTTTAATCCTAAATCCATGATCAATTTTAAATAGCTGCATACAAGATAATTCTACTGGTTTCATACTCCCGGCATATGTTAGGTCAGTGATGCTAACCTCATCAAGATATGCAATATTCCAATTTTTACTCAGTGAAACAGTGACTGATGAAACATCAGAAGGTACGGTGAACATTCCTGATAAATTCTGCGTAGCCGGTTCCTGAGTTGACAAGGTCAATAATGCTGTCTTATCAGGGAGCAACACCTCTCCTTTCAATGTAGCAACTCCGTTTGTCTCGTGATTATTGACTTGAGATTCGGAAGCTCCAACAACATTTTGAATTCTTCCTTTAAAACTAAACTGATAACTTATTTCAGGAACGACATTAATAATCTGTTTTATACTTCTAGTATTATTCACCCCTGGTAGTCGACAGGTAATACCGTTTATTTCTGTTTCCGGATCGGATTCAAACAAAATATCCGTATTACTTAAGCTCCACGATGTTCCGTCTAAATCAAAATATCCGTTTTTTAATAAATTTGTAGTGGATGAATCGGTAATTAAAGGAGGTACCCCTAAATCAGCTCTTATCTTAGAATTTTTAAATTTGGGTTCATTGTTTTGCTCACAATAATGAATCAATTTCTCTTTTAAAGTATCTTTTACTGCCACATATTCAGGATTATTATAAAAATTAATTAATTCATCCGGATCCGTTTGTTTGTCAATTAGCCATGGCAAATCATTTGTTGAGGATGAAATAACAAGTTTATACCGATCGGTAGTTGCAGATAACCATCCTGACGCATCTCCTGATGAACGCGAGAAGACGATATTACGTCCTGTATATCCCGGAACTCCTTTCAATAAAGGAGCGATACTTATTCCATCTGTTACAGGCATCCCGTTAAGGTGACATAACTCTGCCAGTGTCGGAAAAACATCAATATTACTTACAGCCTCACTCACAACACGATTTTCGCCAAGAATAAATGGTGCATACACGATGAATGGCACCTTCATCGAACTTTCCAAAGGTACACTCTTATCTATCCGGCCATGTTCTCCACACATATCACCATGGTCTGAAGTGAATACAATAATCGTATTATCCATCAGGTCATTGTCACGCAACGTATTGATGACCCGGCCAACATTGTCGTCTATACATTTGACCATGCCCCAATAGTTTTGATAATCTTTTTGAGTTAACGATGCCTTTCCTTTTGCCCAACTTGGATAATCGTCCATGTTTTTGAGAGCCGTGGATGGTTGCAAAAAAACAAATGATTTGAACATATCAAAATACTCATGCGAAGCAACATTTGGACCATGAGGGTCGGGAATGCTAAGTACAAATAAGAAATTTTCCTGTTTATTTTCCTGAATAAACTTTACTGTTTTGTTTGTCAAAAATTCTGTCATGACATCATAACCATCAACCAAAGCAGACTCGCTTGTAGGAAGTAAAGGTGCCCCACCCGAAGGAGCATCTTTCACAGATTTATAATGCCCCCGGTTTATCATATAAGTATTATCCTGCCATCCATAATCCGGGGCTGGATCCCATCCCGGTTTAGCGTCACCACTTAAATGCCATTTTCCAGCATAACCCGTTTTATAACCATTCTCCACAAATAATCGGGCAATTGTTTTAATGGATGTATCCATTACCATATTGTTATTTGTACACCCAGTTTTCTGTGGATACAATCCTGTCATTAAACTTGATCTTGACGGAGTACTTAATGGAGTTGAAACATAGCAATTATTCATAACTACACCATGCTCCGCCAAAAAATTTATATTTGGAGTTTCCAATAGCACATTTTTTCCCCATGGGAAACGTTGGTTCTCCTGAATTAAAGGAAGATACGCCTGAAGTGTCTTGAAATTATGTTCATCAGTATAGATAATCAAGACATTAGGAGATTGCACTTTTGGTGCCGCATAAGTTATCCCGCCAAGTAAAAGTGCGGCATGTAAGAGAGGTGATTTCATATTGAGCTCTGGAAGATATTGAGATTTCGACAAAATTACTTCTTGAAAAGGGAGACAAAGTGGAAAGAAGATTCAAAAAAGTGGAATTTACGGTCATGAGCGTAAATATCTATATTTCAGTAGAATTTCACTTGAAATTAATTTGAATGTTGCCTGTAATTGTTTTATCTTTGCATAGAACAACTATATATTAGTGAAGTAAATTACACACGATATGATTATTTCTTCGATGAAAAAACTTAGCGTTTTTCTGCTTTTGCTTATTATTCTTCCGGTTTGGGCGACCGACGAGTTTAATATTCATTTTGAAAGGTTGGATAATACCGGAGGCTTACCTTCAAATGAAATTCGAAGAGTCTATCAGGATAAAGAAGGTTTCATGTGGTTTGGGTCAAAAAATGGGTTAATCAGATATGACGGTTACGAATATGTTGTTTTCAGAAACTCCATAGAATTTCCGGAATTAATGACTCACAACGCTATTATGAGCCTTGTGGATGATGACAAATATCTCTGGATAGGCACTGAAAGTGGGTTAAACCGTTGGAATAAGCAATTGAGAAAAATTGAAAAGATCAATTTACCTGAATTAAATAATACTGAAATCACTAAAATACTTGTAACAAAGAATAATTATCTTTGGTTGGCCACTGGTAAAGGGATTTTCAAATATTATCCAGAATCCAATTCTTTCGAAAGTTATCTTAGTAGCTCATCTCCGGATTCTCCTCCGGGTAATAATATTAAAGATGCCTATATAGATTCAAGAGAACGCGTATGGTTTGCCATTTGGGGTATTGGATTGATCCGGTATAATGAGGAAAATAATTCTTTTATTAAATACCCGAAGATCAATGAAAATAATTTCGCACATATTCTGTTTGAGGACAAACAGGGAAATATCTGGGTCGGCACATGGGGATCAGGATTATACAAGGTAGTTGATGATAATAATTATATTGCTACAACATATCAGCATTTCAAAGAAGATAATATATCCGGATCGATAAATTCAAGTATAATTTATTCTATTAATCAGGACACAAAATATGGTTATATCTGGATTGGACACCGTAATGGACTCTCAATCCTCACCAATCCTTCAGATACACATTCTTTCATAAATTATTCATCAAACTCAAAAAGCAGTTTTTATAACCATTACGATGTAAATTCTGTTTTCGTAGACAAATCCGGCTTAATTTGGCTGGGAATGTTCGGATATGGGATAGATAAGGTTAATCTGGAAATTTCAAGATTAAAATATAATCCGCTGTCAGAGATCGGTAAGATGGTTGAAAACACAACATTGACTGCATTATGGTATGATAACGACAGAGGATTGTTGTGGATGGGAGTTAAAAACAACGGACTATATATCTACAACATTGCTTCAAATAAATACATTGACTGCAGCCATTTTGTAAATAAACAGAGTTTGAGTTCGGATGTATTTATTAACGACATACATTATATAAAACGATTGAATGAGATGTGGGTTAGTGTAAAAACCGGAGGAGTCTTCAGAATGACATTGGAAAGAAATGGCATGCCGGTTCGTTCAACCGCGTTATCAAATAATTTGCAAAGCAGTGTCAATGTACCCCGAATCTATGAAGATAAAAATCAGAATATATGGATATTATCTGCTTTTGGATTAAATGTATGGACTAAACAGGGCAAAATACTCCGAAGTGTAAATTTTTTGCCAAATTCGGATGGAACACTTTATTGCCAGAGTTTTACTGAAGACAATCGTGGAAATATCTGGATAGGGACAAGAAATCAAGGCGTTTTTTGTTTTACATTGACTAATAATCAACTTAATGTAAAAAAATACACCCAACGTCAATCACAAATTAACAATCAGAATGTGATTTCATTACTCTCCGACAAAAAGGGCCGTCTTTGGGCATCTACACAGGGAGGAGGATTAAGTCTTTTCAATCCGAAAAAAAATTTATTTGAGAGTGTAAACGCCACTTACAATATCCCTTACGACAACATGTTTAATCTGATTGAAGACGAGAAACATAACATTTGGATGTTTAACGAGAATGCGATTTTAAAATTAGACGAATCTTTATCAGAACCATTACAGGTTTATGATGTTTCAGGTAAACAATGGAACAATTCATTTGTCCCGTATTGTCTGCCAACGCGAATTAATGAGCAAGAGTATATTATCGGAGGGACAAGAGGATACAATATACTGAATATCAACAAAATGTCAACAAACACTTATGTGCCTCCCATAGTTATAACTGACTTTAAAGTCAATAACAAGACAATTTTCTCTGATCAATTTAGGGAAAGAGTACTTTCAGACGACGGATCTATAATATTAAACAACAATGAGAATAAATTTAATATTGAATTCGCCGCACTTTGCTATTCAAATCCCGAGAAAAATTATTATGCCTATCGATTATCTGGCTACGAAAAAGAATGGCACTATGTTGACGCAAGAAAACGCTTTGCTGGCTACACAAACATACCAAAAGGGAAATACACTTTCGAAGTGAGGGCCTCAAATGAAAACGGTGTATGGAATGAAACTCCTGTCAGGCTTAGTATCCGTATAAAACCATCTGTATTTGACACCTGGTATGCATGGACATTTTATGTGCTCATTATTTCAGGATTATTTTATTTGATATACAGCTTTGTCAAACAACGCGTCCGGTTCAATCAACGCGTCCGGATTGTTGAGATGCAGAAACAAAATGCAGAGGAACTTACACAAACAAAACTCCGTTTTTTCACAAATATATCACATGAACTTCTTACTCCACTTACCATTATGGAATGTATTGTGGATGAAATCAGCAAACTTTCGACAGTTACAAAAGAACAAACAAATGTTATGTCGAATAATATCTCACGACTTATCTATCTTATTCGACAGGTACTTGAATTCAGAAAAGCAGAAAGTGACAACTTAAAATTAAAGATTGCTTACGGAAACATAACGGCAACTATTAACACCATTTGTGAAATTAATTTCAAACCTCTACTTACTAAAAAGAGCATACATTTTTCCATTTTGTCAAATCCTGAGCAAATTATGGGTTGGTTCGATGCAGATAAAATTGATAAGATCATTTACAACTTAATATCTAACGCATATAAATACAATAATGAAAATGGATTTGTGCAGGTAAACTTAAAAGAGCTCCAAATTGAAGATAAACGACATTTGAGAATCTCAATAAAAGATAATGGCATTGGTATTGCCCCCGAAAAAATTTCTCAAATATTTAATCGATTTTATGATGGTGATTATCGAAAACAGAATGAGACAGGAACAGGCATTGGACTTTCACTTACTAAAATACTCGTCGAACTTCATAAGGGTCAAATTCGTGTAAACAGTAAAATAGGAACTGGAAGCGAATTCATAGTCGATATTCCGATAGATAGTAAAGATTATGATGCAGGGGAGATAGAAATTGACCAACAATCGGGAGCACTGATACTATCTGACACCGAAAAATCAGAACCAACAGAAATGTCTGAGGAAAAAAGAACCGTATTATTAGTAGATGATAATCAGGAGTTATTGGCGGTATTAACTACCCTTTTACACCCGACATATAACGTTCTAAGCGCTGAAAACGGACGAGAAGCATTGGAAATTATTGCAAAACACAATATTGATCTTATTGCCAGTGACGTAATGATGCCTGAAATCAACGGATTTGAACTTTGCACACGCATAAAATCAAACATTGAAACTTCTCATATCTTAGTACTCCTGCTTACCGTCAAATCACAGGAAGAAGATAGGACCCGCGGTTACGAAAGTGGAGCTGATGGCTATATTACTAAACCTTTTAAACCTGCGCTTTTAAAATCACGAATTGCCAGTCTTTTCAAAAATAATGACTCCTTAATTAAAAGATTCAAGAAACAAGATATTTTAACGATCAAAGAACTCAATTACACTTCATTGGATGAAAAGTTTTTGGCAAAGGCAATAAAAATAGTGGAAGAACATATTGACCATCCTGAATTTGATTTTGATTATTTTGTAGATGAAATTGGGGTAACAAGATCAACTCTTTATCGAAAAATTAAAACAATGACGGGGCTAACCACTTCAGATTTTGTAAAAAACATCAAACTAAAAAAAGCTTGCGGTTTATTAAAGAAAGGTACCTCTAACATTGCAGAAGTTGCTTATGCCGTTGGATTTAACGACCCGAAATATTTCTCTAAATGTTTTAAAAAGGAATTTGGTGTTACTCCCGGAGAATATTTAAAAAACAATCAAATTACAGAATCATAAATTTCATCAAGATTACACATCTGATATTGTAATTTTTATTTGTTAAGAAAAACTGCGCTCAAAGCCCCCCACTTTGAATTCAATTTTCACCTTTAAGAACCTCATATATAATAACTTTGGAGCGTGTAATATTACACAGTTAACCTCTAAATTTAGTATAATGAAAACAAACATTTTCTTTTTTTGCTATCTTTTAATAGCAATGTCCGTAAGGGCACAAAATTTCATCGATCCGGAAACTCCATCCGGAACAATGCCTGCAAATGATAATATTGGATCTAACTGGGCACTGAATTTTAGTGACGAATTTAATGGCAGTGAATTGGATCTGGATAAATGGACAATAGACAACAGCACGAGCACACGCACACCAAGACCGGATATCGGTGTTGATAAATGGTTCTGGAAACCTGCCAATGTTGTTGTTAGCAACGGGAATCTTGTGCTGAAAGTAAAAAAAGAGAACGATTCAACCATGCACTGCGGCTCTATCAGAAGTTTGGATAAATATATGCCTCAATATGGATATTTCGAAGCACGTATTCAGATAGCGAACGTAAACAAAGGCACACATACTGCTTTCTGGTTACAAGGCCCTAATATGGGAAACGTTAATGGTAACGGAAACGATGGAGCCGAAATTGATATCTTTGAATCGGCCTGGACCGGAGATTACACAAAAAGCGTTATTCACATCGACGGATATGGACAAGACACACAGGCAAATACAAAACAATATACTACAGATGGAATTCATACTGGTTTTCATACATGGGGCATGCGGTGGACACATGACTATATAAAAATTTATTATGATGGAGTTTTGAAAGTAACATATAATACCGATATGTGGATTCCCCGATGTCCGGAATATTTATGGCTATCTGATGGCGCAAGTTTCGGTGTTCAGGGAGACAGCTTTTTTGTCAACCGTCCTATTGGTTGGCTTACCGAGGCTTATGTGGATTATATGCGTGTATGGTTCATAAACTCTTTACTTAATGGAACTTTTGCCGATAATGGTGACAATTGGACTCTCAGCAACGGCGACATTGCATTTCAGGATAATGCTGAAACCAATATCACCGGAAAAACGTGTCGTATGCCAGGAGCAGCTGCCGGACGTAATATCAGGCAAACTATCGGTGTGACACCCGGAAGCACCTACCAGTTCGGATTCAAAGGTCGCATCCAAAATGCCATCGGAGCTTCGGGATCACAAGTTAACAATCACTCGACTTACGGTGTTGCCACTTTAAAAGGAGAAATCTTAGATGCGAATAACAATGTACTGCTGACTATTTCTACTCAATCAGCAACCGACCAAACTTTATCCGACACGTTCACCGTACCTGCCGGTGTGACCACGGTAACCGTCAAATTAAGTAAAGACTGGAATATTGCATATCTTGATGACGTAGAATTACTTGAAACAACGCCACCTCAATCAGCACGAAAACATGAAGATGAAACATTATCAACTGCGAACCCAAATCTTAAAGATTTAATTGTATCTACCGAAAATAATAAAATCAAGATTGAAGCTACCTCACAAATTTCTTCGTTAGTATTATTTGACGCTTCTGGTAGAATTATAAGAAAACTAACACCTGGTCAATCTATTGCAACCGTTGATTTAGTTTCATCCGGCATCTATATCATTGAAGCTAAACTTACGGGAGGGGAGATTTTCAGAAAGAAAATTGCTATGCGTTAATTTGAAGTTATTGTAATCTATCTGCTTTCTAATGCTTCACAGGAGTTTAAATAAACTCCTGTGATTTTTATTTTAGCACATAATCAGGGTTAATTACAGGCATAATTGCATCAACATTTTTCTGCCATGTCTTCAGTTTGTTGAGCAATTCTTGTGCTTTCTTCTTGTTAATGCCAGACAAATCCGTTGTTTCATACTCATCAGTTCTTAAATTAAACAAACTGACTGTATTATTATCGAATTTCCAGATTAACTTCCAATCACCTTCTCTGACGGCGGCACACATAGCCCAATCAGTATTTCTCCTGTGATGTGGAAAATGCCAAAATAAAGGTCTGTCTTTAAATTTATTTTCAGTCCCTGAGAAAAGGGGTAAAAGCGAAATTCCATCATTTGTGCTCGTACCTTTAAATTTGAAACCACATATTTCAGCTATTGTCGGCAAAAAATCGATACTGCTGACTGGTTGATGGCAAATACTCCCGGGTTTGATTTTCTCCGGCCATCTTATCAATAGTGGAACACGTATTCCTCCTTCAAGCAAATCTCCTTTTTCCCCATTAAACGGCAAATTGGTCTGAATGCCACCGTTATCCGAATAAAAAATAATGATGGTTCTATTTCGTAAATTTGCCTCATCAATTTTCTTCATAACTTTTCCTACGTTTTCATCCAATTTTTGAATCATTGCAAAATACTTATTACCATTATTTTCTCTAATAGTCTCCTCCGGTACCTGATAAGGCGCATGCACAGTGTAAGTCGACAAATACAAAAAGAAAGGTTGCCCCGTTTTATCCGGATGATGGTCGTCAATAAATTCAACTGCCTCATTTCCTAATCTGTCAGTAAGATATTCTCCTTTATTGCCATCGGGCAATGTGGCATTTTTATATGGAGAAAAATAACTCGCAGGTTGTCCGTATGCACATCCACCCAAATTAATATCGAAGCCGTAGTTTTCAGGATGTGAGGAAGCATCTACAACGCCATCACTGGTCAGTTGAGAGCCATCTCCACTCAAATGCCACTTCCCGATAAAAGCAGTATTGTATGATTTTGCTTTACAAATTTGTGCAATAGTTGGTACATTTTTAGGCAGAGAAGTAACAAAGTCCGCTTCCGTCATTTTTTGTCCCTTATTCATTGATGCAACATACTTTTGCATACCTACACCGGGGATATGGCAAGTTAAATGTAGTCTGGCTGGATATTTACCCGTAATTATACTCGCCCGTGTGGGAGAACTTACGGGAGCAGCCGCATATGCATTCGTAAAACACATACCTTCTTCCTTCAATCTGTCAATATTAGGGGTATGTACCTGTTTCTGTTTCATATAACCCACATCAACAGCACCCAGATCATCAGCCAGAATAAATATTATATTTGGAGATTCTGTAGCAACAAGACCCGATGAATAACTAAATAAGGATAAAGCTATAATTATACTTACTTGAGGTTTCATCATTGTTTCTATGTTATTGGATTAATTAATTTGATACCTGATACTTTGAAAAATCTCCCGTGTTTTTTATTTCTTTTTGTTGAAACATTTCCATTTAAAACGAATAATTATCAGGACTATATTTTTGCACTGGTCTATTATTCATTAAGTCCCGGTGTATCTCTCTGGTGACTTCCGTCCATTTACCTTCATTCCAAAGCGGTGGATTTATCAATCCGGTTTCCCATTGTTTCAGTTCATCCATCATCTTCTTAAAAATTAATGGCTGAGTAGATTTAACATCTTCTGTTTCATTAAGATTCTTCTTAAGATTATATAAGCGCTCTCCAACTCCTGCAACTCGTATCAGTTTATAATCGCCCATTCTCATTGCGGCCATCTCCTCTTTTCGCCAAAAAAGCTTTTCATGTGGATTTCCTTTTACTTTTTCTTGTAAATAAGGAATTAAATCCACACCATCCAAATGTTTTTTTGTTGAATTAATGGGAATCCCGGCAACCGACATAGCCGTTGGCAGAATATCCAGTGAAGAAACAATCCCTTCAAATTTACCTTCAAAACGATCACCAAACTTTACAAAAAAAGGTACTCTGATTCCACCTTCGAATTTATTTCCTTTAAAACCTTTTAATGGATAATTTGACGAAGTGTTATTATGTGCTCCCCCATTATCACTTAAAAAGAATATCAGGGTATTTTCCATGATTCCCTTCTCAGAGAGTTTGTTTATGACACTTCCGATTGCACGATCTACTGCAAAAGTCATTGCTGCAAGTTTTTGACGTTTGTAACCTTTAAACAACGCCATATCCTCAGCAGTTGCCTCCATGGGTGTATGTACAGCATTAAATGATAAATACATCATAAATGGCTTTCCTTCAGGTTGTTTGGCAATAAAATCAACTGCTTTGTCACTTAACTCAGTGGTCAGGTATTTTGAAAAAGGAACTTTGCGCCCGTTATATTGCAGAACTTTCTCATTTCCTTCTCTGTCATCTGCTGTCGGTCTGTAGAAATATGAGCGTGATCCGGCAATAAACCCATAAAAATGCTCAAAGCCTCTTTTGTTAGGATGGTACTCGTCAGCAGCTCCCTGATGCCATTTACCAATACAATAAGTTGTATAGCCATTTCTTTTAAATATATCTGCAGCCGTTTCTTCCTCTAAGCCAAGTCCCAGGACATCCTCCAAATTACATTCGTACCCATTACGTTGTTGATAACGTCCGGTTAATATTCCAGCTCTCGACGGACCACTGACTGAGGCACTAACATGACCGTCAGAAAAAACGGTTCCGGTACTTGCCAGTTTATCTATATTAGGAGTAGGAATATCCTTACATCCCATAAACCCAAAATCATTATATCCGGCATCATCTAAAATAATCATCAACACATTAGGTTTTGATGATTGATTTGATTGGGCCTCAGTTGTCGGCATACTAACACTGAAGAAACCTGCTATTCCAAGAGTTCCTATTAAAATATTTTCCCGCATGACATTTATCTCACTGATTTTATTCTTTCTAATTCTTTTTCATTTCTAACGTTATTTTCAGAAGTCCAAGTTCTGGCTTTTTGATCAAAATCCGCGTTCACTTTGAATGGAATTGGTGCTTTGTTTATTTTTTGCCAGTTTTTTAAGTCATTAAAAAGTTCTTCTTTTTTCTTTGGGTACAGTTGAGCAACATTTTTTGTTTCCCCAATATCACTTACCAGATTAAATAACTCAATGGAACCATCTTCAAAGTTTTCAATTAATTTCCACTCTCCTTTTCTAATAGCACCTCCGGGAAATTGCCAGAGTTTTGAATTTGATTTTCCATTGCCATTATAATTTGGAAGATGCCAGAATAAGGTTTCCCTTTTGAATGTGCCTTTTTGTAAAAGTAATGGCAATAAATCTTTTCCATCTAAATTATTATCCTCATTCGTTTTCATACCTGCAATTGAAGCAAAGGTTGGATAAAAATCCACAACAGATACAGGGACGTCTATTTCAGATCCTGGTTTAACTTTTCCGGGCCATTTTACAATTAAGGGAACCCGAATACCTCCTTCATACAAATTTCCTTTTTGACCTTTTAATGGCGAATTTGATGTCGCAACAATTTGCCCTCCATTGTCCGAAGAAATAATGATAAGTGTATTATTCGTCAGATTCAATTCATTCAACTTGTCGATAATTTTGCCTATACAATGGTCGGTATAACTAATCATCGCAGCATATTCAGGAACATTCTGCCCATTATATCCCTGTTTCTTACTATTATATTTCTCGAACCATTCTTTTTTCGCTTGTAATGGAACGTGAACCTCATAAAATGGGAAATACAGAAAAAAAGGTTTATTCTGATTTGCTTCAACAAATTTCAGCGCTTCATTTTCTAAGACATCAGTCAAATAGGTACCATTTATCTGGGGATCGATATTCTTAATGTTTCCATAAGGAGCAAAATAACTTTTTGGAGAACCGGCCTCACATCCGGCTACATTCATATCAAAACCCTGATTTAAAGGATAGGTTTCAGGTGTGTTTCCTAAATGCCATTTTCCAAAATGCCCATTGGTATAACCTGCCTGCTTAAGAACTTCTGCGATTGTTGTCTCACCGGAAGATATAAATCTGGCAGATTTTATACCAATGACTTTTTGCATAGCTAATGGGGTCTCAGCATATCCGTCTACTGCGTAAATCCCTGTCTTGGGAGGATATTTTCCTGTCATCAGCGAAGCCCTGGAAGGAGAACTCGTTGGCATCGCATAGGCAGATGTGAACATCATGCCTTCTGTAGCTAATTTATCGATATTTGGTGTTTCATAGTAATCACTGCCGTAACATCCGAGATCTTTCCAACCCAAGTCATCAATTAAAAAGAAAACAATATTAGGAAGCTGCTGCTGTGCTGCAACAACTGACAAAGACACAGAAGATGTCCCTATCAGCGAGAACAACTTAATTAAATTTTGCATACAATTGTAAAAAGAATCAGTTAAGAAAATAACATAATTTATGCATCACCGGAGAATTGTCCATTTCAAAAACAGGAAATCAGCAGGATTATCGATCACAAATTTTAAATCCGAATTATTTCCTGCTATCTGAACAGTTTTCTCATTTGTCCTGAGATTAATAATTTCAATTTTTTGTCCGGGGGAAACAAAAAATAAAGATATGTGCTGTTTATTCTCCATATTCAATAATTCTCTGAAAACAGTCAAATAACCTGACTTACCTGTTCGATTATTTATTGATTGAAATCCGCTCCAGTTTTTATTATTTGGCTCATTCCCTATTGGGAAAACAAAACCTGTAAAAATGTCTTTCTGTACTGATTTGTAAATTTTCATCAACTGTGCCACCTCTTTTCTATCATCAGGTTGATAAAAACGTGGCATAGCCATAAATTCGGGAACTCCCATCAAAGCTGTAGCCACACAATAGGTTTCCGGATGTTTGTAGGCATCAGAAGCATGTTCTGTAGCTTTTGCATGTTGAATTACCAATTGGTACTTATTCAGATTATTATAACGTGCCAACAACCAAAAATCACGTAAAGCCAAATATGGCACATACAATACGTTCATAGGGAAAAAAGGTTTGCGATTCATAAAATGAAGATTACCATATTCCCTTGCCCAATAATATCCATAGCGGGCTTTGTTTTCGGTTAAATCCCAACTGACACTACTTTTATGATCAACAGCCTTTAAAAATAAACGAACAGAATCCATCATGTTTGATAACATGTCATGATTTTCTAAACTGGCAAAATCCAGTTTAACCTGATTCATTCCGATTTGTTTCCAGTTCCATATCATGTTTTGTGCAGGCATTTCCTGAGCAACTCCCCACAAACCAAGCTTCAGTTTAAGACTATCCGCTTTTCTTTTTACGTTTTTCCATCCGTCGGGATAAACTGAGGGGGCTGGTTTCCATCCCTGACCTTCATCCGGGGCTGGCCTTTTAGCATCTAAACTTATCTGCCAACCATCATCAATCAGGAGTAAATCAACATTGATTTCTTTTACATAGTCCATTTCCCTGAGTACTTCACTTTCAGTTGCATAGTTTCTCCCGTCACGGGGATTTTTGCTATGTCCCCAGGTGCAAACCAGAGAATACATATCACGATCAATACGGGTAGGAAAACGTTTGCGATCAAACGATTTCAATGCCAGTTGTCTGTTTACATCTCCTGACTGGTACGGAATAACCCAGCTTCCCCAAAACCATTTATATTTATCCGGAACAATATCCCCGATGTCTAAAGATGTACCTGTATTATATATACCATCGGAGTTGACAATAAAACTTCCCGTTTCAACTCCATACTGATTCACACATTTATGCGACTCTTTCACCATCATTATACCATCGTTGCCCTGTTCCAACGCGACAATGTTTGCCCACCAGTTTTGTTCATTGTTATGTATGTCCTCTGAATGGATCTCTTCTTTCAGTATTGGAGTATGTGAAGTATTACGATGTTGAGTATCATTGAAATAGCCAACATATGTCCGTTTTGATTTAGTAGCATTAAGTGGTACAAAATCCACGTTCCCATATACGGTAAATACTTCATCAGGATTTTTCTCTCCACAATCGAAATAGGATGAAAGAACATATCCTAAAGGAGCTTTTGTCTTTAATTGAACAATTCTGGCATCTTCTCCTGATATGCTTGCAGAGGTGTTATTTCCTTCCTCGTAAAGCCATATCTCATTTACAACAGCATCTTTTGCATTATTTAAATTATCGACAAATAGTCTGAAAGAACCATCTGCAAATACTGCATCAGGAACATCAACCAAAAACTCTGCGGGTTTTGAATTGTCCTGCTTAAAATCAGGAAGGAATTGTGGCGCAACTACCGTTATATCTGCTTCTCCATCAACACTTGTCAATCGAACCTGTTGTTTCCTGCTTTCACCATCGAAGTTCCACCATGATACTCCTATTTTGTATTTTTTTGTTTTATTCAGATTTGACACCTGATACTCTACATTTTTAGGATGAAAGGCATAGGAAGCATCCCATAATGGAGCAAAATTTGACGTTTCATACGATTTGAAATTCTTTCCTGTCCGTAACCTGATTGCAGGACTTGTTACCGGTTGTGATTGTTTGTTTACAATCACAGAGCCGGTAACATCACCTTTAACATACGACTGAGTACGAATTCCCTGTGCTTCAGGATATATCCAAATAAGGTATTTCAAAAAAACCTTACTTTCCGGATAAGCAAATTCTACAATAACTTTCGTATGTTCGTCAGCAAATCCTTCATCGTCATCTTTCATAGCCTCCAGCGAAAGCAGTTTTGCTTTTTGTTTTCCATCCATTAAACCATTGTAACTCCAATCACAAACAGTTAATGATCGATCGTTTTGCCATATTTTATTTGTTCCAATGTTTTTAATACTTAAAGTAACCAATCCATATTCCGTCAGTTTCCATTTCCTTTCAATATAGTCGTTTTTAACGGTCAAAATATTCTTTTCTGTAAAGACCCTGACATCATTTTGTTTATAGTTGAATTTTGAGAACGACTGAGCATCGATAGTAGAACACATTAAAAGCAGACAGATCGAAACAACGTTAACTGATTTTCTTATTTTACACATATTTGAAGATTTTCTCAATTGGCTGATTGTATTGTTACTCACTCCACCCTGGGTTTTGCAATAAATTTCTGTTTCTAAAACGTTCACTTTGTCCAATCGGATATAAATACATTTTATCTTCCCATAGACGTCGTTCAATTTCAATTTTTTGATAAGTAAGTACTGAAGTTACAGGATCTTTAGTGATATTTACACCATAAATAACTGTCGGATCTGAGGCAATCTTCCATCGACGAAGATCCCAAAAGCGATGATCTTCAAAAGCCAACTCCACCCGGCGTTCATTACGTAAATGTTCTCTGAACGTAGCCGGATCAGTTTCTGTAAACCCTGGCATAGAGGCTTGTGTTCTCACTTTATTAACAGCTTCTTTTGCTGAGAGAGTGAATATTGCGTCTTTATAATCGGGCCCTTTCCACTCATTAAGAGCTTCAGCATAATTGAGCAAAACCTCAGCATATCTGAACAACACCCAATTATGGGTCTTTTTAAAGGGACTGGTGGGAGTCACTGTAATAGTTGTATTAACACATTTTTTCAGATAATAACCTGTTGTGGTAGCGCCATTAATAGGTTGCGCATTTCTTCCACCGTAGAAAGTTTCTATTTTTGTGGACGATGAAAAAGTAGCTCCATTGAACAGTACTGTTTTAGCAAGGCGAGGATCTCTTCCCACATATGGATTCGCTGCATGAACGGGATTATTCCAGTCAAACTTTGATCCATCAGTCATTTCAAAAGCATCTACTAAATTTTGAGATGGACAATTACCGGTATTTCCTCCTTCTACACCTATAGGAAAATTCCGCGCTTCAAAATCATTGGTATTTGCTCCATCACGGGCTTCGAGAATAAGCTGTTTGGAAGCCAAAGAAGCATTGGAATTGGACCAGAGGTCAAATGATGGAGCATCAAATTGATATTGATTCATATCAATCACTTGTTTGGCAGCAAGAGCAGCAGCCTCCCATTTTTCAGGATTTGCATTGCCCGGATTATGCAATTCGCTGGCTGCATATAACAATAATCTGGATTTGAGTGCATAACAAGCACCTTTAGTAATGCGTCCCGTTTCTTTCCCCGCCACAGTAGTATACGTGACCGGAAGTTTTAATGCAGCACTATCACATTCATCTGCAATAAATTTGACTATACTGTCGAAAACCGCCGGTTTTGTATTGTTTATCTCGTCTAACCCGTAAGTCCTTGTCAGCAATGGAACAGAACCGTAACGTTTAATTAATTCAAAATAGAAGAAAGCACGTAAGAATCTTACTTCGTGAGGATAATAAGTGGCTTTCTCAATATTTGTCTGATAATCGGTATTAAATTTAAATTTGTCATAATTGGAAAGATTAAAATTATCGAGGAAAGAACAAGCTGCCCGGATTCCTGAATAATACGCCGACCAACGATCATCGACTGGCGTAATAGGACTCCAGCTTCCGTTATAGTATTTATGCACATTGCAATTCTTCCATACATAAGTTGCATTGTCCGTTGCCGACTCACGCAAAGCACCGTCAACCGCATCATATTCTGTGGGCAAATAAGAATAGATATTAGAAACCAGCATCTCTGTCTGATTAAAATATGCATAATAAAACTCTTTACTCTTTCCGATGGATTCATCAAAATCCAAATAATCACATGACGCAATTACAATTGGAATCAAAAGCAGGATATATTTTTTTATTTTCATAATCTTACAGCATTAAAATTTAATATTTACACCGACATAAAGTGTTGAGAGATTTGGATATTTCATACTGATATCTTCACAATTCAAATAGGGCACATGGTCTAATGAAAACAAATCATTACCACTAGCATACACTTGTGCTGATTTTAATTTAATTTTTTGTACCATTTTATCCGGGAGATTATAATATACCTTCAGATTTCTTAATTTGAAAAATGAAGCATCTGTCAGCCACTGAGTGCTTGCCCTGAAATTATTAGGATTATCAATAGTAGTTAAACGCGGAAGATTAGCTGTTTCTTTAGTTGCTTCTGTCCAACGGATATTTTCTTCCAGATACCATGTTGATATGTTGGTGTTGTTTTGTAACGGCCAATATACATTCTTTGTATTAAGCATAATGCTATAATTACCTGCACCCTGAAATTGGGCATTCACGCCAAATCGACGATATTCAAACCCAAGCTGTATTCCATAATATAATTCAGGAGAGACATTTGAAAATCCGATTGGCATTTTATCTTCATCATTGATTTGACTATCACCATTTTTATCGAGATATTTTATATCGCCCGGACGAACAGATCCAAATTGCTGCACAGGGCTATCATTTATATCATCCTGATCTCTGAAATATCCGATAGCTTCAAGACCATATATTTGACCAATTCTGTTCCCTTTTTGCGATAGATATGGATAAGGCACATAACCTTCATTGTTTTCAATAATGGATGTTCTTACGAAAGAAAGGTTCCCTCCGACAAAATATGTCAGGTCACCAATTTTATCCGTCCATTTTCCTGAGATTTCAGCTCCCTTACTGTCTACAACTCCCATGTTCAACTGAGGAATTCCTACTCCGATTGCTGAAGAAATAACAGACGTTCCATCAACTAAGATGTCACTTCTACGTTCATAAAACACATCAGCATTAAGAATTAGTTTATGCTGTAATGATAGATCAGCACCAACATTAAATTTACCGGCGGTTTCGCAAGTTAAACCGGCAACAGGGAGTGCACCTTCTTTGATACCTGTATATTTTGTATTACCCGAAATAAAGTAGTAATTCCCTCCGGACACCCAATACTGTCTGTCCAACTCATAATCAAAAGCGTCTGACCCAGAGATTCCCCACGAAGCCCTGAATTTTAAAAAATCTATCGCTTTATAGTCTGCTAATGTAATCCACGCAGCAGACAATCCGGGGTAAAGTTTAAAGCGGTTGCCTTTACTCATCACACTTGATCCATAGTAATTCAACACCCCGTCGATAAATATCCGGTCATCATAACTGTAGGAAGCTGTTCCCATAATATATTGACGATAACGGGAACCGTTTCTTCCGTCGGGGATATGTGTTTCCTGCCGATATATGGCAGCTGCATTAATTGCGTGAATACCAAAAGTCCGGTCGTATTTAAAATTCGCCTCCAGTCCGGTTCTCATAAACTGACTTGCCAATGAAGAACTAAATTTCAAAGCACTCTCTTCACCAAATCTGCTTGTATTGACATTTGTAATTTCACCGGTAACCGGGTCCATCGTTGGTATATTTATCTCGTATTGGTATTTCTTCGTATATGGTTCTGAGAACGAGGCATTATTATCATACGCAACAGCAATTTCAGCACTTAGACCTTTTATTAACATTGATAAATTCTGCGTCAGTCTCATATCTCCCTGTAACATCCTGTTTGTAGCACGGTTATATCCAGTAGATGCAATATCAGCAATCGGATTTGAATTAAAAATATTATCCGATCCCCAGATACCACTTTCCGTAAAAACAGGAAATGCTGCAGAAGGTATGGTATAGAGGCTCTCGATAACTGCATTTGCATTAATACCTCCCGGACGTTTCGTTTCGTTTATCATACCCAAAAGATTAACCTGGTAGGTCGTGGTAGGAGTTATATCAATATCCAGATTGATACGCATATTCAAGTCGTAACGTTTCAACTGAGTAGAAAAACGTCCGTCATAATCGGCATAATTTAACAATCCGAAATCATTTTTATAATCGATAACCGTAAAATAACGGGCTTTCTCTCCTCCTCCTCTGAATGTAAGGTTCAACTGGTTGTTATCGCTGTGATCACGCAAACCTTCCTTTAACCAATCCGTATTGGGATACAGAGCAGGATACTGATTATTTCGAAAAGCGTTAATTTCAGCATCAGAATAACGCTTTACCAAGCCATCATTCAGCAATGCCTCATTAACCGCTTCAGCATAGGTCGCCGCATCAGCCATTTTTGCCTGATTGGTTGTGTATCCGAATCCCCGTTTGTAATCAGCAGAAAATTCCATCGTTTTATATTTACCCCGTTTCGTTTCAATCAACACCACTCCGTTAGCTCCACGTGATCCCCAAAGGGCTGCTGCTACTCCATCTTTAAGTACAGTTACACTCTCAATTTCGGAGATGGTGATATTTTCAATCGGACGAGGGAAACCATCCACTACAAACAATGGAGCCTGATTAGACAAGGTTCCGGCACCACGGATATAAATACTATTATTCGAATTATATCCTCCCGACTGTAAAACAGCAGCCCCTGGCAACAAGCCATACAATGCTTCATATAAACGGGCAGATGAGTTCTGGGAAAGTTCTTCTGAAGTTATTGTTGAAACAGATTGAGTCAGGTTTTTTTTGCTTTTAATCAAATGTCCTAAGTTCATTTCTAAAGCACTATTATCCAATACTGCTAAAAATCCTTCATTACTTACTTTTACACGTTTTACATATTGCCCGGATATAGATATTTCAACGAATTCACCAACCTCAACCGGAAGGACAGCACGACCTTGTTCATCGGTAATTATTTTGTTCGATGGAGAGTTTATTACTTTGACCATTGCCCCTGCTACAGGTTTTCCTTCATTATCAATAACGATTCCTATTTTATTTGTTTGTGCCTCAAGTGAAGTAAAGATCAAAACAATGGTCAAAAATATAATGCTAAATTTATTTTTCATATTTTAAATTTGCTGACGTTAATATACCTAATTACCATCCGGGATTTTGGATTAAACCATATCCCTTGTTAATCTCATCAATCGGAAATGCCGTTAAATACCATTTTGTATTCCAGCGATTCTGCCAATCCCTTATCTGAAGAATTTCATATTTTTCATACGACAGAACAACATTGTTATCAGGAGGGACTGTTCTGTTAATTGTTAATCCATGTAATTTTTTCCGGAAAATATCATCTCTTTTCCAGCGAATCATGTCAAAAAAACGAACCTCTTCATATCCAAACTCCAAAGCTCTTTCACGTAACACTGCTTCTCTGAAAGCTATATGATCCAGACTACGTGGAACCCGCCCAACACCGACACGATCTCTTGTTTTATCTAACATATTATATGCTAGTTCTGTCGGAGCACCATTTGCTTCATTCAATGCTTCTGCATAAGTCAGAAATATTTCAGGCAACCTAAGATATGGCCAGTGAACGACTGTTCCTGTAGCACTCTCTTCATCCAACCTGAACTTTCTCATCATAAAGCCTGTTGAAGATCTGTTTTCCACAGTACGTTCCCTCCCTCCAATATAGAGTTCCGCTTTCCGACCTTGATAATCATCTCCATTTATCAGCACTGACTCATATAGACGAGGATCACGAACCGGATTGCCCGACACATCAAAAAACGGATGTTCAGCATGAACCGGATTATTCCAGTCAAAGTTGCTCCCATCAGCCATGGGAAACATGTCCACATAATCCAGGGTTGGAAGGCCAATGGCAGTATTCGTAAAGAAAGTTCCCAACACATCCTCTTTTTTGTAACCTTTTCGGGTTGAGATCAACACTTCTGCATTATTACGCTCATAATACGCTTTGCGAAAATCTGTACGCGGAGTTCCTGTATTATTTACCAGCATATAACCACCCTCAGCATTTAATCTACTGATAAACGCTTCGCAAGCACTAACCACGTCATTCCAGCGAGTATTCTTTTTAGATCCAAACCAAACCAATTTATCATCAGCAGCTTTCCCGTCAAGAAAAGGAGTATCATCGTTAAACAACGGACTTGCAGCAAAAAGCAGTATTCTTATTTTCAGACCCATTGCACCAGCAGCAGTCATTCTTCCATCATCCACTACCGGATTGGCAATGGTCCATGGCAGGACTGTTGAAACTTCATCCAGTAAACTGATGATATGATTCAATGTTTGTTCTGCCGTCATACGTTTTAAATCAGGGACATCAGATGGAGCATAAGACTTGGTTACCAAAGGCAAACCTCCAAAATGACGGAACATTTCGGCATAATGGATAGCGATAATCATTTTAGCTTCTGCTTTTCTGAGCAGCTTATCTTCCGAAGTCATATCAGGAACTCTATCTATATTTTCTATAAAAACATAGGCATCACGTATACCCTTCCATCCTCCATCGCTTATAAAACTATATTTAGCTTTACTGGGATTTGTACTTGAGTTCATTGTTCCTGAATAATACTCTGTTATTCCTCCTCCATAGGTGAGTGTTGTGGAGTTCAAGTCAGTTAAACATTCCAATAAATCCAGACCCAATTTTTCTTTCCCATCTTTTTCTCCTGTCAACAATCCATACGGAAGTGACATATAGACCTGAGATAATGCTTGTTCAGCATAAATTTTTTTGGAAAATACCGTATCGAGATTTATTTCCTCACTTTGAGCTTTTTCTAAAAAAGCATCTCCAAACTTTACATCTTCACAACCAACAAAAATGATTGTCAATAGAGCTATTGCTCCCGTTATTAGTTTACTTTTCATTTTTTTTGAATTAAAATGCCACATTGATTCCTAAGTTGTAAATTTTCACAATCGGATAAGTGTCCTCAGCACTTGGTTTTGATTCGGGATCAACGATTTTTATATTATCAAATGTCAAAAGATTATATCCTGTCACAAAAAGACTCAATTGCGAAATTCCAAACTGTTTTAGAAATGCATTCTTCTGGAAGGTATATCCTAATTTTGCGTTCTTTAATCTCAGATAAGAACCATCACGAATCCATAGTTGAGAATCCATGTAGTTATGTGAGGAACTGGCTACTGACAAACGTGGAGCTAAAGCAGTATTTGCCGTCTCAGGCGTCCATCTTTCATCCATCATATATCTGTAAATAGCCCGTATCCCTGTTGCTGCACCCGGGATTCGGAAAAAATCCTGCAACAGGATTGATCGGTTCCATACCGCCATCCAATTCATTGACAAATCAAACCCTTTATATGAAATTCCGCAATTCAATCCCGCAACATATTCCGGTCGTGAAGGATAACCGATAAATTTCATATCAGCTTCGGTGATTAGATGATCACCGTTAACATCTACATATTTAACATCTCCGGGAGAAACTGCTTTTACAGGAACAGGTAGATCCGATTTCAAAACTTTATTAGTCAAATCAACAAAATCATCATCACTGTAAAAACCCTCAACCATGTATCCAAGAATAGCGCTGGTTGACTGTCCCGTTTTCGATTGATACGCTTCTAGTGGAGGAATTTCATCCATGTAAATAATTTTATTTTTTGCAAAGGAGATATTCGCATCAATCCAATAACGAAAATCATGAAATTTATGATTCCACTTTGCTTCCAGTTCAAACCCCCTGTTATCTACCTCACCTAAATTGACAGCCGGTAGCGTGCCGGAAGTAAATGCCATCACGCCGGGAATAGAGTTTCTGGTAATTAAAATGCCTGTACGGTTTTCAACAAAGTAATCTCCTGACAATCGCAATCTGTTTTTGAATATTGCCATATCAATCCCGAGATTCTTCTTCAATGCGGTTTCCCATGTTACATAGGGACTGGAAATTTTATTTTCTGACGAAGTCAAATAATTCGCCGGTAAATCATAACCAAAATTATAGCCCGCCTGATTCACGTTATAGCTATCAGGCAAATAAAGATATCGTTTACCTCCGATTTTATCATTTCCTACAAGACCTATAGAGGCACGTAACTTTAGAAAATCAAATAACTGTTGATCAGCCATGAAGTTTTCACCTGTCACAACCCATCCTACTGATCCCGCGGGAAAGAATCCATACCGCCGACCCGGGGCAAAATTCTCCGACCCGTTATAACCAGCATTAAATTCCGCCATGTACTTTTGCTTATAATTATAGCTTACACGCGAAACAAGTCCCACGTAAGCCGTTGGATTCATGGCATAATCCGATGGATAATAATTTTTACTTTGATTATACAACAACAAGGCACTTATTTGATGATCATTAAACTTTCGGTCATAATTAAGAGAACCCTCTAAATACCAATCACGATCCTTATCAGAGTCCGGTTCACCATAGCCGAGCTCTCCATTAGTCCCGGAAATCCGATACACAACAGCCCTGTCAAAATCTGCATTTTCAACCTCTGATAGTGGCCGTCCCTGAGCATGAGACAAATAAAATGGTGCCCAGGTTTCCACACTACTGGCACGGCTTTTCTTAAAAGTATAATCCGTATTATAGGCTCCTTTTATTTGCAGGCTCAATCCTTTTGTGACAAAATCAAGCTTTTGCAACAAAGAAATATCTAAATTCAGTGTATTATCAGTATTTTCCTTATAACCTTTTCCCCAGTAACCCAGTAATGGATTCTTGGTGTTCATGTTACCTGCGTATTCTTTATTGATATTAATCAGATGGCCATCGACAATACCAGGACTTGCAAAGGGTTGCCCCCAGTTAATCATCCGCCACATTCCATCCCCATGCTCAATTGGAGAATAAGTATCACCCACTATTCCTCCAATATTTAATTTTATAGTTGTCGTTTTGGTAACGTCTACATCCAGGTTTGTGCGGTAATTAAACCTGTTATATTTATAATTGGCATCATATGGCAGATCACCAAGATCTTTCATCAATCCATTCTGATACAAATATCCCACTGAGGTAAAATAGCGAACATGTTCCGAACCTCCCGAGATATTAATATTATGCTGTGTTTGCATGGAGAAATCTTTCAACAAATATTCACGCCAGTTTGTATTCGGATAAAGAATCGGCTCGTCTCCTAATCTGTACCTGTCTAAAGTATATTGATCAAAACGCTCTTGCTTGTTGTCATTTCGGTCCATTTCGTTAAACATTTGAGCCATCTCGTAGCTACTCAACAATCCAAGCAACTGAACCGGGACTTGCAATCCAGCAGAAGAAGAATACGATATTTTGGCTTTTCCTCTTTCTCCTCTACGTGTTGTTACCAGAATAACTCCATTAGCACCGCGAACTCCGAATACCGCTGTTGCAGAAGCATCTTTCAAAACATTAATGGATTCAATTTCATTCGGATCCATCTGAAAAAATGAACGTTCAACACCATCCACCAAAATGAGGGGTTGTGATAAGTCATCTGTCAAAGAGCCAGCTCCACGTACATAGATTTGCGGATCTTCTTTTCCCGGTTGACCAGTGCTTTGAATTGTAGTCACACCTGTTAACTGGCCTGCAAGAGTGTTTGCCACACTTGCATTAGGAGACTTGATCAGGTTCTCCGTACCAACAGACGTAATCGCTCCCGTCAGTGTCTTTTTCTCTTGGACGCCATAAGCTACCACCTGAACTTCGTCAAGTACTTTCAGGTCTTCCTCTAACACTACAATAAAATTCCGTTCTGCTTTTACAGGAATTTCTTTCGTTAAATAGCCGAGATAGGAAACGATCAGAATTTCATCTTTGGTCTTGGTTTCTAACCTGAACCTTCCTCCTAAATCGGTTATTGTTCCTGTTGATTTTCCTTTCACCTGCACTGATGCTCCCACAAGAGGTTCTCCTGCAATATCCTTCACAACACCACTTAACATTACTGTTTGTTGGGCATATCCTAAGGAAGAATTTAAAAATAAAATACAAAATAAGATAATGAGAAAATGCCGGAGCGAATTATTCCCATTTGTCTTGCTTTTTTTCATAATATTAAATTGATTTTTGTTTTTGAAATAGATTAACTGTGTGATTCCTAAAACAGTATCTATGTATTAAGAATTTCAGCATTAGCAGAAAGCGAACGACGATGCCGTCGCCCTCTGCCGAATACTTTACCAACAACTAATGCGAATTTTATTTTACGAGTTGTTTTACTCTGTCAATATTCCCATGAACATCAGCTACTTCAATCAAGAACAATCCCGACGTAACATTATTCAAAGGAATTTCGATTTGTTGTAAGCCATCACATTGTATTGATTTAATAATTTTACCGCTGATATCAAAAACACGAACCACATCAAGCACTGACGAAGAATTAATAATCAATCCTGAAGCATTTGAATTTACCTTCAGGTTCTTGATACTAGGGTTTTTAACACCACTGGCCATTGAATAAAAAACTACGTCATCAATATAGGCAACATTCCAATCCTTTTTTATTCTTACCTTAACTTTTGTTACGCCTTCAGGAATGGCTACATCCATCGACAAATCAGCATTAGCGTTTGACTGTGTATTAATTGTTGCAAGAACAATCGTCAGGAGAGTAGCTCCATCAGTATCAAACGGCAATACTTCAGCAGTAATTGTTGCCGGACCTTTTGTGGCATGATTGTTTTCAATAGCTCCACTTGCCCCGACACTATTTTGAATACGGGCAGTACATTTAAACTGATAGACACCCAAAGCTGACACATCAATATCCTGACTAATATTTCTCGCCTGAGCAGCACCGGGTAGCCGGCAAGTGCCTGTATTAATTTGATTTGCAGCTACTGTATCATTATATGTAATATCCGCATTATTACCTTTCCAGCCCCAGGGACTTTCAGTTAATTCAAAATCTCCATTTATGAGTAAATTCGGTCCCTCTGCTACGACAGAAGAAGAAACACCTAAGATGGACAATAAGGCAATAAATACCGGTTTTAAATAACTCTTTGTGAACATGATTGTATTTGTTTAAGATGAATAAAACTATTTATTAATAAATCGTGAAATTAATGTAGCTCCGCTTTCAGTTTTAGCTTCAGCGATAAGGATTCCCTTAGCCCCATAAGGTAAAATAATGTGATCGGAAACCTCCGAACTGGATAGAACAGTCTGGCCGCAAATATTGATAATGCGGACGCTGCTTATTTTCTCAGTTGAAATGAACGAAATTGAATTATTGTTGCCGGGGATAACACGGAAAGATGATGCTGTGTTGACATGTGTACCTGACCACAAGTCCACTTTTAATCGAAAAGAAACATCATCAATATAAACAATATTCCAGTCTTTGCTGATTTTTATCTGTACCCCTGGTACACCTTCAGGCACTACTACCTCACCCGATTTTACAATATTTGCATTGGATTGTGTGGTAAATGTAGCCAACGCATCAGGTAAAACAGTTGTTCCATCTTCATCTAATGGAAAAATACTTGCTGTTATCGTACCGGGACCGCCCTTTGTTGCATTGTTGTTTTCCACACTTCCACTTACTCCGACACTATTTTGAATACGTCCGGTGAAATTAAATAAGTAGGTAGTTGCATGTGATAGTGTGATTTTTTGATTTATATTTCTTGCACCAGTTGCCCCTGGCATTCGACAAGTACCGATATTAATCGAATTATCAGTTATTTCATTCAATGTAATGTCAGCATTATTTTTTGACCAACCCCACGGAGCTTCTGTTAATTCAAAATCTCCATTTAATACTAAATTCGGACCTTCAACTGCCGTTGATGTAAAGATGCTTAATGTGCCTAACAAGACAACAATAAGTACTGATTTTAAGTAGTCATTTTTTCTCATAATTCAAATAATTTAAAGTTTAACATCATTTATAATAATTGTAAGGCAATTTATTTTTCAATATCCACTGGTTTCCACACCCTGACATAATCCACATAAGCTTCAGTAAGCCAGCCTACAGGTTGATTCGTAAAAAACTCTGCACCTTTCACGCCAAAGCTTGCTCCGTTCGATAACCACAGGTATTCTTCACACCACGGAATCCATTTGCTATCGGTGTATTGTACTTTCAGTTCTCCATCGTAATACAGATTTATAAAGTCTTTGGTCCACCACATGCCCCAGACATGAAAGCCCTTATGAATTCCCGGGGTCGCATACTGTTTGGTATTTGCTTGTTTATGCTCACCGTATCCATCAATATGTATGACACTTTTCGTATATTCATCGGTCCAGGCCGATTCAAAGATATCAATCTCAGCTCCATCATTACCAGTTCCATCTATCTTTCCCATATCAGGACCCTGCAGCCAAAAAGCCGTATGTGTACCTTTAGATATATCTGCAATCTGAATACGTGCTTCATAGTAACCGTATTGAGACATATATTTATTCCGACTGTTTATTGAACCGCAGTGCATGGTTGTATCGTTTTCTTTTTTCACTCTCAACACCAGATTTCCATCAGCTAATTTAACATTCCCGGGTAGCCAAGCCCATTTTCCCACGCCAATTTCTGTTCTTGATTTTCGGGATCGTTTACTATTATTAACATTCCACTTACTCAAATCCACTTCGTTTCCATTAAATTCGTCACTAAAATTCAGCACCCAGTTGGAACCGACATTGTTGTTCGCAGGTAGTGTGCCTGAAGGAGTTGCAGTGTCAATGAAGATTTGAGCGTTACCTGTCGAAGTTATATTAAGGAGAATATATATTATTATTTTTTTCATTTAATATTTAGAAGGCGTGATTTTTATTTTACAAAGCAAAGATATACGATGAATTTTACCTTCCGGTGGAAATAAAATTCAAAATAGATGTCAATAAATGCATTTGATAACCAAAAATGAACTTACGATAAATGCATCAAAATTTACATCTATCTTTAGCCACAAAAGACTATAAGTTAGCGGATTATGAACTTTTTTCTACATATTTCACCGTCTGAGAGGAGAGCCTTAACAATATAAACGCCGGGCAAGATTATTTCCACTGAAGCATTTATATTCATAGGTACATGCTGGGCTACGAGACTACCTGATACATCATAAATTAACAATGACCTAATGAGCGAAGTCGCTTCAATCTTGAGATTATTATTGAATGTCGATATTTTCAGTTTATTCTGGTTTGGAAAGTTAGTTGCAGAAGTACCTTGAACTTCTTCTACCACCACATCATCTACATAAGCGATATTCCAATCTTTACTTAGCCTGACAGTTAACGAAGTAACATCTTCCGGTACAGTAAAAGTTCCGAATAAGTTTTGAGTAATAGCTTTTTGAGTAGATAATGCCAATAAAGTTTCATTTCCTGAAATAAGAATTTCTCCCTTTAACGTTGCAGCACCATTTGTCGCATGATTGTTAGCAAATGCCCCTGACGCACCGATTTCATTTTGAATACGTCCTTTTAAACTAAACTGATATGTCCTGCCTGGAATCACATTAATAGTTTGCTTTATAAAACGATCACTGCCCGCACCCGACAAACGGCAAGTGCGTCCGGTTATTTCCGTTGAAGCTGCATTATCATAAACTAAATCAGAATTACTAGCCGTCCAGCTATTACCATCGTTATTAAAATCACCATTTACGAGTAGATTTGATGAAGTAACAGGAATATCCCCTTTTGCTTTCCACACACGAATGTAATCCACGTAAGCTTCAGTAAGCCAGCCAACAGGCCGATTGACAAAAAAACTATCACCCTGTACTCCGAAACTTGCACCATCAGACAACCAAAGATATTCTTCACACCATGGGATAAATGTTTTGTTGTCATAAGTCACTTTTAATACGCCATCATAATATATCTTTATAAATTCTTTGGTCCACCACATACCCCAAGTGTGAAAACCATTATGAATTCCGGGTGTTTGATATTGTTTTGTACTTGAATTTGCGCCATCTCCATAACCGTCGATATGAATAACACTACTGGTATGTTCCCCTGTCCAAGCTGACTCAAAAATATCAATTTCAGCTCCATCATTCCCATTCCCATTAACGTTACCCATATTAGGCCCCTGGAGCCAGAACGCAGTATGAGTCCCCTTTGTCGCATCAGCTATTTTTATCCGTGCTTCAAAGTAACCGTATTGAGTCATATACTTACCCTCACTGTTGATTGAACCGCAATGCATGGTTGTACTATTTTCCTTTTTCACTTTAAGCACAAGATTTCCTTCTTTAATCTCAACATTTTCGGGTCTCCAAAACCATTTATCAATACTGATTTTGGGCCTCGGGGTACGTGTTTTCTTGCTATCATCAACGCTCCATTTATTCAAATCAACACTGTTTCCATTAAACTCATCGCTAAAATTCAGAACCCAGTCTGAGCCTATATTGGTATTAGCAGGTTGTACCAGGAAAGGGGTTTCGGGATCAAGAAAATTTTGTGTAAAACACGTGGCTGTAACAAATAACAATAAGATCGTAAAAGGAGTATTTTTTTTCATGTATTAAAAAACTTTCAGGATTATCTATAACACTACAAATGTATTTTGTTATTGGCATATATAAGTAGAGTAAAAATTCAAAGAGGTAGAAATAGAAAGCAAGGAGTATTTTTTTATGCTTTCAAGCATCATTCTTTTCAGGATACTCTAATATACCTGGCTAAAATAAACCAACGGCAACTCAATCAGGAGATTTATCAGATTGAATTACCGTTGGATAATAGAAGTTTATTTTACAATGCTATCAATTTAACCATCGTAACTCCATGCCTGTTAACAGAAGAAATAAATGATAAAGCAGACGATGAAACATCTTTTTGTCTCCACAGATCACGCACCTTATATTTACCTTTAAGTCCCAAGTCCTCAAAATTAAGTGTGTAATTAACCGGGACATCTCCTAAATTAAATATTCCAACTGCCATTGAACCATCGGACAATTTCTTCGCCCACACTTCTACATTATCATTCTGGATATAACGTGAGGCCTGAACACCTAATTCATCCTGATTCACCGCAAGCACTTCGTTGTTAGTAAGTAAATTTTTGGTAAAATCATCAAGTCTTGTAACATCACATCCGATAAGCAATGGTGAATTAAGCAGACACCAAAGTGAAATATGGGTATATTGCTCATTTGGAGATAGGTATGAAGGGCGAAGGTTTTTACTCCATCCAACGTAACCGACTACCAGCATGTCAGGGTCATTCCAGTTTCCAGGTTTAGCAAACTTTTCGTGACCATTTTGTGAAAATCCGATCTTTAGCAATTTGTCCCATGTATCGCGAATATCACCTGTAGTTCGCCAGCAATTACCTCCGACTTCACCACCCCATTCCCAAACATCACCCATACCATACTGACATAAGCTGTAAACAATATCCCTATTAACTTTTGCTAACGATTGTCCCATTTTTATATATGGAGCTTTCATTTCCTCCAATGATTTATTTGGAACAACTTTTTTGTAACCGCACCAATCATATTTTAGATAATCAAAACCCCAATCAGCAAATTGCCGGGCATCTTTATCTTCAAATCCGAAACTTCCTGCATAGCATTGGCATGTCCATGGACCGGGAGAAATATATATGCCTGCTTTAAAACCTCTGTTATGAAGATAATCTGTAAGACCCTTCATATCCTCAAAATCTCTGTTTGGCAAAATCATTCCATTTTCATCCCTAACATCCCCGATAATCAGACTATCGTTAAAACGTAATTTAGTTGTTTTCCTTCTGATTTCCATTTCTTTTACATATATATCCTTTAATCCCTCAACAACATTGAATATCGTGTCATCCAGACGAGAACGTCGCATCCAGCAATCATCAATGTTGATATAGCTCCAACCAAAATCACATAATCCGGACTTTAACAATGCATCTGCTGTATTCCGTATATTTTCGGCGGTCACATCACGTGCAAAGCAATTCCAGCTATTCCATCCCATAGGAGGTGTTAATGCAATCTTATCACCAACAACAAATGTAAATTTTTTATCAACTTTACCTTTTTTGTTGCTTGCTGTAATAATAACCGGATATTTTCCTTCTTTTGTTATTCTCCCGCTAATAATACCTGTCGATGCATCAAAGATACATCCTGAAGGTAAACCTTTCACCTCAATTTTCATTGGTTTTTCACCAGTTACAGGAATTTTATACAAAATATCATTCCCGGGACGAACACCATAAACAGTTGGACCATTGATAACCGGACTAAGAGATGGAACAGGAGTAAGAATAACATACTCAGCGCGACGGGAGGTAAGGTAAACCGAACGAATTTTTTTTACATCCTCTAATGAGTTATATTCAGAAGCTGTATTTTCCGGTTTAATGCCTCTTTCATTACATGAAACCAAATATGCCTGTTTATAATGCTTGCCTAATTCATCAAGAGATATCCCCGGTGACCATATTTCATCGCGTTCTTCCCAACTCATCTCCATTAAATCAGTGGGGTTATTAAATGAGTTGCGTAACAATGCAAAAACACTTTTGAGCGATGCATTCGATCCTTTTGCACTTGAAAAATTACTACAGGAGTTTAACATAGTATCAAACCATGTCTTTTTTACCTGAAAATTGTTTTCTTCAGCCGTCAAAGTACTGACGGCAAAGAATGATAAAAGAATAAATAAATAAGGTTTCATTTTTGTTTTCATATATAAATATTTAATTTAAGATATCCCTTAATTAGGATGATTATTATTTTTTATTCATTAGTTACTGATCACTTCTCATTAACTGGACAACGCAAAATTAAAGTTTCCCCCGTAATTGATTTACTCCCGATACAAATAAGATCATTGCAATCTGAACAACAGAACGCGACCTACACTCATCGGTTTTAAATTTGTTTTCATTAGTGTTTAACTATTTTCAATGTTTTAATGCTTTCCTTACCTGCAAGATACAACAAGTATGTACCTTGATTTAATACAGGAAGATTTATATCATTTAGTCCCTGGATAGTCTTCCCATTTAATAATTCTCTTCCTGTCACGTCAAATAAGCGATAAAAGCCATTTTGTGCCTGAAAAGAAACAGATTGATGAAACGGATTTGGAAATACAATATCCTTATTTTGAATTTCAGTACCTATTGAAGGTAAACCCGTCGCTTTATTATGCTGAGCTTGCCATTCTGTAAGTTTCGCTTCCAACTCTTTAGCGATTTCCGGATAGTTCTTTACCTGATTTATCTTTTCTGCTATATCGTCCTTGAGATTATACAACTCAATTGTTCCTCCTTTGGTATAATATTTAATCAATTTCCAGTCACCTTTTCTTACAGCGGCATTATTGCGTTGCCAAAACAATACATCGTGAGGAGCTTCTGTTATTTCACCCTTTAAATAAGGCAATAAATCAACACCATCGAGTGATTTTGGATTAATTGAAGGATCGCCACCGGCAAGTTTTACAAACGTTGGAAACAAATCCAATGAAATAACCGGTAAATTATATTGCTGATTTTGCGGAATGGTGTTTGGCATACTCAACAAGAATGGAACGCGAATGCCGCCTTCGGTCTCCGAACCTTTAAACCCACGAAGTGGCCAATTATCAGTATGCATTTGAGTACCCTCACCACCATTGTCGTTTACCCAAATAACCAATGTATTTTCGCGTAAACCGTGTTCTTCAAGATAATCAAGAAGTCTACCGAAATTCTTATCTAAAGAAGCTGTCATGCCACCAGTTATGCGGCGTACCGGATCTTTGATGCCCATATAAGGCTCCATATCTTCAGCACGTGCTTCCAAGGGACCATGTATGGCATTATAAGAAAGATAAAGAAAAAATGGCTTGTCCGCATTTCTGCTCTCATCCATAAATTCAATAGCCTTATCGGTAAATAAATCAGTAGTGTAAAAATCCATTACCGTCTCATCCTGAAGTTCTTCGTTGTAGCGCAGTCCATTTTTGTATTTACTTGAACTGTCAGTACTTTTGGGTAAAGGATAATAACTTCGGCTTCCAGAAAGAAATCCATAGAAAAAATCAAATCCTCTGTCATTGGGATGGTATTGTTCTGCTAAACCCATGTGCCATTTGCCAATAATTCCCGTATTATAGCCTAATTTCTTTAACGCATCGGCAATGGTATATTCGTATTTTGAAAGGTTATCATTATCTCCCGGATTCAGAAAAAAACCGAAACGTTGCTGGTAACGCCCAGTCAGAATACCTGCACGAGATGGACCCGAAACAGAAGCAGTTACATAACCATTGGTACAAAATGTACCAGAAAGAGCAAGTCGGTCTATCTGTGGCGTAATAAAATCTGTTGAACCTTGAAACCCATAATCATGGTATCCTGCATCATCAGAAAGCAGAAACAGAATATTAGGTTGTTTATTATCTGATTTTGCTTCAATGTATGGACAAATGGTTAAAGTAAGAATTATGGCACACGAACTACGATGCTTCATTTGAGTGCCTGATTTAAATTTCGGTATCAGGTTTATCATGAAAATTGCTTTTGATTATTATTGTTTAGCATATAGTTCTTTATCCTCATAATGAAAGCCCAAATTGCAAAGAATTAGTTTAATTGTTTGTATTCGTCGTTTTTATGATTTTGTGATACTGATTGTTAACATTGATCACATACATGCCATCTGAAAGCCCGGTTGTTTTTACTTCGTTACCATAACCGGAGATTATATTTTTTCCCTGTAAGTCCAGAATATTCCATGTGGCCGACTCCGAAAGATAAAGCCTGTCATTGAAAGGATTCGGGTATAGCTTAACAGTAGTAGCCTCCGCGTCATTGAGCCCTGTTGCCTGATTGATGAGTTGAACAGTGTTGGAAGATTGTTGTTCTCCGAAAACTGTTTTTGCTACAGCCCGAACACTTACCAGTTTACTACTTACGGCAACCGGCGATAAGCTGAACGGAGCTGTTGAAGTTGAGCCGACAGAAACACCGTTAATAAAATACTCAACACTTTCAATCACATTATTGTCCACTGAAAAAGCAACATTCGCCGACAATTGATCTGTTGTCGCGTTAGCCCACAAATCCACACTCAGCCATTTTCCGTAATCCGGAGAGATATAAGCCGGATTAGATTTTACATTCCGATAAATTTCGCCTAATGAAGTCAAAGCTGTTCTGTCTTCATTAAAAAAATCACGTACTCCAGTTTTATTAAAATAAGCATATCGTTCTACGAAAGGAGCTTTTTCGAGCATTTTTGTAACTTCAGTAACATACTCTTTCTGATTCTGCAATGAGGTTAGAGAACTATTGAATTCTGTGAGCCAGATTGGTTTTTTATATTTTTCGTATTCTGAAGTAAGTAATTTGAGTAAACCTGCCGCATCATCTTTAACATAACAATGTAAGCATACAAAATCAACCCGGTAGCCTTTTGCCTCTGCTTTTTGCATAAATTCTTTCAACCATGCACTGACAGTTCCTCCGTCAGTAGCAGGGCTTCCCAATCTCAGACCCATCATCTGTTCTTTTGGCCATAAAGCTATCGCCTCATCGACTGTCAAATCTCCCTGTTTTTCCGACATCGGTTCATTAAACCCGAGCATATGTGTTTGTCCTCCCCGTTTTCGCACCTGCTCCCACCTGTAGTCCTTGTTCTGAGTGCGACCTTTGATCATTGGTACAAACTCTATATCCGCAGTAGAATTGCCCGTAGGTTCCCATTCATAGTTCCAGTAAGTGGACAGCAACACTTTCCCACTTCCTCCGGCACTCCCTTTTTTTAATGTCCAACGCCACGGAACAATACGAAAAAAGGAATTCTTCTTATTCAATTGCTCCGGCAGATTGATAAAGACATCTCCTTCCGTAGCAATCCAGACCTGACTGTAACCTTGTCCCGCACCATCCGAGGACATACACAGCTCATAGCCCTTCTTTAAAATAAATGATGATATCTGATCTTCAAAAGGACAAGATTTAAACACATCGGCATGTGC
>JAYFQH010000030.1:0-1885 GCA_034927265.1 Paludibacter sp.
TATCGCGTACATCGAAATGCCGCTTGCATAATAATCAATAAGAATAGATGATCTTTCCAAATCTGGAAATTTTTGATTTTGATTCATAGGGCACATTATTTATTGTTTATAATGTGTCTACCTATATCAGTATAAGACAGAGAGTTTTGAAATATCTTTGGAAGAGTTCATGCAAAACCGGGGAAGGTTGGGTTGAAACCTTAGGAGCTTATTTTTGTGAGCAGGGATAGTTTTGAAAAAGCTTAGGAAGATAGGCTGAAATGGCTCCCTGAGATTGTTGGAAGGAATGGGTGGGGTGAGCAAATTGTAAAGGAAAAGGTGCAAAAGATAAAAATGCTTGATTTTTTTATATGATATTTACTGACAAATTGTTTTTTATTTTTCAACTGATCTTTTTGAGTTAAAATAAGTATATTTGTACGGCTAAAAAACATGAACTAGCTTTTATAAACCTCGTTCATATTGCTTTTATAACCGCCGGATTTAAATCGATTAATGAAATTTATAAAACAGATTACAATAACTAATGGCAATTAAAAAATCAGAATTATACAGTACGCTTTGGAAAAGCTGTGATGAGTTACGTGGGGGGATGGATGCAAGCCAATACAAGGATTATGTGCTGGTAATTCTGTTCGTAAAGTATATCAGCGATAAATACAAAAACGATCCCGATTCAGTGATAGTGATACCTGACGGATGCACATTTGATGATTTTATTGCACTGAAAGGCAAATCAAATATTGGGGAAGAAATCAGTAAAAAAATGTCAGCATTGGCTGAGGCCAATAATTTAAGCGGGGTAATCAATGTTGCTGATTTCTGCGACGAACAAAAACTTGGCAAAGGTAAAGATCTTGTCGATACGGTGAGCAATTTGATTGGAGTGTTTCAATCCTCCGGATTGGATTTTGGCAAGAACCGCGCCAACGACGATGACCTGATGGGCGATGCCTATGAGTACCTGATGAAACATTTCGCCAGTGAAAGCGGCAAAAGCAAAGGACAGTTTTACACGCCTGCCGAAGTTAGCCGGGTGATGGCCAAAGTAATAGGTCTGCAAAACACCAACAGCAAGAAAACCACTATTTACGACCCTGCCTGTGGCTCAGGTTCGTTGTTGCTTCGGGCATTATCGGAAACACCCCACGGAGCTACACTGTACGGACAGGAGAAAGACAGTGCCACGGTTGGTTTGGCCAAAATGAATATGATTTTACATGGCGAAGACCTGGCAGATATCAGGCAGGGCGACACCATCAACAATCCGCAGTTTAAATCCGCAGATGACAGTAGTACCCTGGCTACCTACGATTTTGTGGTCGCAAATCCGCCCTTCTCCACCAAGTCGTGGCTGAAAAGTGCCAAGGAAGAAGATGAATTCGGACGCTGGAACAGCACCATCGGCGTGCCACCTGAGAAAAGCGGCGATTATGCCTTTTTGCTGCATATTATCCGCAGTATGAACCGCAACGGACAGGGAGCCTGTATCTTGCCACACGGAGTACTTTTCCGGGGAAATGGAGAAGCAACGATTCGTAAATACATCGTGGATAAAGGCTATATCAAAGGCATTATCGGTTTGCCAGCCAATCTGTTTTATGGTACCGGTATTCCGGCCTGTATTATTGTGCTTGACAAAAAAGACGCTCCCGACCGTAAAGGCATTTTTATGATTGATGCCAAGGCGGGATTTGCCAAGGATGGTCCGAAAAACCGACTGCGTGAGCAGGATGTGCGCCGTATTGTGGATGTGTGGCATGCGCATAAGCCGGTGGCACATTTCGCCCGTTTCGTGGAGAAGGAAGAAATTGTGCGCAACGATTATAATTTAAACCTGCCCCGCTACATTGAATCGGAAGATGCTGAAATTCTGCAGGACATC
>JAYFQH010000087.1:0-4997 GCA_034927265.1 Paludibacter sp.
ATCTTCAAGCACTTTGGTCACATATTCAATTTCTTCACGAAAGGTATCTACATCCGGACAAAGGGCATTTTCGAACCGACCAATCTCGCTTTCATAATGGTTGCGCATATCTACCACGATGGTTCCTTTTTCCTGTAAAGCGGCATTGAACTCTTCGGCTGTAAGGTGACGACCTACATTGGTCACATCGAAAGTTCCATCCGCCAGTCCATCCGCCACAATTTTCGGACGCACTTTCATCTTCAGCTTCAGAAACGAAAGAGGGTCGTCCTCCACCGCCCACTTCATAGGCATATCAGCAAAATAGGGAGTGTTATCTAAGTAATTGATAAATTGCCCTACCTGAGGTTCAGGCACTGAGATCTGGGCGTTGATACCTTCCTTTGCCAGATAAACCCTGCCCAACACACCCATTGCATACCAGTCGGCGTATAACTGATCGCGAAGTGTCTGTGGTTCATCGATGATTACATAACGGTAAAACGAAACTGTTTTACGTGAGAAATGCTCGGCTTTGCGCTGTTTCAGGAGATCTTCCCTGCTATAAATATTGTGTAAATGCTTCATGTGGGCATAAACACAATTTTTGGGGAAAATGTTTAACTTCTTAGCGTTAAATTAATTTCAAAATCCGGAGAACTATCAGACTTAATGATTACAAACATGCCCTCCTTCGTGATGATGGTGGTGATGCGCGGCACAGCTTTCGCCTTTGTCTTCTATTTTTCCTTCCAGAAAATCAAGCACTAACTGTCCTGAGTCTCCATTACAATTACGGACCACTGAAATTCCATTCATAGCCAGTTTATTGATAGCTCCATCGCCAATACCTCCTGCCAGCATAATAGTTACACCCATTTCTGCCAGCTCGGTGGCAATATTCGATTTGCATCCGCAACCCTGAGGTGATGGTATGATTTGCTCACTAATTAACTGATTGTTCTCTCCAACAGTAAATATTTTAAAATACGCACAATGTCCGAAATGATTGTCAATGCTGTTATCTGCTTTGACTGGTACTGCAATTTTCATATCTTCTATTTTTTATGTTATTGATTTCCATACATAACCCGCTAAAAAAAACTCTAACTGCAACCTGAGTCTTTCTTTCAAAAGGGTGCATGCTATTTTTCCTGTACAATGACCTGTAAAAAACCTAACCTCTGGATAGTTCTGAATTAAGATCTCCGCAATTTCACTAAGGTCATCAGAAGTTTCAAAATTTTCATCCCGACTATCAGGCAGATGAAAACCGCCGGCAACAAAGCGAATTGGCTTTGATGTCATGTACTCCACTGTCGCAAGCATATTCAGCAATCCCTTGTGTGCGCAACCTGTGTATACAAACCAATCAGACTGACCAACCGCCACTACTATCTCATGATTAAAATCATCAGGTTCAAGTCCGTTAACTGTTGCTTTCAATAAAGTCTTGTTGGCTTTTGAGGCAGGATATTTTCCTGTTGTCACATGTGTGGCAATGAAATTATCGTCCATCACAGGCTCATCTCCCACAAGTAGTAAACGGTCGCCCAGAGATGTAAGGTCAAATGACGTTCCTATCGGCCTCAACGTTTCTCTTAAGGAATATAATTTTCTGTTGAGTGCATATTTTGAAAGAACAATCACCGCCCGTTGATTCACCTCCAGAAAGTTAGGCAATCCACCCAAATGATCATTATGTCCATGCGAAACAAACAAATAATCGACCTTCGACAAGTCCACACCTGCTCTTTCTGCATTCCTGATAAAGAGTCCAGAAGCTCCGGTATCAAAAAGATAACGAATTCCATCTTTTTTGAGATAAACCGACAAACCATGTTCTGATTCATAATCAGCACTCTGTTTATTATTATCAGACAAAACAACCAGTCTCATTCGTTTACTTTATTAAGCGGCAATAATTCATCTTCTCCATAGTGAGCACATTTCTCGCACTTCCTGTGGTTTGGCATACCGTCGATAAGCTTGTAACATCTTTTACAACGAAACCATTCTCCGTTGAATTCCACATTACCTCCTTCGATCAGGATCATTTTACCCTCAATAAAGGCTTTGGCAATTGAACGGCGAGCCTGTTCATAAATACGGGTCAGGGTCGGTCGCGAAACATTCATCTTCTCAGCTGCCTGTTCCTGCATCAGTCCGTCATAATCGAGCAGACGGATAGCTTCAAATTCATCGTACTGTAGAATTACCGAATCCAGTTGACTCCGTGGAATGCCAAAAGGCTTATAACCAAGCATCAAAGGCGGAGAGATTACTTTTCTGTTTTGTTTGGGACGCGGCATATTATTATAATAAATGTTCAGTGATGAATGATAAATAAGGTACAAATATAGGAACAATATTGCACATATGTTCATTACAACTGTTTTTTAACATAAAAAAAGAGAGACAGTTTCCCGTCTCTCTTCACAATCTCTCTTAAAAACTTATATAACCACTAAAAAAACTAATCTTTAAAACTGATGCAAAATAACCAACAAATTTTCTTTCATACAAACAGAAATTATCGATAGACATATAGAAAGAACTTATATCACCTAAAGAAAAGCTTAAGTACAGGTAAAACACATTTTCTTGGGGAATAGTTTACCAAATCTCCACTTATTTAAGCTTTTATGAATAAAAATTCACGATTAAATTGTATCTTTGCCGCGACAATAAAAAGTTTTAATAGAAAAATGTAATTTTTGTATGAATGTAGTTACAAAAACCATCACATTGGGTGATGGAAGAGAAATTACCATCGAAACCGGAAAACTGGCCAAACAGGCTGATGGATCGGTGATGGTGCGCATGGGTAACACCATGTTACTGGCAACGGTTTGCGCTGCTAAAGATGCAGTTCCGGGAACGGATTTTATGCCGCTTTCAGTGGACTATAAAGAAAAATTCGCCGCATTCGGTCGTTTTCCGGGAGGTTTTCTCCGCAGAGAAGGTCGTGCCTCGGATTATGAAATTCTGATTTCACGTTTGGTCGACCGTGCTTTGCGCCCGCTTTTTCCTGATGATTTCCATGCGGAGACTTTCGTGAACGTAATGCTGGTTTCAGCTGATGGTATTGACATGCCGGATGCACTGGCAGGATTGGCTGCTTCAGCCGCCCTGGCGGTTTCTGATATCCCTTTCAACGGACCTATCTCAGAAGTACGTGTTGCCCGAATTGATGGTAAATTTGTTGTAAATCCAACATTTGCTCAACTTGAAGACGCAGATATGGATATCATAGTGGCTGCTACCCTTGATAATATCATGATGGTGGAAGGTGAAATGAAAGAAGTAAGTGAAGACGACCTGTTGGACGCTATGAAAGTGGCTCATGAAGCAATCAAAGTACATTGCCAGGTACAACTCGAACTGATGGAAGCCGTTGGTAAAACACAAAAACGTGTATACTGCCATGAAGAAAATGATGAAGATCTGAAAAAAGATATTTGGGAAAAAACCTATGCTAAAGCTTATGCCTTAGCAACTGCCTGCAATGCAGACAAACACTCAAGGATGGAAAATTTTGAGGCAGTGAAGGCTGAATATATCGCTTCAATTGAACCAGAAATGGCCGAGGCTAAAAAAGGTTTGATAGACAAATACTATCACACAGTTGAGAAAGAAGCCATGCGTCGCTCTATTCTTGATGAAGGTAAACGCCTCGATGGCCGTAAAACTACTGAAATCCGTCCGATCTGGTCGGAAGTGGATTATCTGCCGGGAGCACATGGTTCAGCAATCTTCACCCGTGGTGAAACTCAATCGCTGACCACAGTAACACTCGGAACAAAACAGGATGAGAAAATCGTTGATGAAGCGCTGAACCAGGGAAAAGAAAGATTCCTATTGCATTATAACTTCCCGCCTTTCTCAACAGGTGAAGCCCGTGCTTCAAGAGGAACAGGCCGCCGCGAAGTGGGTCACGGAAACCTGGCATTGCGCGCTTTGAAAACAATGATTCCTGAAAACTATCCTTACGTGGTACGTGTAGTTTCTGATATTCTTGAGTCTAACGGCTCTTCTTCTATGGCTACTGTTTGCGCCGGAACACTTGCGCTGATGGATGCCGGAGTGGCCATCAAGAAACCGGTTTCGGGTATTGCCATGGGACTTATCTCTGAAAATAAAGGTAAAAACTTTGCGGTACTTTCTGATATCCTTGGAGATGAAGACCACCTGGGAGACATGGACTTCAAGGTAACAGGAACCAAAGATGGTATCACCGCCACTCAGATGGACATCAAAGTGGATGGATTATCTTTCGAAATTCTGGAGAAAGCTCTTAATCAGGCAAAAGAAGGACGTATGCACATCCTTGGTAAAATACAGGAAACGCTGGCTGAACCACGTGAAGATCTGAAACCTCATGCTCCACGTATCGTGGTAATGTTCATTCCAAAAGAAATGATCGGTGCAGTAATCGGGCCTGGTGGAAAAATCATTCAGGGCATGCAGGCTGAAACCGGCGCTGTGATCTCGATTGAAGAAATCGGCGATCAGGGTCGTGTGGAAATCGCCGCCAACAACAAAGCTGCCATTGACGCAGCGGTTGCCAAGATCAAGGGTATCATTTCTATTCCTGAAGTAGGAGAAATCTATCCTGCAAAAGTGAAATCCATTATGCCTTATGGTTGCTTCGTGGAATTCCTTCCCGGAAAAGAAGGCTTGTTGCACATTTCTGAAATCGACTGGAAACGCATCGAAACCATGGAAGCTGCGGGCATCAAGGAAAATGACATGATCGAAGTAAAACTGCTGGATATCGACGCTAAAACAGGTAAATTCAAACTTTCGCGTAAAGCGTTATTGCCAAGACCTCCGAAAGAAGAAAAACCAAATGCATAAAGCATAAGGTTGGTTATATTGACTAGTCCTAAATAACCGTTACAGGTTTTTATTCGACAAAAATAGACAATTTATTCAACCGTATCAAGGCTAGCCTTGATACGGTTGTTTTTTTTATAAGTTTTTATTTTCACTTCACGTTGTAGATGCATTTGGTC
>JAYFQH010000077.1:0-12370 GCA_034927265.1 Paludibacter sp.
TTTAAGAAAATGCCTTATCTTTGCACCGCTTTAGAAATAAAGCATGCCACTGGAGAGATGGCAGAGTGGTCGATCGCGGCGGTCTTGAAAACCGTTGAACTGAGAGGTTCCGGGGGTTCGAATCCCTCTCTCTCCGCTGAAATAATTTCAAAACTAAGTAAAAGCTCGTAAAATAAAAGTTTTACGAGCTTTTTTCTTTTTCGGCTATAGTCAAAATATTCAATAAAAAGCAATTTTTGGAGACCTATTCGGGTAACCAGAAATTTATATGTTTCAAGAAGCACATTACTATACCCTATCAGGTATAATTAAAGCGCTTTAACTTTGAGGCGTGAAAAACGTATATAAATTTTGCGATAAATACCGATTATCGGTATTTATCGCAAAAAATTACTTTTATTGACAGAAATGAAAAGTTTGTATTTGCAAACATATACACAATGTGTATCCTTCTGAAAATTAGAATATTAAGCATTTTACAACATTTATTTGACATTCAGGTGTCCCTAATGCTCACATTATCCTCATTTAAAACGTGTCGCACGAACAATAAATTATTTTTTCAAAAATATCCAGTTTTTCTCGTAATAACCGGGGCAAATAATTTATATTTGCGCAAAACAATATTTCATATTTCATGAAAGTATCTGATACTATTATAATCTATATCGATAATTTAATTTCGAGGACGATGCCAAAATGTTTATTCGTAATGGCAGTTTAGATGCGATATGTTATAGCACACCTATTAACTACAAAGGAATTATTAGATACTAATTTTCATTAGCGATAAAACACCCATAAATCAAATTTATAATAACATGAACTTATCCGAACTACTCAATATTCGCCTCTACAATCAGTTACTTACAGTTCATCAAATAAAAGAACCCCATGAGATAGTAGCATGGATGGGTGCTATGCAATCACAAACACTCGACATGGCCAAATGGGCAATCGGCCCGCGTTTGAAACCCACCTATCAGTCGTATGCTAAGCAATCCGGTGCGGATGTAGCTCATATTTAGTGTACTATCCCATTCTTGGAAAAAGCGTTGTTGGGTGGAAAACATCTGACTAAAACGGAATATACTGAAACAAGTAGATACACTCTCCCACTCTCATTCATAAAACTTCCCAACATAGTATTTATACGCAATCGACAGCACATCAGTATAATCATCAATGGCTGCATAGCAACTCAGGTTGATGGGTGTAAACTCTCCCAGTTGTTGTGAACGGGCAATTTCGTTCTCTACTTCACTAAGTCTCCGGTAGTCGGAAAAAAGGGATTTAAGGGTGGTAAGGTACTGAGAAATGGCATCGGTTAGTAAAGGTGACATCTTATCACAAAACTGAATCTCAAGATTGTAAATTTGTTTTTCTGCTGCCTTTGATCTTGCTATCTCGGCGGGTGAGCAAATACCTGAGCAGATTTGTTCTTCAAGGGGTTGTCTTTTTTTATCCAGTTTATTGCTTTCAATAGAGTCCTGTATTTCAACGTTTCTGAGCAATAGTGCCACACGGTTCATTCTCTCGGTTATTCTGTCTCCGAGCGCTTTTTGTTCTTTTGCAAGTTCGAATAGCTGTTCCGCAGTGTCATTCTTTTTTGCTGCTGAGGGGTCTGTTTTGGCTTTCCCCATCATGTTGCCGGCATAATTCTGTGCCCATTTTTCCTGATCGGCCTCACTCATTTCACCTAACTTCTCAAGATCCTGTAATGAAAGTCCATATTGTTCGCTGATAGCTTTTTCAGCAGCAACGCGACCCAGTTCTTCTTCATTACCTTCCTGTTGCAGCTTTTTCAGATCATCAGCGTTTAATCCTGATTGGGTCACAGCGTCGGCAATCATTTTACCTTGCGACATCCCAACCTGACCCTGCACTTCTGCCTGAAGCTGATCAATCACCTTGTTAAGTATTACTTTTACTTCATCTATCTGTTTATCAAAGCGACTAATTACTGAAGTGTCGCCTGAACAGGCAACTGAAGGTACTGATGGGAGTCTGTCAAGTAATGCTTCGGGAGCTGGTTGTGCAATTATTATGAGCGACAACGAAAGAAATATAATGAGTAAAAGATACGAATATATGTTTTTCATGGCTTTACTGTTTATTTTATTATCACAAATTCAACTCTGCGGTTCTTTGCCCTGCCTTCAGGTGATTCATTGCTATCAACCGGTTTACTCATTCCATAACCTTTTGCGGTAAGTCTGCCAGCTTCAATGCCCATCACCTGAAGTTTGTCACATACTGCCATGGCTCGGGCTTCTGAAAGCATTTGATTAAAAGCAACGTTACCGGTATTATCAGTATGACCTTCCACAGAAAATTTCAAATCAGGATATTTGTTGAGGATATCAAATATTTCATTGATCGTTCCCATTGACTGAGGTTTAAGGGTGGATTTACCTGTTTCAAAAGTAATACCGTAGGTAATTATCCTGCCATCAGTCATCAGTTTGCTGTAAAGAGGTATTGCACCTTTGGCAATGCGGATATTTTTGATGTGAAACGCGCTGTTATCTTCACTGCCTCTGGCAAAAAACATTACCTTTGCAGGTTTCTCAGTAACATTGGGGATATTTGCCACACGTTTTGCATCCATATATACTTTTACTGCCCTTTTATTGAATGACAGAGCATAGTGATGCCAACCCGGACTATTGTCATAGGTGTCTTCACTCGTTTTTTCATCCTCAGTAATATTCCATTTGAAAAGGAATCGTTCGCTTTGTTTCCAGAATAGCGAAGAAGCTATTACATTTCCATTGTTGTTAAAAAACTCCACAGTATTCTCCCCTTCATTACCATCGATATAAACATCAAATTCCAGTGTGAATTCATCAGGCAGTTTGTATGCTTTATCCTTAAATAAAGGAGTAATATAAGTATAACCCACAATGGCCAGGGTGTTTTCTCCATCGATTTGAGCAATCTCAGCATTGCCTTCTACTAAATCCCATTTACCCGGAAATTCACCTTTTTGCTCATTTTTCAGATCATCCTCAAATATCACTTCGTTACCGGGAACGAAATCATATTTGGTATACGAAACATTGACTCTTGGTGAAGACTTTTTGTTTTCATATGATATATTCTCTTTATTTTCAGCATCTTCATTCTTTTGAGTTGATTCAGATGATTTCGTTTTCTTATCTTTTTTTATTGATTTTTCTACCGCCTCTTCAGTTTTATCCATGGCCTTATTGGCAGCTTCTTCGATTTTAGTTTCCACTTTGTTTTCCACTGCGCGTTTAGCGGCATCAGCTGCTTTCTCTCCCAGATTTCTGAGCCAGTTCTGTGATTGTGCATTAAACAGGCACAAAATGAGAAGACCAAATAATACAATTAATTTCTTCATATCTGTTTCTTTTAAGTGAATATCAGATCAAAACAGTTTCATGCTGAAAATCCATACATGAATAATTTAATGTGATGTGGCTGGGATGTATTAATCATTTTTTATACATCTTACTGAAACTGCATCAGATTTATAAACTTCGTATAAATCACCATCGCCCGACCACGATACAAGTCCGAAAGCAGGAGCATTATAGTCTAAAGTACTTTGAGAAGAACTCCACCAGTATCCTCTGCTACGAATGAGTCTGAATGTTGCGCTACTACCGTCGCGTGTGCCTCCTGGTAATGCTGTAAAACCATAATCGAGCGCATAGGCATTAGGAGATTCCCAGTGCGTCAAACCGGTTTCTTTCAGTTTTCCACCTGCCTGATCAATTCCTCCGAGATAATCGATGAGCGTTTGCCAGTCGTCCTTATTCGGAATGCGCCATCCCTCCGGAGCTAATTTGCCGGTATTCACGGCGTACCAGTTATAAAGCAATCCGTAGGTTGTTTTGTTTTGGGAGTTATTGGCATAGGTGCTGTAACCGGGGGTGGTGGAATGATATCCTGAAATTATGCCTATGGAAGTTCCATCGTTATATTTGGTCGTCTTAAGATTTTCGACCATCCAGGTTTGTGTTCCGATTTTTATGGTGTGGTAGGTATTTCCATCAGCATCAGTTACAGTCTGGTTGCTTTGAGTGCTCAATCTGATTGTTTCACCATAGCTTATTCCTGTACTGTTTTCAGCAAAGGCACGGACATAATACATATTGCCGGGCTCAAGTGAGCTAACTGTGTACCATTGTTCTTCATTATTAGTGATGGGTATTTCTATTGTGTTGCTGTTGTTTACGACAGGAACAGCTTCATTATTGCTCCAGCATATTCCGCTACGTATCAGCGCTCCTCCTCCGTCGTATATGCTTAACCCTACCTCCACTGAGTTTTGTTTTACATTTTTGATACGGGTGGTTACTATGGCAGGATAATCTTTCAGACAACGTACCGACAGTCCGTTTTTATTTTCGGTTGCGTTGGTGTAGGCATTGTAGTCAATATTCATAAAATAAGAATACTCCTCAAGATATGCAGTAGAACTCCACCATGCTCCCTGTGAATATTTATCCCTATATTCTCCTGTCGAAAGCCGTTTTCCTCCCGGTAAAGCCGTGAAACCGCTAAAATTATTTCCGTTGGCAATTTCGTCGGTCCAATGACTATTACCACTTTCTTTCAGCATTTGAGCCAGGTTGAGACTAGCCATATCGCCTTCGTTCTTTTCCATTAATATTTGTCGTAGTTCATCCCACTCGGTAAAGGTAGGAACATGCCATCCTGCCGGAGCAAGTTTCATGGTCAGAACGGCTGACTGGTTGTATAAATAACCATACTCACCTGTCGGTTCAGTATTATTATATTTACAATAGGCAGCTAAAGTCTGATTTTGCCAGTCATCGTTATTTTCAATCAATGCAACGGGAGTCCCGTCATTTAGTTTTGTTACTCTCAAGTCATTTATCGTCCATGTTCTGTTTGCTATTTTGACGGTTGAATAGCTATTTCCATCAATGTCGGTTACTGTTTCATTTGCCCTGGGAATGATTGTTTTAACAGCTCCATAGGCAGTTCCTATGCTATTGGTTGCATATGCTCTTAAGTAATAGCATACCCCCGGAGTGAGCCCGGTGATGGTATTAAAATAAGTGCCTGTTTCTGTACCGCCTGTTACACAGGAATCGGTATTTATTTCAGGCACAGGATTACCGGAGCTCCAACAGATACCTCTTTGTGTAAGGCTTTCACCTCCGTTTTTCACTACAATACCTTCACAGTTAAGTGAATTTGCCTGTACATTCATTATTTTGCCGGTTTCCACCAATGGCATGGTATTTTTTATACAACGTATTGAAAATCCCTTATAAGGATCATTTCCATTAATGCCGGCCGACCAGTTATTCAATATCAGTGTTGCCGCCTGAGTTCCGTAGGTGCTGACAGTATTTCTGACAACAGGTGTTGATGGTTTTATGTAGGCAGGTGTAGCCGTTGAGGTACTCCAGTATCCGGTAGTCTCATTCAATCCACTGAACGAATATTCTCTGACTCCTGCACCAAGGGCCGTAAAGCCGGTAGTGTTTGCTGGCGCTGAAGGTTCAGTCGTCCAATGGGCCGTTCCGTTTTCACACAAAGTTGAAGGCGCATAATTAACCTGCGGAGAGGCCACAAGCATATAAAATTCTTCTTCTGATGGGATGTGCCATCTTTGTGGAGCAAGATTGCCTGTTTGAACGGCGAACCAGTTATACAAAGCTCCGTAGGAATTTTTATTTGAAAGATCATTCTGATACCAGCAATAAGATCCCGTCGTTGTATTACTCCATTCTTCATCAGATGTATTTAACAGGATGTCGGAGCCATTGTTGTACTTAGTGGCTTTCAGGTTCTCAGCCATCCAAATCTGATCACCAATCTTTACAGTAGTATAATAATTATTGTCAGCATCTTTACATTCGGCAAACTCAAAGTCAACAGTTTTGTCACCTGAAGGAGAATCGGCAACAATGGCTGAATAGTTTCCGGAGTTTGCTCTATATATCAGTTGATCTCCGTTTTCAAAAAGTAAAGATTTCGAGGTAACATTCTTTACTTTTGAAGAAGTGCCAGCACAAGTGCTGAAAGAACTTATCTCTGCCTTTTCAGTAGCCTGAGCAATACTAATAATGGTTTGGCTGATTCTGAAACCGTTTCCTGACACATTAACGAGAAATACACCCGGAGGTAAAGACAACTGATAGATATTTTCCACGTCAGTTGTATTGCATGTCAGCGATGTTACAACTTTACCCGTAACATCAGTAACCGTAATTATTGCAGATCCTGCGAATGGAGCAATAAACGATAGTCGGGAAATGCCTTTCAGTGGATGGGGGAAAACAAATAGATTCCGGTTATTAATTGTAAAATCATTTAATCCAGATATCTCATCCTGCAAATGTAAAACCTCTCCTGAGGGAATGAGAACACTAATATTTTTAGTCGTGTTCGTAACAGTTACATTGTCAATACTTGAGCTGGCGCCGGAACCTGTAAAAGCAATTGTGTAATCAAAAGCCTCAGCATTAAATATCAAAATATAAAGTAATGAGAATAACAGGAGTAAGCTTTTTGAATGAGCGTATTTATCTTCCATAAATATTTTAATTGATGAATGTTTACATGTTTTAAGGCTGACTGCTTTTTGTTGCAAAATTAGTTATAGCAAAACTAAAAAAACACCCCCCTAAAGAGGGTAATTTGCCTTAGTTTTTATATTTTTGTTCCACAAATTAAAACCTGTCTGAAAATGAGAAATATCACCATGATTAGAACTTTGGGAGTTTTGCTGCTGCTATTAATAATGCTCCATTCAGCTAAAGCCGTTGACCCGGTAAAACGAGAGCACGAATTGTTATCTAAACTTAAAAAAGAGAAACTCACCGAAGAAGAAAAGATCATTGTCTGGTACAACCTTGCTGCTGTCTATGTTGGATACAAACCTTCCGAAGCTATCAAATATGCAGAAAAACTGATGGCCTACGATCATCGACTGTCAAAACAATATGGAAGAATGATTAAAGGAGGGATCACCTTAAATGCTGCTCATTACGATAGCGCGAGGGTTTTTCTTGAAGAAGCAAGAGAAAATTTTCTTTCTCAGTTCCCGACAGACAATAAAATGGGTTCGGAGATATACAATCGTCTGGGACATATTTCCACAGCAGAAAGTCTGCCAGAAAAGGCAATTGAATACTACATTCAAGCCTTAAAATACAGCACTAAAATAGATGATTATTCTCAAATGTGCGCAATCTGCACCAATATCTCCTATTTGTACGGACAAGTAGGAGCAGGAAACAAGATAAAACTCGAATATGCTTATAAGGCGCTTGAATATGCTGAAAAAAGTAATGATCCCTGGGCGTTAGAGCAGGCTTATTCAACCCTGGGAAACACATTGCAGGAGGCGGATAGTATTGATAAAGCTCTTGTATATCAGAAGAAAGGACTGGAATTGAGTCATCTGATGAAATCAGAACAAAAGGAATGTTTTGCAGCACTGAATATAGGGTGTACCTACCTCTCTATGCAAAAACCGGCAATAGCAGAAGCGTATTTTAACCGTGCTTTGCTTTTGGCAAAGAAAAATGACCTTAAACGTCCCGAAGCTTATATACTTTCATGTTTGTCTGATGTTTACAGAGAACTGAAGCAATTTGCCAAAAGCAGTTCATATATCAGTGAGGCACTGCAGAAAAAAGATGCCTTATCAAATAGCGAACAGCTTGATTTGTATGAGACCGCTCTGGCCTTAACAGTGGCAAAAGGAGATATAAAAAGTTTTGAAAAACAATTCAAAGCTTATCAGGAACAGGCTGCAAAAGTACAGGATGTGTCGGTAAGAGAAAAAATGATGGAACTTGAAGCAAAATATGAGACAGAAAAGAATGAACAACAAATTAAGGATTTAGCTGAACGACAAAAAATTATCATTGCCATTGCTTCGGTTGGGACTCTTGCACTTATAGCAATAGTTTTTGCCTTATTTTTCAGAATACAGCTTGAAAAATCAAGAAAAAAAATGGCAGAACAAGAGGTTGTTAAATTAAAACAGGAAAAATTAATCATTGCTACTCAATCTGTTTTAGAAGGTGAAACTGTTGAACGAAGTCGTCTTGCACGGGAACTTCATGATGGACTCGGAGGAATGCTATCAGTTGTGCGGCTAAATCTGAAAGGAATAACATTGACTACATCATTAGAAAACGAGGATGCTAATAAATTTTCAAAGGCATTGTCGGTGCTCGATACTTCTATCAAAGAATTACGACGCGTTGCCCATCATTTGATGCCTGAATCCCTGCAAAAACACGGACTAAATGTTTCGCTGACTGATTTCTGTATGGATATTCCCTCCGTTGAGTTTCATTATTTCGGTAATAACGAGCGATTTGACAGTAAACTTGAGATACTGATATACAGGATGGCTCATGAACTTGTTAACAATGCACTGAATCATGCTGAGGCCGAACATATAAATGTTCAACTACTACAAGAGGATGACCGTATTTCACTTACTGTTCAGGATGATGGAAAAGGTTTTGACGAAAAGAATACCGGTAAAGGGATGGGACTTGAAAATGTAAAAAACCGTGTCGCTTCTTTTGATGGAGAAATGAACATATATTCGTCGCCTGAAAAAGGCACGGAAATTAATATCGAATTTCAATTAAACTCTGAAAAGCATGATAACCGTACAAATTGTTGACGATCATAAAATGCTGGTCGAAGGGCTGAGTAAGTTAATCGACGCATCCGATCTGGCCAGAGTTACTGCAGTTTCGTATAATGCCGCTCAATGCCATCATATGCTTTCAAAAGAACGACCTGACGTATTGTTACTTGACATTAATCTTCCAGATGCCGATGGGGTTACTTTATGTGCTGAATTGAAATCAAAATATCCTGAACTTAAGATTCTTGCATTGACAAGCTATGGTGAATACAATATTGTGCGTCGAATGATTGAAAACGGCGCAATGGGCTATATTCTGAAGAATGCGATGTGCGAGGAAATGCTTGCCGGAATTGAGATTGTTGCCGGCGGAAAACCATTTTTGTGCCATGAAATTGATGTGCTTCTGAAGAAAAAGAAAAATACTGATGTCTGGCTTACCCACCGGGAACGGGAGTTACTGAGGATGATTGTTGATGGATATACTAATCCTGAAATTGCTGAGAAAATATTTCTGAGTCCTGAAACAATCAAAGGCTACCGTAAAAATCTACTTTTCAAACTTGGTGCTAAAAACACGGCGATGTTAGTCAGAATGGCTCTTGAAAAAAAACTGCTGTAGAAAAACTGATGGAATAAGGATATTTTTCTGAGCTACTGACTAATATTTTCAGAAATATTATTATTTTCGCCCCATCTAAAAACTTTGGATGTTTAAATTTAATTCGGATTTGGTATAGTAAATAACCTTTGGCTTTCTGCTCAAGGTTATCACGCAATTAAACTCAGGCATATTCTTGCCGGAGTTATTTTCATATACAATAATTACAAACAGATTGTTGCCTGACATAAAGGATAAAAAAGAATATTCCTGCGTTATGGCGACATCAATTTAAATTTTTAACATCATGAGTAACGAAAATAAAACAATCCACGATTTCGATTTTACTTTAATCTGCGAATACTTTTCAGCATTTGAACGTCAGGGACCGGGCAGTCCGGAAGTGACCATTAAAGCGTTGAGTTTTATCGATGGACTTACCGAAACATCGCGCATTGCCGATTTAGGTTGTGGTACCGGCGGACAAACAATGGTGCTGGCACAACATGCACCGGGACAAATAACCGGTATTGACCTGTTTCCGACCTTTATCGATCTGTTTAATCAACAAGCTGACCGACTGCATCTTGGAGAAAGAGTGAAAGGCATTGTCGGTTCGATGGACGATCTTCCTTTTCAGGAGGAAGAATTGGACCTGATATGGTCGGAAGGGGCTATTTACAATATAGGTTATGAAAGAGGACTGAAGGAATGGCGACGCTATCTCAGAAAAGGAGGCTATGTAGCTGTCAGCGAAGCTACCTGGTTTACTACCGAACGTCCTCAGGAAATCGAAAAGTTCTGGATGGATGCTTATCCTGAGATAGATACGATTCCGAATAAGGTGATGCAAATGCAAAATGCGGGTTATTTGCCCGTCGCTACTTTCGCGTTGCCCGAAAACTGCTGGACAGATCATTTCTTTGCTCCACAGGTTGCTCCAAGGGAGCTTTTCCTGAAGAAACATGCGGGCAACAAAATGGCAGAAGAACTGGCTGTCAATATGCAGGAAGAAGTCCGTTTGTACGATTTGTACAGGCAATATTACGGATATGTGTTCTATATAGGTAAGAAAATCTAAATCAATTTCAGGGAAGGATGGTTCTTTTACGGGACTATCCTTCCATTCATCTTTTTATAAATAATAATTTCAGCGTAAATAACAGCTAATCACTTATGGAGTTTAAATTTATACAACCTTCGGGAATACTCAGAAATTACATAAAATACTACTGTTTTATGGAGTCGGAGGTGTATGATGCTGATATTTGCGAAAGAGTTATTCCTACGGGTAATGTGCAGTTGATGTTTCACTACAGAACCCCTTTTGTGGTTTTGCATCCCGACAAGCAGGAACTTCAGCCGCACTCCATTATTAGTGGATTAAGCAGTTCTTTCTCTGATGTTTCCACCTTCGGTCAGACCGGAGTGGTGTTTGTGGCTTTTCATCCCGAAGGAGCCTGTTGCTTCTTCGACTTTCCTCTTTCAGAAATTGAAAACCGGAGTGTCGACATGACAGATATCTTCAGCAGGGAAATGAAAGAGGTGGAAGAACAGCTTTGTAATATGAATACTATAACTGAAAGAACAAAGGTGATTGAGAATTTTCTGTGGAGAAGGTTCTCCCCTATCCCCGACCATAATCACATGTTGCTGAAAGCCGGAGTACAGCTTATAGCACAAAGCAGGGGCCAGCTAACAGCAACCAAACTCTCTGAACATCTTTCTGTCACACCGCGTAATCTTGAGCGAAAATTTTCAACCTATCTTGGAAAATCGCCTAAGCAATTCATAAAACTTGTCAGATTTCACGCCACCATTGCAGATATTACCAGCGATAAAAGGATTAACCTCACCGAATACGCCTACCGCAATGGTTATTTCGACCAATCGCATTTCATTAAGGAGTTTAAAGCACTTTCGGGTTATACTCCCAAAGATTTTGTGGAAAGGTATCCTGAATGTAATGTGAACGACAATCTTAGTCATCGCTGATTTTTGTCGCTTTTTTACTATTTTTGGATGCAGGAAATGAATACTTTTGCCGCCATTCTTTCGGAGCGAAGTTAAGCGCCCCTAACCTGCAAAAATTGAAATTTATGAACAGAGAAAAAGTTATTGTCCAGAATGCCCATGCCAACAACCTGAAAAACATCAACATTGAAATCCCAAAGCACAAGATCGTAGTGTTTACCGGTGTTTCAGGTTCCGGTAAATCCTCACTACTTTTTGATACCATTTATACCGAAGCACAACGGCAACTTATTGAAACCTTTTCGACCTTTGCCCGAACACGTATGCCTAAATTATCGCGTCCGGATGTCGACGACATTCTCAACCTGTCGACTTCCATCGTCATTGATCAGAAGCGTATGGGAAACAACTTAAGAAGTACGGTGGGCACAGCCACGGAAATCAACACCTACCTACGATTGCTCTATTCGCGTCATGGTCAACCCTTTACCGGCCCTTCATTTTTCTTTTCTTTCAATCATCCTGAAGGAATGTGCCCCGATTGTCACGGACTGGGAAAACAAATCAGGGTCGATCTGGATTTATTTATCGATGATGAGAAGTCGATCCGTGAAGGAGCCATCACACATCCGCATTATAAAGTGGGTGGTTTCCTGTGGAATGAGTTGATTTCGCTCGGCGTAGTGGATGCCGACAAGGCATTGAAGGATTATTCGACTGAAGAATTAAACCTTTTGCTTTATTCCGAACCTTTCATGATAAAGAAAGAAGCGAATGCCAACCTCAGTTATAACAGGAATTTCGAGGGTATTGCCCGCAAGCTTGAGAAGTCGGTGGCCGGAAAGGCTGAGGATGAAGCGGGAGAAGATGAAAAAAACGCCTACTCCAAATACTTTATTTACAAAACCTGTGAGAGTTGTAAGGGCTCACGATTGAACGAACGGGCCAGAAATGTGAAGATCGGCGGTAACTCCATTGATGAGGTATGCCGCATGGAACTGGTGGATGTACTGGCCTTTCTTTCAACGATCGACGATGAAATATCCCGTCCCATTATCCGGAAAGCCCGTTTCATTCTGGAGCAACTTATCGGAATCGGCGTAGGTTATCTTTCACTCGAACGTCCGGTGAGCACGCTCTCAGGAGGTGAGTCGCAACGGGTAAAGATG
>JAYFQH010000071.1:0-2219 GCA_034927265.1 Paludibacter sp.
GGTGGCACTTCCCCATTTGTACGAAGCATTCCACACTTCACGGTTGTTGCCCAGATGGTCTTTCCTGTAATAATTATATGCCGGTCCGTATGAGCTGTTAATGCCAAAGGTACTTACATAACCTTCCGGATTGTGAACACGCCATAGATACTTCAATTCCGCAGGTTCAAAAGTTACATCCCAATTGAAATAACGGTAAACCTGATACTCAATGTCCCCTACATAATCCGTCCCATCCACAGTGACATTGTCATTCTCGTTCACATCAAGATTTTCGATGACCTGACCGGGATTCAGCGGTTGATATATACCCTCTGCAACGGTAACATAGCGGTTTAAATATTACGTCTCATCAAACAAATAATAATTAAACTCATATCCGGCTTTTGATAGAGTATCAACTACATTTTGTAAAAACAAAACCCCACTTTCATCAGGTTGGTATTTCAATGCGACATTTATTACAAATTCCTTGCTTTTAGAAGAAGTATAGTTTCTATGTACTTGACCTGATTCTATAGCCATTAAATAAGCATTTATCTTTTCCTGCAATAAAAAGATATGTTCATTTTCTTCGTCCCATTCTAAATGATCAGAAATTGTTAAAACAATTTTACTGTCTTTTTCGCTTATAAAATCAATTATTCTTGAATTTTCTACTGACATACTATCAATTTTTTAAATCTTTAGGCCTAACTATATCAATTTTTGTTGGAGGGATTTTTTCTCCATTGGGAAGTCCGACACTTGTTCCTTTGTTACCTCTTACAGTTCCGCCACTTTGCTCTATTTGAGGATGTGCCTTCTTTTGATTTGGGGTTAGAGGCGCTGTTTGTGAAGACTTCGCCTCTGTTAATATTACCTTTCCATCTTGCTTTTGTACAAAATCAACTCTTGTTTTTGTTCCATCAACGGCCTCAATTGTTACTTGACTTGCTTTACTATTACCTAAACTTTCGCCAACTTGTTTTTCAAATGCCTTTCCTTTTGCAGCATTTTCTATTACGTTACTTGCCTTATTCACGGCGCTACCACTTAACACTGGTAAGAGTAAACCATTCTATGCCGCTTCAATATCTTGTCCACTTGCAGGGCTTCCATCAATATTTTGCGGTTGAATATCAGTAAATGTTGATAATATTGCAGAACCTAATACCCATACATCGTTAAGATCAGTATAAGGTAATATACTTATCATCCCCTCATTTAAAGCAGGCCCTCCCAGTATTACTTGTCTCCCATCCGGATCCACAAACCTCACCGGATTATTCAAACAATACGCATACGGACTAATCCAATAATACTTTTCACACAGCGGGTCGACACTCATAAACTGCGGCCCTACCGCCGGATACATCACCCTTGCTCCGTAATCGTAACTATCCCATCCATGCATCTCCACAAACTCTTTCCCACCATATTTATACGGCTGTGTTCCCGGATTATCCCCTGTATTGTACTTCCATGGCAAACCACTCGGGTAATACTGAGTGTACTGTTCTGTCTCAGATGGAACTGTCAGATCGCCGTATGAGTACGTGTAAGTACTTCGCCACACTTCACGGTTATTGCCTAAATGATCTTTGCGGTAATAATAAAACGTTTGATAAGTTCCCGGTTCCTGACTAAAGTATCCCTCTGGATTATGTATCCTTCTTATCCAATACCAACCCGGATCGCAACCATTAAATCCATACTCATAATTGTCTACATAAAACACACCTGTTTCATCCACAATATCCATGTTGTATTCCAAATCAAGGGTTTTACCCGGCTCAAGGGTAGAAATTATCGGTACAGCCTCCGGATAAAGTACCGTGTAATAACGGGTGTATAACTTCTGGCCGCTGGCATCGTACTGGTTGATGATTTGATTACCATTTCCAAACTGTATCGTATCGGGCAAATTTAATAAATTATATTTGATCGTGAATATATTCCGATCTAAATCTTTTACCATGTTACCATTTGCATCATAACTCATCTCGTTGAGACTGTTACCTGCTTTATTCTGATATTCTTTTACCGAATACTGTCCCTGGGTGGTATATGCGTCTGTTACGGATGTTACCTGGTTGCCATTGTAAGTCATTTGCAGAAAATCGATGCCAGAATAATCTTTATCCCGCCAGAGTCTTTTGATATTCCCCTGTTTGTCGTATTCAAACTTTTCCTTGTTGTTGGGGGCGTAAAGCGTATAACCGCTGGTCTGATAAGCC
>JAYFQH010000052.1:0-4113 GCA_034927265.1 Paludibacter sp.
TTACGAACTCGGAAAAACGGGCGATGCACTCAATGCTGTGAACCGAATCAGAAACCGTGCAGGTTTGCCTGATTTGCAATCAATCGATATGGAAAAGATCCGTCACGAACGTCAGGTGGAACTTGCTTTCGAAAATCATCGATATTGGGATTTAAGACGCTGGAGACAGGCTGAAACCAAACTGACACGTTCATTCAGCGGCGTTCAATACGTACTCGATTATAACACGCGGAAGTATAAAATACTTATTCATGACGAAATTGATGGTGATCAGGAACCTACATTCCCCAAACGTTGCTATTATTTCCCGATAACAAAAGCCAGAATAAGTCAGAATAAGAACCTGATTGAAAATCCGGATTATTAATAATTTACAGTCCATGATTCATAAATTAAATATCATAGCATTTATCACACTCTTTCAGTTGATGGTTTATCCCATCACTGCATCTTTAATCAAACCAGTAAGGTTAACCTGCGAGTATTTGCAGAATCCGCCGGTCATTGATGAGTTGCAACCTCGTTTGAGCTGGATCAATGAAGCAGATGCCAATATAAAAGGGGTATATCAGACTGCCTTTGAAATAGAGGTTGCTACTGATAGACAGATGTTGCTGGATGGAAAAGCTGATTTATGGAAAAGTAAAAAAGTGAAAACAGCTAACTCTGTACACATCAGATACTCCGGAAAAACTCTGAAATCAGGGATGGATTGCTGGTGGCGTGTAAGGGTATGGGATAATAAGGGTAAAGTGTCCGGATGGAGCTCTCCTGCCAACTGGCACATGGGATTACTATCGCCCGGCGATTGGAAAGCTTCCTGGATAGGTGCACCATGGCAGGGTGAAAAACCTGTGGGTAGTCAGTCGAAGGAATTGCCTCCCCCTGCACCCCTCCTGCGCAAGCAGTTTGAAGTAAATAAACCGATAAAGAGCGCTCGCATTTATACTACCGGGTTGGGTTATTTTGAACTGTACTGCAATGGACAGAAAGTGAGCAACGATGAGCTGGTGCCTAATCAAACCCTGTGGGGAAAACGGGAGAATCTTCAGAATTACGGCATTCCGGTGCAGGACAATTTCACCGAGTACCGGGTGATGTACCTTTGTTATGACTTGAAACCATTTTTGCAAAAAGGGAAAAATGCTATCGGAGCAATTTTGGGTAACGGTTTCTATAATTCTCCTTCGAAATGGGTGTTGGCATACGGAACGCCACGGTTTATAGCTCAACTCGAAATCACTTATACTGATGGAAGTAAAGCAACTATTGTGACCGACAATTCGTGGAAAGCAGAACGAAGTCCCATTGTTTTCGATATGCTTTACGAAGGTGAACATTACGATGCGCGACTGGAATATCCGGGTTGGTGTAACGCGGATTTTAACGATAATAACTGGGAAAATGTAGTAATACGCAAAACGCCTGAAGGAAAACTAAAGGCACAAATGTCCCATTCCGACAAGGTGATGGAGCAACTGAAACCTGTGAAGATCGAAAAGATGGCAGGTGAAGGGAATTACAGGGTCGATTTTGGCGAAGAAATCTCGGGTTGGGTGCGCCTGCATAATATCAATGGCCCACGTGGTCAACGTATCAGAATCAAATATCTCAGTGAATCGCCCAATGGTGACAATAGTTATACCCTGAGCGGTAATGGGAACGAGAATTATGCTGCCCGGTTTACATGGTTTGTTTTCCGTACTGTTGAGATATCCGGTTGGCCGGAAGAACTCAGGGCTGATCAGCTTACTGCTGAGGCTGTATATACCGAAACTGAAACCACGGGCCATTTTACCTGCTCGAATGATTTGTTCAATAAAATCAACAGGATATGGTGGCGAAGTCAGACCGATAATATGCACGGAAGTATTGCCAGTGATTGTCCGCACCGCGAACGATCGGCTTACACGGGCGACGGGCAGGTAGTCATTGCCACGGTTACACATAATTTTGATGCGGCAGCATTTTATAAAAAATGGATTGAGGATGTGGTGGGTGCTCAGGATAAAACAACCGGTTATGTCCCTAATGGTGCTCCCTGGCAACCGGGATGCGGGGGCGGAGTAGCCTGGGGTGCCGCTATTGCCATCATGCCCTGGGAGTATTATCTGGTTTACGGCGACAAAAACATCTTGTCGTATTCCTATGAAGGCATGAAGGGTTATGTGAAATATATGCAACAGTGGGTTGATGATGAGGGAATTATGTTTCAACAGGCTCCTGATAAAAACAAACCGCACGACTGGATGAATCTGGGCGACTGGTGTCCTCCGGGAGAATTTCCCAGGACTGATCTGGTACATACCTTTTATTTCTGGCTGTGTGCCTACAATACAGCTAATACAGCTGCTGTTTTGGGAGTGAAGGAAGAAGCTGCACATTACACTCAGTTGGCTGAAAAAACAAAAGCAGCCTTTGTGAAACGTTTTTACAATGAAAAGGAAGGTACTTTTGGAAAATACGGAGCTAATATCTTTGCTCTCAAAATTGGTATGACAGATGCTGTTCGAAAAAATGTTGTGGCGTCTTTACAAAGGGATATGGCTGCCTCGGGCGGACATCTTGATACCGGAATTTTCGGCACGCGCTACCTTTTCGAAGTGTTATGCGAAAACGGACTGAACGAACTGGCTTATCAGGCAATGAATAAAACCACTTTCCCTGGTTTCGGCCACTGGATTGCTCAGGGCGCAACTACTACATGGGAGCAATGGAACGGAGAACATTCCAGAAATCACCCGATGTTTGGAGGAGGACTGACCTGGTTCTACCGTAATGTGGCAGGTATGGTGGCTGCTGAACCGGGCTATCGGAAAATTATTTTCCGGCCTTATCCTCCTGAAGAGTTAACTCATGCTTCGTACTACAAAAGAACACCTTATGGCGACGCAGGAATCTGGTGGGAAAAGGAAAACAACCGTATAAAAATCAGGGTGCTTGTTCCCGTAGGTAGCGAGGCAATGGTATATGTTCCTGTAAAGGATGGTAATGTACAAATGATCAAAGATCAACAGAACCGGTATGCTAAGTTCACCGGAATGGAAGATCAACAGGCCTGTTTTAAAGTTGGTTCGGGCGAATATGTTTTTTATGGAATCTTAAAAGAAAAAATGTAATGAAGAAAATTGAAATATTTCTCGCTGTCATGCTTCTGGCATTCAGTATTAATATAACTGCTGCTGAGACCCTGAAAGTAGTTCCTTATCCCGAAAAGGTGAATATGCTGGAAGGATATTGCGATTTGTCGCAGGGTATCAGTATTTCAGATAAATCTTCTGTTGGCGGTCAGCTCCATGATTATTTTTCATCCGATTTTAATATTCCCGCCAATAAAAAGGGAGTAAAAGTGAAATTTGTTATATCAGATAAAATCGCAGATGAAGAAGCTTATACCCTTCAGGTTAGCAAAAAAGTCATTCTGATTACAGCAGCTACACCCAAAGGTCATTTTTATGGAGTACAGACACTTCGTCAGCTGGTGAAAGACAGGAAAGTTCCTTGCCTTCTTATTTCCGATGCTCCTGCTTTTGCATGGCGTGCCTTTATGCTCGATGAAGCCCGGCATTTTCAGGGAAAAGCTACCGTAAAGCGCATGCTCGACGAAATGGCATTGCTTAAAATGAACACTTTCCACTGGCACCTGACAGATGATGCAGGTTGGCGTGTCGAGATAAAGAAATATCCTTTATTGACTGAGATTGGCTCTAAAAGAGACAGTACCCAGATTGAAGATAAGGAATTAAAAACTCCCGGCGAAACGGGAAATGTAGCTTATGATGCTTTTTTGAGAAGATATCAGAGTAACAAGTTCGATCCGAAACCTCATGCCGGTTTTTACACACAGGAAGATATTCGTGAGATTGTGGCGTATGCTGCTGATCGTTGCATTCAGATTGTTCCCGAAATCAGCATGCCGGGACATGCCTCTGCTGCTATCGCTTCCTATCCGTGGTTGGGAACAACAAAAGAAAAAATTAAAGTACCTGTACGCTTTGGTGTTTTATCGCAGGTTTATGATCCGTCGTCTCCTGAAGTGATGACATTCCTTAAAGATGTACTGACAGAAATCAGTCAGCTGTTTCCTTCGGGATACATTCACATCGGCGGCGA
>JAYFQH010000069.1:0-17923 GCA_034927265.1 Paludibacter sp.
ATTGTATGTGGCTAAGGATGCTCAGAAAACTGCCGCTTTCCAGACAAACAGAAATATTTTGCTGAACCGTACGGCTAAAATGCGCACTAAGCCTCAGCTGGAAATCTATGCTGATGATGTAAAATGTTCACATGGCGCTACAATTGGTCAGCTTGATGATAAAGCTTTGTTCTATATGCGTTCCAGGGGGATTCCCTTTGAAGAAGCCCGCCTGCTGCTGATGTTTGCGTTCACTGCCGATGTTATTGAGAATATTCGTATCGATGCCCTGAAAGATCGAATGAAGATGCTGATTGAAAAGCGATTGAGAGGCGAGTTGTCGAAATGTGAGGGTTGCGTCATTTGTCAATAATAAATTATAACTCAGGCCATCTGACAATCACTGTCAAATGGCCTGATAACGAAAAATCAAAGGTAAATTTAGTTTTCAGAAAACTAATAAAAGTTCGTTGGGATTGATGGCTAATGGCTGTCCCGAACCATTTGAAGAAAAGGTATTCATCATTTCTTCTTTCGTCATTTTGCCACTTATCCAGATGCAATTAAATTCGGTTCTTTCTTTTGTGATGATGATCATATCAGCATTATCAGCCCCTAATACACGGTAGTAAATATTTACTCTCTCTCCTTTATCACGCACCTCGACTGCCGGTTCAAATTTTCCATTTTCTACAATCCTCTCGATCTCCTGTAAAACAGTTTTCATAATTGCCGACTCAGATGTAGCCTCCAGTGTAAGAATTTTTATTCCGTTCATTTTCGAGAAACTTTTCTGATCTGTTTTTGCTATCCCGCCCAGAACAGTACCCATGTTGATCATGCCTTTATTCACCGATACATATTGAAACCGTTCGTCATCAGCATATTTCTCAAAAAATTTCTGGAGCGTTTGTGCTTCAGTTGTCATTGCGAGCATCAGCAATGTAACAACCATAATCATAACTTTTTTCATATCTTTATTTTTTATATTTTCTTTTTTATAACTTGCTGTTAGTCTGGAGTCTATTCGAAATTCAATTTTTGTTGAATATTAATAATGTCGTTTCTTATCTCAAATACCTTTTTTGCAGGCTCTAATCTGTTTTTTACAGTTTCCAGACTTTCCAAAGGTTTTAGTTTGCCCTGCAACATTTCCCCAACTTTATTGATCTTAGATTGTGCCATCTGTTGTGCTATTTCGTTGTCATTGATACGTGTGCCGTTTACGATGGCGTAGTCGCCTTGCATTGCAGGACTGCCAAACAGCCAGAAAATGAGCAATATTGCTGCGGCCACTCCACTACTTGTGTATAAAAATGTTCTCAATTGAAAACGTTTTATTTGCCTTTTTGTCTTTGGCGGGAAACTTATCTTTGCCTCAAGCTCAAAAACTTCAAAGAGAGGCTTGTATGCCAGGTGCTCCGGTTTGACATGTCCTGAAGTAAAATACTTTTTCAGGATATTCTCCTCTTCAATTGTGGATATTCCTTTAAAGTATTTATCCAAAATTTCATTTATTTTCTCCATATTCTTTCCTCCACTCTATTATGTTCATTTATCAATTGCCCCCTGATTTTCTGACGGGCCCTCGAAAGATTTACGCTTACCGCATTCTCCGTTATTTGCGTGATATATGATATTTCACTGATTTCCATTCCTTCAACATCACGCATACGTATAATTGTTCGTTGTAATTCCGGGAGCCGGTCAATCATCAACTGAATCTTCTTTACCATATCGTTGCGTTCTGTTTGCTGATAAGGATTTAACTCCTGATATTCAATGTCGTTAGCGATCTCATCAACTTTCTTATGCTGTCGTATGATATCCAGACACAAATTTCTCATTGAACGCATTGCGAACGCAGGGATATTTTCAACCTCCTTTAATTTCAACCTTTTTTCCCATAATTTCAGATTCAAATCCTGAACTGCGTCCCATGCAGCATCTTCGTTTTGCAAAATTGATTTTGCAAGCCTGAAGAGCTGGTCAGATAGTACGATGATCCGGTTATTGAATTGTGTTGAGTCCATACGTTTACATGACGAACAAGAAAGAATTATCTTACATCAGAAAAATTTTTTTTCGCGTTTTTGATTGTTTTTATGCAAATATAGATGATAATTACTGTTGATCAATGCGAATCAGGGCTTGAAAAGTGCTTTTCTCTTCCTGCTTTGTAAACGAAGCTCATGTTTCGAATACTTCCGATTGTAAGCTTCTACTACTGATCCGCAAGATTAATTAATTCCTGGTGTTTTGTGATTGTTGATTTATATTTCTTTTCTTTTTTAATCCTTGTTGTCTTTATTGTAGTTTCCTGTTGATATAAAGTTAAATAATACTCAAAGTGTAAAAAAAATAATGCGAAATGTAAAATAATGATGTTTTGCTAATAAATTGATTTATAAATTGTAACAAATGTTTTAATTTTGCATTGAAATTAAATCTGTTGTTTGTGGTTGAAAAATACTCGATCTAAAATTCTTAATTTTTTAAATTAATAACTATGATACATTTATTTTTTATTGCCCTGACCTTAGTCTTTTTATTTCTTACGCTTTTGTTTGTGTATAAAAAATACCGAAAATCTGGTCGCAAACGAGTTAACCAACTTCATGAGAATGATAAGTTCCTGAATGACAAAAACAATCACAAAAAACTTGGTTTGATTGCTGAAAAGCTGGATGTCAAACTTAAAACAGAAAAGATATTTACTAACCCGGAATTGTCGATTCAGGACGTGGCAGCTGAAATAGGGACGAATCGTTCCTATATTTCTTCCACAATAAACACATTTTATAATCAGAATTTTTGTTCCTACATTAATCAGTACCGCTTTCAGGAATTAGCAGACATATTGGTAAAGGAAAAAGGTTTTTCACATAAAGAGCTTGCAACCAAATGTGGATTCGGATCCATTGATTCAATGAAAAGAACAGTCAAAATAAATACAGGCCTTTCGTTGAAAGAATGGAAGGATTATTTAAAGGCAGAGGAAAATTCCAATTTTAGCCAGAACTAATTCAGATTATAAATTTATTTCTAATACGAATCAGGTTCTGAAAAGTGCTGATTCGCATTAGAAATAAAATTTGAGCATAGACATAAATATATAAGTCTTAAATATGATACAAAAAGAGCAGAAAGCCGCTAAAATATGTTATAAAACATAATTATGGTGCAAAAAATTATGAATATGCTTGTTAGTTCAGTTGAATCATCTTACCTTTGTGCTGTGATTTGTTCAGAGTAGTAGATTTAAGGTTAACAAAGATTGGTTGTCAGGCGTGACAACCTTTCGCGTTTTATAGGGGTGCTTCAAGGATAGCGGAGTTTTTACTCCCTTCCCCTGGCTGATTTAAATCTCGTGAAAATTAACTATTGTAAAATTACAATTCTTATTTATAATAGAATTTTTTCAATGTCTTTTTTCAATTTATCAGGTGTTGTGGTAGGCGAATAGCGTTTGTAAGGCTTACCGTCTTTATCAATAAGAAATTTTGCAAAATTCCATTTAATGTTGCTTCCGAAAACACCACCTTCTAACTCGGATTTTAAGTATTTGTAAATGGGATGCGCATTCTCACCATTGACATCAATCTTTGAAAACATTGGAAAAGTCACGCCATAATTTATTAAACATCCTTCTGCAATTTCTTTTTCACTTCCGGGTTCCTGGTTGGCAAACTGGTTACAAGGAAATCCTAATATAACAAAACCCTTGTCTTTGTATTCCCGGTATAATTTCTCAAGACCTTCAAATTGGGGAGTAAGACCGCATTTACTTGCAGTATTAACTACCAATACTACTTGGCCTTTATAAGTATCCATGTTTATCTCTTTCCCCTGTAACGACAAAGCCTTAAAGTCATAAAAATGTTGTATCATATTGTCTCTTATTATTTGAATTATGTTATATACGACACACAGGCAGTATGAATGTTTCGTATGTGATGATATTAAAAAAATGAGAATTAAGATTATTTAACAAGTTAATGATGGGTTGGTGATAGTAAGTCTGAAATAAACTGTTCTAATTTTATCAAATCTTCTGTAAATTTTCTTATCCCTTCTGCCAGTTTTTCTGTGGCCATAGCATCCTCGTTCATCATCCACCGGAATGTTTTCTCATTCATCTCAATAGGGTTTATATCCATAAGTTTTGATGCTTCAGGGGAAAGTTTTTGGACTAAAACGCCTTCAGTGTTTTCCAATATCTTAAGTAGCGATGGCGAGATTGTTAGGGCATCGCAGCCGGCTAACTCAATGATCTCATCAATATTACGAAAGCTGGCACCCATGACAATGGTGTGGTAACCGAATTTTTTGTAGTAGTGAAAGATATCAGTAACTGATTGAACACCGGGATCTTCAGCACCCGGGATGGATGATACACCCCGTTCTTTCTTGTACCAGTCGAGAATACGACCCACAAAAGGCGAGATAAGTGTAACACCGGCTTCAGCACACCGTATTGCCTGTGCTTTTGAAAACAACAAGGTAAGATTGCAGTGAATGCCCTCTTTTTCGATGATCTCGGCTGCGTTTATGCCTTCCCATGTTGATGCTATTTTTATCAGTATTCTTTCTCTGGGGATTCCGTTTGCTTCATACAAAGCGATGAGTTCTCTTGCCTTATCAATTGTTGCTTCAGTATCGAACGAGAGGCGTGCATCAACTTCAGTGGAAACGCGTCCCGGTACGATTTTGAGAATCTCCAGCCCAAAATTTACAGCTAATTTATCCAGCGCTTTTGTTTTCTGAATTTCCTTATCTTTTGAAGCTGCTTTGCCGTGGCGGATCGCATCTTCAATGAGATGACTGTACTTTTTGTCCTGCGATGCTGCATAAATAAGTGATGGATTAGTGGTGGCATCAATTGGTTGGTAGCTGACCATGGATTCAAAATCTCCGGTATCTGCTACAACTTTTGTAAATGATTTGAGTTGATCAAGGAGGTTCATAATGGATTGGTTTTTGAAGATTACTATATAATCTAACCTGTTTCGATCAACTTTTGTTCGGGTAATCAAATAAAAAAGCAGCCATTGATATACAACGGCTGCTTAAATAACTCTTCAACGACTCAACGATTCAACAAAACATTAAACGATTGATCGTAAAATAGCTCTATTTTATATCTCCTTCTGCAATAAGGTATTCAGCAATCTGAACGGCGTTCAGTGCGGCACCTTTTTTGATCTGATCGCTTACACACCAGAAAGTGATGCCGTTAGGGTTTGCCAGATCTTTGCGGATACGTCCGACATGTACCGGGTCCTTTCCAGAAAGAAACAAAGGCATCGGATATTTCTTTTCGGCAGGATTGTCGATTACTTCAACTCCAGGTGCAGCAGCAAAGGCAGCACGGGCTTCTTCTACCGAAACTGGTTTTTCGGTTTCCACCCAAACACTTTCTGAGTGAGCGCGCAGCGCAGGAACACGTACACACATAGCACTCACTTCAACATCCGAATGCATGATCTTACGTGTTTCGTGATACATTTTCATTTCTTCTTTTGTGTAACCGTTGTCGGTAAACACGTCAATCTGAGGAATCAGATTAAAGGCTAACTGATAAGCAAATTTATTTACAGTTACCTGTTCGCCGGCCAATACCTGACGATACTGAAGTTCTAGCTCGTCCATGGCAGCAGCACCGGCTCCGGAAGCGGCCTGATAAGTAGATACATGCACACGTTTTATATGTGAAAGATTTTCGATCGCTTTCAGGGCAACCACCATTTGAATGGTAGTACAGTTGGGATTGGCAATAATTCCGCGGGGACGTGCTTTTGCATCAGCAGCGTTCACTTCAGGAACCACCAGTGGAATATCATTCTCCATGCGGAAAGCGCTGGAATTGTCGATCATCACGGCCCCAAATTTGGTAATGTCTTCGGCAAATTCCCTGGAAATGCTTGCTCCTGCAGAGGTAAATACGATATTGAATCCTTTGAAATCATCTCCGTGTTTCAATTCTTTTACTGTTAATTTTTGTCCTCTGAAATCATACACTTTTCCCGCACTGCGTGAAGAACCAAATAAAGCTAATTCAGTCATGGGGAAGTTACGCTCAGCAAGTACGCGTAAAAACTCCTGGCCAACGGCGCCGCTGGCACCTACAATCGCTACTTTCATTTTTTTAATTTATTTTAGGGTGATTTTTGTTGTTATTGTTTACTGAAAATACTAATTTTGAACGGTGATATTAAACCTAAACCAATCAGTCGGTTAACTATAAATTAGCGACTGCAAAAGTAATTCATTTTAATAGATTGACCAACCATATGAAAAATTCTATGCTGTTTTTTTTGTTTTTTGCGCCTTTTTCTTGTTTTTCTCAACTTTCTGAAAGCTTTTCCGACGGAAATTTTACATATAATCCGGTTTGGACAGGAAATTCTAACAATTTTATTGTAAATTCTGAAAAACAATTACAATCGGTTGCGACCGCTGCTTCTTCTTCCTGTTTGTTTACTCCTTCACAGGCCATTCAAAATGCTACATGGGAATGTAAGTTCACGATTGACTACCCAACTTCCTCTTCAAATTATGCCTGTATGTACATTGTGTCGGATAAGCAGTCAATAGAAAACGGTTTTAAGGGCTATTTTGTTCAGGTGGGAGGAAGTAATGATGAGGTATCACTCTATTGTCAGGAAGGTACGCAAAAAGTAAAGATTATTGATGGTATTGATAAAAGAACGGACGTTAGACCGTTAAATATCAATGTAAAAGTAACCCGAGATAGTTTGTCTGTTTTCCATTTGTATTCACGACTATCCACAGAGAAGGATGATGTTCTTGAAGGGACTGCTCAAAATAGCAATGTATTGAAAAGCAATTACTTCGGATTGTCCTATAACAATACTGCAACCACGGGGAATTGTTATTTCTTCGATGATATTTTTGTTACAGGGGGAAAGGTGACTGATATTACTTCTCCTGAGTGGATTTCAATAGAAATACTTTATCCTGATACGGTAAAGTGCGTTTTTTCTGAAGCAATGAACTTTGAAGCACAGGTACTGAGAATTAACGGACAAGCGGTTGGAATACTTTCCCAATATCACGATGAAGAGATGACAGAGATTAAGCTGGTTGCAAGCATGCTATTTGAGAGGGGTAATGTATATCATATAAGCTGGGAAGGATTGACCGATCTGTCAGGGAATGCGCTGAAAAACCAAACAAGAGATTATGCCTGCACTGAAAAAATGTCTTTCGGCGATGTTGTTTTTAACGAAGTGATGTTTCATCAGCCCGATAGTTCTTTTGAATATATTGAATTGTACAACCGCTCGGAAAAGCTGGTTGAACTTGACGGGATTATTTTTACTACCCGTAAAGCCGGCGGGAGTTTGAATGCGGGAAATAAAATTCCTGAAGGAGTATTTGTGTTTCCCCATAACTGTGTGGCTTTTACTTCAAATCCGGATGTGGTGAAGGCTTACCATCAATGCCCGGAAGAGGCTAAAATAGTGCAGACAGGCTGGAGTAACCTGAATAATGAATCGGCAACCCTCGTGCTGGTCAATGCACAGAAGGATACCGTTTATGATGAGTTTACCTATAATGAATTGATGCATCACATGTTGATTAAAAACCCGAAAGGAGTAGCGTTGGAGCGGATGTATCCTGACCGGGAATCACAGGACCTGACTAACTGGCATTCCGCTGCTTTCTGCAATAATTACGGTACTCCGGGATTTAAAAATTCGCAATACCGTGAAAGGGATGATGAAGATGGTGGAAAGAAATTGTTCTTTTTGGAGGAAGATGTTTTTTCTCCTGATAATGATGGAGTTGATGATGTATGTGTGCTTAAATATGTATTGGAAGAAGAAGGTTATGTGGCCAATATTTTAATTTTATCCGCTACAGGAGAGCGGGTTTTCAGCTTTGCGAACAATGAACTGCTGGCTTCGTCAGGTCAGTTGTTGTGGGATGGACGGAATGATCATGGAAAAGTAGCTACAGTGGGAATCTATGTAATTTTTATCGAAATAATTCAACCGACAAAGGGAAAAAGAAAACATTTTAAGATTCCGGTAGTGCTATCATCCCGCTAATTTTGTATAAATTAACACCTAATATCCGTGATATCAACCGTAATATCCGATAAATCAACTATCTTTGCACTCATTTAAAAATTTAAATATAATTAATGGAAAAGATAAGTTATGCGTTGGGGATAAGTTTGGGACACAACCTGAAGAACAGTGGTTTTGAAGAATTGAGTTATCAGAAACTGTCTGATGGTATCAGGGATGTTATGAAGGGAGATAAGCTGGAAATGAGCATACAGGAAGCTCAGGGACTTATCAACGATTATTTTCAGAAGTTACAGGAAAAAGCCTACGAACAAAATATTGAAGAAGGAAAATCTTTTTTAGCTGAAAATGCCAGAAGACCGGAAGTCAAAACAACAGCAAGCGGACTTCAGTACGAGATTCTGACGGAAGGAAAGGGAAATACTCCTAAAGCAAGTGACCGTGTACAGGTACATTATCACGGAACTTTAATTAACGGGAATGTTTTTGATAGCTCGGTGAGTCGTGGTGAACCTGCCACTTTTGGAGTGACACAGGTGATTCAGGGTTGGGTGGAAGCATTGCAACTTATGCCGGTAGGGTCGAAGTGGAAATTATATATTCCTTCTGAACTTGCATATGGTGCGCAGGGTGCCGGTCAGTCGATCGGACCACATACAACACTTGTTTTTGAAGTGGAGCTATTGGCTATCGTATAATATAAAACTAATATCATAAAAACATCGATGAAAAAAATCTTAGTATTAATGCTGGCTGCTACCATGGTAATCGGTGCGGGAGCAAAAGAAAAGCAACCAAAGAAAGAAAAAAAATCCAAACAGAAAATTGAAGCTGCAGCACCGGCTAAAATTTTTGCGAACGACATTGATTCAATGAGCTATGCGCTGGGTGTGAACATAGCGACAGATCTGGCAAAAAATCTGAAAACCCTGCCCGGTGGAGTATATAATCTGGATTTATTTTTAAAAGCCTTCAATACTTCAATAAAAGGTGATTCTGCGTTAATGACTGCTGAAGCTTCTCAGAGTTTTCTGCAAACCTATTTTACAGCAGCACAGGAAAAACTCTCTTCTGAAAAAAAGGCTCAAGGTGAAAAATTCTTAGCGGATAATGCCAAGAATCCGGCCGTTCAAACTACTGCCAGCGGATTGCAGTACATTATTCTTAAAGATACGGTAGGTGCAAAACCAACTGCTACTGATAAAGTGAAGGTACATTATGAAGGAACATTGATTGATGGTACCAAATTCGATAGCTCCTATGATCGCGGTGAGCCGATTGATTTTCCTCTTAATCAGGTTATCCCGGGTTGGACAGAAGGAATTCAGCTCATGTCGGTAGGATCAAAATATAAATTCTATATCCCTTACCAACTTGCATATGGCGAACAGGGGGCCGGTGGCGTTATTCCTCCTTATTCGACATTGATTTTCACAGTAGAACTGTTAGGTATCAATCCTCCTGCCGTTACCGATCAAATTAAAGAATTAGAAATTAAATAAATATACAAATATGAAAAAAAGCAGTAATTTATTGATAGTTGCCATCGCGCTGGCTATCTTTTCATTCAGTTCATGTAACAATATCAAACCAAAAGAGGTGGCATTGAAAAACCTGAACGACAGTATCAACTATACCCTTGGCCAATGGCAGGGTGATGTGTTCAAACAACAGTATTTCCCGGAAGACTCCACCAATGTGAAACTGGAAGCTTTCATCAAAGCTCTTGATAAAGCTTATGGAAACAAAAAGGGGAACGAAATGTACGACCTGGGTGTACAGGTGGGTAAATATTTCAATGAACAAACTAAATCAGGCTTCTTTGGAGATTCAACATTGGTAGGCAATACTGATATGATTGTAAGAGGATTGATCAATGCTCTGAATGATTATCAGGAAGTTGTGTCGGCATCTCAGGCAGATTCCATCGTACAGACAGCCCAAATGAAAGTGCAGGCTAAAATGTATGGTCAGCCACAGCCACAACAGCAGGCTCAACCACAACCTCAACCAAATAATTAATTGAAGTTATTTACCTATTTAAACAAAAATTTATGAAACGAATCAATATTATATTAACAGTCGTTGCCGTACTGGCACTTATTGCGACTTCTTGTTCTGATTACAAGGAAAAATCAGTGAAACTCGGAGATGATCTGGATAGTCTGAATTATGCCTTCGGATATGTAAATGGTAAAATTCTGCGTGAATATCATCTGAACAATGACTCAACCGGCGAAGGATTAAAATCTCTGATGAAAGGGATTAAAGACGGATTGAACGAAAAAAAGGTGGATGAAGATATTAAGCCGGTGATTGAACTGGGAACCATGATTGGAAATCAGTTGAGAACCAATAAAGATTTTTATGGTGATTCAACGCTTACCATGAATTATGATCTTTTGAGACAAGGATTGATAAATGGTATCTCAAAATCGGAAGGCGTTATGACTGCCGATGCTGCAAGAGATTATTTCAATCAAACAATGGAAGCTCTTCAGGCAAAGAAACTGGAAGCAACTTATGGCGCCAATAAAGCTGCCGGGGAAGCTTTTCTTGCTGAAAACGCCAAGAAACCAGGAGTAGTAACTACTGCATCAGGTCTTCAATACGAAGTGATCGTTGCCGGTAAGGGAGCAAAACCTTTGGCAACTGACAGAGTAAAAGTACATTATCATGGCACTTTGATCGACGGAACTGTTTTCGATAGCTCAGTTGAACGTGGCGAACCTGCCGAATTTGGTGTTAATCAGGTGATCAAAGGATGGGTTGAAGGTTTGCAACTGATGCCTGTAGGATCAAAATATAAATTCTTTATCCCTCAGCAATTGGCATATGGTGCACAGGCACAAGGTAAAATTAATCCTTTTTCGACATTGGTTTTCGAAGTCGAATTAATTGCCATCGTAAAATAGAGATATTTTTATATATTTTTGAAAAAGAATGTTTATATTTGCTCCACAAAGACATTTCAGTTAAAGAATCTATATGGAAAAAATTGATCAGTTAGACCGTAAAATCATGCGGATCATTAGTCAAAACGCCCGCATGCCTTTCAAAGATGTCGCTGAAGAGTGTGGAGTATCGCGTGCGGCAATTCATCAAAGAGTACAACGGCTCATTGATATGAATGTGATTACGGGCTCAGGATATACAGTAAATCCTAAAATGCTGGGATATCAGATATGTGTTTATATTGGAATTACCCTGGAAAAAGGCTCTATGTACAAGGAAGTTGTGCAGGAGCTGGAAAAAATTCCTGAAATTGTGGAGTCGCAATATACTCTTGGTCATTACACTATATTAATAAAATTGTATGCCAAGAATGATGAACATTTAATGGAGTTACTCAACGGAAAGATACAGGAAATCCCGGGTGTTGCGGCAACCGAAACACTCACTTCTCTTGACCAGAGGATACGACGGACAATTCCGATTGAGTAAACGGTAGGAAATCAAAATAATAAAGATAAATCTTTAAAAGCATGAGTAACATATAAGTTTTTATATGTTACTTATGTTTTTATGAACATTATAGAAAAATTCATGGAAACAGTTGTTAGTGGCATCCGGCCGACAGGAAATTTACATCTTGGAAATTATTTCGGAGCATTGAAGAATTTCATCAATATGCAAAATGAGCATCATTGCTATTTCTTTATTGCCGATTATCATTCTTTGACTACCCACCCTACGCCGCATGATTTGCACGGAAATGTAAAACAGGTGCTGGTGGAATATCTGGCTGCGGGTTTGGATCCGGAGAAAGCAACGCTGTATATACAGAGCGATGTGCCGGAAACGGCAGAGCTGTATTTGTTCCTGAACATGAATGCTTATATCGGAGAGTTGGAAAGATGTACTTCTTTCAAAGACAAGATTCGTCAGCAACCGCAAAACGTGAATGCCGGATTGTTGACTTACCCTACGTTGATGGCGGCTGATATTATCATTCACAGAGCGACGAAAGTGCCGGTAGGAAAGGATCAGGAACAGCACCTCGAAATGACCCGTCAATTTTCCAACCGCTTCAACCGCATGTACAATGTGGAATACTTCCCCGAACCTCAGGCATTTAATTTCGGACAGAATCTGGTAAAGATTCCGGGATTAAACGGTACAGGAAAAATGGGCAAGTCGGAAGGAGAGGGCAATGCCATCTTTTTAGCAGATGAACCTGAAGCTATACGTAAAAAAGTGATGAAAGCTGTTACCGATGGCGGTCCTACAGTTCCTAATCAGGAAAAACCGGAGGTTATTCAAAACATTTTCCAATTAATGAGTGTCGTATCTTCTAAGGAAACTTACGATTATTTTGATGAGATGTATAATACCTGTCAGATTCGCTACGGCGACATGAAAAAACAACTGGCGGTCGATATGATACAGTTCACAGAACCTTTCCGCGAAAAAATCAAAGAATTGCTTAGCGATGAAGCTTATATCTCTAAGGTAGCCCGTATGGGTAAAGATAAAGCGCGCGAAAGTGCCGCTAAAACCATCAATGAAGTAAGGGAGATTATCGGGTTTAAGAGTTTTTGATTTGATGGCTTTAACAAAACCTTATAAAACCCTTATTTTTCTTACTAAACAATCTTGGTAAGAAAAATAAGGGTTTTTTTATGTGCACTTAAGCATTTATCGATATACCACCACCTCATCCAGCATGGCCTGATTAACTTCTCCATCCATATTCTCATTATTATCCTCAAAAACAATGGATAATATATTTTTTCCTTTGGTCAGATAAACAGAAAGCAGGTTGCTATAACCCCAGTTCGACCATTCATCTTTGCCGCGTTGCGGGAAGATAAGTGCACCGGCAAAATGTTTATTTACATATAAATTTCGCAGGGCACACCGGCTGTCGGTATTGACCGGTCCGTTGCCGTTGGCATAACGTATATGTAAAAAGTACGTTCCGTTTTCTTCTACCGTTACGGGGAAGGACATGAATCGGTTTTTTGATTTGCTGATTTCAGTGAACCCTGTTCCATTGAACCCTGAATAAGGATAGGCAGCTTCTGGGGCAAATTTCTCCATCTGAATAGAAATTCTCTTCTCCTCTGATATAACAATTAGTGGTTCCGAAGCAAACGAGCTTGTTCCTGATTCATCCACTGCGATTACCTGATAAGCGGCGTATGCTCCCGGATTTATCTTGTAAGAAGTTTTTGTGATGGTATCAATGGTTTGTCCGTTATTGATAATCAGATAACTCTTTGCATTATTTACAGCTTCCCATGTGATCTGATTGTCCTTTTGTGATACAACAGGCATTTCAACGGTAAACAGATTTTTCACTTTGTTGATTTGTTTGCCTGTGTTGGTATTGTTGGCAAGAACAATTCGGATGTGATGTTCCCCCTTAAGGTTGGCCGGAATTTCAGGCGCTGAACTTACCCCATCAATTTCGAAAGACTTGATTTGATTTCCAAAACCTTCCATTTCAATGTTCAGCAAAGCATTACGGTAACGGAAATTCTTCAGACTGCGTTTGCCTTTTAAAGCTTCGGGGACAAAAGGATGGAATTCTAACTTGTCAATCTGGAAATCCATTCCGAAGAGAATCTTATGAACCAGCGCGATGTTCCCTGAGATGCTCCATAGCATGATGCTGGAATTGATCTGAGTCCCGGCAAAGTCACCCGTTTCAGCCACAAAGTTCTCCTTGTTGGTCAGGAAAAGGGCTGCGGGACGATAGATGGCGGCAATTTGTTCCATCACAGCAGTTTCATTGCCTGCTTTTGCTGAGGCCAATGTCCAGTAGGATTGTACAAAAGGCCATATACCATTATTATGATAAGGAGGAATACCCGGGATTTGAGGATAAATACAGGAAGCTCCGAATGGCGTCACCGGCATCCCGGCAACAGCTTTCTGGATATCTTCTCCTTCTGTAACTCCGAAGAGAATGCAAAGTGCTTCACCCAATGTTTCAGAACGCGGCGACACAATCAGATGGCTTCTCCCGTAGAGGTATTGACCGTGGTGGCCTTTATCCTTCATCCATAAATGTTTTTGTATGGCAACTTTGATGGAAGATGCAATACTGTCGTAGTGGATAGCATCTGTTGGTTTATTGAGTAATTTAGCTATTGCTGACAATACTTTGTTGGCCTGATAATGCACTGCATTGGTGCCCAGGTTTTCCGACTGGTAAATGTCGGCCGGTTGCATCCACACGGGATAAGTTTGCTCGCGCCAGTCTAAGAAGGAGGATTCTCCTCTCATCAGCCCGGTTTGCGGATCCCTGGCATTCAATAAATCATCTTCCACAGAATTTTTGATGATCTCATAGGCATATTTCATCCATTCGCGGTCGCCGGTGAATTTATAAACTTCCCATGCAGCTGTTGCCCACACGATACGATCGGTAGAGACAGGATAGGCGCCGCCAGTGCCGGTGTCCTGCACAATACGTTTATTCTTCACTTTACGCATCAGGCTTTTCTTCGCTACTTCAGGTTGCATATGGGCCATCGACAGGATGATGCTGTAACTGATGTCGCGGGTCCACACGCCGGCCCATTCTTTTCCGGTACGGAAGGTACTGTCGGGTTCAATGGCCATCAACATTTCTTCAAGTGACATATTATAAATGGCATCAGAGATCAGGTAATCCGATTCGTATTGTGGCAACCCTGAAAGGTCTTTTGACAATTTCCATTTATCCGGGCTGGTCTTAATGTCTTTTTTTGAATTCAAAATCAGCTTAATTTCATAGATGCCATCGCCATCAGGATCTTTCAGCTCAAGGTCTTTGCGGGTATAAAGATTACTGAAATCCCAACTGAGTGGCGCCGCACTCCCGGCAATGTAAACTCCCTTGAAATCCTGTTTGTTAAGTTTTTCTCCATTGAATAATGTGAAGAAACCCTGTTTCTCAAAATCAGATTTCATTTTGCGCAAATCCAGGCGGACAGTCCATTCGGTATTTTCAGGCAAATTTTCATTCGCTTTTTCTGAATTAGTCTGGACGAACTGTTGTCCGAATTCGACAGTTGTGATAACTTTTCCATCAACTGGTTGCAGGGTAATTTTATGGTCTTTTCCCGAAGGCATTTCATTGTCCCGGGAATTGATGCTGAACTTGAATTGCAGCGTCGGGCTGTAACTAAGCGATTCCGGACTACGGTAATTTGAAGAAATCTCAAAAGGAGATAAAGCGACAGCTTCAAATTCTCCCTGGATGACCCGATCGGAAAATATGCTGTAAGCATCTGATTCATAAATTGCTTTTCGATTTCCTGAGCAGGCTGAAAGTAGTAGCCCTGCGCCAATTACTGCAGAATATAATAGATGACGGTTCATGTGGATGTAAGTTTTACCGGTTGATCAATGTTCTGTTACGGTTTTTTGATTATTTAATGATGCTGATGTTGGATGTTGCAATAGTGGATGGCAACTGAATATGACAGACTCCGGTGGATTTGTTCCAGTACCAGCGAATGGTATTATCGGTATCGTACCAGGCTGCTTCGATTTTTTCCTGTCGTACGGACTTTATTTTCTTGCCATTCACCAATATTTGCTTAGGAGCTTTTTCGGCACGCAGGCAAATGCCTGTTTTTCGGTTTTCGCTCTTCGCAAAGCCGTTGTGATTATCGGTTTTTAGTTCAATTTCAAAAGCATCTGTACGGTTGGTACACCTGATAGTGGTTTTACTGAAAATATCCAGTTTATAACCGTTAGTTTCATCATCATCTTCATATAGTTCATACGAAGCGGTACGGCCTTCAGCAGCAGGATATATATTGAACAGTACCGGAGTGTTTTTCTTTTCCCCGATGAATTGTTGCACAGGCATTTCAGGAACGACCGAACCTTTTTTTACAAACAGGGGGATAGTTTTAAGACTTACAGGATAATTTATCCATTGTTTACCCTTATAAACTGTTTTTCCGTCGTTATAATCGATCCATTCTCCCTGAGGAAGATAAATCCGTTTTGCTGAAGTTTCTTTTTCAACTACCGGTGCGACGAGCAAATTACTTCCGAGCAGGAATTGTTCATTCAGATTTGCTGTTTCCGAATCATCGGGATATTCCAGCAACAACGCGCGGATGAGTGGCAGACCGGTGTCATAGGCCTCACGGGCTGTTGTGTAGAAGTAGGGATGTAGCTTATATTTCAATTCGATGGCTTCTCTGCTTAATTTCTCTGCTTCTTCTCCGAATGTCCAGGGTTCAGCGGCATTATTTCCTTCATGATGGGCACGGCTCAACGGGTTGAATACTCCGAACTGCATCCAGCGTATGTAAAGCTCCGCCATGGCTTCCCGGTCGGTAATGTCGCCGCAGTAGCCCGATATGTCGGTTGTCCAGAAGGGAATAAGTCCCATGCCGGCCGATTGTGCCAACGGTAGTTGAGCAGCCAGCAAATTCCATCCGGCATTCACATCATTCCCGTTTCCCGAATCGCCTGACCAGCCGAAAGTGTAGCGTTGCATACCCGCGTAAGCAGCCCGTGTCATTTGAAACACCCGTTTCCCCGGATTCTTTTTTTCGAACTGTTCTGTTACCACTTTGTCCCAGGTCAGTCCGTACACATTGTGAATCTCGTCATGCATACCGGCATGGTGTTTCATAAACAAGCGGTCAACATCTTCTTCGTTGCTCCATGCCGGTTCGCCCATGTCGGTCCAGAAACCTTTCACACCATCATCGATTACTTTTTGCTGATATTCGCCCCACCAGTCAGCCACTTCAGGTTTGGTAAAATCAACCACACCACAGTTGCCTCCCCATGGCCAGGGCATATCATAACTCGTTCCTGTGCGGATATCTTTCACAAAATACCCCAGGGAATCAGCTTCTTTCCATTGTATGACATTATTTTGCGAGATCACAGGATCTTGTGATACAATCATTTTAAATCCCTGCGAAGCGAGATCAGCCACCATGCCTGCCGGATTGCTGTAGTTCTCTTTTCTCCATTCAAAATCCTGCAAGTGCTGTGTCCAGCCAATATCCTGATAGATGATGTCGCAGGGAATCTGTCGTTTTCTGAATTCGGCAGCTACTTCCCTTGCAAGATCTTCTCTGGTGTACAAACCACGGCATTGAGCAAAACCCAGCGCCCATGCAGGAGGCATAATAGGCTTACCAGTCAGATCAGTATACCGTTGGATAATTTTCTTATAAGTAGGGCCGAAGATGAAATAATACAACATTTCGCCTCCGGGAGCACTGAAGCTGTAATAATCGTCAGATTTGCTACCGAAATCAAATTCGCTTTTAAAAGTATTGTCGAAAAATATCCCGTAACCGTAGTTACTCATGAAGAAAGGGATACTTTTATATAATGGATCTTCGTTGACACCATAGCAGGGACGGTCGCTGTTCCACATCCTGAAAGTCTGGCCGCGACGGTTGAGCGATCCGCTTTTTTCTCCCAGACCAAAGAACTGCTCATTGGGCCGAAGGGTTTTGTAAGTTGTTTGCTTTTCTCCCTCTTTCATGTATCCTTTTTGCTGATAATCTTCCAGCAGGAGTTTCTGGTATTTATCGAAAATTCGCAATTGAAAAGGCGCTTTGTTGATACGAAGAATTAATTCGGAAGTATAAATCACATAACTTCCCGCCAGTTCATTGACATTCAAATCTCCAACCGACTCAACCGACTCATTTATTACGGCAAATGAAGTATTATTTCGCTGAAAGGAGCCGGTTTCATACCAAATTCTGATGATGCCCGGACTGACAAATTTCAGTGACACAACGATATTATTATCCGTTGTAAAAACCACTTCATTTTTATTTGTCTGATGTGAATTAATATTGCCGGGCGTTTGAGCAGTAAACCTGACCGGAACGATAGCGAGTATAACTAATAACAACACAATTTTTTTCATACCTTCAATATTTAAAATTCAACAACAA
>JAYFQH010000034.1:0-63124 GCA_034927265.1 Paludibacter sp.
GACCAAATGCATCTACAACGTGAAGTGAAAATAAAAACTTATAAAAAAAACAACCGTATCAAGGCTAGCCTTGATACGGTTGAATAAATTGTCTATTTTTGTCGAATAAAAACCTGTAACGGTTATTTAGGACTAGTCAAACAATGTCATCTGCCCGGTAATCTCATCAATGATCTTGCGGTTATCGGGTTTCTCTTCATCAACAGGAGGAAGTATCTCATCTTCTGCTCCATCTGATTGAACATCTTCCTGATCTTCAGACGCGTTGTTTTCTGTCACTGATGTTTCCTCCTCTTCTGGTTCCTCTCCGTTAGCTTCATCTCCCTCGTCTTCATTATTCTCCTGATTCTCTTCAGGAGTTTTGAAACGAACCGGTTCCTGTTCTGTAATAGCCCCAACCTCAAAGGTAGTGATACGTTTGCCTTTGGCTCTGAAACTTTTTACAGATATAAACTCTTCTGCATCGATAGTTAGCGCCTCACGATAAGCATCATTTCCTCCAAACTCCACTTTAAACAGCGGATAGTCGGCCGCAGAAATCAACATTAAACGAGATTCTGGATTTTCACCAAGGATACTGAGCGTTTTTTGCGTTGCTTCAAGCTGGAAACGCTTCAGGTAATAGTATTGTTGATCGGCATCAAACAACACCAGCGACCATATTTTGTCCGGATCAAATTTCTCAATGATGAGAATATCTTTCTCATAATGATTCGCCAGATCGAAGTTCGAAGTATAATACTCTCCTTTAGATGAAAGGATCAGGATTAAATCTTCGCTCTGGAATTCTCCAAGGTAATCGCCACGCTTATCATAATTCAGTCGCAACACATCCCTGTCGAACCACACATGGCGGCCGCCAAGCGTTGAGCCTCCCTTTTGTTTCAGGGCAATTTTGAAAATGTCGTTCTTGGTAAGGATATTTCCCATTGACTGCCGGCCTTTAATGGCAATATCACTGAAATCCTTTTCAAAAACCAGTTTTGTCAAACGGGGTTTCGGCTTGAGCGTTACACGAATAACTTCGGCCTCAGCATTTGGATTAGAGGTAAAATAAACGATCTTTGATCCGGCTGTCCCTTGAGTGACATCATATTCTTTATCCCTTGTGATACCATTCACGGCAAATCGTTTGATATAATACGGGCCGGTTTTTCCATCACGGTACACCGCATTATAGACAGTACGTTTGTCGTTTTTACGGAACACATCCAGATGCAGGATATTTTTGCCCACAAACAGTTTATCGGCAACTTTCACCACTTTATATTTTCCATCCTTGAAGAAAATAATTACATCGTCGATATCAGAACAACTGCAAACAAACTCGTCTTTCTTAAGCGACAAACCTATGAATCCTTCTTCACGGTTGACATACAACTTCTCATTGGCTTCCACCACTTTCGAAGCCACAATGGTTTCAAAGTTTCTGATTTCCGTTCTGCGGGGATAATTCTTGCCGTATTTGTTCTTAAGACCTTCGTACCAGAAAATGGTATAGTCCACCATATGATCCAGTTCGTAATTGATCTCCTTGATTTTTTTCTCAAGGGCTATCAGAGTATCATTAGCTTTATCGGAGTCAAACTTAGTGATTCTCATCATCTTGATCTCCAGCAGTTTCAGGATATCCTCCCGTACTACTTCCCTGATAAAATCTTTTTTGAAGGGTTCCAGTCTGCCATCAATATGAGTTACCACCTCATCCTGATTCGTACTTTCCTCAAAGCCCTTATCTTTATATATCCTGTTTTCGATGAATATCTTTTCAAGCGAAGTAAAGAAAAGCTGCTCCTGCAATTCAGCTCTCTGTATTTCGAGCTCAAGTTGCAAAAGATCTTTCGTATGCTCACAACTCACCCTCAGCATTTCGCTGACATTCATGAATCGTGGTTTTTTGTCGTGAATCACACAGCAATTCGGAGAAATACTTACCTCGCAATCGGTAAAGGCATACAAAGCATCGATAGTTTTATCCGAAGATGATCCCGGCTGCAGATGAACCAATATCTCAACATTCGCCGAGGTATTATCATCCACTTTCCGTATTTTAATCTTTCCTTTTTCAGAGGCCTTAATAATTGACTCAATCACCTTGGTTGTATTCGACCCATAAGGTATTTCAGTAATCGCCAGCGTTTTATTATCAATCTTACCGATTTTAGCCCTGACTTTCACCACTCCTCCTCTTTCCCCATCGTTATAACGACTGACGTCAATCGATCCTCCTGTTTGGAAATCGGGATACAAAACAAAATCCTCACCTTTTAAATGCGCAATACAGGCATCAATTAACTCGTTAAAATTATGAGGAAGAATCTTTGAGTTCAAGCCCACAGCAATCCCTTCCACTCCCTGCGCCAGCAACAAAGGAAATTTTACAGGCAAGGAAATAGGTTCCTTATTCCTTCCGTCGTACGACAGTTTCCATTCAGTAGTTTTAGGATTGAAAACCGTATCCAGCGCAAACTTCGACAGGCGTGCTTCGATATAACGGGGTGCAGCCGCACCGTCGCCGGTGAGAATATTTCCCCAGTTACCCTGGCAATCGATCAGCAGATCCTTTTGTCCCAACTGAACCAAAGCATCGCCAATAGAAGCATCACCGTGCGGGTGAAACTGCATGGTATGTCCGACAATATTTGCCACCTTGTTGTAACGTCCGTCATCCAAACGCTTCATTGAATGCAGGATACGACGTTGCACCGGTTTGAGCCCATCGTAAATATCCGGCACCGCACGTTCGAGGATCACGTACGAAGCATAGTCCAGAAACCAGTTCTGGTACATCCCCGAAAGATGGTATTTGGTAAGTTTGTCAGAAATCCTGGGTACTTTGTAGTTTGATTGTGATAGGGAAACATCCTGATCATCAAAATCACTTTCAGTATCAGCGACTGCTTCCTGTTCGATTTCTCCGTCGATTATTTCATCTGTACTCATATGGGTTTGACTTCCTTTTAATTTTCAACCTACAAAAGTAAGAAAAAAACAAAAAAAAGAAGTAAATTTGCGACTTAATTTATGAACAGGTAATTATGGCTTCTCAAGAGGATGTTTTCAAGAAACTGATTGCACATTGCAAGGAATATGGATTTGTATTTCCATCGAGTGAAATTTACGACGGATTAGGCGCCGTATACGACTACGGGCAAAATGGCGTTGAGTTGAAAAACAATATAAAAAAATACTGGTGGGACAGCATGGTACTGTTGAACGACAACGTGGTGGGCATCGATGCCGCCATCTTCATGCACCCAACCACCTGGAAGGCTTCAGGACATGTGGATGCGTTCAATGACCCTTTGATCGACAACAAGGATTCAAAAAAACGTTATCGTGCTGATGTGCTGATCGAAGAACTTCTTGCCAAATACGACGATAAGATTGAAAAGGAAGTTGAAAAAGCTGCCAAACGTTTCGGCGATAGTTTTGATGCAGAGATGTTCAAACAAACCAATCAGCGTGTAATTGAATATCAGGCAAAACGGGATGAAATCCACACCCGCTTTGTAAAAGCGCTCAACGATACAAACTTAGATGAGCTAAAAGCTATCATCGAGGATTATGAGATCGTATGCCCTATCAGCGGCACCAAGAACTGGACGGATGTACGTCAGTTCAACCTTATGTTCTCTACCGAAATGGGTTCAACTGCCGATGGCGCAATGAAAATCTACCTGCGCCCCGAAACGGCTCAGGGTATTTTTGTGAACTACCTGAACGTACAGAAAACCGGTCGTATGAAGATTCCTTTCGGTATCGCCCAGATCGGAAAAGCATTCCGTAACGAAATTGTTGCCCGTCAGTTCATCTTCCGCATGCGCGAGTTCGAACAGATGGAGATGCAGTTCTTTGTTCGCCCTGGCGACGAAATGCAATGGTTCGAACACTGGAAACAATGGCGTCTGCGTTGGCACAAAGCTCTGGGGCTGGGTGACCATAAATACCGTTTCCACGACCACGATAAACTGGCACATTACGCCAATGCCGCTACTGATATCGAATTCGAGATGCCTTTTGGTTTCAAGGAAGTGGAAGGAATCCACTCCCGTACCGATTTCGACCTGAGCAGTCACGAAAAGTATTCAGGCAAAAACATTAAATACTTCGATCCTGAGTTGAATCAGTCGTATACTCCCTACGTCATTGAAACCTCTATAGGTCTCGACCGTACTTTCCTTTCTATCATGGCAGCCTCTTATCACGAAGAAGCCCTTGAAGGAGGCGATAGCCGCGTGGTTTTGAAACTTCCACCGGTACTGGCTCCTGTAAAAGCCGCTATCCTTCCTTTGATTAAAAAAGACGGTCTGCCTGAAAAAGCGCGTGAAATCATCAACGAACTGAAATTCGATTTCAAATGCGTGTACGACGAAAAAGACTCTATCGGCAAACGTTACCGTCGCCAGGACGCAGTGGGTACACCTTTCTGCATCACAGTCGACCATCAGTCGCTGGAGGACAACACCGTAACCATCCGTTACCGCGACACCATGGTACAGGAAAGAGTCAGCGTGCAGGCTTTACATGCGCTTATCGGCGATCAGGTGAATATGAAGAATCTGTTCCGTAAGATTGTAGAATAAAACAACTGCCAACATCCGGGAACCGGTGCGCATACTTATTTCCCCTTTCAACAAACAGTTTCTATGGACACGGAATTGTTTGTTGAAAACTTTTATTGAAATATTCTCCGTTTTCTTTGACAATTCTAAACATAATTCTTAATATTGTGGAACAATAGATTCACCTTAAAACCCACATATTATGAGATTTAAACTGTCCCTGACGGTTGAGAAGGATACTTATGGGAACGCCCTGCCCATCAACTACCAGTACGAACTTTCCTCTTTTGTTTACACCGCCATCAACCGCTCCAATGCCAGATATTCCACATGGCTTCATCAAAACGGCTTTGCAGTCGACAATAAATATTTCCGCTTATTTACTTTTTCAAATCTGCTCATCCCGAAATACCGTATCACCGGCGACCGTCTGATCATCGAATCATCTTCTACGGATTGGGAAATCGCTTTCCTTCCCGAACAATCCACCGAGGAATTCATCAAAGGTATATTCAGCGAACAGGTATTCACCATCGGCGACCGACAATCGAAAGTACAATTCCGCGTAGCCGGCATTGAACTGATGTCGGAACCAGCCTTTGGCGACGCTGCCGTCTTCAGCACTTTATCACCTGTGTGTATCACCCGTCACGAACCCGATAGCGGACGGGTCATTTATGAGTCGCCCGATAGCCAGTATGCCCGAAACGCCCTGCTGATGAACCTGAAAAACAAATACGCCGCCTTTCATGGTCATGAATTCACCGGCGACGACACTTTCGAATTCACCCTGCTCTCGTCACCTGCATCGAAATTAGTCAGCATCAAAACCGGCACACCTCAACAAAGCAAAGTCCGCGGTTACACCTTCCGGTTTAAGCTGAAAGCCGACCGGAAATTGCTGCAGGTAATGTATCACAGCGGACTGGGAGAAAAGAATGCGATGGGGTTTGGGTGTGTGAAATACTAAGAATGTGAGATTCAGAGAAATAATATTAAAATAATTGAACCAAAAGGAATTAAGAATGGAAACTAATAAAATTGACGAAGGTCATATCTTCGACTATGAAGATATTGTGTTTTTTATAAAATGGAAAGTGAGTGATTTAAAAGATCAGGGATATTCAGATCAGGATATTTTAGAATTTGATTACTGTGATGATTGGTATGAATATGCTAGTGTATTTATTGACAAAATAAATAAAAGCAATAACAATGAGTGAAAATTACAAAACAATTGATTACAACTGGTTAACCCGACCAACAGGAGATCCATTTGCAGATGTGGGTGGACATGTGATTAAATATCTTATGGAAAAACATCCTGAAAAAGATATTTTGGGATTGATTGAATATATAACAAAAATATATGTCAATAAGTGGGAAGGCAAAATAAACCCTTTTTTTCTAAATTCAGCAATCACTCAACCAGCTTATAAAGGAGATATAAAGATTAAAGAAACAATAAAATATTTTAGTTCTCTCATAGATGATACTGCGATTTGCGAAGAAGGATATTGTCGGATAACTGGCCGAAAAACAAAATTATTTAAAGCTGGTCGTGACAACTCCTTGATGTCAGGCTCAGGAACATTTGTCAATTTTCATCATAATTTCCAATTGGGAATGATGCTTTCGAAAGAAATGATCATTCGAATGTTTTTCGTTCCTTTCGGTTCAATTTTTATTGGAGGACGAATTGCCATTATTCAAAGTAACATTGCTGAAGTAGATGAATTCTTCGTCAAAAAGAATTGTGAAGCAAATCTGGTAAATCTGGCAACATCATCTTCTGAAGGTGTTTTGAAATCGGAATATGGCATCCCGGCAAACGCATTATTTCAGTTTGTTGACGATTTGCTCATCAACAGAATTAAAGAAGCTACAGACGAAAATAAAGGTATTTCATTGAGTTTATATCATTTTACAAACTTTGGAGCTAGCCCCGAGATAGTGATATACAAACTCCCTTCAACAATATTCAGGTTTTATTCCACATGTCAATCTCCAACGTTGAAAGTAGATTGGCAACCTTTCTTATTAGCTCATTATAAGAATTCCAAATTCAAAGGAGCAAAGTATATTGCTACAAATTTAAATTATGAAATAACAAAGAAAGATGAAACAGAACAAATTGTTTTTGACGATTTTAAACTATGGCGTAATATTGTACTAGAGAATCTACTAAATGCCAAAACTCTTTTACGATTATTTGTCAAATGGGGAGCTACGCATAAATTCAATTTTGCAATAATAGAAATATATCAAAAAAACGTACAGAATATGAAACAAGAGACATTAAACAAAATTAAAGAATTAGCTCTTTTCCTGACCAATACGGATGAAGATGCTATTAAGAAAAGCATTAAAGCTTTGGATGGGTACAAGAGTGCCTATGAACTGCGACGCTTTTTTCTGAAGAATGTAGTAGCAAAAAACTATAAAGATGGAGCAAAAGAAACTATTATTACCATGGAAGAACTGGTTTATTACCTTTTTCCAGATGATATTACATGGAGGGATATTCGTGATATTTTACTTTTTGCAATTTATCAAGAACTACATGCTAAGAACATTCATGTAGAGACTGAATTATCAAGTATTGAAACTGAAGAAGCTGACATAAACGAAAATTAATTTAAATTCAAAATAACATGAGTAACTTAAAATCACAAGGGTTTATCCTTATTGACGTGGATGTTGTTGCATTGAACAATGCAGGAAAGAACACACAAAGTAATTTTGATAATGCTGTAGGTACAAAACGAATTTACAAAGACGGTAAAAGCTATGTTTATGTTTCAGGTCAAGCATGGCGATATTGGTGGCGTGATACCTTACAAAAAACATTTAATTGGAAATTATCTCCAATAACACGAGATGCAAAGATTGCATTTACCGCTGCTGATCCGATTCAATATGCAGACGACGATATCTTCGGATATATGAAAGCAGCTACAGAAGAAGTAACTGACGACAAAGGAAAGGTAAAAAAAGAAAATAATACTGTAACTCGCGTTTCTCCTTTGAAGAATTCTGTTTTAGTCTCAGTAGGATCTGTCCGTCCTGTAGAGAACTGGTCGAGTATGGCTCGTCAAGATGGCGATTCTGTTCCTTATGGAAAACAAGAATATAGTGCCATAATGAAAGGAATGTTCAGTCTTGATTTAGAACAAGCAGGAACTTTTGCCACTTATAATAAAACAGGTTTTAAAAATCTGACTGAGGCGTTAAAAAAACAAGCCTTGGAAAATGGAGCAAGCGAAGTAGATGATAAATTTCTGAAAGACGAAAAAGGAAATCCGTACAAATTAGTCCGCCTTGCACCTGATGTCCGTCAAAAAAGAATTGTAGAAACAATTCAGAGTTTAAAATATATATCTGGTGGAGCTATGCAGACAAATAACATGGGTGATGTTACTCCTAAATTCATTGTTCTTGCAACTCTCAATAGTGGCAACCACCCATTTTCGCACATTGCATCAGCAAATGGGAAAGATAACGATATAGTAGATTTAAACATTGATGCTTTGACTGAAGTATTGTCCGATTATAAAGACAATATTCAAGGGACAGTATTTATTGGTCGCAGAAGTGGTTTCTTGGATGAAAAAGCAGATCGTTTAAAAGCATTGGAAACAAATTTTGCTAATGTAAAAGTTCTTTCCATAAATGAAGCAATTGACCAATATACAGAACAATTGAAAACCCAATTATAGTATGAAAGTTTTCAAAATTGATATAACTGCGTGGACATCGAGCTTCAAGTATCCTAATCTTATATCGGGATTTCAGCCAACACTCGAAGTACCTCCAATTAGTACAGTTTTGGGTCTAATCAATGCGGCGGCAGGAAAGTATGTAAAACATGAGAAGTTAAAAATTGGGTATTACTTTGAATTTGAAGCCAAACAAATAGATCTGGAAACTATTTATCAAATAGAAGCACATGACAAAGGTTATCCAAAAAACACAACAAAATCGAATATAATAAACAGAGAGTTCCTATTTAATAATCATTTAATTCTTTATGTTCTGAATAAAGAATTAGCGGATTATTTTCGCTTGCCTGTTTATCCCTTGTTATTGGGTCGTTCAAATGATTTAGCGACAGTTAATAGTATTGAAGAAGTAGAGTTGAGTGAAATACATAAAGCAGAAAAGATTAAGGGGCAAATAATTCCATTTATGGGAAATTTTCTTCCTGGTCTTATCCAGCCTCTACCAAAATACTTTTCAGATACCATTCCCCGCAATAATTTGGGAACCGAAGCCTATTCGATTATCAGTTATAATTCGGCTGATGGTCAAACAAATCTCACAGCATACATTGATTATCTCAAACAAGTAAAAGAAGTACATATCTATTTTCACGAACTTGATTTTAGTTCATATTATGGATAACACAATCAAACCTGAGGTTCTGGCAAAATCGGAACCTCAGGTTACACTAAAGCAACATATCGAAGATGGATTGGTAATTCTGGAAAATCTAAAGAAAGGTTTTCCCAATTTGCCTATTGAAAATGCTGAACATTTTTGGCAGTTGCTTCGTCAGTGTGTTGTCTGCCATGATTTAGGGAAATCGCATTCTGAATTCCAGCATATGTTGCGCGGAGAACGTCATAACTGGTTGAAACAACGACATGAGTTGTATTCAATACCATTTGTTGAGGGATTACAGGTTTCAGATATTGATAAAAAATTAGTAACGCAAGTAGTTGCTGGACATCATAAAAGCTACGATGATCTTTTTAGCTTTATCGAACATTCCTACAAGCAAGATACCAGCAATAACTTCATGTTCGATTTTGATGATGATACAAAACTATCGTTTGAATCAGAATTTAAACAGCATATAAATTCTGATTTTGTTCAAAACCTCCTCAAAGAGTTTGATATTACACTTAATAGAATTAATTCGGAATTGCCTCGTAAGGTTATCTTGGAATATAAACGAAATCCTGCAAAATTAGAATCTCAAAATTATTTGGATTTGCTTTTAATTGCAGGAGCTTTCAAACAATGCGACCATTTATCATCTGCCTTTATTTCTAAAATTGAGTTATTGGAAGATAAGGACTTTGAATTTCTTAACCAGAAAAGACAATCACTCCAAAATAAAGGTTGTGACTTTTATCCACACCAATTAGAAGCTTCAACTAAAGCAGGGAATGTAATACTTACAGCTCCTACTGGCTCTGGAAAAACTGAAGCTTCTTTTCTTTGGTTAAAAAAACAAATGCAACTCAACGGACAGGGACGAATATTTTATATATTGCCTTTTACAGCTTCAATCAATGCCATGTATGAACGACTTGGAAATGATATTGGTAAAAAAGAAAAAGTGGGGTTGTTGCATGGAAAACTGACAGAATACCTAGAGAGCTTAGTTGAAAGAACGAATCCTTCTATATCGCAGGAGAAAAGACAATATCTGACTCACAAATTGAAAGAGGATTACAGAACGATTGTGACTCCGGTTAAAGTTGTAACTCCGTTCCAACTACTCAAAAATATCTTTGGACTTAAAGGTTTTGAAAAAGGAATTTTCGAATGGGTAGGTGGATATTTCATTTTTGATGAAATACATGCTTATCAACCTGATGTTTTTGCACAAATCGTGGTGCTGATTAAGATAGCAGTGAAATACTTTCGGGTTAAGGTTTTTATAATGACTGCTACATTACCTCGATTCTTGAAACAAGAAATAGAGAGAGCAGTCGGTGATTATGCTGAAATAAAAGCAAATGATGAATTATATGATAAATTTACCCGCCATAGAGTAGTTTTACACGAAGGGCTATTAGCAGATAATTTGAATTTAATTCAATGGGATTTAGACAAGGGTAAAAAAGTATTAGTTGTTTGCAATACTATAGAACAATCGCAACAAACATATAATACGTTATTCTCAAGCAATAAAGTTTTACTTCATGGCGGCTTTAATGCAGTTGACAGAAATACAAAAGAAAGAGATTTGAAAGAAGACGATGTTCAATTGCTTGTTGGAACTCAGGCAATAGAGGTAAGTTTGGACATTGATTATGACGTAATTTATACTGAACCAGCTCCTATTGATGCCCTAATTCAACGATTTGGGCGAGTGAATCGAAAAAGAGAAAAGGGTATTTGTGTGTGTAATGTATTTAAAGATCGGAATAAAGTAGATTCTTCCTATATTTATACTAATCAAGATATAATTGACCGGAGTTTGGAAGCTCTCAGTTGGTTCGGTGAGAGTGTTCTGGAAAAGTACCTTCAAAGAGCCATTGATTTTGTTTATCCTAATTGGGACATGAAGGATAAAGAAGAATATGATTTTGTCTATGATGCCCTAACTGATATGATTAAAAATCAACTATCTCCTTTTGTATATTCTCAGAAGTCAGAAGACGATTTCTATTCCAAATTTGATGGAATTAAAGTATTACCTACTGCTAACGAGCTGGAATTTAAATCGTTCCTCAATAAATATGAATTTGTGAAAGCTGAATCTTTAAAAGTTCAGATATCTAAAAAGCGTTTTGCCGGTTTTATAAATTCAAGAGTAATAGAAAGAAAAGTTCATCTATTTGAAGCAAAAAATGAAGATAAAATCATACAAACAAGTTATTTTTTGATAAAACGAAAATATACGAATGATTTAGGTCTGCAAATAAAGGAAGAAGACAATATTAATAATGATAATTTAATTTTATAATGATAGCTTTGAAAATTTTAATGGCCTAATTTGTTAATTGCAACGAGAATTCATAATACATCCTATTAATCCTGTCTAACAAAAAAACAACAACACCCATGTCCAAACCCGCCCTCAAAAAACACCTCCTCTCCCTCACCCGGGAGCAGCTTGTCGAGACCATTCTCGAAATGTACGACAACATGAAACCAGTAAATGAGTATTTCGAGTATTACCTGAACCCGAACGAGAAGGAAATGCTGAAAAGGCACAAAACCGTCATTCAGAAGGAATTTGCATTAGAATGGAAATACGCGGAGCCTAAGCTACGGTTCTCGGTAGCGAGAAAAGCCATCGCCGAATTCCGGGCATTGAAGCCTTCGCCCGAAATGCTGGCCGATCTGATGCTTACGCTTCCCGAAGTTGCCTGTGAGTTTACTTACAACTACAGCGACATGTCGGAACAGTTCTACAACAGCGCGTATAATAATTTCAAAGCTGCGCTGGAGTTTATAAATAAAAACAATCTGCTGGATGATTTTAAACTGCGTTGCGGCGATTGCCTGAAGTGGGCTTCGGTTTGCGGGTATGGCTTTGCAGATGATATGAGGGATATTTATTACCAGTATTACCAAACCTGACAGATTTTAAAAACCTGTCAGGTTTGAAGAAATTTTTACATTTACACCTCAAATAATTATCAACAATCTTTATGGCAAAACCTCCAAAAAAGCACGTTCAACTCCTCAGTCCGGAAAATTATATCCGGCAAAAAGCACGCAATCTTCCCGTTTACAAATGTTTAGTCAACTCAAACTGGAAAGACAATGGCATAGCAGAAATCCTTATTTCGAGAAAACATGCCAATGGTAATCTTACTACCGGTATGTACATGATTGATTTGTATTGTCTTGGGGTGCGTGATTCATTTTATCATTTCAACCGACCGGAATTTGAGTTTAATGAGCTGGTTGAAAACCTATCCGAAGGATTGGATATGATTCCCATTGATTACGCGCTGGCTCACAATATTATCCATGCGGCGCTCGAATTCTCTGAAGACCTTGGCTTCAAACCTCACAAAGATTTTACCTCGGTCACTCAGTACATCCTTGAAGAAGATACTGAAGACGTTGAGTTGATAGAGATTGAATGTGGACTCAATGGCAAACCTATGTTCATTATGTCTGATTCTTTTACTGAAGCTCAGTCTCGTAAAATCATCAATCAATTAGAACAAGCTGTTGGACACGGAAATTATGATATTATCACCGAAGATATGGATATTGATGACATCCCGCAGGAAAAGTCCAGGCTATCAATATCAAAAGCTAAGAGACAAACGAGCTATCAATTCAAAATCCAGCTCAAAGATGTCAGCAATCCAACAGTCTGGCGAAGAATACTAATGCCTGCTAATGCCACATTTCTGGAGTTTCATGATGTCATCCAAATCGCTTTCGGATGGGAAAACGCTCATTTATTTATGTTCTCACCAAAAGGATATCAATCTTCACCAATCATTGAATTAGAAAACGACGAGGATGATAATCCATTCAGCAGAACAGAAAAACTAAGTGCTGAAACGCTCACTTTAGCAGAGATATTCACGCAGGAGAAACAAACTTACACCTACATATATGATTTTGGTGATGACTGGACACATAAGATAACGCTCGAAAAAATTAATTTGGATGATCAACTTCTACAAGCTCTTATCATAAAAGGTCAGGGAGCTTGTCCGCCGGAAGATTGCGGAGGTGCGTGGGGGTATGAAAATTTAAAAGTAGTTTTATCAGATAAGAAAAATCCGGAACATAAAGAGATGAAAGAATGGCTGGGACTGGGCCAGAAAGAAATCTGGGATTCGGAAGAATTTGATTTGATACAACATCAGGAGCTTTTGGATGATTACTTTGATGTTTAAAAAAAATTCGACATGTATACCAATGTCACGCTTTTCATCCTCTATCAAATTTAGTGAAGAACGAAATTTATCAGACCTGGGAATAATCAACAAAAAAAACGTGTTTGTCTTGTATATAAAACAAAATAGCTGTTTTTTATATGTATATTTCACATACAGCACATAAAATGAAAGAATTAATAAATCCCGCTAAAGACAATTATCCAAAAATGGTAGTCTCAATGGATGATTTTCAGGGAAATACACGCAATGGAATACAGCATATCCGACTAATAGACTTTCTATCAAAAGATTGGTAGTTATTGAATTTTCATAATAGCTTTAAATCTGAAAATCATGACCGGCACTCACTTCAACTATTATCAAATATGCCACCGCAAACTCTGGTTGTTTGCCAATGGCATCAATATGGAGCACACTTCCGATCTCGTATACGAAGGCAAGTTGATCCACGAGTCAAGCTACCCTCAACGACCGGAACGCTACGAGGAACTGGAAATTGAAGGCATCAAACTGGATTATTACGATTCGAGAAACAAGATTATTCATGAAATCAAGAAATCGGATAAAGTGGAAACAGCGCACGAATGGCAGTTGAAGTATTATATCTATGTGCTGGAACAACAAGGCGTAGAAGGAGTGACCGGAATACTGGAATATCCGACGATGCGTCATACAGTCAAAGTAATCTTATCGCCACAGGACAGGGAATATATTGTACAGACGGAGTCGAAAATAGAACAAATCATCGCATCCGATCAATGTCCGCCGGTAATCAATAGTAAAATATGTAAAAACTGTAGTTATTATGAGTTCTGTTTTGTCAACGAAGAATCATGAAGAAAACCTATTATCTATTTAACCCCGGCACCTTGCAACGCAAGGATAATACCCTCAAGTTCACTCCCATTGAGGAAGACGGAGATGGTAACGAACGCAGTGGACAACCCCGCTATCTGCCGGTGGAAGACATTGCCGAGTTTTATGCCTTCGGTTCGCTTACGGGCAATAGTGCCTTGTACAACTTTTTGGGGCAGAACGACATTTCTGTGCACTTTTTCGATTATTACGAGAACTACACCGGTTCGTTCATGCCGAAAGATGGATTGTTATCTGGTAGAATGCTCTTGTCACAGACTTCCCATTATCAGGATAAAAAGAAAAGAATTGTTATTGCCCGGAAATTTATTGAAGGCGCGGCATTCAATATGATCAAGAATCTGCGTTATTACGACAAACGGGGAAAAGAACTGGCTGTGATCATTGGGAAAATAGAACAATACGCTGCGCTGATTCCAGGAGCAAAAGCGGTGGACGAGCTCATGGGAATAGAAGGCAACATCCGGCAGGTTTATTACGAAGGCTTCGATCTGATCCTGAACGACTTTGAAATGGGGAACCGCACAAAGCAACCTCCACAGAACGAAGTAAATGCACTAATATCTTTCGGTAACATGATGTGTTACAGCCAGTGCCTCAGGGCCATTCACCAAACCCAACTGAATCCAACCATCAGTTACCTGCACACCCCGGGAGAAAGACGTTATTCACTGTCATTAGATGTCTCGGAGATATTCAAGCCTATACTTGTCGACCGGGTGATATTCAAGGTTCTGAACAAGCGGGAGCTCCAGGAGAAACATTTCGACAAGAAACTAAACAAATGTATCCTGAACCAAAGCGGGAAAAAGATATTTGTACAGGCGTTCGAAGACCGGTTGAATGAAACCATTCAGCACCGTTCATTAAATAGAAAAGTAAGTTACAGACATTTGATCAAGCTCGAATGTTATAAATTAAGCAAACACCTGTTGGAGATGGAAGAATACAAACCATTTAAAATGTGGTGGTAATCAGCACAATTAAGGATAAACACAAATGTACGTAATACTGGTATATGATTTCGGGGAAAAACGGGTCGGAAAGATGCTGAAACTTTGCCGGAAATATCTTAACTGGATACAAAACTCCGTTTTCGAAGGAGAGATATCGGAAGTTAAACTAAAAGAACTAACTTTGAAAGCCGAAGCATTTATGGAAGCTGACGAAGATAGTCTGATTATTTTCTCCGGCCGCACCGAGAAATGGCTGGACAAGCAAATTATTGGAAAAGAGCGCAGTAGCATCGATAATTTTTTATGACGCGTGTCGGTCACGCCAAATTATCACTCTCCTTTTCCGATAACTTGCTCCAAAAGATCTTTGACACACTGAAAATCAATCACATAAATAAGTTGTCGATGTACAGGTAATTTCATACATTTGCACATCGACAACTTTAATTGCAAAGAAAGATTATTTGTGAAAATTTATATTGCTGAATTTCAGCATTTTTTAAGCCGAAAAACAACGGCTACTAATCGCACCACAAGGAATTGAAATGGAGAAACCTGTGATTTGTTTTCATAAAATTATTTTTCTACTAATCGCACCACAAGGAATTGAAATTATTTTCTTTTGTGCCATACTTTTTGATATGATGCTACTAATCGCACCACAAGGAATTGAAATAACTTATCAAAAAGTACATGAGCGACCCCGAAGCACTACTAATCGCACCACAAGGAATTGAAATAAAGATTATGATTTCAAAAGTAACAAACCAGGTTATCTACTAATCGCACCACAAGGAATTGAAATTCAATTATCGCGAGTGATTGAATTATATCGATTAACTACTAATCGCACCACAAGGAATTGAAATCAGGAATGGGAGGTAGAAGCCGCGTGAAATTTTCATCTACTAATCGCACCACAAGGAATTGAAATAACAGGAGGCAGCCGGCAAGCATGCGAAAGAAGGTCTACTAATCGCACCACAAGGAATTGAAATGAGGTTATCCCAGAGGATGCGAAATCAATCCGAGTCTACTAATCGCACCACAAGGAATTGAAATAAAACGAAATGCAAATCAAAACCAATCAGGATTTACTACTAATCGCACCACAAGGAATTGAAATAGTCTTGCCTCTGTCTAATGAAATATGAACAATATCTACTAATCGCACCACAAGGAATTGAAATAAGGTAATAAGATACCGAAGTACTTAGAAGTAGGACCCTACTAATCGCACCACAAGGAATTGAAATACGATAAATTCTGTGTTAGTGGCAGTAGCACGAACTACTAATCGCACCACAAGGAATTGAAATGGCGTTAAAATATGGGTCTCCGTTTTGTTCAAACCTACTAATCGCACCACAAGGAATTGAAATTGTTTTATCGAGCCTTACGGCTACAGATTTAATACTACTAATCGCACCACAAGGAATTGAAATTACATTATATAAGTAATTATGATAATCTACTAACTCTACTAATCGCACCACAAGGAATTGAAATAAAAAATGGCTGCAAAACAAATAAGCTGCTATGGTCTACTAATCGCACCACAAGGAATTGAAATAATTCAGAAGCTGCAAAATATGATCCTAAAAATGCTACTAATCGCACCACAAGGAATTGAAATTTAATTTGCTGAAAGAAATATGCAGTTTCATTTGTTCTACTAATCGCACCACAAGGAATTGAAATAATGTCGGGCTTGATACGGAGAAGCTTTCAGCGACTACTAATCGCACCACAAGGAATTGAAATTATGGAAATGCTATGTTTGAAAATTCGTTGACAACCTACTAATCGCACCACAAGGAATTGAAATAATGTTAAGGATTCGCCCTTTTCGATAGTTTTTATTCTACTAATCGCACCACAAGGAATTGAAATCGCAACTTTTACATCATATATGGTCAATGGTGTTACTACTAATCGCACCACAAGGAATTGAAATATACCTACTGGTAATGGTTCAGGTAGCGCATCTGCACTACTAATCGCACCACAAGGAATTGAAATAAAATATGTTTCATCAATTAAATTATCCATTTTGATCTACTAATCGCACCACAAGGAATTGAAATTTAGCAAGACCGTTAATGATAGTTGCAGTAGCGGGACTACTAATCGCACCACAAGGAATTGAAATACAGAAGCCGCATTGCTTGATTTGATTAAAGACACTACTAATCGCACCACAAGGAATTGAAATTCATTTGCAGTTCAAGCTGGAGACCGTATGGGTTGTCTACTAATCGCACCACAAGGAATTGAAATATAGGGAAACATAGTGATGATTTAAAAGCAACACTTCTACTAATCGCACCACAAGGAATTGAAATATCCTAACTATATCAGTAAGATCATGGCTATTGTACTACTAATCGCACCACAAGGAATTGAAATCGGTTTAAAGCAATGCCGGAAGCACGAAAAGAGTTTCCTACTAATCGCACCACAAGGAATTGAAATGTGTTTGAGCGTATCATGTCGGATATGAATTTAACTACTAATCGCACCACAAGGAATTGAAATTCTGAAACGTCTTCTGAAAAAGAAATAAAAAAATCACTACTAATCGCACCACAAGGAATTGAAATTCGGAGGAATGGCATCAACAGCGCCTCCGCCGGAATCTACTAATCGCACCACAAGGAATTGAAATGATGATGGAATACGGGAAAGACATAGCTGTTTTTCTACTAATCGCACCACAAGGAATTGAAATAAATGTTTTGTAAATTATTTTTGTTTCGCATACACTACTAATCGCACCACAAGGAATTGAAATGGGGTACGGAGAACATCGCTCCGTACAGTTGGTACTACTAATCGCACCACAAGGAATTGAAATCAATTGCCAATGCACTTGCTAATTGTGGTCGTTTCTACTAATCGCACCACACGGAATTGAAATAGTCATATTGACTTGATTAATAACAAATGGGTTGACTACTAATCGCACCACAAGGAATTGAAATAACGACTGGCATGATGTTGAAATAATTGACATCAACTACTAATCGCACCACAAGGAATTGAAATTCGGTCAAATTATGACTGATGGCAGGGTGAAAGGAACTACTAATCGCACCACAAGGAATTGAAATCAGCATGCGAACGCATCGAGTCGGAGTGTATTGTGTCTACTAATCGCACCACAAGGAATTGAAATGCTTTGAAAATGTTCGGTACCGATATAATCAATCAACTACTAATCGCACCACAAGGAATTGAAATTGCCTGGTCTGCATCTGCCTGAGCGTTGTCGGCTAACCTACTAATCGCACCACAAGGACTTGAACTTGAACAAAAAAAAGAAGAGGCAAAAAACCTCTCACTACTAATCGCACCACAAGGAATTGAAATGGGTAAAATAAAAACTCATTCCCCAAGTAACCGGCTACTAATCGCACCACAAGGAATTGAAATAAGTAACCGGTTTACCTCATTCAACTCATTTTTTCTACTAATCGCACCACAAGGAATTGAAATTCCTGTGTTTTGGCACGTTCAACGAACTTACCGGTACTACTAATCGCACCACAAGGAATTGAAATAGCGTATGGCTGACAACATCAGGTGTAACGGTTCCTACTAATCGCACCACAAGGAATTGAAATAGAAGAAAGACAAAGCCATGATCGACAATCAGCGGCTACTAATCGCACCACAAGGAATTGAAATGACCAAGGTTCACGAGCAGCTGGTAAATGCCGGACCTACTAATCGCACCACAAGGAATTGAAATTCGGCAACTGGCATAACTACTGAATTTGCTTTGCCGGCTACTAATCGCACCACAAGGAATTGAAATAGGTGTTAGATATATATTTTGAAAGCATTTATTCACTCTACTAATCGCACCACAAGGAATTGAAATCTCTTCCACTCTTCAGGAGGTTCCTTGTCAATCACTACTAATCGCACCACAAGGAATTGAAATAATTGATTTTCACTCTGTTGAAGTAAAATATCCACCTACTAATCGCACCACAAGGAATTGAAATCGTGAAATCAGTATCAGCGCCACCCACACGGGCTGAACTACTAATCGCACCACAAGGAATTGAAATAAATAATTAAGGAAGCTGAAGCTGTATTAATAGCTCTACTAATCGCACCACAAGGAATTGAAATACATATACCGAGTGCCGTGGTGGTTGGTGGACTACCTACTAATCGCACCACAAGGAATTGAAATTGTGGTTGAATCGTATGACTTTACGCTTCCGTTTACTACTAATCGCACCACAAGGAATTGAAATAGGATGACCTGACGAGAAAACTCCGCCAACTGTTTCTACTAATCGCACCACAAGGAATTGAAATTGCGGATGCGTTAGGATGAGTGGAGATGGAATTATTCTACTAATCGCACCACAAGGAATTGAAATAGAGGAACATCTAACAACGCCAAGAATCTCCTTAACTACTAATCGCACCACAAGGAATTGAAATGACATCTGAATGATCGTATAAAGAAGCAGCTTCCTCTACTAATCGCACCACAAGGAATTGAAATTTAAAAGCAGTTCCCTGCCCTGTTATTTCAATCTTACTACTAATCGCACCACAAGGAATTGAAATCACGAACATTGATTGATAAGCTTAAATCCTGAATTTCTACTAATCGCACCACAAGGAATTGAAATCAAGTTGACCGGCACTAATAGCCAGTTTCATAAATCCTACTAATCGCACCACAAGGAATTGAAATGAAGGATCCATCTCTACAGGATAATGCTCTAATACTACTAATCGCACCACAAGGAATTGAAATCGAGGTCAGTACCAAGTAAAGATAAACTAAATAAAACTACTAATCGCACCACAAGGAATTGAAATTTCGGATAAACGTTTACAAGAGAAAACGCCTCGCTCTACTAATCGCACCACAAGGAATTGAAATATGATTGGGTAGTAGCGTTTCCGTTTTCATTAAATCTACTAATCGCACCACAAGGAATTGAAATAATTGAACGGTATCTATTCTCTTAACTATTTGACGCTACTAATCGCACCACAAGGAATTGAAATTTGTTTTTTAGCGTTATCACTGTTTGAGTGTTCGCACTACTAATCGCACCACAAGGAATTGAAATACAGTAAATTTGTTAATCATTCGTTTCGGATCAGCACTACTAATCGCACCACAAGGAATTGAAATTATTTTACCTTCGTCATTGTTCATACAGCAGCTTTCTACTAATCGCACCACAAGGAATTGAAATGTAAATGTTCCCGTCTGAATGCATCCGGTACTATTCTACTAATCGCACCGCAAGGAATTGAAATAATTTTGCATTTATTACAAGTCTACTTGTTCCATCCTACTAATCGCACCGCAAGGAATTGAAATAAATTGATCCCCGATTTTCACATACGGAAAAGGAATCTACTAATCGCACCGCAAGGAATTGAAATACATCGGTATAAGTTGAACCGGATTTGAACTTGATACTACTAATCGCACCGCAAGGAATTAAAATGTTAAATATTCACAACTTAACTCATTTATTAAAATATCTCATTAGCTTTGCAGCTCAAAGTACTTTTATAAACTTCATATGGAAAAACAACTTGAAGATCTGAAAGCTATCAGGGAGATGATGGAAAAATCAACCAAATTTCTTTCCCTGAGCGGAATGTCGGGAATCATTGCCGGAATAACTGCCATAGCCGGGGCCGCATTCGCCTATTTCTTTCTGCTTGAAAATGCAGGTACAGCCGGCATTTTCGGGTCAAGGGATTTCTGGATATTGCTTGCCGACGCCCTCGTTGTTTTGTTGATATCTGTTGGTGCCGCATACTATCTCTCAATGAAGAAGGCCAGAAAAAATCATCAGAAAATGGTAAAAAGAGTGGTACTTGACACCTTATACCACCTCGGCCTGCCGCTTCTTGCCGGCGGGATATTCTCTCTGATTTTTTTGATCCGTGGTGATATCGCTATGGTGGCGTCATCAACTTTAATTTTTTACGGTCTGGCATTGATCAATGTTTCTAAATTTACCTATCCGGAGATACATTATCTGGGTATAACTGAAATTATACTCGGCTTGCTGGCGGCAGTGTTTTTATATCATGGCATTATTTTCTGGACAATCGGTTTTGGACTGTGTCACATTTTATACGGATTGATCATGCATTTGAAATACGACCGTAAAAAAGCCTGAATTATCGTTATGCATTTAATACAGTGTTTATTATTCAGTAATGAAAAATATTATTGCCAAACTAAATAAAGCCTTTGAAAGTCGCATCCGACTCGGTATCATGTCGGCACTGGCGGTGAATGATACATTGGATTTCAATGCGCTGAAGGACTTGCTGGATGTCACCGATGGAAATCTGGCAAGCCACATTAAAGCGCTGGAAGGTCTTGGTTATGTGCAATCTACCAAACAATTTGTCGGACGGAAACCGAATACACAGTACTGTATTACTAAAACCGGATCTGATGACTTCAGGGCTCATCTTGATGCACTTGGAGAATTATTAAGATAATTTTTTTTATACACTAACTTTGTATTTCAAAGTACTTTATTAATAACAATCAATTTTTAAACTTATGGACACAATAAAGAAGAACGCTGAAAAGTTCAGCAAATCACTCACACTTAAAGTGATAATCATCGGGGCAATCAGTCTGATACTGTTGATTCCGGGAGCAATGATCATGGAACTCATCAGAGAAAGAAAGCTAAGAAGTGATGAAGCAGTAGCAAAGATTAACAACCTATGGAGTAATGATCAGACCATCATAGGTCCTGTAATGACTATCCCTTATGAAGTAATCGTTTCTGACAAGGAATCTTCCACAACTGTGAGGCATTACCTAAACATCACTCCTGAAGAATTGACAATTACAGGAAAGATATTTCCACAGGAGAAATATCTTGGAATATATAAGTCGATTATCTACAAAAGTGATCTACAGATTTCGGGCTCTTTCCCGGCAATTGATTTCTCTAAAGCTGAACATTCACGCATCTTATGGAATGAAGCTTATGTGAGAATAGGAATTTCCGATTTGCGGGGTGTGTCGAGTATCCCTGACTTCAAAATGGCCGGAAATCTCTATAAACCTGAAGCTGGAGGAACCAATGCCGACGAGATTGGTCAGGGATTAGTCATTAACCTGGGTACTCTGCTCGAAACGAATGGAGGAAAAAAGAACGGTTTTAGCTGCCTGTTAAATCTCAAAGGAAGCAATAGTATCAACTTTACCCCAATGGGAAGAACCACAAAGGTTAAACTGATTGGCAACTGGAACGCTCCTGGATTTACGGGCAATTTCAATCCGGAACATAAAATAAGCGAAAAGGATTTTCAGGCGGAATGGAAGGTACTTCATTTCAATAGAAATATTCCCGACAAATGGATAGATAACAACACGGATAAATTTGACGACAGTATCTTCGGAGTAAAACTGGTCGATATGATCAATCATTATCAGCAGGCAGAACGATCGGCAAAATACGCCATCATGTTTATTGCCCTGACCTTTGTTGTTTTCTTTTTTGTTGAAGTGCTTACCGGAAAAAGGGTACATCCGGTTCAATATATACTTGTGGGACTGGGACTTATTCTGTTTTACAGTTTATTGCTGTCACTTTCGGAGCAAGTAGGCTTCGGATGGGCTTATCTGATTGCAAGTATTGCCATCATCGGGCTGGTGAGCGCGTATACTGCAAATATCTTCCGAAATTACCGTCAGGCCGGTTTGCTGGCATTAATTCTCGGCATTCTGTACAGCTATCTTTATGTTGTCCTCCAGATTGAAGAACTTGCTTTGCTGGTTGGAAGCATCGGGCTATTCATCATTTTGGGAGTAATCATGTTTTTCTCGACAAAAATCAATTGGTACAAGTCCCCTGAAATATCAGAAGAACAGGATCAGGATGCCCGTAGAAATTATGGAGATAAGTCAGATCTGAGGAGTTTTTAAGGATATAATCTCCATCAGAGCCTCCACCCAGGATTCGCTGACATTCAGACTCTCAGCCATTACCAGTTCTTTGCCTCCATGCGCTTTGAAAAGGTTCTGATAGTCCTGCCCGATTTCCACGATGGTTTCCAAACAATCTGCCACAAAGGACGGAGCCACAACCAGCACTCTCGATTTTCCCGAGAGTGCTGATTGAATAACTATATCTTCGGTGAACGGACCTATCCAGTTTTTAGCAAAACGTGACTGAAAGGCTACTGTATAATCTTCGCTCCTGATCAGAAGTCGTTCGGAAATCATACGGGCAGTGGCGTAACTGGTGGCTTTGTAACACATTGTTCCACAAGGAGGAAGGCTGTCTTCACAGCTACAACCATCACAGGATGTTCCGGGATGAATGTTTTCGATATGCCGTACAGGCAAACTGTGAAAAGAAAAAATGATATGATCGAAAGATGCAGGCTGATAAAAGGATATGCGTTCACAAAAGGCATTGATAAAACCGGGGTTATGATAGAACTGCTCCGTAAAATGTATGTTATTTACGTTTTGCAATCTACTTTTGTTCTTCTGCACTGCATGAATAATGCTTCCGGTAGTAGACGAGGCGTATTGAGGGAAAAGCGGTACCACATGCAATTCATCGGCGCCACTTTTATTAATTTCATTTAAAGCTGCCTTTAAAGACGGCTTTCCGTAACGCATCGCAACATAAACAGTGGTTTCATCACCAACAGCCTTTTGCAGTTTTGATCCAAGTTGTTCCAAATGTCGTAAAATTGGGGATCCTTCTGCTGTCCATAATCTCTGGTAAAGTCCGGTTGATTTCTTCACCCTGAAAGGGATGATGATCAGATTCACCAGGATTTTACGAATCAGCCATGGCAGATCAATCACAAAAGGATCATTCAGAAATTCGGTAAGATACTTTCTTATATGCTTAGGCGACGGACTTTCGGGAGTACCAAGGTTGACCAACAACACTGCCTTCTTCATACCTTTCAAACTTTAGTTTCAGCCAGTATTTGTTCAGCAACCGTTTTTGCCTGCCTGACCCGGTCCGACATGCCTATTCCATCACGGATATTCCCGGCCAGCACCAATCCCGGATAATTTCTTTCTACTTCCCTGATAGCTGAAAACCTCAACCCTGAGCTTTTTTCATATTGAGCAATAGCCCTTTCGTACCTGAAAACTCTGATTAAATCTGGCTCACTGTCGGTCTGCATCATTTCCATAATTGCATTTATAGCCATGCCTGCAATTTCGTCGTCCGGCATTTCTATTATATCAGGTCGTTTCATTCCTCCCATAAATACCGACAACAATGCACCTCCTTTGGGAGTAAGGTTTTCAAACAAAGCTGAAGGAAAAAGTATCCCCAGCACATCTTTTTTTTCTACAGAAGGCACCAGTCCCCCGAACGCTTTGATATCAATTCCCTGCCAGTGTTTATAGCCGGCAACTACCTGAACTACTTTTGCATAACGGATGCCGGAAAGCTGATTCAATATCCCCGGGGATAAAAATGGTAATAAAGATGGAAGAGCTACTCCGTCGACTGTAGTAATTACCTTCGTGGAGCTAATACATTGCTCCTCACCTTCTTTTATAAAATTAGTATAATATCTTGCTGCCTTATAATCTATACTAACATATGAAACCGGCAAAATAAAATCCTGTTCTTCCATATTGTCAATAAGAGCTTCAATAAGCTTACTTAAACCTCCTTTTAACGAAAAAACTTCTTTAGTCACCTGTTTCTCCAATTCCGATTTGGGTATCTTACTCTTTTTTACAGCACCTTTGATAAAACTGCCATACTGCTGCTCAAGGGCATATAGTTTTGGCAAAGCAAAACGGGTAACTAAAGCGGAGGGATCACCTGCATAAATGCCTGAAATGAACGGATCAACAGCGTAGGTGAGAAAACTCGCCCCCATTCTTCTTCTGACCAAAGCAGCAACAGTCTCATCCGGATCGTTTCCTTTTCTTCGAAAGGGCTCTCCGAGAATGTTGATTTTATCCTTCAGGGGAAAAAGTGGTGTTTTAATGGCTGACATTAAACCTGAAGGCAGTGCATGCCATTTCCCTTTCTTCCAAATCCATCTTTGCTTTGAGGCTGCCCCTGGCACCTCAAATTGCAGATTCAAATCCCGGAATAACTGCACAAGCTCGGGAGATGAGATCACACCGGTATTCGGCCCCGCCTCATAAGTAAATCCATCTTCATTGCAGGTGTGAATTACCCCACCCACCCTGTCTCTTTTGTCGAGCACAATAACCTTCAATCCCGCCTTTTTCAGGTAATATGCCATGGTCAGACCGGTAAGGCCTGCTCCGATAATAACGATATCCGCTTGTAATGTCTTCATTGTTTACAATAAATATATTTTAAACCACAAAAGGCACAAAAGGAAGACGAAGAAAATATAAAAGGAAAATTAAATGTGGGTGTCACTCATCACTCATCACTTATCACTAAAAGACGTGGCATGCCACGTCTCTACGTTATTCACTCTTTTGTGTTTCCTTCGTCTTCCTTTTGTGCCTTTTGTGGTTTATATTCTATACTGATTTTGAATACTTATTTTCTAACTGTTGATAATCCGGATCAAACAGGACTGCAATGTTACGTATAAAAAACGAACCAGTTTCAGTTATCCTCAATACTTTATTATCATAACTGATCAACCCGTCGGATAAGAATGTAACAAGTTTCTCTTCTGAGAAATGCGTAATTCGTAAAAAATCGGTTTGATTTATCTTTTGCTCCTCACAAAATGCGGGAATATCAAGCATCAGATTACACATTATTTGTTCTATTACCGATCTGATAATCTTCTGTTCGAGGGTCAAAACCAACCCTTTCTCTACAGCCGGTCTTCCCTGATTGATGTGTTCAATATAGGCAACGGTATCTTTTTCATTCTGGGCATACCCATTTTCCAGTTGGCTGATGGAAGAAACCCCGAAGGCATATACCTGTCCTGTGGTACGACGGGTGCAATAACCCTGAAAGTTCCTGTGCAACTGATTATTCCGCAAAGCATTATTCAGTTCATCCTGCGGCAGCACATAATGGTCGAGACCGATCGGCTGATAACCTGAACCAAGCAATAGTTCTCTGGAGGAAAGAAAGATATCCATCTTTTGTGTGGACGACAATAAGCCTTTTTTCTCAAGTATCTGCTGGTGTTTCTTCAACCAGGGTACGTGAGCATAGGAGAAGGTAACTAGTCGATCGGGTCTGATATCAATTGCCTGTTGTATAGTCTGATTAAATCCTGCAACGGATTGTCCCGGTAATCCGTAAATAAAATCAAGATTAACTGAAATCGCAGGATTATCCCGTTTCAGGATTTCAACAATTTCCTTCACCGGCATGGCGGCAGGATTACGATTCACCGTGTTGAGCACTGTAAGATCAAAGTCCTGAATTCCCAGACTAAAGCGGTTAAACCCGACATTCAGCAAACGCTGTAGGTATAATTCATCTAAATGTGCCGGATGACACTCAATAGCAATTTCAGGACGCGGAATAAATTCAAACAAATCGAAAAGCAACTGATTGATTTCCTCAAGCCAACGAACATCAACAGCATTAGGTGTACCCCCTCCATAATGAATCTGTGAGACTTTTCGTTTTTTATCAATCCGCTTAGAGATCATTATTATCTCTTTTTTCAGGGCTTCCATATAGTTCGCCACCAATAGCTCTCCTTTGTAGAGCGCAGTATTACATCCACAATAAAAACATATTTTCTTACAAAAGGGAATATGAATATATATAGCGATATTTTCAGGATAACTACTATTTGAATCCTCAATCATCTGCAAAAAACTTGCTTCTGAGAATTGATTCACAAAATGATTAGCCGGAGGATAACTGGTGTACCTGGGGACTGGAACATTATATTTTTCAATTAACTCTCTACTGATTTCCATAACTTTAACTTAACAGGATAAACAAAAAACAACAAACTAACTGACAACACCGACATGAATGCTTCAACTCCAAATAGCCCATTGTACCCGATAAGATCTCCGAGTTTTCCACTGAAAACAGCTATGAGCATCGAGCTCAAATGAGTTATTACAATCTGAACGGTAAAATCGGTACCTGCACTGTTTGGCCGGACAGCATCCATTGAGGTAGTGTATATGATTACTGTGGACAAACCATAAGCCCCCCAAAGCAAACATAAACCAGCATACAGTTCGAACAACAAAGGTGTATGCATGGAGATCAGAAAGAAAAATACTCCTACTGAGACATTAATCAGGGCAAAAAGATAAATAGCAGGCTTGCGTCCGATATATTTAACTATGAACCCTCCCAAAAAAGCAAAAGATGCTGCTACTGCTGTTCCCACAATGCCCGACATAAAACCTATTTCTTTCACACTATAGCCCAAATCAACCATGTAGGGTTTCAGCATGGCCAGAATTCCAATCAGGCCTGAATAATAGAAAATCAACACCAAAACACGCCTGCGGGCAATTTTTTCTTTGAAAAAGGACAGGATATCAATCGGCTTTACTCTCACCTTACCGGCAACTGACAAATCATTCTCAGGTTTGTAAATCAGCAGAGGTGCTATGGCAAATATCACAAATGCCGCTAATATCCACAACAAATACTGCCAACCGAGATAATGATAGGCAAGCAATAAAACTCCAGTGCCGAAAAGACTGCCGATAAAACTGCCTGCCGATTGAACACCGTTTCCCGTGGCTTTTTCTTCGGTTCGCAACACCCTTATCGCAAAAATGTCGGTGGCAATATCCTGGGTAGCCGACGCAACAAAGGCCACAATCATCAGCATGACGATTAATTTAAAATCGGTCTGCAAACTAAAAAGACTGATGCTTAGGATAACAAATGCATAAAACAATTCCGACAGAATAATCCACCTGCGGAGTTGTTTTCTGTCCTTTGCATTATTATCAACCAGTGGCGCCCATAGGAATTTTAATGTCCACGGAAGTTTTACCAACTGCAACAATCCAATGGACTCAAGAGAATAGTTCTCCTGACGCATGATAACAGGCACTACAGTGGAAAAGAAACTCATCGGGATGGATTGAGCAATATACAGGCTGAAGAGGGTAGGAAATTTTAATTTCATCATGTTAAAATTTTACCGATAAATTCACCCCTGCCTGCACAGGTTTCCCTGCTTGTGCGTAAGCCTTATTTCCTGACTCAAACATAAAAGCATGGTATTGAGTATTTGTAAGATTTTTACCCCAAAAATCAAGTTGCAAATTGCCCCTTATAAAAGTAACCTTTGCATTCAGGATACCGTAACTTTCTTCTTTAAGATCATTGGTTAGGTTCCAGTATAATTCTCCGGTTTCATTATATAAAATGTTTAGTTTGATTCGGTCAATCCATTTATTCCGGGCTGGTTTGATATTTTGCGTACCCTGCAATGTCAAAGTATGGCGGGGGATGTAGGGCGTAAAATGATTATTATAGCTCACCGTTTCGCTCAATACATATTCTAGTATTTCAGCGTGGGTATAGCCATAAGCAATCATGCCTTCGAATCCATAAAAGGAATGATTCTGAAGGGTCAGCTCTAAGCCTCTGTTGTTCGACAATCCTGAATTATCAAGATATGAACCTCTGCCACTAGGTGCAGTACGGTAAATTTGCTGATTTTTAAGATTGGTATAAAAAACAGATAAATCTGCATATATATAATTTATCAGCTCGGCTTTCATACCCATTTCAAAATTGTGGCTGATTTCTTTCCTGAACATCAGATGTTCAGGTTTCTCAAAAGTTGAATTAAATCCTCCGGGTTTATACCCTGTTGAGTATGATGCATAAAAATTAGACTTTGGGCTTATCTCATATGCCAAAGCCACTTTAGGGAGTATCACCTTATCGCGCAAAGAAGGATATACCGTATCGACAGAGGCCAAAGGCGCTCCTGCCTTAGTACCTTCATATTGGTATCGCATACGCGACTGTTCATAATCAAAACGAATTCCACCGGTCAGCGTAAGTTGAGGCAATACTTTATAAGATGATTGATGAAACAATGCAGCTCCTTCTGTAACCGACAAATATCTTTTTTGATACCACATATATACATTTCCATCTGGTGTTACCGTTTTATAATTGTCGACATCTACAATATTTCCAGCATCCTGTAAAAATCCAAAAACACCAAACAGCCAGCTATAGCGTTGATGGGTATTGGATTGAAAAATAAGCTCATTGGCAAAATTATGCTGTTTTTGCATTTGCCCGGCGAAATATACTGAATCTATTCCGAAATCCTGATCAATCTGTTGATTGTCATCTAGAAACTGATAAGAGAATGTATTGCTGAATTCCCATCCTTCCGAAACATATTTCAGTTTCAGAGCATTCGACATCAGATAACGGTCGTAACCGCTTTTTTGATTATAATTCACAAATCCATCAGCTTGATTGACTTTATCGTAAAGCGCATAGGGATAACCACCCTGACTGCTTTGATCGACATTCGAAGTAAAATCCAACGACCATTTGTCAGAGATCAGGTACTGTAGTTTCAGTCTTAATCCATATGCATCAAGCATATCCACTTTTTCATTGAAAAAGATATTGGTATGGAAACCGTCCTGGTGCAGATAATTAGCTGATATACTATACCCGAGTTTGTCTGAAATTTTCTGATAATGACCGGCATTAGCTTTAAACAACCCATAGTTACCGGCTGATAACTGTACATGAGTCCCCTGATAGTCCAGTGGTGATTTGGTAGTAATATTAATGAGCCCCCCCATACTGTTCCGTCCGTAAAGTGTTCCCTGCGGACCACGTAAAACCTCAATTTTCTGTACATCAAAAAAATCAAAATTAAATGCCGCTTTCTCAAAATACGGAACATTATCCACATACATCCCTACAGATGGAGCATTAATACGCGATCCTATTCCCCGTATATAAACCGGCGATGTGAGTTTAGACCCATATTCGGGCATGAAAAAGTTCGGGATGACAGAAGTAGCATTACTAAGGGTATTGATTTCGTTTGTCTCAATTGATGATGTTGTAATCACAGACACAGAAGAAGGAATTTCTTTCAATTTTGTCTGCGTGCGGGAAGCATTCACAACGAGTTCCATCAGTTCAACATCCTCTGTATTATTCTTATTATCTGCATCAGAGGGAGTTTCAGCAAAAGTAGCAGCAAAACACAACAAGACAAATGACAGCAGGAAGAATTGTTTCATTGATAAATAATTAAAAAGTCTTCGCTGCATAAATAAAAAATATCTGCGAAAACCGCAAAGTGTAACAAATGTTACAAAAATAACAAAAACTATTGAGACTAACAGTATAAATCAGAAAAAAGCGAAAATTATTTTATTGAAAAGCAATCTATGCCACTACAAAGGAAAAGGCCCGTTCCATAATATGAAACAGGCCCATTTACCTTTGCAAAAAATCAAAAAACAAACTCACTTATTCTAAACTGTTATCTTTATTATTAAAATAACTGCTCCTAAGATTCTTTTTAACGCCTGCTGGGGAAGATTTATAACGATAGGTGCGTTCAAAGGTTGTATCACCTGCTTTATCCGGCAGATTTACATGTATTACAAGATTTACCGAATCAGCTGCATTATTTTCAAGAGAACTCAGGTCAAATGAAACAACGCCCCAACGATTATATACTGCCTGATCATTATTGGCATTATGCCTGAATTCCAAATGAACTTTACCATCATTATAGGTTTTGGAAGCATCTGACACTAAATTGATAAAGTGCGTTTTGGAATATCCCTGATAGTAAAACTCAATATTCAGGTATTTACTGCCAATCCATACATCATCTGCTTCAACATAGATAGAATCATTCCCAATACTATCCTCAGCTGCTGGTGTTATCTGAAAAATTCCTTTAGTAAGCACCTGATACACATCATTCAATTGAATATCATAATCATAAAGACCAGTTGCTCTCTTATCCGACAAAATACTGTAATTGGCAATTACCCGTTGACCATTTGTCGGTTTATAATTGCTAAAAACTGATGATTCTGTCCACAACCTTGTGCTATCATCCAAACGTAAGAAAAACTCAGTACTGTTGTCTGGATTCTCGACTGTAGCAATGTTGATCCAATATTTGTCATTGTTTTCATCGTCGTTCATACATCCTGACAAAACTAATAATGACAATGCATAAACCGTTAATTGTTTCAGTGTTTTCATAAACATAAAAAAATAAATTTTGATTAAACTAAACTACTTATATCTCATTTATAAAAAGAAAAAACATTTCTTTCGTTAAAACATGAATAAGATGTTTTTCCTGACATAAATGTTGCAAAAGGGCACATATTATTTTATGTGCCCTTTCAACAGAAACAAGTCATCAGTTTTGACCTGCAATAATTTTTTGTGTTTGATTAAAAACTAATAAGCATGACTATCGTTATCAACATCCTCTATATCAGTTTTTTTCTTTTCCAATGCGCGCCAAGCAATAAAAATATAGACTAAAACAACCGGAACCAAAATGGAAGCCCACGACATTGCCTTGAGCGTAAATTCACTGGATGAGGCATTGAAAATGGTCAGTGAACTCTGTAAATCTGCTGTAGAAGGATAAAATGCAGTATTATTATAACCAGCAACCATCAATAAAGTTGTCACCGTTACCACAGTACCAATGCCGGTAAACCATATTCCTTTTTTAAAATCATTCTTCAGTAAAGTTGCCAGAATACCAAACAACACAGCTACAACTCCGATCAGGAAAAGCAACCCGATAACAGGCATTTCAACAAAATTGATAAAATACTTGTATTTTTCCAGAAATACTGTTCCATCTTCTTTTACGGCAAAACCTTCGGATAAAAAGATAGAAATCACAAATGCCAAAAAGAAAACCACGAATGGGACTCCGTTATACAAAAGATATTTCTTCGACCGCATCTCAAGCACTTCATGACTTAACCTATTGATAAAAAAGAGAGTAGCCAGCGTACGGGCAAGAAAAAAGATCGTCAGCCCTAAAAACAGATTACGCACACTAAGCAAGGCTTCCAAACCATGCCAACCATTTCCCCACCGACTAATTACGGGAGAAACCACATTGGTAATATTTCCCTTTCCTACCGTAAAATCTGATCCGGTAAAAAATGTTGCAACAGCAATCCCAATAAAGAAAGTGCCAAACAATCCGTTAAGAAAAAGCATGCGTTGGTAGGTCTTTTTGCCGTATACATTACCCGGCTTCGACTGAAACTCATAGGATACAGCCTGAATGATAAATGCGAACAGGATCACTATCCACAACCAGTATGCCCCACCGAAACTTGTAGAATAGAACAGTGGGAACGAAGCAAAAAATGCTCCACCGAAAGTTACCAGAGTCGTAAAGGTGTACTCCCATTTTCTTCCGAGAACATTCACCAGCAAGCGTCGTTCATCTTCTGTTTTTGATAGAGAGAAAAGCATAGACTGCCCTCCCTGCACAAACATGAGAAAGGTAAGCAGACCTCCCAACAGGGAAATCAGAAACCACCAATAATGTTGAAGAAATGCGTATGTTGTCATAATATTTTTTGTTTAATTGTTAATCTTTATTGTCTACAGTCTGCTGTCTGTTGTCTGTTGACTGTCGACTGTTGACTGTTCTTAATGATTTTCCGGACCTTTCTGTATCTGTTTCACCATAATCCTGATTTCAGCCAGCAATAATGCCGTGAATAACACCAGGAACAGGAAGAAAGTTACCTGTACTGACCCGGTAGATACACTGGAGACTGCTGCCTGTACAGGCAAAACATCCTGAATAGCCCATGGCTGACGACCCACTTCGGCAACAACCCATCCCAACTGAGTGGCAAGGTATCCTAACGGTATCGTAAACAAAGAACCCCAAAGCAACCATTTGGCATTTTCAAGTTTCTTTTTCCAATGCATAAACCAAACAACAATAAACAGTACCAGGAACAACATCCCCAACGCCACCATGATGTGGAAAGAATAAAACACCAAAGGAATATTAGGAATTAAATCTTCGGGCTTCTCCAAATAACCATAACCGAAGTTCTTATAATTTTCGTCAATAGCAGATTTGTGAATTGCCTTCAATGAGTCATTCTTTTCAGCTTCCGCTGCCTGATAGCTTTTCAGCGATTCAATCGCCAGCTTGCCACTCGACTGCCTTTCAGCAAACGAAGGCACCACTGTACCGTCGGACAAAGTATAACCTTCAATAATATCCTTCACTCCCGGCACAAACGCATTGGCATCGCGATATCCCAGCAACGACAATAATTTAGGAATAGGCACATCCATCTTTACAATAAAAGGATCTTCGGCATTGTCATATTTTTTTTCAGGGTTCAAAATCCCCATGGCAACAATATTTGCACCTTCTTTTCCATCATATAAACCTTCCATTGCGGCTAATTTCATCGGCTGTCTTTGTGCTACATGATAGGCGGAACCATCACCGGTAATAATTATCAGAATTGTTGCCACCACTCCAAAAATAGCCCCTACTTTTACACTTCTCATCGCAAAATCCATCTCGCGCTTTTTTATGATATACCACGCGCTTACACCCACAACAAACAAGGCTCCCAACACCCAGCCCGAATAAACAGTATGCTGAAACTTATTCACAGCCACGGGGGATAATAAAATGCTCCAAAAATCGACCATCTCGTTTCTCGACAAGGTTGGATTAAACTCCATGCCAATAGGATATTGCATCCAAGCATTAGCAACCAGTATCCAGAGTGCCGAGAAAGTAGCACCGAGCATCACCAACCATGTTGAAGCCAGATGAAATCCTTTACTTACCTTATTCCATCCGAAGAACATAATCGAGATAAACGTAGCTTCCATGAAAAATGCCAGCATTCCTTCGATGGCAAGTGGCGCTCCGAAAATATCGCCTACAAACCAACTGTAATTCGACCAGTTAGTACCAAACTGAAATTCAAGAATAATCCCGGTGGCAACCCCCATAGCAAAATTAACTCCAAACAGGGTCATCCAGAATTTTGTCGCTTTCTTCCATTCTTCCTTCCCGGTTTTATAATAAAGACTTTCCATGATGGCCATCACGACCCCTACTCCGAGCGTAAGCGGGACAAAAATCCAGTGATACATGGCGGTCAGGGCAAACTGCGCCCTCGACCAGTTAACTAAAGATACATCCAATAATTCCATAATAAATAATGGTATAAAATTTAATAAATAAAATTTATTTAGAGCGATTAATTAATTCAGTGCTAACATGCTTTCCCTTGTCAGCATCATTATCGTACTGCTGGTTAAGCTGATTGGGAAAGAAAAATACCTTAAGAATGCCAAACATAATAAATAATTTTATAAAAATAATCAGCCAAAGCTTTTTTCCTACGGTCATATTCTTAAAACCGTCCCGATAGAAGATATAAAGTTTTTTGAACATAGTTGTTTATTAAATGATGGAAACGTTTTTTGTAATTATTACAATTCTACAAAAATAAGGAATTTTTATTTATCAAGGCATCTTTTTGAAATAATTCTTTGGCTAAATCATATTACAACGATTATTGTTTCCTTTTTTCACTCACAACTTTATTGTGTATTTTATTTTACCAATTAATTTATTTAGACTCCCAAACTGACCCCTACGTTCGTCAGAGGTTTTAGTATACATTTTTTTATGAGTCTTTAATGCATACTCCAAAAAACGTTATCGTTAACGTTTTATTATTTTAATTTAACAACAACAATATACATTAAACACAAAAAAAAATAGAAAAATTAAACCGCTGTATATTAATTACTTGTAAATTAAAATAAAGAAATTATACATTTAATTCAGATAATAATTTGGTAAAATAAATATCTTATAATATATTTGTGCACGTTTACGAATATCATAAAACAAAAAATAAATTTAAAATTCTATATATAAGTGTATTAAAAATATAAATAGCAATAAAAAATACGTTAACGATAATCAATATAAGATATAAAACATGAAAAGAGAAATAATCAAAGGAAGATTAAAAGTGAAGATTTCAGAAGATCGGAATGAATTAGGAAAACTTGCTGCTAATGAGATTGCAAATTATATTATTCATCTTCAAAAAATAAAGAATGAAATAAATATTATCTTTGCCTCGGCACCATCCCAAAATGAATTTCTCTCAAATCTGATAATAAAAGAGGAAATTAATTGGTCTAAAATCAATGCTTTTCATATGGATGAATATGTGGGAATAGACCCAAAAGCACCTCAAGCATTTAGTAAGTTCTTAGAAGATCGTGTTTTTTCAAAAGTAAAATGTAAGTCCGTTTTTTATATGAATTCTCTGGCAAAAAACTTGGATGAAGAATGCAAAAGGTACTCTTCATTACTACGACAGATGCCACCAGATATTGTTTTTTTAGGTATTGGAGAAAATGGCCATTTGGCTTTTAATGACCCGCATGTTGCATTTTTTGATGACCCTGAGATTGTAAAAATTGTTGATTTATCAATGGAAAATCGTCAACAACAAATTAACGATGGTTGTTTTAAAAAACTGGAAGATGTACCAACTCACGCCATCACAATTACAATACCAGAATTGATGCATGTAAACAAGCTTTACGCAATTGTTCCCTCAAAAGCAAAAGCAAATGCCATCAAAGCTACCTGCGACGGTCCTATTAGCACCATGTGCCCTGCATCATTTTTAAGAACACACAAAGACACCACACTCTATATTGATGAAGACAGTGCCTCACTTCTATAGATACATAATAAATCACAAAAAATATGAAAATTAAAGGGTTAAGATGGATTGTTTTAAGTTTAATCTCGGTTGTGGCGATTATCAATTACCTTGACCGGGGAACTTTAAACTACATGTGGGTAGCAAACAAAAAAATAGAATATCCATCAGAAAAGGTCAGTTATAATAAAACAGATAAAACTTACATTTTGACAGGAGTCAACGGAGAAATAACTGTAGCAAATGAAGAAAAGGTATCATTAAACAAGAACGGAACCTACACCCTGACTGTTATTGGTGGAATCGCCAAAGAATTAGGTTTGGTAGACAGTACTCTTTCAGATGAAGATTTTAAAATAGAGTCAAAGCGGATATTAGCATACATAACAATATTCTTTATGATTGCATATGGTATAAGCCAACTGCTATCCGGAAAATTATATGACAAGATAGGTACGAGAAAAGGTTTTGTATTTTCAGCTGTACTGTGGGGAACTGCTGACGCATTAACTTCTTTTGCCTCAGGGATAAAATCTCTTATGGGATTCCGGTTTTTTTTAGGATTGGGCGAAGCTGGGCCGTGGCCAGGGACAACAAAATCAAATGCTGAATGGTTTCCAACAAAAGAACGAGCATTAGCTCAGGGGATATTTAACTCGGCGACCTCAATTGGCTCAATACTTGCACCTATTGTCATATCGTTTTTATATCTTTTAGTAGGTTGGAGATTAACTTTTGTGATTGTAGGTTCTTTAGGAATCTTATGGATAATACCGTGGCTAATTATTAACAAAAAATCACCCAAATATCATTCATGGATTACTGAAGAAGAAAGAGAGTACATTCTCTCTGGTCAACCTGAGTGTAATAAAAAGGATGAGGATATCAAGCCAAAATCTTGGAAAGAACTTTTGAGCCAAAGAAAAAATTACAGTTTAATTGTTGGGAGATTTTTCCTTGATCCAATTTGGTGGATTTTTGTGACTTTCATCCCTTTATATTTAATTGAAATGTACAATCTCGACATCAAAGAGGTGGCACTTTCGGCTTGGGTACCATATGTTGGAGCTGCTTTAGGAGCATTTTCCGGCGGATGGTTCTCCGGCTTATTGATGAGAAAAGGCAAAACATTGAATTTCTCTCGTAAAACGGGATTAGTTATTGGCGCTATTATTGCAATTCCCGGTATTATCGGAGCTTCTATGGCTTCAACTCCATATTCAGCCGTTATAATGATGGCAATAATATTAGCGGGCTATCAATTTACAGCTACTAACTTAATGACATTGCCATCTGATTTTCACCACGGAAAAACAGTTGGCTCACTCGCAGGCTTAGGTGGTGCATCAGCAGTTATGGGTACAATTACCGCAATGATTATTATCCCTTTAATAACTAAAGTCGGATGGCTACCTTTCTTTGTTTTTGCCGGATTATTATTCCCAATTTCATTATTATCTGTTTTTCTCCTTGCCGGCAAAATTGAACCTATAGATAATTAACAATAAATATTACATCATGAGAAAATACATCCTTATATTAACGATAGTATTATTTTTTGTCGAACTATATGCAAAAAACGATATGAGAATTAAAATTTATAACGGTAAAATTATCACTGCTGATTCAATAATAGAAAATGGCTGTGTACTTATTGAAAATGGTAAAGTAATTAATGTATCTTCTAATGAAATTGATTTTGATGGTGCCATCACGATTAATGCCAAAGGAAATTATGTCTCACCGGGATTTATTGAAACACATTGTCACGGAGGAGGAGGATACGACTTTATGGATGAAACCCCTGAAGACATGATAAAAGCGGCTGAATTACATGCAATGCATGGGACAACACTCATCTATCCAACCACAGCATCATGCTCCGATGAGACACTTTTCAAGATGTTTGATAACTACAGAATTGCAAATAAAATAAACATAAAAGGTGCAACTTTCGGAGGAATTCACATTGAAGGCGGATTTTTGAACTTAAACATGAGTGGAGGACAAGATACTCGCTATATTATGAATCCAGAACCCGCTCATTACAATAAGATTCTCGAAAAGGGAGGAGATATAATTGCCAGATGGAGCATGGCCCCTGAATTGCCCGGAGCCATGAAACTTGCCGCTGAACTTAAAAAACGTGGAATACAGGTTTCAATGGCACATACAGCAGCTTTATACGACGAAGCTGTATGTGCCTATAACCAAGGTTTCACGAGCATTACACACTTTTATTCTCTTACTTCTTCTGTTACACGGAAAAACGCATTGCGTTATGCTGGTGTAATTGAAGCCGGGTATATGCTTGACAGCTTATACGTGGAAGCTATCGCTGATGGAGTTCATCTACCTGGTCCGCTTTTAAAACTTATGTTTAAAGTTAAAGGTGCAAATCGAATTGTACTGGTAACCGATGCAATGCGTGCCGCCGGACAAAACACAAACACATCAATCCTGGGAAGCAAAACCGGAGGTATCCCTGTTATTATTGAGGATGGTGTGGCTAAACTGCCCGACAGAAGTTCATTTGCAGGGAGCATTGCAACTGCCGACCGACTTATTAGAACGTATATTCAACAGGGTGGCGCAAACCTTATTGATGCTGTACGTATGATGACTTTAACACCAGCTCAAATGATGAAGATTGATGATAAAAAAGGTTCTATTGCAAAAAACAAAGATGCAGATATCATCATATTCGATGACAATATCCTTATAAGTACAACTATTGTTAATGGCAAAATTATTTATGAAAACAAGTAAGAAATTCATTTACAGTTTGATTATATTCACCGTAATCAGCTGTGTTTCCGCAAAGAATACCACAAAAAAACCAACATTATTTACCATTGGTGATTCGACAATGGCAGACAACAGGGTACTGCAGGAAGATCCGGGAGATCCTGGCAGAGGATGGGGGCAATGTCTATCTGATTATTTTGACGCAAACAAAATAATTGTTAAGAACATGGCAGTGTCAGGTCGTAGCACTAAAAGTTATATTGATGAAGGCAAGTGGGAAGCAGTTAGGAATCAACTATCACCCGGAGATTATGTTCTGATTCAATTTGGGCATAATGATCAGAAGAAAGAAGATATCAAAAGGTACACTGACCCTCAAACTTCATTCAAAAGCAATCTCAAATTATTTATTGAAGAAACCCGAAACAAAAAAGCAGTTCCATTACTTGCCACTCCAATTGTGAGAAGGCGCTTTGATAATAAAGGTGAGTTGGTTGAAACTCTGGGTGACTATATCAATGCTGTTAAAGAAGTTGGGAAAGAACTCAATGTCCAGGTCATTGACATGAACGAACTTACACATCAAAGAGTTGAAGAATTAGGTCCGGAAGAATCTAAAAAACTATATTTATGGATAGCTCCAGGTGTAGCTGAACGATTCCCCGAAGGAAGTAAAGACGACACTCATTTATGCGTTTTGGGAGCAACGGAATTCACAAATCTATTTATCTCTGAACTAACTAAAAGCAAACATCCTCTTACGAATTATTTACTTACAAAATAGGCACAGGAATACTTGTAGCTAACAATTTCACATCAATACCATACATGAACCAAAAATTCTACATATTAAGTTTTTTTTTCATCCTATTGGAACTCTCTTTTGATGTTTTCTCAATAAATAATGACATTTTATTCGAAAAAACACCTGCTTTTCCAGGTGCTGAGGGTGGTGGCATGTACACTTCAGGAGGAAGAGGTGGAAAAGTGCTGTATGTTACAAAATTAACGGATGACGGATCAGAAGGAACATTACGGTGGGCAATCAATCAGAAATATCCACGAACAATTTTATTTCAGACATCTGGTATTATTGAACTAAAATCAAAACTTAACATAATGTCGGGTAATATCACGATCGCCGGTCAAAGTGCACCCGGAGATGGAATTTGCCTGAGAAATTACTCTTTAGCTATTCGTGCTGATAACGTTATCATCCGTTATTTACGATTTCGTATGGGCGATGAACACAAGGTTAATGATGACGCAATAGGCGGCGTAAGACAATCAAATATAATCATTGATCATTGTTCAATGAGTTGGAGTACAGATGAATGTGCATCATTCTATGGAAACATAAATTTCACGATGCAGTGGTGTCTGATTTCTGAAAGTCTGAAGAACTCGATTCATCAAAAAGGATCGCACGGATATGGTGGAATATGGGGAGGAAACAATGCATCGTTTCATCACAACCTCCTTTCATCGCACGACAGTCGAAATCCCAGATTGGATCACCCCTTCCTTTATAACGAGGACTATCCTGAAAGCGAATACCGTGGCAATGTAGATCTCCGGAATAATGTCATTTACAATTGGGGAAGCAACAACTGTTATGGGGGTGAAGGGGGCAAATTTAATTTTATAAACAATTACTATAAGCCGGGACCTGCAACAAGCAAAAAGACTACGTACTTTATTCAAACCTATGGGTTGTGTAAAGACATAAAAGGTGATGGTGAAATACATGATTTTGGTCATCCTGCCTTATACATAAAAGGCAATTTTTTTGAAGGAAATCCAAACAATATTAATAAACAAAACGAAAAAGGAGTTATTCCCTCAAATCAAGGTGGGAAGAAAGGCGAGTTTCTCCAACAGCCCTTGCCCATTAACGGAAAGACATCAGATCACACAACTACTCAAACAGCAGTCGTAGCATTTAAAAAAGTACTTGAATTTTCGGGAGCTTCATTGCATCGTGACAAAATTGACCTAAGGGTGATCAATGACGTGAAGAAAGGGACAGCTACAATCAATGACGGAGGAAATGGGAGTAGCAATGGGCTGATAGATACCCAAAACGCAGTAGGCGGATGGCCTATTTATGTTTCATTAACGGCTCCCAATGATAGTGATGGCGACGGAATGCCTGACAGTTGGGAGGATAAAAACGATTTGGATAAGAACAATCCAAAAGACGGCACGAATTATTCAATCAACAACCTAAAATATACAAATTTAGAGATTTATCTTAATAGCCTGGTAGATAAAATCACAAAAAAACAGAACGAACTGAATTAAGTTTTATTTTTTGATTAATTCATTTATTATCATGAAAAAAACAATCAAAATACTCAGCATATTCGTCTTGCTTTCATCAACGTTAATAGCATCACAGCATAAAAAAATACTAAAAGAAGATGCACAAAAAGCAATGAAACAAGCAACTATTGCCATGATGGAGAAAGTAAGCCGTGATGGAGGTTTCGTTTGGGGATATCTTCCGGATTTTTCTCGTACCTGGGGAGAACTAGAGGCCTATCCCACATCTGTATGGGTACAGTCACCCGGAACTCCGGCGGTAGGCAATATTCTGCTTGATGCTTATCATGCTACAAAAGATGAATTCTATTACTCTATGGCAAAGAAAGTCGCAAATATTCTAATTTTCGGTCAACTTGAATGCGGAGGATGGAATTATTTCTTTGATCTTGGTGGGGAGTCCTCCATTCAAAGGTGGTACAAAACAATCGGAAAAAACGCATGGGGATGTAGCGAATTTCACAAATATTATGGGAATGCAACTTTTGATGATAAAACAACGACTGACGCAGCAAACTTTATCCTGCGAATTTATCTTGAAAAATATGATCCAAAATTCAAGGTTTCTCTTGATAAAGCAATCAATTTTATTTTGCAAAGTCAATATACTATTGGTGGATGGCCTCAACGATATCCATTGATTTACAACAACGATAATAAATCAGATTATACCAGCCACATTACTCTTAATGATGCCGTATTAGATGAGAATATAGGGTTTCTTCTTCGATGCTATCATCTCTTAAGTGATAAACGGGCATACAACGCTATAATTAATGCGATGAATTGTGTGAAAAATCTGCAGCAGAATTATCCAACTGCAGGATGGGCTGATCAATACTCATTAGATCTAAAACCTGCTTCGGCAAGAGAATTTGAACCTGCTGCAATATCAACCTCAACAACAGCTTCATGTATAAATAATCTGATGTATTACTACCGTATGACCGGCGACACAACTTACTTGTCCGGTATTCCTGCGGCATTAGACTTCATTGAGTCTGTTGTGATAAATGACACAGGAAAGAGTAATCAGACAAACAGCGACAAACAGCTGTGTCCACGTTTTTTTATTCCGGGAACAACCACACCTCTTTATATTCATCGAAAAGGAAATCACGTTAATAATGGTTCCTATTTTTTCGATCAGAATCCTGAAAATACAATTGGACATTATTCTTCATTCAGCTTCATCAATATTGAGCAAATACGAAACGAATACAAATCATTAAAATCAACACCTGTCAGCACTATCATTTCAAATTCTATTCTATTGAATCCAGGGAAAGTAGTGATCCCCGAATTTTATTCAGGAGAGTTAACTAAAACAGATGAAAAATCAGTGATTTCAATTATAAACTCTCTGAACAGTGATAATCTTTGGATTTCTCCTCTTACCTACATTACTAATCCATATGTAGGTGAAGGAAAAACCGACGATCCTGCTTCAATTACTTATAAAGAAACGTTGTACGGCAAATACAACACCGCATTATACAAACCAGAACAAGATATTTACGGAATATCAACTTCGAAATACATTAATAATATGTTCTGTCTGATTAGGTTCATTTGTTCTGACAAATAAGATATAATTTACTAATACTATAAGCTCCTTACAAGAAAATGGTCACACTTAATTTAAAAAAAACGATTGCCTTTCTTACTCTGTATTTTGCAGCATCATTAATTTCTGCTCAAAATGTAACCGGAGTAGTTCTGGATGATTCAGGAACACCTTTACCCGGGGTCACAATTATAGTGCAGGGAACTCAAACAGGAACGGTGACTTCCGGAGACGGAAACTTCAGCATTAAAGTCCCCGATATAAAAAAAGATGTGTTAGTCTTTTCTTTCATAGGGATGAGAGCTCAGGAAGTACCTGTTGATGGGAAGTCAAGGATAAATATTGTTATGCAAGCCAATATGATCATGATGGACGAACATGTTGTAATTGGATATGGAACTACAAAGCGAAGAGATCTTACGGGAGCAGTTGCTTCTGTCAACGCTGAAACGCTGGAGAAAATTCCAACCGGCAATATTGCCGGAGCATTAACCGGAAGATTAACAGGTGTACAGGTTACCACTACTGATGGGGCTCCGGATGCCGAAATTAAAATAAATGTAAGAGGGGGTACCTCCATTACTCAGGATAATTCACCATTATACATCGTTGACGGCTTTCCTGTTTCATCAATTTCAGACTTATCGCCTTCAAACATTTCGTCCATTGATGTTTTAAAAGACGCATCATCGACTGCTATTTACGGTTCACGGGGATCCAACGGGGTTATCATTATTACAACTAAAAGTCCACAAACAGGTCGGTTTAATGTTCAGTACAACGGCTATTACGGACAAAGCAAAGCCTCAATGGGAGTTCAGGTACTAAAACCATATGAATATGCTCTTTGGCAATACGAACAGGCTGTATACAGAAAATCTGTATCCACAATGTATGAACCCTATTTTGGAACTTTCGATGATATTGAGTTATACAAAAATGCTCATGGGAATGACTGGAAATCAATTGTTCTGGGACAGACGGGACAAGTAATGAATCATAATATTATTATTTCCGGCAGCTCTGACAATTTAAGATATTCTGCTAACATTGCCCATCAGTACGATAAGGGAGTAATGATAGGCTCTAATTATCGCAGAACAAACTTCTCCTTAAAACTCAACCATAAACTATCAAAAAAAATATCAATAGATACACAAAGCCGATATTACGACATGCAAATATCAGGTGCTGGAATGAATGAGCAATCGGGGGGTAGAAGTTCTGACCCAAGAATGAAGTATGTAATGCAATACTCTCCGATCCCTCTTAAAAACATTGCACTGGATGACGATTTTAATGAGGAGGACTTTTACAATAATAGTGGTTTGTTTACACCAACTCAATACATAGCCGACAATGAACGATTCCAGTTTAGAAAAGGGCTGAATATTCAGGGAGGTATAAACTGGGATATTTATGAAAACCTGAAATTAAAAGCCAGCATTAGTACGGACAACCAATGGCTTGATGACCAACGATTCTTCGGAACAACAACTTATTACTCACGCAGAACTTCTACTATTCAGGGGAAACCAGCCATCGGAATCATCAACAGAACTATTGATAAAATTATCAATTCAAATACACTTGAATATAATTTTAAGAAACAACTCTCAAGCAAACACCAACTAACTTTACTTTTTGGAGAAGAAATGATTATTACCAACGAAAATATCTTGTCATTAAACGTTGATGGATTACCAGAAAGTTTTAATGCTAAAAAGGCATTTAAATTCACCTCTCAGGGAACACCAGTGGGTACTGATAATTTCTATTCCACGCCCGACCATTTATTATCATTCTTTGGTAGAGCTAATTACTCCTTATTAAACGGAAGATATATCGTCACAACAACTTTACGTGCCGATGGCTCTAGTAAATTTATGGGAGATAACCGATGGGGTTACTTTCCTTCAATGGCTGCAGGATGGAGGCTGAGTGAGGAAAATCTTCTGAATGAAATTGATTGGTTACAAAATCTGAAATTTCGAATAAGCTATGGACTTGCAGGCAACAACAACATACCCACCGGGCTAACCAGAACTGAATTAACTTCTTCCAACACAAGCATGCTTCCTTTTACTACTTCCTATTGGTCAACCGGAAGCATTATGACAAATGAAGATCTAAAATGGGAAACTACAACAACAAGAAATTTAGGCTTCGATTTTGGATTCATAGATGGACGAATCAATGGAAATATTGATGCATATTTCAACACAACTAATGATTTATTGATTCGATTTCCGATAAAAGGTGCAGGTTACGAATATCAGTATCGAAATATCGGAAGTACACAAAACAAAGGAATTGAGTTTCTAATAAATGCAATTGCTTTTGACAAACCTAATTTTGGTTTAGATTTTTCATTCAACATCAGTTTAAACAAAAACATGGTTACCTCTCTTGGTGGTCTTGACCAGATCACAGCTTATTCATCCTGGGCCTCAACAGAAATTGATTACGACTATATTGTAAAAGTAGGTCAACCTCTTGGACAAATTTATGGATACGTAAACGATGGCAGATACGCAGCAACAGATTTCACTATGCAGGGAGACACCTGGGTACCTAATAACGGCGTGATCGACAATTCATATTTAACTGGTGTCGGATGGGGACCTGGTGCCGTAAAACTGAAAGACCTTGATGAAAATGGCAAAATTGAGTCTTCCGGAGACCGGAAAGTATTGGGAAGCACTCTGCCTTTAGCTATAGGTGGATTCTCAATAAACACTAGGTTATACGGCTTTGATATCAATGCAAATTTTAATTATACATATGGAAATAAAATACTCAATGTAGATAAGGGACTATATACCAGCACCGGAAAATATCGCTACCTTAACCTTCTTACATCGATGGATTCAGAACATAGATGGAAAAGCATCGACGAACAAGGCAACCGGATTACCGACATCAATTTATTAAATGAAGTAAATCAACACACAACGATGTGGTCGCCCGCAACTGGTTACAGGTTTGTCTCCTCATGGCTGGTAGAGGATGGCTCTTTTTTAAGGCTAAGTAACCTGACAATCGGTTATACGCTAAATAAAAGTTTCGCTAAAAAACTCAACATTAAAAGTATGAGATTTTATCTTACAGGTACAAACATCTTTTGTTTAACAAAATATTCAGGATCCGACCCAGAAGTCGACACAAGACGATCCACTCCTCTAACGCCGGGAGTTGATTACTCTGCATATCCAAAGACAAGAGGACTTATTGTAGGAATTAATCTTAATATCTAATTATCAAATTATGCTGACTAATATGAAAAAGACACTATATCTTTTAATTCTGAGTGTGATTCTACTATCAACTTCATTCTCATGTACAGATGATTTCCTGATAACAAAATCAGAGTCATCATCAACATCAGAAGCCGTTTTCTCTGATCCCACTTTAGCTGAAGGAGCCGTTTTTGGCATTTATGAGAAAATCAACAACAACTCTTTTAATGGAAGATTATGGCCATTCAAAGGACTGAACAACGATACAGAAATGCATTTAGCTTCATACGGAGGATTGACCGAAACAAATACACACCGAACAATTGCAGTATACAATAACAAAGGTACAGACGATTTCTTAGGCCCTGCAACTTCTGACGCCTTTGCCGCAATTGAACGCGCCAACATATGTATTGATGGGCTAAAAAAATACAGCAACCCCCAACCTGATACCAAACTTGGCTATTTACTGGGTGAAGCTTTATTTATGCGAGCCTGGTTATATTATGAATTAGTTAACTGGTTCGGGAATATCCCAACCCGCTTTATTCCACTCAATAAAGAAAATCTTTATATTGGACGTACCGATCGGGATATTATTTTCAAGCAAATACTGGAAGATCTGAAACTTGCTTCGGAACTATTACCATGGGCAGGAACAACAACCGAAACTTCGACTATACTAAGACCCAACAAAGCTGCGGCAAAAGGACTAAGAGCAAGAATAGCTTTGGCTGCAGGCGGATATGGATATCACAATTATGGTGAAAAAAATATCGCACAATTAAGTACAGATCCTGATCTGACAGTGGAGAAAACCTATACAATTGCCCGAGATGAGTGTTGGGATATTATTCAAAATGAGGGAAAGGGGTTCATTCTTGAGAGTAACTTTGAGAAAATTTTCAAGGATAACTGTCAGGTAAATGTAAGCCCTGGTGGAGAATCTTTATTTAACTTACCATTCTCATACAACGCCAGAGGGAACTGGATGGTTGCTGCCGGAGTGATTCATGCCGGCGCAGCAGGTAGCGGAAATCCAACCGCAGGTAGCGATCCCTACACTAGTGTATACATGGGAGGAACACATGGTGTAGTACCAACATTATACTACGATTTTGAGAAAGAAGACACCAGAAGAGATGTTTCAGTTGTTCCATTCAGATGGTCGAACGGAAGACAAGAACTTGCCAACGTGAGAAGAATGACTCCGGGAAAGCTCAGAGCTGAATGGATTGATTTGAGTAAAGGTAAACTCACAACAAATTCCAATGACGGGATAACTCCGATAATAATCCGGTATGCAGATATTTTGCTCATGTTCGCAGAAGCAGAAAATGAGATTAACGGAGCCCCGACAAGCGAGGCTATTAAAGCATTAACACGTGTAAGGACAAGAGCATACAATGGAGTATCACAGAAAACATATATTGACAGTCATGCAACCAACAAAGAAACATTTTTAAAAGCTATTCAGGATGAGCGTCGTCTCGAATTTGTGGGAGAAACAATAAGAAAATACGATTTAATCAGATGGAATCTTTTGAAAACAAACATAGACAATGTGATGAATGATATCAGAGACCTACGCTCACTCAGTGGCAAGTATGCAACCGTTCCGGCGTATGTTTTCTGGAAATATAAAACCAATGATCCGAATGAAAAGGAGATACTCCTTTACGGATTTGAAAAAGGGGAAACTGCCCCCGGCATAACCGGTAATGTTATTACTGATCAGACGGCACTTAACAACTGGATGAGTTCAACCGGCTGGAAACACTGGAACCCTAAAGGAAATCAAAGTACTTCTCTTACCATAACACCATGGATCGACCCTAATACAAGTTCTGGTGAACTACGTGACGAATATATTACCTGTATCTACTTAAACAATCCGGACCGGCAACTTGTGTGTCCGTTGCCATTATCAATTATCACTGCCAGTCAGGGCAAATTATCAAACAACGACTTAGGTTATTAAAACAAAACTATCATGAAAGCAAATACAATTCTGTTTAGCATAATACTTTTTTTCATTAGTATTTTTTCACAAATTTCATGTACTGATAGTTTACAACAAGAAATATTTTCAATTGAATTAGAACGTTATCTGAAACCTATTAAAGTCACTATCGGCACAGTTACATTAAATTCAATTGATGTTTCCTGGGAAGCATCAGCTCCCTTGTTTGAGATTGAATATAGTATTAATGAAGATTTTAGCGGGAACAACACAGTTGATACGGTTGCCGAAAATAAATATCAAATCTCGAATCTCGACGAAAATACCCGGTATTTTATCAGAATAAGAGGAATTTCTGAGAGTTCTACTCCAAAACCTTCCCTTTATTCAAATACAGTAAATACATGGACATTATTAGAAGCTCCAATCGAAAATATAATTGCTATCGCCGAAATGGAGTATACATTGAATCCTTATACGGTAACGACTATTGTCACTGTAACATGGGGAAAAGATGGCACAGAACCGGAACAAATCAGTTCGATCGCCTTTGTTAATCATGATAACGCTCCTATTATTTACCCGGTAACAACTGATGAAGCAAACAATCAAAGAAAAATAATTAATACTGGTTTAAGCCCGGACACTGAATATATGGTTCGTCTTTATAGGGATACGAAAGAAAGAGGATCATGTGCTGTAACAACAAAAAAAGGGCCCATACCCACTGTTACCGGAACCACAAAACTCAATTACTCAACCAATCCTATAACAGCAACTGCTTCTCTGGAATGGGAGTTGTATATGATGCCTTCGTTTACGCATATTTCCTTTACAAAAAGTGGAGAAAGCAATCCATCTGTGACAGTATCCGTATCTTCTGCTGAACTGACTGCGAAGAAAAAGACTGTAAGTGATCTTGATGCAGGAACAACTTATATTGTAAAATTACTAAACAACGAAGATGTTGTTACTCAGGCTGAGATAATAACACCTAATGCGCCATCAGCGACTATGACTGTTTGCCGCCCGGAAGATGGAGACCTAAGAGAAATAGTCATTAATCCTGACAGAAAAGATACTGTATTTCTTATCCCAGGAACCTACACATTCACATCTACACTGAGTACAGGTATTATTTCAAAGAACATAGTACTCATAGGAGAAGATGTAAAATCCACCATTGTAAATATGCAGAAGAATTTTGTTCCTCAAGGAAATTTTGATCGGATGGTGTTTAAAAACATCACCTTCAATTGCGATACATATTTTATGCAAACAGCTGTCAGTGAATCGTCAAAACAATTTAATATCAACAGTTTCATTGTTGAAAATTGTATCTTCAACCTGGGCTACCAGACTTCTACAAACTCTACAATACTATCATTACAGGGGCGGGTTGCCGGGTTTAAAGCCAAAATATCGCAATGCAGTTTTAATAATGTAACGACGTATAGTTATTCGTCAAATCCTCAGTTTACGTATATTCAGGTTTCAGGCTCCGATCCCTACATTGAGCTTGGTGATATTAAAATTAAAAACTGTACCTCCACCAATACCGGAAGAGGAATTGTAACCCTGGGTCAGATTGGAGAACCGGTAAAACTCAATATCGAAAACTGCACATTCTATAAATTGAATCAAAGTAACAATACTGTTATCTATGCTTCAAAAACTACAAATGCAACTATCAATATTAAAAACTCTGTTTTTCATTTTGGAAGTACAGGATTTAAATTTATCGATCACACTACAAGTAGTGTAATAAACATCGAAAACAGCTATTTCTTTAAAGGTCAAACACCCTTGTACAACAATAGCGAAGTTTCAGGCAACATGGGGATGATTGAATATCCGGGAACCCCTTCTGATTTATTTGTAAGTCCTGATGTAAATCCTGTAAATACGGGAACATCCTTTAAAATTAAGGATGCGAGTATGACAAATAAGAATATTGGTGATTTAAGATGGAAATAATACGTGTATGACTTTACTTTCAAAAGTTTGTATTATCGTTAGTATTGCAGGGATAATCACATTACCTGCAGTTACTCAAACACCTGCTTTTCCTGGAGCAGGTGGAGGTGGCATGTACACGACCGGAGGAAGAGGAGGTACTGTTTTATATGTAACGAAACTGGTTGATGACGGCTCAATGGGGACATTAAGATGGGCATTGAACCAAAATTATCCCCGAATCATTCTGTTTAAGGTTTCAGGATTAATCAAGCTAACATCAAGACTCAACATAACACACGGAGATGTGACTATCGCTGGTCAATCGGCTCCAGGCGATGGCATCTGCATTGCTGACAACGCAATCTGTGTAAGAGCAAACAATGTCATCATACGCTTTATCCGATTTCGGCTTGGAGATGAATCCGGCGTAGTGGATGATGCTGTCTGGGGGCGTTATTGCAGAAATGTAATATTGGATCATTGTTCAATGAGCTGGTCTGTCGATGAATGTGCTTCATTTTACGCCATTGAAAATTTTACTATGCAATGGTGTATATTAACTGAAAGCTTAAGGCAATCGATCCATGACAAACAATCCAAACATGGTTATGGTGGAATTTGGGGAGGAAAAAATGCATCTTTTCATCATAATCTGTTATCCTGTCATGACAGTAGAAATCCTAGGTTTGATCATAGCGGGCTATATACGTCGGAATATCCCGAATCGGAATTCAGGGGGAATGTGGATTTCAGAAACAATGTGATTTATAATTGGGGATCAAATAACACTTACGGAGGAGAAGGTGGTAAATTTAATATGATCAACAACTATTACAAAGAAGGTCCTGCTTCAGCTAAAAGAAAAAAAATTATTCGGACGTATGGGGTTATTCCAAATTATTCCGATGGTAGTAGTTTCGATGCGGGACACCCGCAATTATTTGTTTCAGGCAATATTTATGAAGGTAACCCAAACGGAATAAATGATAATAACTGGAATGGTGTTGAATCGTATAACGATGGAGGAAAACCAATTATCAGATTGACCTCTGAGCTCCCTATCAATAATGGTACTGGTAATGATCATACCGACACACACTCAGCAGAAGATGCATTTGATGCCGTTCTAAAATATGCGGGAGCATTTCCTTTGGATATAATTGATAAAAGAGCTACGAATGATGCACTCAATGGTACAGCAACTTACATGATTGGCGGATCTCCCAATGAAACCTGGCCTACCCCCAGTACAAACGGTCTAATTGATAGCCAATCGGCCGTAGGAGGATGGCCGTCATATATTTCCACTACTGCTCCCAACGACATGAATAATGACGGGATTCCTGATGGCTGGATAGAATTGAACTACCCGGGGAAGAAAGCAACCGACATAAACGTTGATGGTTACACATATATAGAAATTTTTCTGAACACCCTTGCAATGCAACTTTTACAGGATACACTAACACAAGGAATACCTGATATTAAAAATGATCGAATTACAATTGTAAACAACAGAATCAATATTCCAGCAAGAAAAATCCAGGTATTCTCTTTAGATGGCAAATTAATTTCAACCTCAGAGAATGTAACCCAATACTATTTAGGAGAGTTGGTCCCAGGTATTTATTATATAAAATTATTTGATCTCGAAGATCAACTTCATATCCAAAAAATCCGAATCAATAACCATTCGGCATATTAATTTTATACAACATATTAATATAATTACACTATAGCTTTACAATCAATCGAATAACATTTAAAAACTACATTATTATGAGAACTAAAATCACTTTTCTTGCAGGAGTTCTGCTGTTGTCTTCCATTTCTTTGATGGGGCGGATTGTTGAAGTTTCCACGCCAACACAACTTATCAATGCTATTACCACCGAAGCAATTGATAATGACACCGTTTATGTTCCTGAAGGAACTTTCGATATAGCTTCAGGTACCAGAACAATTTCGAAAACAATCACAATAAAAGCAAATCCACTTTCAACTACGACACCCAAAATCAGAGCCCGACTTGCCATTGGAGGAAATATAAGTCTTTCATTAGAAGGCCTCGAATTTTATTATGATTTAGATTCAACTACTACAGCAACTAGTAATCATTTTATTGACAGTAGAGTTGCTGCATATACTATCCCGGCAATTACAATAAAGGATTGTTACCTTCATGGATATGGCAGATCAATAATCAGAGCCGATGCTTCTACAGCAATTCCAACAATTACAAATTTTACAATCGATAATTGTTTGATTGAAGACATTGGAAGACAAGCCAATAACTATCAGGCCTTTGCAGTTCACTATGCCAACATCTCAAACGCAACAATAAAGAACTCTACTTTCTATAGATGCAAAGGTGGCCTTTGGCAAGGAAATTTTAATCAAAATTTTCCAATAAATTTTTTAATGGAAAATTGTTGCATTATCAGAGTTTCAACAACAGGTAGCAAAAGAATTATTGATAGCAAAACAAATCCCGGGTCTGTTTATACAATAAAAAATTGTATCATTTCAAATTCATACGATGGAGTAAATGAATATCTTCAATTATCCTTAGGCTCAGACGGATCAACTCATTTAGGACATCTTGACAATGTAATCCTCGGGAATAATTTTAACACAGCTAAATTTGACGCTACCATTCTTACCACCAACAATGAGGTTGCTGTCACCTCATTATCCTATAACTTTGATTCTTTGACGATTAACACAACACCTAACTCTATCTATAATATTGGTGATCCTGATTGGAAGATTAACGGTGTAACAACAGCTGTAAATTCACAGTCATCGCCCAATATATATGGTTACATTGAAAATAATCAACTTAACATTCACAACTTGCCCTTAAACAGTAAAATAATCATGTACAACCTTTCTGGCGGATATATTACAACAAAATATAGTACAGGAACCTTCGTTCAAATTCCTGTGAACAATTCTTGTATTGTTAATATTGTTTCAGAAAAACAAAATCTCAGATTAAAATTTATAAAATAAATTCAGACTTTAATGAAAATGTCTGGTAAAAGCTATCCGGACAGTTTTATTATGAATACAAAACTCTGTAGTAATCATGAAAAGAACCCATTTAATCATTATCGCCTTAATCTCAGTATCAACAATCGCAAAGGCTCAACAAACGATATTTTATACCGATTTTGCAACAACACCTGAGAATATTAATCAAATTGTTGGTTCATCAAATTTAATTTTAGAGAATCCGACTATCGGACAAAACCCCGACTGGGAAATCGGAGGTCATCAAAATAATCAGCTCGCTAAGAAGAAGCAAGGACATTTTTCTGATGGTGTAACACCTCTCAGTAAGTATGGCCGATTGTCATTGGGAGGATCTGCCGGATATTTTCTCATCAAGAAAATTCAGGGGCCTTTTAATCTTGATGTTTATTGGGGAGTAACCAATCCTGAAAGATGTCTCAGAGTTAAGATAGGCAACAATACTCCGATAAGTAAAACACCTGAAAAAGAAGCTTCTGTAATAAAAAGTTCATTTAAATATGATGGAACTGATGTTATTGACATAAAAATCAGCGGTCAAAAAGGAGGTCTCTATCTATATGATGTGCTGATTCAAAAATAATAAAACAGTGTAATTCTGTGATAAATGAGGAGAACTTTAATCTTCAGTAAACTTTCTCCTCATTTATTATTTTAGAAGAGTTGATTTTTACAGAAACACCATATCAAAAACAAAATGAATAAGCAAACTCTGTATTCGAAAATATCCTTTATGGTGGTTATGGGCTATATAAGCTTATACTCATTCCACACCATAGCTAATGAAAGAAATAATGAATCCAAAGTGATAAAAGTATTCACTATTGGAGATTCAACAATGGCTGACTACACATCTTTCCCGACAAAAGCACCAATGTTTGGTTGGGGACAGGTTTTTCAGGATTATTTTAATCCTGAAAAAGTGATTATTGCTAATTACGCAAGAAGCGGACGTAGTTGTAAAACATTTATTAGTGATGGTTATTGGAATACCGTATTATCACAAATCAGTGCCGGTGATTATGTTTTCATTCAATTTGGACATAATGACGAAAAGGATTCCAGTTTGGAAGAATATAGAACAAATTTAGCTCGTTTTATTGGAGAAACGAGAAAGAAAGGAGCTTTGCCGGTTCTTTTAACACCTGTAACTCGTAGAACATTTAACAATGACGGAACACTTTATGATTCTCACATTAAAGATGGAAAAGATTACCCTTCATCTATGAGAAAACTAGCTGCTGACAGTGCTGTGCAATTAATTGATATCACAGCATCAAGCATGGAATTGGTTCAATCATTGGGGGTAGAAGGCTCAAAAATTATTTATTTGTGGCTTAATCCCGGAGAGTATTCAAATTATCCTGAGGGGTCATCTGACAATACTCACTTCTCTGAATATGGAGCCAATGAAATAGCTAGACTTATAATAAACGGCTTAAAAGAATCTAATTCACAACTTACAACAGCATTCAGTGATTATGCGGGAACAATACACAATATTGCCTTATCGGAAGAGATGTACTTATTTAAAAATTCTCTCTATTTTACGCATAATTTCAGTAACTGCAATTTACGAATATATACTGTCAATGGACTCCTGATAAATTCTATTCAACTGTCAGAAGTTACAAAAAATATTGACCTATCCTTTTTAAATAAAGGATTGTACATTGTAATGGCTAAAATAAATAATAAAGATATTACAACTAAGATTATTCTTCATTAAATTAAGAATGAAATTTTTCTGAATTTGCTATAGAAATATTTACTCAATTTTATTTTGTATTTTTGTTCAAAAAAAATATGTTTAAACAAGCTAAATCGGCCACGATGGAAGATGTGGCGCGACTCTCAGGAGTATCCATCGGTACAATTGACAGAGTTTTACATAACAGGAAAGGCGTTTCTAAAGCAACACGCTCAAAAGTTTTATCTGTTATTGAAAAAACCGGATATAAGCCGAATATCAACGCTTCACTGCTCTCAAACAAGAAAACATACAAACTGATTGCGATTATTCCCTATTTTCAGAAAGGCGATTACTGGGAAATGATTTATGATGGAATCATGCAATCAAATGAAAAAAATAAAAAAAATATTGAAATTGACATTATTTATTACAATCAGTTTGATGTTGACTCTTTTCAGAAAGCTTGTTTACATGCTTTAAATTTTGAAATTGACGGAGTTCTAATTGCTCCTATTTATAAAAAAGAAGCGAGTTTTTTTATAAAAACCTTATCAGAGAAGTCTATTCCAGTCGTTTTTGTCGACACTAAAGTGGATAACTGTGAATACTTGGCATATTACGGAATGCCTTTATACGCAAGCGGCTATCTTGCTGCTCATTTATTTTTCAACGAAAAAGAAATCCCTGAATTGGTAAACTTTAATGTGGACAGAGATGGTGCAGCTCCTAATGAGTCTATGATAAAAAGAACAGAAGGTTTTATGGGATATATTTCTGATCACAACATCAAATGTAAAATTTTTGATTATTCAATGAGACCTTATGACTTTATGTATAACATCCACCTCTTTGATTCTTTTTTTAGTGAACATCCCAATATCAATCATATTATTACATTAAACTCTCGTGCATATATTATTTCTGAATGGATGGAAATGAGAGGAATCAGAGATAAAAAATTATTGGGTTTTGATATGCTTGAAAAAAATCTGGATGGATTAAAGAAAGGGTTTATAACTACCTTACTCACAGAACGTACAGCAACGCATGTGGAAAAAAGTATGCAGGCCTTAATAAATTATCTTGTAATCAATCAAAAACCAGCGTATAAAGATAATATGTTTCCTATTGACATCCTCAACAAATATAATGTAGAATTTTATAAAGAATTCTGATTAAACAAATTTCAAATGAAGATAAAGCAAAGCAAAACATTTTTTAATCAAAAAGAATCACCTGTATACAAAGCAGGAGAGGGTATCCAACGCCAGTTCGTTGCCTACGATAAAGACATTATGGTAGTCAAAGTACATTTTGAAAAAGATGCCATTGGGACAATTCATACACACCCACATGCACAAGCTACTTATGTAGTTTCTGGAGTATTTGATGTAAATGTAGGTACTGAAACAATGAGACTATTCGCAGGCGATGGTTCATTCGTTCCTTCTGCTGTAAGCCACGGGTGTACCTGCATCGAAGAGGGCATTTTAGTAGAGATATTTACTCCCGTCAGAGAAGACTTATATGCCCAAATAGAAAAACCAGGAGAATAGCCGGTTTCACAATTTTGTCTTTGCAAACTCCAATACCCCCTGCATATGTTGCTCCATCAGCCGCGCTGCATCATTGCTGTTGCGGTTCTTTATGCACTCCAGCATCTTAACATGTTCATCGACCACATTTGTACTTGGCGGACAAAACCGTTCTTTATTGTAGATCGCCAGAATATCAGGTGTAATAATCATCAACATCGATTTGATAACGTGATTGTGACTTGCCTCAGCAATTGCCCTGTGAAAAGCAAAGTCATAACTTACACGCTCATTTGTATTCCAGTACTTCAGAAAATTATTGTGTGCATGCTCAATCTCTTTCATATCTGACTCCGTCCATCTTTCGGAACAAAGGCTTATTGCATTGACCTCAAGCATAATACGGGTTTCGACCAACGAAAAGAAATCATAATTCTGCAAATGAAGCACATCTGAGATAAGCCCATCGATAGCGGTGATATCTAGACGATTAATTACTGAGCCGCTTTGAGGAAGTGTTTTGATGATCCCATAAAATTCCAGTTTGTGAAGTGCTTCCCTTATTTGCGCCCGTCCAAAACCGAATTCGTCGGCCATTTTTCGTTCGGCAGGCAAACGATCACCAGGTTTCAGTACCCCCGAATTGATTAACTCCTTAATTTTTGAAATTACCTGATCCGAGGGACTGATCTCTTTTGACGAATATATCTCTTTGTTTGATGTTGCCACTATAAAATAATTAAACTATTGACCGACAAAATTACACGCAATAATTCATCTGGCAAAATTCAGGATCTATTTTTTATCTCCAGCTCCATTTCAAACCCACCAACGCATTAAATCCCGGCAAAGGTAAACCTCCAAAATCAACATAGTCTTGATTCAATAAATTATTCAGATCGGCATACACCATCCACTGTTTCAACTGCCATGCAATACGGGTATTGAGAAGCAGATATGGACGATAAGCCACTTTCTGCGCAGAACTAAAATCGGTATAATCACCTGCCCTGTCATTGTAGTTCAGGTTCCAGGTTACATCCAACTTCCTGAACACCGAATGGCTGGCCTGAAACATAACCTGATGACGGAGATAATCAAGGACATATTTGGAGTCGAAAGCAGCCGGAGCTTTGTCTGTATTTGTAAAGGTATATGCAACCATTAACCGTGTCATAAAACCCTGATTGAAAGTATAGCTTGCCGAAGCATCTGCACCCATGGTATTCAACACCGTAAGATTCATGCTTTGCCATTTCTCCTGATCAGGAAATTTCACCCAATCGATAACATTTGTGCCTTTCCGGTAAAAAACACTTCCATCACACATAAAAGCCTCGTGTCGATATTTTGCACCAAGTTCTACTGTCATAGACTTTTCCGGCTGCAGATTGGAATTTGCAGTTTGTATATCACTTTTGTAATACAAATCGGTGAAGGTTGGCAGGCGTGAAGCAGTATTGGCAGAGGCAAACAATACAAGATCGTTCGACAGAAAATAGCTGACATCTCCCCCATAGTTCGTTTGAAGATTAAAATCGGTTGCCTTCGAAATTGATGCACCGGCTGAAAAATACATTTTACCAATATTTCTTGAAAAATCAAGATATCCACTAGCAATCAATCTTTCTTTTTCTTTCGTAAAATACTTTTCCTGACCTTTCTCGTATCGATTAAGCGGACGATCAGCGACATCTACGATATCTTCACCAAGCACAGTACTAAAAATATGATCGACCTTCACATCTATACCACCGCTGAATTTCCCCATAGGGGTATAGTTTACAACATTGATTGCATATGCTGTAATATCCGTAAGATGATAGTTATGATCCAGATACCTGCTTGGGGCACCCTGAAAGTTCCTGTAAAGTTCGAAACGATCGTAATGTCTTCGGTGATAAGCCTGAGCATCAACATTCAGATCACCATATTGTTGCTGCCATTTCAGCGACGAAAACTGTGTTTGTATATGCTCAAACTGGTTGGGATGGGCCAGAGAATAAAACCCATTAGCTCCGAAGGATTTACTTTGCCATGCTAATTGCAGATCAAGACTTCCGGATTTACTTGTTTCCAGGCTTGTCTGTGAAAAAACATTATAACTCTCGTAATCTGTATTCGCTCGGTAGCCATCACTCATATTACGGGAAACTGAAGTGAAATTACGCAATGCTTTTTCCCCTAAACTGAAAGACAGATTCTGAGCCTGCGTATTATAATAGCCATATGTCATTGAAGCATCCAGTAAACTTTTTGATTTCGTATCTGTTACGATATTGATGGCACCACTGAAAGCCTGACTTCCATATCTCCGTGAAGCACTACCCTGCAAAACTTCTACCTTTGATACTTCACTCAAATCGACAGGGATATTCAGATTATGATGTCCGGTTTGAGGATCAGTGATATTTATTCCGTTCAACAGCACAAGTACCTGATCAAAAGATCCTCCCCGCAACGAGATATCAGCTTGCGTTCCTCCTGTTCCCCGCTGACGAACATCTACACCCGGGATACTTTTCAGCAACACATCCAAACCCTGAGCTGGCATACGCTTGATGGTTCCGGCATCAATCTGTTTCACCACCTTTCCTATTTCGGGAAATTGTTTCTGGCGCGTGGCATTTACATCCACCTCCGACAAGCGAATCACGGAACTGTCATTCAGTTCATAACCATAACTAAATGTACTAACAAAAAGAAATAACAAAGTAATTTTTCTCATAATTTAAAAAATAAAAAACGGTTAAAACAGCATACGCCATTTTAACCGTCAGGATAAATGAAATAAATATTGATTATATGCCGCAGGGTATTCTCCGGCAGTTTTACTTACAAAATTAACAATCAACGTACTCTCCGTCAATAAAATAGTCGGCTCCTCCTCCGGACTTAGCTCCTTTTCCTGCTCTCCTGTGATGATAATAGATTTTATCAACTGAACTTTTCGGAACAGGGTATCACCCGCCATATGTACCGACAAACTGCCTATGGTAATTGACTTACCCAAACTGGCAAACACAGCATAAGCTTTACGGCTCCAACGACGGAACCTGATGGCATTCGCTTTATGTAACCGGTATTTTTTCACAATAAATTATTGTCTCAGAAATGATAAGCGATTCAATTTCCCAACCCAAACATCCGAGAAATACAACAATTTGCTTCTTCCTCCAATAAGATAAATCTTATGGGTATTTTCATCATGAATCACCGACTGAAAACTTCTTCGCTGATAAGATAAAGGAATATTCATGTCTTCAATTACATTATAGGTCGTATCGGCGACTCTCCAGCTAAGTCCTTCATCAATTGATTCCCAATAAATTTTATCAGCAACATTATTATCACCATCCTTAAATCCACCAAACAAAAGCAGTTTATTATCATAATGGATAATAGAGGCTCCGGCCATAGTATCAAGAGAATGATTATCTACAGCAAAATTTACCCACTTATATTCATTATAAACATTCTTTTGTACACTCCAAACCGAAGTTAGCAACACTCCATTCGGATCTCTTCCGCTTAAAATAATTGCTTTGGTTTTATTTGTACGCGATTTAAATGAAAGAGCGGCAAAATCCATTACGGGAAAGTCATTCGGAATCATCGTTCCTATTGACCACGACGCTCCATCAGCACTCGTTCCAAAATAACATTTCTCCGTTTGTTGGTTTTTGAAAACTGACCATAACTGACTATCAAGATCAAAAAGAAGATTAATTATAGTGTATCCGGCAACACCCGGGATCACTGTAACCCAGTTGTATCCATCCACAGATGTATACACATTACCATCTGGATGTGCCAAATACAATTTATCTTTGAAGATGGCTATATTTCTAAAATTACAATCATTGTTTGGTAAGCCGGAGAGGGTTTCACCTGACCAGTTTTCAGCATTGGTTGAGGTATATAAATAATTATTTACTCCGGAACTGATGTAAAAGAAAAATTTGTTCTTGAAGAAAATTGCTTTTTGAAAGCTGCCTTCATGATTATAAATCTCGTCAACCTTTTTGCGCCATACATACAATTCTGGTTCAACCTGATGAACGTTCACCTTGATACGATACGAACAGGAATCTTTACCATTGGCTGCAAAATTAACAACTCTGAGAACCTTGTTAAAATCAATCGTATCAGTTCCGGTTATGTACACAGTATCAAGACCTGTAGCTGATGATGCATCGCTCTGAATCAGATAAACCCCTGCACTACTCTTAAAAGTAAATGTCGGATATACGCTATCAATACGTGTCTGATAAGGCAGAGAATCTAGGTTCACGATGAGCGAATCTCCTTCGAGCGTAAATTTAGCACTTTCAAGTCGGGGAATACTGTCATTTTTTTTAAACACCAGTGATACAAAAGTAGGGTCAGTTGAAAGATCCACTTCTTTATCATCGTCCCATAAACAGGAGCTGAATGCACTTACAATCGTTATGATAATTAAAAACTTAAAAAAGTTTGTCCTCATTGGTTGAAATTTTGAAAGGCAAAAGTACGAACAAATTAACAGTTAATTACCTCTCTGTGTGAATATTTGTATTTTTTAATTTTATACCGCGATTAATTAAGATAACTCAACAGTCACAGGACAATGATCGGAATGTACCACATCCGCCAGAATACGGGCATCACGTAGCCTACCTTTGATAGTTTCAGTCACCCAGTGATAGTCAATACGCCATCCCGCATTTCTGAAACGCGCACCTCCCCGGTAACTCCACCAACTGTATTTTTCAGGCGAGGAATCAAAAACACGAAAAGAATCGACCATACCGGATGCCTCATAACGATCCAACCATTCTCTTTCTTCAGGCAAAAATCCTGAAACTCCGATTTGTCGCTCGGGATGGTTGATATCAATGGGCTTATGACAAATATTATAGTCGCCGCAAACCACCAGATTGGGACGGGTTTTTCTTAATTCAATAATAAATGGCAGGAAAGCTTCCAGAAAGTCCATCTTGAATGCCTGACGCTCATCGCCCGACGAACCGGATGGTATATAAACACTGATGACCGACAAATCACCGAAATCAGCCCGGATTACTCTTCCCTCAGCATCATATCTCGGATGGTTCATACCTACCACGATATTATCAGGAGCCGTTTTAGTCAGAATTGCCACACCACTGTAACCTTTCTTTTCTGCCGAATGTAAGAAAGTGGTATAACCCATCTCGGCAAAAAGCATGGTATCTACCTGATCTGGCTGTGCTTTAGTTTCCTGCAGGCAAAGCACATCAGGATTCTCCTCCTTCAGCCATCCGGCAAAATCTTTGGTCAGCGCCGCACGAATGCCGTTTACATTATAGGAAATTATCTTCATAAGCTATTAATTGTCTATTGTCAGTTGTCTATTGTCAGTTGTCATTAAATAGTGGACATTAGACAATAGACATCAGACAAAAATTATCATTGATTCGCTTTCTTCACCATCTTATACAAATTCGAAGCAAAGACGAAATCATTCAATTCCTTATTATCAACATGAAAAATATCCGTTTTGTTTCCTTCCCATGCTTTTTCACCTTTATTGATAAAAATGATATGCTCTCCGATTTCCATCACCGAATTCATATCGTGTGAATTTATGATAGTAGTGATATTAAATTCCTGTGTGATCTCACTGATCAGCTGATCGATAATCAGCGATGTTTTAGGATCCAGTCCGGAGTTAGGCTCATCACAGAACAGGTATTTCGGTTGAAGAGCTATGGCCCTCGCAATGGCAACACGCTTCTGCATCCCACCGCTGATTTCGGAAGGAGCCAGTTGATACGAATGCTCTGGGAGATTCACCCTTTTCAGACAGGTAACAGCTCTGTCCCTCATTTCATCCTTGTGAACTCCGGAAAACATTTCCAGCGGATACATCACATTTTCCAACACACTCAGCGAGTCAAACAACGCCGAACCCTGAAAAAGCATGCCTACTTCTCTCCGCAACCGGCGAATATCACTCATACGCATATCAGGCAAATTACGTCCGTCGTATTCAATTTTACCTTTATCGATACGGTGCAACCCAATAATACTTTTCATCAGAACAGTTTTTCCCGAACCGCTCGCCCCAATGATCATGTTGGTCTTACCAGCTTCGAAAACTGCCGACACATTCTTCAATACATGATTATCGCCGAAAGTTTTATCTACGTTTGTTACTGTTATCATTTTTTACCACATTTCTGTTATTCTGTAGAGACGTTGCATGCAACGTCTCTACAATATAATGATTTAATTCAACATCACATTCGTTATCAGCAAATTAAAAAACAATATCAATATGCTGCTATTGACCACCGCATTGGTGCTCGCCTTACCGACATCGAGCGCACCACCGTAGGCGTAATAACCATAATAAGCCGCCACCGACGAAATGATAAAGGCAAAGACAAGCGATTTCACCAATGAATAAGTAACATAATAAGGTATAAATGCATATTGAATACCCAGCAAGTAATCTGCCGTAGTGATAATATCGCTGAAAACTCCAACCAGATATCCGCCGAACAATCCGATGCCCATGCTGAAAATAACCAGGAAAGGCATCATGAATACAAATGCGGTAATTTTAGGAAGAATAAGATAATTGGCTGAATTCACACCCATGATTTCGAGGGCATCTATCTGCTCGGTAATACGCATCGTTCCGATTTCGGAGGCAATATTCGACCCTATTTTCCCTGCCAGAATGAGACAAAGAATGGTAGAAGAGAATTCAAGCAGCAAAGTGTCGCGCGTTACCAGTCCGGTACTGTAGGTCGGAAGCATCGGGTTCTCTGTGTTCAGCTTGGTCTGAATGGTCATGATGGCTCCGATAAATACCGAGATGATAATTACAATGGGTAAGGATTGTAACCCCAATTTTTCCAGTTCTTTGGGGAACTGGCGGAAAAACATTTTCCAGCGGTCGGGCGAAACCAGCACCCTCTTCATCAGTAAAACATATTTTCCTGTATCATGAAAGATATTCATTTTTCAATTAATTTTGATTTCAAATGTCTGCTAAAGTCTGCAAATATACTGAAATTTCTCAAACAAACCTGCAAACAAAACAGATATGTAAAACCTTATTTTCTTACAAAGCAACCCCCTCTCCAATAAGACTCTCTGGCTTTTCAGAGACTTCCATTCTGAGGCATAAAAAAAAGAGAAACCAGATTTCTCCGATTTCTCTTTTTAATACTTTTCTGTCTCGTCCTGAAATAGCGTTACAATAAAAAGCGTAATTTTATGGAAGAGATTAAAAATCAGTACAGGAAACGAAGTCAAAAGGATTACACATTATCCTTCAAATTATCGTTAGTATCAGAGATAGAACAAGGGAATCT
>JAYFQH010000057.1:0-1965 GCA_034927265.1 Paludibacter sp.
CGACAATATTGTTCCAACACCCCAGCTATTAAAAGAAAATCTTAATGCCACACTGGCAAATAAGCAAACAACTGCAAATGTATCTAATTTATTCGACTTCATAGACGAATTAATTAAAAACTCCACAAAAAAGCGAGCCACAATAATAAGCTATAAACAAACATTCCGTATACTTCATGAATATTCAGAGCATATAAAAAGAAACATTTCTTTTGATGATATATCGCTGGATTTTTACGAAAACTTTGTTAGTTATTTGAGATCACGGGGATATTCCGAAAACACCATAGGCGGATATATCAAGCACATAAAAGTTTTTATGAATGAAGCGATCGACCGGAAATTAACCAATAATATTGAGTTCAAAAGCCGGAAATTTAAAAAGACAACGGAGATCACCGATAAAATCTACCTCAATTTACAGGAAATAGAAAAAATCTACGCCTTGGATTTGAGCAATAACATGAAACTCGACAAGGTCAGGGATTTATTTATTATCGGTTGTTATACCGGTCTGCGTTTCTCCGACCTGAACCAAATCTCCCCCGATAATTTCATTAACAACAACACCCAAATAAAAGTCAAGACAGAGAAAACAGGAGAATTTGTTGTTATTCCCTTACATAAAACAGTCAAAGAAATTGTACAGAAATACGACAACTCAATTCCGGACGTCATCAGCAATCAGAAAATGAATGAGTATTTAAAAGAGGTTGCAAAGCTGGCAGAACTCAACGACCGGATTACAATATCTTCAACCAAAGGAGGAACCAAACAAACAGAAGTCTTTGAGAAATGGGAATTAGTAACTGTTCACACTGCCCGCCGATCATTTGCCACAAACATGTATTTATTAGATATCCCGACTATCTCAATAATGAAAATCACCGGACACCGGACAGAAAAAGCCTTTTTATTATATATCAAAATATCACAGGAAGAAAACGCAAATAAACTACTTAATCACCCATTTTTCAAACAATCATGACACAACACGAAATCAAAGAAATCATCAAGTCATATAAGAATCAGATATTAGATTTTAAAAAGCTACAAAATAACTTTGAAAACGAACTCACTAATATAACCAACAAAAAAGATTTTATTTTAAATGAGATAGAAAGCGTAAAACAAAAAGCTGTTCCAACCTCCCCATCTGCAGGAAGACTGAAAAATACATTTTCCACTAATAACATAGCTCAACAATCATTTTACTGTGATTCATATGTCAGTTATTTGTACACTCTCACTGAGCCTGACTTCCGAAGAAAAGAATATACAGAACATCAAATAATCAGAGAACTTAATGGTGTCACCTGGGCTAAATATCAAATGTATTTATCAAGTCTATTAGTCAAAACCAAAGAACCTAAAAAAACAACTTATACGCACATTAAGCAAGTAGCAATTTTATATTTCTTGGGCTTAACTGATAAAATAGACAATACACAAAAAATAGCTGAACTTGTAGCCCCATTAATCGATAGGGATGCAGAAACCACTCGCCAAAAGTTATGCGAATTACCTCATGACATAAAAGACAGGCAGATGCTAAATGAAATTAAAGATCTGTTTTTGAAATTAGGATTAACCGATAAAGTACAATTAGTTGAAAAAGAATTAAATAAGCTAAGATAAAATTTTTGTAGTACTACAAGAAAACACTACACTTTTCCTTTTTCCGGAATTTTGTGCCATAATTTTTTTATTAATAACAATTTAAACAAAAAAGATATGGCCGAAAACTGTGCTATTATTTTATCTGGTCTTACCCGTGAAGAATTTCAGGAAGACATTTTCAAAACGCTTTCCAAATTATTGGAACGTAAACAAAACGTCGATTTATTGGGCGGTAGTATTAACGGATTTGATTTCTCGATTGAAGAAGAAACAACGAAAAAGCAAACCAAGTTATCAACCGTTCCCAGCGACAAGTATCTAACCCGTGCCGAAGTAGCGAAATTT
>JAYFQH010000088.1:0-2226 GCA_034927265.1 Paludibacter sp.
ACCTGAAACGGCAAACAATGCAATAATAAATGCTATTCTCAAACGCTGATATCTCATAACTATTTCACTGATTATCATAAACATAATAAAGAAATATCTTTTTTTTAAAACGCTATTAAAACCGCCTCTCCCATGCCAATACTTTGTTCAATCCGGTTGTTTTTTATCTTGACTTTTTGTGTGCAATCACCTTTTATCAATGTAACATATTTCATCTTTTTATCAAGCTGCAAGGTCACATCAGCTCCCTTATCAGGAGTCAGCGGCGAGATAAGCACATAATACTTACCTTTTTTATCTTTAAAACATCCGGTAATATTATCCTCTCCTGTCACTCTGAGAACAGGACCAAAACTTTTCATTTCAGGAGCAAAGAGAGGGAAAGGCTTTGCGGCTGTTTGTATCACTCCTACAGCGTCGCAGTCAAGCAATATCTTACCCGTCATACGAATGTCGGCGTTGAGTTTTTTCACATAACCATACTTGGTTGTTTCTCTACCATCTGCCGCAATTAGCGCATCGCTGAACAGTTCGGCACCATTGCCCGGCGACCAATAACAGAAGTACTGAATTCCTTTTGCACCAAAGGCTAAATTCGACCATACCTGCCAGCGGATGTCCGCTTCACTGGGTTCTCTCTTATCAGGTACTCCGGGCGTTTGAGCAATTGAAAGTGTTTGAATAAAGGTCCAGAAAGGAATCCTGCGCTCCGCAGTTTTAGCCCGAACTAAATCAAGATTATAATAATAATCATTGATAATTCCGCCTTCTTTAAGCAAGGGATAACTATCATACGACAGATAACCGGGTTCGGTGTATTTCAGCCAGGTGTCGATATAATCTTCATAACTGAAAGTTTGAATTCCACCTGTGGCATAAGTCGGGAAAAGATTTACATGCCACATTTTGTCAGGAAAATTCATTTCAAAAGATTTGGTAAAGGCTGCAACCGAAGGAATGAGAGGTTTTCCCGGTTCGTCCATCAACAGTTCGCCTGCAAAAGCAGGATGATCAGCATATTTTCTGAGTCCTGAGATAAATTCATCCGGCAGTTCCGCATTCCTGTTCTGTGCATGGGCATGAATAGCTGTATGAACAATACGTCGATTGACAAAATATTTCAATCCGTTTCTTTCAGATAAATCAAGGGCCATTTTAATATCCTCGTCGGTATCCTCATTCGGACAAAATCCATTCACGAAATTAATGCCACTCTCAGCCATCTTTTTATATTCCGCATCATTTCTGAACCGGTCGGGAGGAGTTACCCACATTCCAACAGGGAGACATCCTATTCCCAACACATCATACGGATTTTTCTGAACTGTTTTAGCAATTGCAACGTTATTTGACCCAAAAACTCCGGAGATTAAAATCAACAAAAAAAACTTTGAAAATATCTTATTGTTCATTACCATTACATACATTTAAAATTCAACAAGAACTGCTTCTCCTGCCTTAACATTGAAAGTCAGTTTATTGGCCGTCACATTTTCCTGTGAAGACAGATTATTTCTCCATACCTTTACTGTAGTTACATTATTAGTCAGATGGAGCGTTACAACATCAGCATCCTTATCGGGTGTTAGTGTGGTGATCAATACTTTCTTTTTTCCATCTTTTGCGACAAAGCAACCTACGATATTATCATCTCCTGTAACACTGTCAATTTCTCCGAAATTATACAGGGGAGCATACATGGTATAGCTCTTTGCAGCAGTTTGTATCACTCCTTCGGCATGACATTCCAACAGGATTTTTCCAATAGTATTGATATCAGCGTTGAGTTTCTTCACATAATCATAGCGCACGGTTTTTTCACCATTTATTCCGATAAGGGCTTCTCCGAACTGTTCGCTGCCGTTACCCGGCGACCAGTAACAGAAGTATTGAATCCCTTTGGCGCCGAAGGCAAGATTCGACCACACCTGCCAGCGGATATCTGCCTCGCTGGGTTCTCTTTTATCAGAAACTCCCGGTGTGCCTGCAATCGAAAGCGTTTGAATAAAAGTCCAGAAAGGTATTTTCTTAAACCTCGACTTAGCCCTCACAATATCCAGATTATAAAAATAATCGCCGATAATGGTTCCGTTGGTTAACAAAGGATAACTATCATACGAAATATGTTTGGGAGAAACTTTTTCGAGCCAGCTATTGATATATTCAGCATAACCCGATGCCTGAATCCCTCCCGTGGCATAAGACGGGAACAGGTTTACATGCGCA
>JAYFQH010000068.1:0-2094 GCA_034927265.1 Paludibacter sp.
ATTTGTTGTTTTCTCGGAAGGATTTGTCGATTCTCCGGAATGGGGTAGTGCAGGAGTTATTCTTCCATGGATGGTTTATAAATGGTATGGCGATAAATCGATACTCAGTGAAGCCTACACAATGATGGAGAAATATGTTGCTTATCTCGGTTCTAAAGCCGATCAACACATCCTTTCGCATGGTCTGGGCGATTGGTTTGATTACGGACCGAATCCTCCGGGGGTAGCCCAGCTTACTCCTGTCTCATTGACTGCAACAGCCATTTATTATTATGATGTTAAACTTCTTGCTGAAATTGCCCTGACACTTGATAAAAAAAATGATGCAAAACTTTACGCAGCTAAGGCTGAGGCGATAAAGAACGCGTTTAATGATAAATTCTACGATCCGGTGAATAAAACTTATTCAACAGGGAGTCAGACTGCCATTGCTATGCCTTTATGTGTCGGACTTGCAAAGGATGATGATAAAAAAGCGATTCTCACTTCTCTATGCAAAAGTATTGAAAAAGATGGCTATGCCCTTACTGCCGGAGATATTGGTTTTCATTTTCTTGTTGAAGCATTGAGTGATGGAGAATATTCGGAAGTACTTTATAAAATGATCAATCGTGCTGATGTGCCGGGTTACGGCTACCAGCTGGCCAGGGGTGCAACAGCACTGACCGAGTCATGGCCGGCATTGGAGGAAGTTTCCAATAATCACCTTATGTTGGGACATATTATGGAGTGGTTCTACACGGGGCTTTTAGGAATTAATGATGCTCCTGATGCCATCGCTTCTGATAAAATCATTTTAAAACCAAATCCTGTCGGGGATATTACCCGGGCAAAAGGACATTATGATTCTCCCCGTGGTTTGATTGCTGTGGATTGGAATATTATTGGAGATAAGTTTGAATTACAGTGTGAAATTCCGCAAGGTATTGATGCAAAAGCAATTATACCCAACGGATATCTTATTTCATCGTCGGATCTGGCGTCTGTCAGAAAGTCGTATAAACTGTCGGATCAGAATACTTCCATTCATTTAACTGCAGGCCGACACTACTTTAGTTTTCAAAAAAAATAAGCATTAATACATGTTTTCTTGCAGGTTTATGATATAAGTAACAGGATAAATATATTGTCGTATTTTTTATGCTTATTGAAACTTAAATTTATATGATTCCCCTAAATAGTCCCGGAGGGACGATATATCTGTAGAAAAAACATTCCATATCTTATCTAAGTCCCGTAGGGACGGCATATGGATATTCAGCAAATGTATCGTCCCTACGGGACTACTAAAGCTAAATACGACATTATATTATTTCATTTACTTAACTGGTTTAGTATTGAAAAAAATTACTTAAATAGCATACTAATTAAAATCACAAAATCATGAAACTACTCAAATTTACAGGCTTTGCGGCAATTTTAGCTGTTGTACTACTATCGTGCAAGACTGAAGAGGTAAATGAATCAACCTTTTCAAAGGACACGAACAGTGAATCCGGAAAATTTAATGTAACGTCAACTAACAGTGAAGTCATGTCAGCAGCATGGTACGTCATTAGCCCTGAGGATATTAATGCATTGGAAGTAATTGGTTTTAATCTGTTCTTTCTGAATCGTGCCGATTATGAATCCATGACGACATCAGTAAGAACTCAGTTCATTCAAAGCTGTATCAATGTGCTCAATCCCGGTAGCAAACTGGTATTGCCGATCGATAATTTTCTCGATAAAAACTGGTTTGGCAGTGACGGCATGGAGGAATTTATGAATACCTGGGGAACAAATCAGTATGTTTATGGATTTTTATTGAAAGATGATGTTGCTACAGCACCTTTTTATTATCCCGGAACAACCAATATCAATCCTGATGCTCTGTGGGTGTACCGTTGGTATTATAAGATGATAAGAAATACGGCTGAAAGTACCAGCAACAGTAATAACACTGATCTTGCTCCGGGAAAGAAAGTAATTGTTACGCTTCCTTTTGAATATGGTGCTGCTAATTCAGTCAATAATTATAAATTTTATATCAATCCGGCCTATAATGTTCCTTCGGGATTTTTTACTCCTGGAAATGCGTGGGATGTGGTTATG
>JAYFQH010000098.1:0-3017 GCA_034927265.1 Paludibacter sp.
GGTGAGACCCGACAAATCAACATTTTTTGTATCAGGAGATAATTTTCTTTGATCAACAAGCTGTCCATCAACTTTATAAACACTGAGATTACCGTCAGTAATTAATGGCTTTTCCATTTGGAGTTTTTTCCCGTCGAAATACAACTTCATTTGCTCTCCTGCAGAATTTTCCACAGTAGTATTTCCCAAATCCTGTTTGAAATTCAGAATCGTCAGAGATACCGGAGGCAGACTCAGTTGCGCAGGGATCGACCCAGGTTGTTCGGTTGTAATGACCGGAGCAGTATCATTAAAGCCATTGCCCGCAAAAACGGTTTTCTCCACCATCACTCCCTCTGAATTAAAGTTCGAGATTGTCAGATTGGCTGTTTCGGTGTATAAATTCTTATTTAGCAGAAAAACCGACAATTCCTTCCCGTCATCGCTCACCGATGCATAGGTACGTATATAACCATTCACTCTGGTGGCATTGACCCATTTGTTTTTCAGATAGGTATTGATCAACTGGATGACCCGACCGGCAGGACGAATGGTATTGGCATTTGAATTTTCGAGCAGACAGCCGATATCGCCGGGATTAGTTTCTCCGCCCCAGGGACTATGTGTACCCCAATAATAGGTATACTTAAGGTTCTTCAGAGCAAGGTGATTCATATTCATTTCGAACCAATAGAGTGCCTTGTAAATATCGATATTCGACATATCAGGGAAATCGCCTCCTGTTACATTTGTTTCTGTGACATGAATCTCAATTTCAGGTCTGTTGGGAAAATTACTATTGAGCATGTTCTGAGTACTGGTCGTATTGGTAATAAGCACACTGTTGGTTTGATACCATGAACGAAATCCGCCAGAAGCAATCGGGCTGCTAAACTGATAGTTGTGAGTTGCCACAAAGTCGCATAAATTTCCGGCTTTTGTCAGCACATCTTTGTTCCATGTGGTACTTGCCAGCACACCAGTCCCTACATGTATGGTCGGATCAACAGCCTTCATTGCTGTGGCAAAATCAATAAACAAGCTGGTATAAGCATCCATCGTAAGTTTCGACTGATGTTCCACCTCATTGCCAATCTGCCAGTTTTTCACTCCATAACCTTTGGTAATATTGGCATAACGTACCCACTCGGCAGCAGAGGTTTTCAACTGCTGATAGGTGGGTCCTCCCGTGTAGGTGTGAGCCTGTGCATTAATTACTATCAGAGGTTCGATATTCTGTCGTTTACACATTGCTATAAACTCATCGAAACTCAGATCTTTCAGGAATGTGCCATCGGTTTGATTCACAGCCCATGTCCATTTTGCAGGGATATCGGGCGAAGCTACCATAGGCTTGGGTCCGGTGACTGCCACAGTAGCATATTCTCCCGGTGTATGCCACAAATAATTATCGGCCAGATGGCCATAAGGATAACGCAGAGCACCCAGTTTCATTTCGGCAAAGCGGCTTTCGTTCGATACCGCTCTCGGCCATTTTATATCCGAATCCATGAGCCAGCAGGAATTTGCTCCCGAAGGACGATCAGCAAGATCTTTGGACACATCGGATGCATTAATGGAAATATTCTGAGCAGGATTGGCTTCTCCATTTACGACACCATATACCATAAAATTATCGATGTACATGCCCTGAGTATTGGTTCCCTGAGCAATAACGAAACGGATGGAGTCGGTTGCCGACTCAGAGTAGTTCAGCTGAGAATCAGGAACCGGAACAACAAAATCTTTATAAGTATTAAAGGTTTTATTATTACCGCAAGTCCACAACTGGGTATTGGTGACCGTAGCAGGATCCTTTGATATAAAAATACCGGCATTTCCGCTATTAGAGGAACCGAAACGCACCCTGAATTCAATATGGGTGATTTTAACATTACTTCCCGTTTTCGGCGCAAATGCTATGTTGAGATTGTTGGTACCTGAACTATATCCTGCCTGAAATTTAAAGTACATCACTTTGGTGACATCATCGGTGTCGGTCATAATTACCGGTGCCTGCAACACTACATCCTGCGAAGTAACTTTCAGCTTAAAAGACCCGAAACCAATCGCCGGATTGACATTTACTGCCCTGTTATGCACATCGAAAGGGAATTCGGCAAGACGTTTCTGGGCAAAAGTGGTGGAGTAAATAATAATACTCAGCCCTGCGAGCATATAGCGTAATGTTTTATTCATTTGTTGAATTGTTGAATTGTTGAATTGGGGTATTTTCACTAATTATCTGTAAGTTAATCTAACTTGTTCATAAAATAAGCTTTTCAATATAAGTTCCTTTATTTCCTTTTATATGCACGATGTAAATTCCGGGACATATTCCAGAAAGATCAACAGTACGTGTATTGACTGTTTCATTATATGACCTGATCAGCATTCCTTTCAAATCAAATAATAGTAGTTGATGAACAGTTTCACCCTCTGTTAACGACACCTGAAGCATACCACCCTGCCTATTAATTTTCATTTTTTTATTACCAACAGGAGAATATACTGAAGTTGTGGTTTTACCTGTAAACTGCAAGCGTGTAAACGAATACGCCGGAAGCACATATGATGAATCCGTCATTGCAACTTCTTCGGTCATCGTAATTCCCAACTCATCAAACCAGTCGGCCAGTACTTTATTATTGGTGGCAAAACTCTTTATTGAAAAATGAACACGACTTCTGTTTTCCGATTTATTCAGCAGCAACACCTGTACCGTATCTCTGGCAGGATTGATGGATGCTATGCCATACACTTTCTGATCGTCGGAAATAATATCCAGATAATATCCTCCCAACGCAGGGGCATATTGTTGAAACACCTTTGCCACAGGATTGAATTTATCAAATTCTTTGGTACTTTCTTTAATGGAAAAAATGCGCGATTTCCCACCATCGCCCGAACTGATATTGAGATTCCAGTAACAGGCAGAGTAAATATCGGTTTTAAACATCTGGGTCATCAGATCGGCGGCCAGTAAGGCATAATGATAATAATTTCCATCCACCATACCGCCAATTCCCCATTCGTTA
>JAYFQH010000102.1:0-22737 GCA_034927265.1 Paludibacter sp.
CCATGCCTGCTTTTGTTGAATTTCACGAATGATAAATACAGATGCAGTGCTCAGCGAGACTTGTGTTTTTCTGAAATCCTGCAAAGGTGTAAAGTCTTTAGGCATTTCAGGTAAAAAGAATAGGGCGAACGGTCGTTTATATACTTTTGCTAATGTTTGTGCCTGATTGATCGTTGGTAGTTCAATTCCTTCCTCCCATAGCAGTAGCCTTTCGGGTTCTATATGAACCTTTTTCGCGGCATCTTCGGGCGACATTTTAGCTGTTTCGCGTGCCCACCGAAGCAAATCGGGTGTAATATATGCTTTGTCAGCCATTACTTTTCTTTAACTCGGGAATTGATTGATTCGTGTTGCAAAGATATGTAATTATGAAAGAAATTTATTGAAAAATGAAGTTGTTTTATAATAAATTACTTGTGTCGATTAAAGTTGTGAAACCATAAGAAAATATGGGAAATTGATATACAATAAGAAGAACAATAGTACTACTGTTCATTATTTATCCATTCGATGTAGGCTTAAATATGAGTATAACTTCTTAATTCTTATTTTTTAATTTTATCAGTGTGTTTATTAAATTTATTATTATATGTTGGTTTGGCATTGTAATATGTTGGGTCTTGAACTTTTGATGTGAAAAAATTAATGAATAATCCGACGAATACAAGAAACAAAATCATTTGTGAAATAACCAGATATTGTCCAAGAGGTTTTTCTACTAAAATATCTCCATATCCAACTGTTGCAGAAGTAACAAAACTAAAATATATAGCTTGAATATCAGCTACAAGTTTTTCTTTAAAAAATCCTACGATTGCAAAATTGCAATATGAATATATTACTGCATAATCAAGACAAATTTCAATATAATTAATGAACAAAGTTGTCAAAGAGCGTCTATAAGAAATTGGTCGCGTAAACTCATTTGAAAGAAAAATCAATGCAGCTAAGTAAATAACAGTTTCAACTGCCATAATAGCAACAATAATTACAACTATTAAATTATTAGTCCAATCGAGTTTGAAAAATAAAATAGGAAGAATGAGTTTTATAATGACATAAAACTCAACACCCAATTTTCTTCCCAACAATCCGAATTTACTAAAAATTGCTCTTATATATAATCCCGGGAATATGAAAAGTGTCAATGCAAGAATTAATCTAATTAATCTTTCAATCCCAAAATCATTGTAATGTTCATTATTCCAGATGCGTTTAACATTCAACCATTGATTTTGAATTGCAGGTTGCAATTTATTTTGGGGTTGAGAATGTTCTTGTCCTAGTAAAAGTATTTTAATGAAGTTTGCAATTCGCTGAGTCATCTGTGTCGTTTTTTAATGGTCCTTGTTCGGCGTTGCCTCTAAGTGGCTACACTTTTTTATCAGTCAAAAAGGCAAGCTTTACAAAATTGTTTCCCATAATCAGTCAACATTGTGTGTTTCTTGTCAAAAATAATTTTTGCATTTGCTCTTTCTAAACCTAGTTGTGTCCCTGTGACTATAGATAGGGATTTTATTTCTTCATAAAGTGCTTCATTAATCAAATATCTTCCTGAAGGTATGTCTATTAATCCAAGCCGACACAAATTATCTAAATATGTTGAACATAAATCAACATTGTCAATACCAGATCTTTGGGGGATTAGTGAAATGTTTCTTAAGTAATCGAACTCTCCTTCAAAATCTTGTTTTTTGAACTTTATATCTATTAATGCTTGGCGATCTGACTTATTGAGAAACTTAATAATTTTAGCTTCATCAGAAGACATGTTCTTAATAATTTCCACGAAGCTGGGATGTGCAAATTTCAATTTATCTATATCCATTGATGATGCGATCAAATTTGAGAAAAGCTCTCTTAAATCAACATTGTTACCTGTGTATCTTAATGCCTCAAGTGATGGACATACAATTGCAGGATCTGGTGTTACAATTCTATCAACTGGTAGAGCACTTAATTTTTCCGAAACTCGACAAACAATAAAGTCTTGAATTTTTTCATATCCCCACACTAAAGCACCTATGGGAGCCAATGCTAAATTAATAGTTTTAGTAATTATAGATAGGGATTTACCGATCTCTTTAGCAGCTGGTTGTAGTGCATCATCGTATATCGGCACTGCTTTAACTAGTCCAGTTATTGCTTCTACTGTTCCTTTAATATTATCTTCTTTCTCTTCTTTGTTTCCCATTGTTTTTGCTCTTTTTAATGTTTGCAATTAGCAGTATCATTACTTTCTTTGTGTTGCTCTTAATACCTAACTTTACAAACCAACTTTTTATATTCCTACCACTAGTTATTATACATCCATCTTAACCTCAAATGAAGTAATTCTCAAAACACAGAAAACAAAAGAAACAATAATAGAGAAGAAAATAGAGGTGTTTCGTATACAAAATTTCAATTTAAGGATATGAAAAGTTAAAGTGTTTTAAAATTCCCTCCAAAAATAAGAACAAAAACTCAAAAGACAATAATATTATAAAAATTTATCTCAAACTAATCTAAAGCCTTACGGCGTTCACCATGAACGCCCCCAACCGTTCGAAGCAGCCGCCCCTAACCGTTCACCATGAACGAGCCTGACCGTTCGAAGCAGACGCCCCTAACCGTGAACCGTGAACGCCCTTAAGCGTTCGTTGTGAGCGTCGTAAGGGTAGCAAAGAACCTCTTTCAGATATCGATTGGCTTGAGCATCTCATCTCAACTGACTTCAACTGATGTAACATTTTCTTCATTTACATTGTATTTATTTAAATATTTCATAGAAATTATATCCGTAATTTTGTATTAGCGATATTCAAACTCAAAGCTACAATATACTGCCGCCAAAGTTGATAAATAAAGTGGTGAGGTGAGGTAACTTTTATATGTGTTGTGAATAGGATTGTTTAATGAATATTGTTCGGCAACTAATGCAATTAAAGAGCTAGTAAATAGTGATGTAGTTAAATAATTGCATATATTATGACTTACATATTCTGTAATTTAAAATAATTTTATACCTTTGCTGTGGAAATAACATTCGACGATAAAAAACTTGAAAAACTGGCAAACGACTACAAGAAGTGTCAGAAACAAATGGGTTTACAAAGAGCCAAACTTTACAACAAACGTTTAGGTGATCTTGCAAATGCGGTAACACTTGAAGATGTAAGAAACTTACCGGGAAGATATCACGAACTAACAAAGAATAGAAAAGGGCAATGGGCTTGTGACCTGGATCAACCATACAGATTGATATTTGAACCACACGAACATCCCATACCTGCAGATTCGACGGGAAAATATCTCTGGATTGAAATAAAAGGAGTTGAAATAATCGAGATTACTGACTATCACGAATAAGTATATATTATTATGGCAATAAAGAAAAATCAATATTCCGCACCAATTGTTTTTCATCCGGGCGAAACCCTGACTGAAAAACTGGTAGAGATGGGCATGGGTCCAAAAGAATTTGCTATACGCACTGGTAAACCTGAGAAAACGATTATTGCAGTTATTAAAGGTGATAGTGCTCTTACTCCGGATATGGCAGTCCAGTTTGAAAGTGTGACCGGGATTCCTGCTCATTTTTGGATGAATAGTCAGCGTAGCTATGATGAATACATGGCACGTGAAAAAAGAAAGGAAATGATTGCTCAATCTGTGGAATGGGCAAAACTTTTTCCTGTTGCCGATATGATGAAAAAAGGCTGGTTGCCTGCTACTTCAAGCATTGAAGAAAGAATATCGGCCCTGCTTTCTTTCTTTGGTGTTAGTAGTCCTGCTGCATGGGAGGATTATTATTTTAATCAGGAGTTAAAAGTAGCATTTCGTATTTCTCTGGCACATACCAGTGAGCCTTATGCTATTTCGGCCTGGTTGCGCAAAGGTGAATTACAGGCGGCTGCACTTCCAACAAATAATTATTCTGAAAAAAGCTTTAGAGAGATTCTTCTGAAAATAAAAAGGCTGATGGCTAAGCAACCGGCGGATTTCTTCAATCAACTGCAGTCCATTTGTCTGAAGGTTGGTGTTAAGGTTGTGTATACTCCTTGTTTACCTAAAGCGCCGATTAATGGTTCTACGCGTTGGCTTAATGATACTCCTTTTATTCAATTAGCAGGAAGATACAAGCGAAATGATGCTTTTTGGTTTACCTTCTTTCATGAAGCAGGTCATATTTTGTTACATGGTAAGAAAGATGTTTTCTTAGAAAATATTGAGTATCCTGACAAGATGAATGTAAAAGAACTGGATGCTGATGCTTTTGCTGTGAAATGGACATTATCGGAAGATGAAGAAAAAGAAATACTAACTGAAACGTCATTGGATGAGAAAAAAATACGCATTTTTGCACGGAAATTTAATACGCATCCTGCAATCATTATTGGAAGGTTACAACATAAAGGACTAATACCTTACACATTGGGCAGAGAAATGGTTGAGACTATATCCTTATAAAATTATACTAAATATTTCTCTGCAGAGACCTCCTTCAAGGGGTCTCTGTTTTTTTATCCCCCCAAAAAACACCAAAATGACATTTTAATACACAAAATTAAAATTCGTCCGTCAATTATTGAACTTATTCTGTACATTATTGAGATAGTATTTCTTTTTATCCTTATATTTTTGTATCGGTAAAAACCTCTAAAATTTTGATATACCAATGAAAAAACTAAGATTTTTTTGTGCCTTATTCCTTTTAGCAACTTTTAGCGGAATGGCGCAAAAACAAGCAGAAATTATCGGGAGAATTGTGGATACCGAGGGGATTGAAACCCCGGGTGCTACTGTAGTGGTAAAAGGAACAACGATTGGATCTGTAGCCGATTACCAGGGGAATTATAAAATTAAAGTCCCCGATGACCAAAAATCCATTCTTGAATTTTCCTTTGTAGGAATGAAATCCAAAGAAGTGCGTGTCAACGGACAGAAAGTTATCAATGTGGTGCTGGAACAAAACGCCATCATGCTGAATGAAGTGGTTTCGGTGGGATATGGAACTATGCGCAGACGGGATATCACCGGTTCGGTGGCATCGGTGGATGCTAAAGAACTCGAAAAAGTTCCGGTATCAAGTATCTCACAGGCATTGAGCGGACGTATTTCCGGTGTGAACGTAACTGCCAGTGAGGGTACTCTCGATGCTCAAATCAGTATTCGTGTGCGTGGCGGAATGTCGATTACACAAGGAAACAGTCCATTATATATTATCGATGGTTTCCCCAGTGAAGAATCGGCTTTCAATGCCCTGAATGCTACAGATATTGAATCTATTGACGTGTTGAAAGATGCTTCCTCTACTGCTATTTACGGATCACGTGGAGCTAATGGTGTAGTGGTTATTACCACAAAAGGGGGTAAAGAAGGAAAAGCCAATATCAGTTACGAGGGATATTATGGTGTAAAAAATCTTGCCCGCAGTCTTGATGTCTTAAGTGCTGAAGAATTTGTGTTTTTAGATTATGAACGACGAAATAACGAAGCTTCTGCGTTGACTAAATTTAAGACTTCATTTGGTGAATTTGCCGATATTCATACCAATTATGCTAATCGTGGTGTAAACTGGCAGGATGAAACCTTCCGTCAGGCAATGTCATCAAGTCATAAAGTCAATTTGACCGGAGGGGTTAAAAATATGAGCTATTCCGGTTCCTTCTCTCATCAACAGGAAGATGGTCTGATGATTGAAAGCGGCATGAGAAAAGACAACCTTCGCTTCAAACTCGATCACAAAATGACCAATCGCCTGCGCGTTAGTGTCAATATGAATTATACCGACCAAAAAACATCGGGTATGGGTACTTCCGAAGGATCGACTAATTTCGGGAAGATGAGCCATATCATCATGTATATGCCAACCTTAGGTTTACTGGCAACAGATGAAGAGTTAAGAACCAATCCGCGCATCAACAATTTAATTACCGATGACGATGGTAATACGATGCAAAACCCTGCTATTTCAGCACGATATGAAACCAACGATAAAGAATTACGAATTTTTAGCGGTGGTGGTAGTCTTGAACTGGAATTAATGAAAAATCTTAAACTCAAATCAACTAACGGCATGTTGTATCGCACTCAAAGTAACAGGGTTTTTAATGGTTCTGAGTCGATTAACGCAAAACGTACAAGTATCAACGGAAGCATACAAAACAGTGAAGTTGGAAAATTTTCGACTTCCAATGTGCTTACTTATGACTGGAAGAAAGGTCAAAGCAAATTGAATTTGATGGTCGGACAGGAATATGTAAAAACATGGATACGTTCTGTGGACCTTTCTGCCAGTAACTTCCCGAATGATGATATTGGTTTAAATGACTTGTCTTTAGGTCTTCCGGGAACGCTTGGTTCCTATTTCAACGATGATGATCACCTGATGTCATTCTTTACCCGTGCTTATTATAATTTAGCTGAAAAGTACATGTTTACGGCATCCGCCCGTTTGGATGGTTCTTCTAAGTTTGGTTCCGACAATAAATGGGGTCTTTTCCCTTCAGCTTCTTTTGCATGGCGTGCTTCTGAAGAAGATTTTATCAAACAAACAGGTCTTTTCTCCGACTTAAAAGTACGCTTAGGCTTTGGTGCTGCCGGAAATAACAACATACCTTCTTATCAGTCATTAGGGTTATGGAGTTCTGTAAATACACCACAGTTGGAAGGTATCGTTCCCGGGTACGTCTTAGCTCAGTTGCCCAATAATAAACTGGCATGGGAGACAAACACAACCCTTAATTTAGGATTGGATATTGGTTTCTTTGATCAGAGGTTGGTTTTTACACCGGAATTTTATGTGAACCGCTCCAATAATTTATTGTTGAAGTCCAAAATGCCTCTTTCTTCGGGTTATGAGTACATGTACCGTAATATCGGATCTACCCAGAACAGCGGGATTGACTTAACAATCAATAGCGTGAATGTCAATAATAAAAACTTCAGATGGACCACTACATTGACGCTTTCGCACAATAAAAATGAAATTATTTCTCTTTCAGGAGAACAGTCTTATTTGGAAACTTCCGGATGGGGATACAAACAATCTGATTACTTAGTGGCTGTGGGTCAACCTATCGGACAAATGTATGGTTTCAAAACTGTGGGTCTTTATCAGCCGGAGGATTTTGTGATGGAAGATGATGGTGCTGGTAATATGGTGTTTAAAATGGATGCAGGCAAATACATTCTGAAAGAAGGGGTCGCAAAACGTGCTAATGTGGATGTAAAACCCGGTTATTGGAAATTTGCCGATACTGATGATGCGAATGTCGGCATCATTGATGATAACGACCGTCAGGTGATTGGTAACGCAACTCCATTGTTCTATGGTGGTTTGAACAACTCATTTGTGTACAAAAACTTCGACGTCAGCCTTTTTATGAACTTCAGTTATGGCAACGACGTCCTCAATGCAACAAAAATGTTTACCTCACTTTTTGGATGGAGCAATAAAAACACCCTGGCACTTAACAATGCTGCAAATCGTTGGGTGACTGTGGGTAGCGATGGTTTGCCTCTTACCACACCAGATGCGATGAACAGTGTTAATCAGGGTAAAACAGTGGCTCAGTGGGATGATATGGAAAACGGAGATCAAGTGATTCACTCCTGGGGGGTAGAGGACGGCTCATTCTTACGTATTGCCAATTTAACAGTAGGATATACCTTACCAAAAAATATCCTGAAGAAAGTGTTTGCTGAAAACTTACGTGTGTATGCAAGTGCTAATAATTTGTACACATTCACCAAATACACAGGATTTGATCCTGAAGTAAGTACCAGAAACAGTTCAGGTACCACTCCGGGTGTCGACTGGGGCGCTTATCCCCGTAGCAGAGCCTTCGTGTTTGGATTAAGCATAACATTTTGATTAACCTTTTATTCAATTCATTTATTATGAAGACAAAAAACAGAAATACAAATATAAAGGCAGTGTTTCAGGTGCTTTTTCTAACACCGGCGCTTTTGCTGCAAGTAGCCTGCTCTGATATGTTATTTGAACAACCGGAATCGTTTTATGATTCGGCAAAGATTTTTGAAAACACTAAGAATGCTCAATTGGGTTTGAATGGCGTGTACAATTCGCTGGCAGGCATTGATCATTACGGACAATGGGAAATGGCGACGCCTACTTCCGACGATATGTATTTTATCAATGGTACCAACAGTGATGGAAGTCGCCGCGATATCTCCCATTATCAGGTTACCACTTCCAACGTGTGGATATCGGACCTCTGGAAGAATAAATACAAGGGGATAGAACGTGCCAATAGTGTATTAACCGGCGTGCGTGGGATGAAAGAGTATGCTGAAGGTGATGAAGAGGCTTTACGCATTGAAGGAGAAGCCCTGTTCTTACGTGCCTTGCTCTCCTTTGATCTGATCCGTTATTGGGGAGATGTTCCATACAAGACGGAACAAACAACTTTTGAAACTTCCTATTTGCCACGTACAGATAAAGAACTTATTTACGATCAGATTATTTCGGATTTAGATAAAGCAAAAGTTCAGTTGAAGTGGGCAACTGCTTCTACAAATACTGAACGTGCCACACAAGGCGCTGCAAGGGCATTGCTCATGCGTGTGTATTTACACAGGGCAGGTTATTCGCTTGATACCAAAACCGGTCAGTATGTTATTAAAGAAGAGGCACAACGTCAGATTTATTTCCAGAAGGTCATTGAAGAATATCAGGCCTTTGTGGACAACGGTTTTCATGGATTTTGTCCCAATGGTTATGAACAACTCTGGAAAAACTATTGCGAAAATAAAGTAGATCCTAAAGAAAGTATTTTTGAAATCGCGTTCTTTACTCCTGACGGAGGTAGTGGTACTGCAGGAACCTGGGCAACTTATATTGGTCCTATTATCAGTTCTGCTTATAAATCCGGTCGTGCAAACGGTTTCTTCAGGGTGATACCTGAATGGTTCAAGTATTATGTTGCCGGCGATGTACGCCGCGATATTAACATGTGTAATTTCGATATTGATGCCAATGGCAACCAGGTGCTTAAAAACACCAAAACCTTTTATCCCGGTAAATGGCGTCGCTATTGGGTAAAAGATTTACCAAAGGATCCGAATAATACGGATGTGAATTATGTCTTCTTACGCTATCCTGATGTCCTGCTCATGGCAGCTGAGGCCTATAACGAAACCGGAAACTCTACTGAGGCCATCAACCTGATTAATCTGGTGCGTGCCCGTGCAAATGCACCTGTTTGGGATGAAACATCTGTCAGCGCAAAATATGCCAATCTGTATAAGGCTCCTCAGGTAGCCAATCTTGCTTATATCGACGATTCTGATATAAAAGGTCAGGTACGTACTGCCCTTTATTGGGAACGTGGTTTTGAATTATGCTTCGAAGGAACACGTAAGTACGACCTGATTCGTTGGGGAATACTGGCAGATGCTATTCAGTTACATAAAAATACAACTTATGGTACCGGCTATGCTGCTCCCAAAAATTTCCAGAAATTTAAGCATGAATTGTTCCCGATTCCATTGAATGAGATGCAAATCAATTCGAGGCTTGAAAATAAGAATAACCCCGGTTATCAATGATTTACTTTGTGTTGAATGATTATTTATTTTAAAAATTAAAAATAATGAAGAAATTAATAGTTGCTATTTTAACTCTGGTATTTGCATTACCGGTATTCGCTCAGGGATTTGCTTCTTTCAACGTAGAAGGATCGTTACAACCGGCTGTTATAAAAAACATTACCGACGGACCTTCGCAGATTGAAGTGCTGGTGAGTGAAAAAACCGATATTAAGAATATTAAGTTCAAATATAAACTCTATAGCGGATGTTCGCTCGAAAAAGAATTGACTGCTGATTTTACTCAGCCACAAACAGTTGTTGTGAATAAAAATGATGGCAATTCAAAAGAATGGGTCGTAAATATAAAACAATTGAAAGCTGCTTCATTGCCACTTGAACTCACTTTCTCGAACAATAATCTTTCTATCTGGGATGCAGGTGTTACGGGTTGGGCAGGCATTGGCATCGACCCAAGAATTACAAGTACCATTCGTTTCGGAAACAAAGGCGTGAGTTTTTGGGTAGCCATCAACAAACCGGCAACAAAAGTTGACTATCAGCTGAAAATGGTAAGTAAAGAGAAAGTCAGTTTCGATGGAGAGTTTGTAGTTGAGGCTTCAAAAGATGGGCGTAGCTGGGAGTTATTGAAAGAATTCAATGAACAGAATCAGATCAGTGCTGATGGCAATTACCGTCATGATATTGCCAAAGAGGTGAGGTTTATCCGCTGGACTTATGTGTCACGTGTGAAACTGAATCTCAATCTGAACAATATCTATGTGACCGCTGAATAAGTTTTATCATTATTTATGCAAATCAGTAGTAGAAAGGTTATAATCAGAAGTATTTGAAACATTAGCGAATGTATTTTTGCTTCGTTTACGAAGCAAAGTTTAGTAACCAGTAAGCTTGCTTACTGGGATACGGATAAAACTTAACAACTTCTCTCTGCTTCCGTAGGAAGCAAACTTCAGACGCTATGTGTTCGCTGCCTACGGCAGCGGAAGGTTGTTGGGGTTTGTTTTTTCCAGTAAGCAAGCTTACTGGTTACTAAACTTAGCTTCCTACGGAAGCAGAAAAACAAAAGTGCTTTTCAAGTCATGATTCGCATTATTTATAAAAAAAAGACCGGATGAAAAAATCATTGATATCACTATTGCTATTCAGTTTTCCTCTGTTACCGGCACAGGAAAAAATGCTGGTTCCCCTTACACAAAGGGTATCGCCACAAGATGAATTTGCCACATCCTCATCCATCATTGATGGCGAATGGGTAGCCGTAGGAACAGGAGCAGCCCATGCTATTGCAAAGGATTATTCCCTGCCGTTTGAGGGAAAACCATCGTATCGTTTTGAATTGAAAAGCGACGATAATACCCTTGAAGGATATGCTGCGGGCGAAACAAAAGGTCGTGCCGAATTAGCATATTGCTATGCAGTAGCAGAAGATGTAAAACAATTTTCAGCTGATCAGATTGCTGATATGATTACGGCTAAAAAAGTGTATCATTACGGAAAAGGTGCCTGTGAACAGGGATCTACAAGGTATTACAGGTTCTCTGTGTACATTCCTTCATCTTTACCGTCTAATGTAAACACAATTTTTGCCCAATGGCATGGCATGCCCGATCGTACTTTGTTACAAACACCCGATGGAACTATCAAAAAGGTAACTGATGCCGAGTTCTCAAAAATTGCTGCTAATGTAATTTTTAAGAAGGATACCGGTTACGATAGGATTCCGGTAAAAAACAAAGACGGTAGTCCAAAGCTGGATGCAAAGGGAAATCCGGTATTTAAAGCTGATACGAAACCCAACGGCTGGCTGGTGGAGCAGGGAGGATATCCACCTCTGGCTTTCGGCTTTTCTAACAATTATTTTTACATCAAAGCCAATTCCGACCGAAAATGGTTGACGGATAAAACCGATCGTTGTAATATTGAACCATCGGAGGCAAAGATACTAGTTCCCTGTAAATCGGTTTATAAAGCCAGCACGATCGCATACAAAATGCCTTTTGCCGATTTCCCAAAGGATCAATGGGTAACTTTCACCTTGAAAGTGGAATGGACAACTTATGGTGGAGAAAAAGAAAACATTCTGAAGCCGGGAGTGATTGATGTACAAATGGCCTATATGAATAATGATCAGAAGATAGTTGAGAATATTGTAAAAAATGCTCAGATTCTTATCGGTCGCAATGACGATATGGGCTATTATTTTAAATTTGGAATTTATCGTGTAGGGAACAGTACTGTCCCGGTATCCTATCATCTTGCTGGATACAGGGAAGGAGCTCCAGAAAATGATATTCAATGAAATACGCTATTGGTGTTGATCTCGGTGGAACAAGCATAAAGTACGGGTTGGTAGATCAGGATGGAAAACTCGTTTATGAAAACATCATGCCTACCGGGGCGGATGAGGGGGCAGAAGCTGTAATTAGTCGTCTGATTTCGGCTGTGGACGATGCACTGCAATATGCAAAAAGAAATAATATCTTTCCCGTTGGAATTGGAGTTGGGACACCCGGAATTGTCGACCGCACCAACCGCATCGTACTGGGAGGAGCTGATAATATCGTGGGTTGGTCGCAGGTAGCTTTGTCCGACAGGATGGAAGAGGCCTGCCATTTACCGGTTGTCATTAATAATGATGCGAATCTGATGGGTCTCGGTGAACAGGCTTATGGAGCAGCCCGCGATTGTTCTGATGTACTTTTTATCACGGTTGGCACTGGTATTGGTGGAGCCATAATTATCAACAATCAGCTTTTTGGCGGGTACAATAACCGTGGCACGGAGTTGGGACATATTCCTCTGTTTGCTGATGGAATCGCATGTTCCTGCGGAAGTGTTGGTTGCCTCGAGGCTTATGCTTCCACCGGAGCGCTGATCCAACAGTTTAAAGATCGTTGCAATCAAATCGGAGTAATCCTCAGTGATGAAATTACAGGCAGATACATCATGGAACTTTATAATCAACATGTTCCGGTAGCTGTTGAGTCGGTACATGAACACTGTCGTTTTTTGGGGCACGGCATTGCGGGACTGGTCAATATTTTCAGTCCCCAAAAAGTGGTGATAGGCGGAGGTATCTCCGAATCAGGACCGTTTTATATTGAAAAGGTCAATGAATATTTTCAGCGATATGTGATGCCTGATTGCGGGGTTAATACAAAATTATGTCTTGCATCACTCGGTAATCGTGCAGGTATACTGGGAGCAGCGCGCTGGGCTTTCATGAGTCAGTAAAATCACCATCAAATGAAACATTATTCCTTTCTGTTAACGATTATTATGGTGGCATGTTTTTTCAATGCTCCTGAATCGTTTTCTCAACCTCGTCCGGATGTTGTGTGGAAGGAAATCAATGGGGTAATGATGCCATTGCCTCCACCGGTTCATCCCCGTTTATACCTGCGCAGGGAACAGGTGGCTGACTTGTCAGCCCGTATTAATGATAAAGATCTGGCAAAGGTATGGAGTGACCTGCAAAAGATGAAAATTGATAAAACTGCTGCTGAAATACCCGAAAACAAAGATTACCGGTTTTACTTCGATACTAAAGGTTTGCTCAACAGAGCCGAACTGAAAGCCATGGATTACCTGATGACCGCCGACCCGCTGTTGGGTCGCGAAGCAATCACGATGATCATCGACACTCTCGAAACAGCAGTATATCCCAAAATCAGCGATATATCAAGAGCCATCGGACGCCTGATGGTGACGGGAGCCATCGTGTACGACTGGTGTTATGATCAGTTGACTTCTGCTGAAAAAACAAGGTTCATCAATGCTTTTGTGCGACTGGCACGTATGCTCGAATGCGGCTATCCGCCGGTTAATGGTAACTCAGTGGTGGGGCATGTTTCGGAATGGATGCTGATGCGCGATTTATTATCCACCGGTGTTGCCATTTATGATGAATATCCGGAAATGTATCATCTCACGGCCGGACGTTTTTTCAGCGAACACCTTCCTGTACGTAACTGGTTTTATCCGGCAGAGGCTTATCATCAGGGAATGTCGTATCTGAATGTACGCCTGTCGAACGATTTATTTGCTCTGTGGATTCTCGACCGTATGGGTGCCGGTAGCGTTTATCATCCGTCGCAGCAATATATTTTATATGATATGATTTACAAACGTCGGCCTGATGGACAAATCATGGCAGGTGGGGATGTGAACTATTCCAGGACAAATATCACTAAATATCCTTTGGCAACCCTGCTGGCAGGGAGTTATTACAAAGATCCCTATATCAATTATGAGTTCAGAAAAGATGCCAGAATACCCGACAATCAGGCCAAGTTATTTGATTTTCTCTGGAGGGATACGAAACTGACAACAAAAAGTCCGGTGGATTTGCCTTTAACAAGATATTCTGGTTTTCCTTTCGGATGGATGATTGCCCGTACCGGATGGGGAACAGAAAGCGTTATCGCCGAGATGAAAATTAACGAGTATAATTTTGTAAACCATCAGCATAACGACGCCGGAGCTTTTCAGATTTATTATAAAGGTCCGCTGGCTATTGATGCCGGAATGTACGAAGGTTCATCAGGCGGATATAACAGTCCGCATAACAAAAACTTTTTTAAACGTACTATTGCCCATAACAGTTTGTTGATCTACGATCCGGGGGAAAAATTTCCTGCGTCTGCTTATGGAGGAGAGGATAAATCCGACTATGTTGCCAACGATGGTGGTCAGCGATTACCGGGTATCAATTGGGGTCCTCCGTCCAACCTGAACGACATGCTAACCGGGAATTTTAAAACCGGACAAGTGCTGGCAAGCGGTTTCGGTACGGATAGCCTGACTCCAGATTATTCCTATCTCAAAGGAGACATTACTCAGGCCTATTCTTCAAAAGTAAAAGAGGTGAAACGTTCTTTTATCTTTCTGAACCTGAAAGAAACGCAAATTCCTGCTGCACTAATTGTCTTTGATAAGGTGGTGGCTTCCAAACCCGAATTCAAAAAATATTGGTTGCTCCACAGCATTGAAGAACCATCGATAAACGAGAATACAATTACCATCCGCCGTACCCTGAATGGTGATAGCGGTAAACTGGTTAATACAGTATTGCTTCCTGAGATAAGCAATGCCGGAATTGTTCCGGTTGGCGGACCGGGAAAAGAATTCTGGGTATTTGGTACCAACTATCCGAATGAGCCTGCTCAGGGGAAGGACGAAGCGAATGAACGCGGCGCCTGGAGAGTGGAAATTTCTCCAAAAAAAGCAGCTGCAGAGGATTATTATCTGAATGTCATGCAAATGACAGCTAATAGTCAAAACAATATGCATGAGGTGAAATACCTGGGTGGCGATAAAGTGCTTGGCGTACAGATTGCTGACCGGATTACCACCTTCAGTAAAAATTCACTTCCGGTGAAAAGTTCTTTCAGTGTGCAGGCTACTGGAACGGGAACTTTTAAATTCGTGCTTACCGATTTAACTCAGGGAACATGGGAGGTGACGAAAGACAGCCTGCCTTATCTGTCTGATCTTACCGTTAAAGCAAAGGATGGAATACTGGCCTTCGAGGGTAGTGCAGGTACTTATCAGATGATTAATCTCTCGGATACATCAGTGGAAGAAATTACTTCCGGTGATCACGCAGTGTTAAAGCTCTACCCGAATCCTGCAACAAACCTGTTGAACATCGATCTTTCAGGTTGTGAAAATCAACAGGCTGAAATCACGGTGTTTTCCGGTGAAGGAAAAATAATTACCAAAATGACAGCGTCTTTGAATGAAATAAATCAAACACAATATGTTATTAATATCGACAAGTATCCGGCCGGAATTTTTCATGTGTCATTAAGCACAGAGAAATTTGTAAAGTTCGGCCGGTTTATAAAGCGATGACTAGGCGCCGGTTTTAACCGGCGCGATAATATATTAACGCAAAATATTTAACACAAAATATATCAAATATTAACACCCATCTAATTAAGCAAAAATGAAAAGCAATTTCAAATTCTTCGCGATGGTTTTCTTAACTTGTTTTTCCGTCTTATCAGGTTTGTATGCACAACCAAAGATGGAAGTGGAATGGAAAAGCGTTGATGGCGTCCTGATGCCCGTACCTCCTCAAAATGTACATCCCCGCTTGTATCTCAGAGCGGAACATATAGCAGATCTTCCTCAACGGATGAAAGATCCTGCATTAAAAAACGTATGGAACGATTTGCAGAAAATGCAGGCCGACCGTACGCCGGAGGAAGCTCCGAAAGTAAAAGACTGGCGGTATTATTTTGATACAAAGGGATTGCTGACGCGGGTGGAACTGAAAGCCATGGATTATCTCATTAGCGGTAAAAAAGAAACAGGTCGCGAGGCGATCATTATGATCATTGATACGCTTGAAACAGCTGTGTATCCTGAAATAAGCGATATATCAAGGGCCATCGGACGTCTGATGATTACCGGATCTATCGTGTACGACTGGTGCTACGACCAACTCACCCCTGCTGAAAAAGACCGTTTTGTGAAAGCTTTTGTGCGTTTGGCTGAAATGCTGGAATGCGGTTATCCGCCGGTGAAGGATAACTCCATCGTGGGACATGCGTCCGAATGGATGATCATGCGCGATTTGATTTCGACCGGTATTGCCATTTACGACGAATATCCTGAGATGTATAATCTTTCGGCCGGGCGTTTCTTCAGGGAACACCTGCCGGTGCGCAACTGGTTTTATCCGGCACAGGCTTATCACCAGGGCATGTCGTACCTGAACGTAAGGTTCTCTAACGATTTGTTTGCCTTGTGGATTTTCGACAAGATGGGAGCGGGGAGTGTGTATCATCCTTCTCAGGAATTTGTGTTGTACGATATGATCTATAAACGTCGTCCTGACGGTCAGGTGATGCCTGGCGGTGATGTGAATTATACCCGTAAAAGAGCTCAGAATTATTCGTTGCCTTCTTTCCTTGCCGGAAGTTATTACAAAAATGAACATCTGCAATATGAATTCATGAAAGAACCCCGGGTCGATAATCAGAACAAACTTTTTGAGTTTTTGTGGCGCGACACCAAACTCGCTACAAAAAGGCCTGATAATTTACCACTTACCCGTTATTCCGGCTCTCCATACGGTTGGATGGTAGCCCGCACGGGATGGGGCAATGAAAGTGTTATTGCTGAAATGAAAATCAATGAATATAATTTTCTGAATCATCAGCACCACGATGCCGGAGCTTTTCAGCTTTATTACAGAGGACCGCTGGCTATCGACGCCGGAACCTATCAGGGGTCTGCAGGTGGGTACAACAGTCCGCACAACAAGAACTTTTTTAAACGCACCATTGCGCATAACAGTCTGTTGATCTACGATCCCGACGAAACTTTTGCCGCATCAGGTTATGGAGGTTCCGATAAATCAGATTTTGTAGCCAATGACGGTGGTCAGCGCCTGCCCGGCAATAACTGGCGACCTGCAAGTAATCTGAATGAATTGCTTACCGGCGATTTTAAAACAGGTGAGGTGTTGGCAAATGGCTTCGGTCCGGATAGCGTGGCACCCGATTACTCTTATCTGAAAGGTGACATTACGAAAGCTTATTCTTCAAAAGTAAAAGAAGTGAAACGTTCGTTTATGTTCCTGAACTTAAAAGATGCGCAAATTCCTGCTGTTCTCATTGTGTTTGATAAAGTGGTTTCCGCGAAGCCTGATTTTAAGAAATTCTGGCTGCTTCATAGCATTGAAGAACCGCAGATTGCCGGAAATAAGGTCACAATTCGCCGCACCAAAAATGGTGATACCGGCATGCTGGTCAACACTGTTTTACTTCCTGAAATCAACAATGCTGATATTGTGCCGGTGGGTGGTCCGGGTAAAGAATTCTGGGTGTTTGGTACCAATTATCCTAATGAACCCCGTCCCGGTGATGACGAAGCCAATGAACGTGGTGCCTGGAGAGTGGAGATATCGCCAAAGAAAGCAGCTACTGAAGATTATTATCTGAATGTGATGCAGGTGGCCCGTAACGACCAGAAGAACTTACTTCCGGTGAAACGTATTGACGGAGATCAAATCGTAGGAGTGCAGATGGCGGGAAGAATCGTTACCTTTAGTAAAAACTCACAGCCTTTAGTTACTGCTTTCGATGTAAATGTAAGTGAAAAAGGTAACTATAAATACATCCTTACCGACTTAATGCCCGGGAAATGGCAGGTGATGAAAAATGGGAAGTTCTTTTTGACAGATGTTTGTGTCAGCGAAAAGGATGGAGTACTGTCGTTTGAAGGAACAGCCGGTAAATACAAATTCATCAGACAGACTGAAACAAATAACAAAAGCAGGAAATAAATACAGGCAGGATGAAAAGAAGTTATGGAATTGTTGCACTAATCATGTTGTTCTGGTTTGTAATATCGTTTATTACAAACATCATGGGACCGTTGATTCCGGATATTATTGCCAATTTTAAATTATCGCATATAGGCTTGGCGGCATTTATCCCCACCTCATTTTTTCTGGCTTACGCGGTGATGTCCATTCCTGCGGGAATCCTGACGGAAAAACTGAGCCAGAAAATAGTACTGATGATTGGTTTTTCATTGCCATTTGCCGGATCACTGCTTTTTGCGCTGCACCCTACCTTTAATGCTCTGATGATATCTTCATTTATTATCGGGCTGGGAATGGCAATGCTTCAAACAGTGATAAATCCTCTGACACGCATTGCTGGTGGAGAAGACAATTTTGCTTTTTTCTCTGTGATGGGGCAATTGTTCTTTGGCGCTGCATCCTTTGTCAGTCCGTTTTTATATACTTATCTGGTACATTCGCTTTCGTCACTAGGTGAGCCGGACAACTGGTTTGTACGGCAACTGGCGCTGATAACTCCTTCGGGTTTACCATGGGTGTCGCTGTATTGGATCTTCTTTATTTGCCTGTTATTCATAATTATACTGGTTGCTGTTGTCAGATTTCCTGCCATAGAATTACTTGAGGATGAGAAGTCGGGTTCGGTGGACTCCTACAAAACTCTACTGAAAAATAAATATGTTTATTTGTTTTTCTTAGCGATACTTTCGTATGTTGCCACCGAACAGGGCATCGCCAACTGGGTCTCGCAGTTCCTGAAGGATTATCACGGACTGAATCCGCAGGTACAGGGAGCCGAAATTGTCGGTTTATTCTGGGGATTAATGTCGGTCGGGTGTTTGGTAGGCCTTATCGCGCTCCGACTGTTTGATTCACAGCAGGTGCTCCGTGTGGCTGCCATACTTTCAATTTTATTGCTGTTGATCAGTTTGACCGGATCAACTGCTATTGCGACCATCACTTTTCCGGCTTTAGGTTTTACCATTTCGGTCATGTTCTCTATCATCATGTCGCTGGGATTAAACTCTGTCAGTATGCATCATGGTTCCTTTGCCGGTATTTTATGTACGGGTATTGTTGGTGGTGCTATTGGTCCGCTAATTATTGGCAGTTTGGCTGATATCATAGGACTAAAAGCGGCATTATTCACATTGCTGATTCCATTGTCCTATATCTTAAGCCTTTCTTTCTGGGCAAAACCATTGATAAAAAATAAAACGGTTAAACTCCGGGATTTTCTCAATAAATAAGTTATGAGCAGAAAACAAACATTTCTGACAGGATCACTCCTTTTATTGGGTGTTAGTATTTCATCGAAAAATGTTAATGATGAAAACAGTCTGCGTCCGAACATCTTATGGCTTACTTTTGAAGATACGAGTGCTTCCGAATTTGGTTGTTACGGGAATAAGGAGGTACATACTCCTGTTATCGATTCTTTAGCAGCAAAGGGAATTCAGTATATGAATGCCTGGTCGGTAGCTCCCCAGAGTTCACCTGCACGCTCGTCACTAATCACAGGCTGTTATGCCACAACATTCGGTATGGATATTCATCCGGTGGAGCAAATTACCCCACCGGATATTTTCTTTCCTCAATTGCTCCGAAATGCCGGATATTACTGTACCAATAACGACAAAACACATTACAACAGTACTTCCGATCACAGCAGTTGTTGGGATGAATGCTCTAAAACAGCGAGCTATAACAGTACTGCAAGAAAAAGTAATCAGCCTTTTTTCTCCGTATTCAATTGTGTTACGTCACATATGGGGCGAATACGAACTTTTCATACCGAAGGTCGGCGTGATTATCGTAACGAAGGAATTTTTCCCGACAAACTGATTTTGCCGCCTCATGTGCCTGATTTACCAGAAATACGTTCCGATTATGCCGGTCATCTTGAAGCGGTACAGGACATCGACAAATGGGTTGGTATCTTTCTGAAAGATTTGAAAGAAAAAAAACTGGATAATAATACCATCATCTTTATATTCAGCGATCACGGAGGTTGTATTCCCCGTGGTAAAGGTTATCTGTATGAAACGGGTTTAAAGGTTTCACTCATTGTTTATTTTCCTGAGCGCTGGAAGCATCTGGCTCCATCGACAGCCATCGGTACAAAAGATTATTCGCTTGTTAATTTTACTGATTTTGCTCCCACCATGTTGAGCCTGATTGGTGAAAAAATGTCTGACAAGTTTCAGGGACAGGCTTTTCTGGGAAAATATATTCCTGGGCAAAAGAAACAATTCAATTTTGGTTTTGCCTCGAATCAACTGCATCATTATATGCCTGTTCGTGTTGCGAGTGACGGCAGGTATAAATATATACGCAGTTACATTCCCTATAAACAGTTTGCTCTCCGTAACTATTACCAATGGGGAATGCCTTCGAATATGGCATGGGACAGTCTGATTATAAACGGAAAAACCGATAATAAGGCATGGCAACAGCCTTATCTACATCATCCTGCCGAAATGCTGTTCGACTTGCAAAATGACCCTCTGGAATTAAAAAATCTGGCAGATGATCCTTCCTATAGAGCTAAACTGATTCAGTTACGAAAAGCTTTGGCAGCTCACTTAAGTTCAATAGGAGATTTAGGATTTTTTATTCCTTCCTTTCGTCAGGAAATAAATCTGTACAATAAAGTCAGAAAAGAAAAATATGACTTGAACGAATTACATGCTTTTGCCGGGTTAGCCGGAAATCCGAAAGTGACTGATATGAAGAAGATTAAAAAACAATTAGTAAGCACAGATCCAAACATGCGTTATTGGGCAACCGTGGCAATGGCACAACTGGGATTAAGTAATCAATATGCTGAATGTCCTGAAGAACTTTTGAATTTATTGAAAGATAAAGACGAATACGTCGCTGCTGAAGCAGCCTACGCGTGTACTTATCTGGGTAAACCCGAAGCAGGCATCAAAAGATTGATTAATCAAGAGAACAAGGACATAATAAAAATTGATTATTCTTTGCTCGAATGTATTTCTATGGATAAAAAAATGCGTCCTTACCTGCTGAAATACAGAACTCAACTTGAAGAGGATGCTGTAAAGTTGCCGCATAAAGATAATGAAGATGCTGGATTAATGGCTCGTGGAGTGCTTATAAATATCGGTGCAATGAGTATCAGAGATTTGTATAAAGAACAGTACGATGCCGGAATAAAATTAAATCGTGGCAGGAGGCCGATGGTTCCACTTCCCTGAATAAAATAATATGAAAAGTAAGAATATTGTGTTGTTTTTTATCGTTTGCTCGTTGATAATTCCAACTCAGGAACTCGGGGCAAATCCATACTCATCTAATATAAAATTAGCAGAAAGTATACGTCAATCAGCTGATGAACTTTTATCGGAATGGGTAGATAGCTTGCTGACCTACCAGATAAAACACAATAACCCATCGCTAAACGGTGGACTGTTATGCCCGGCATGCGCAAGGGTGCATGGCAGATGCGGCGATGCTGTTCTTCCAATGATGTATATGGCAAAACATACCCGGGACAAGAAATACATTCAAGCAGCAAAACAACTGATGCAATGGATGGACAAAGTCAGAATGCCCGATGGGTCGTGGATGAACGATGTACATGTGTCGGATTGGAATGGAACCACGGTTTTTATGGCCATATCCTTAGCCGAAACATTGAAACATTATGGCGATTTATTGGATGATTCTACACGCGGTGTATGGAGAAGGCAATTGCTTGGGGCGGGAGAGTTTATCTATAAAAATGATTTTATTTACAGCCGGAAACGAAGCAATATGCGCAATATGAATGTCAATTATTCTGCTTCTGCTGTGTATGCGTTGTTCCTGTTAGGGAAAGAATTTAACCGGCAGGATTTCATTGCAAAATCCAATGAAATTGCTCATGATCTGGAAGCCTGGTTTACCGAAAACGAGCATTTTCTTTATGGTGAAGGTCCTCAGGTGAAAAAGAAAACCAGAAATGGTTGTCTGCCGGTCGATTTGTTGTATAATGTTGAAGAATCATTGCCCAATTTAGCTTTGTATGCCACTCAATCGGGAAATAAAACGCTGTTAAATCTGGTTACCTCATCCATGTTGACGCATCTTGAATTTATGCTTCCCGATGGAGCATGGGATAACAGCTGGGGCACACGTAGTTTTAAATGGACTTATTGGGGTGGACGAACAAGCGATGGTTTTATGGCTGGTTTTTATGCACTTGCTGATAATAATCCTGTTCTGTTAGAAGCAATAGCCCGGAATCTGAATTTATTGAAGCGAAGTACCAGAAGAGGAATCCTTCAGGGAGGAGCTCATTATATGAGTTGTAATCAGGAAAGTTGTATTCATCATACCTTCGGACATGCAAAAACCTTAGCTTCATTTTTATCCAACGAAGAGGTGTCGCTGAAAACTTACAAACCTCAATCTTTACCCCGGGACATGGAATATGGTATGAAATTTTTCAAAGACATTCGTACCTGGTTAATGGCTGTCGGTGACTGGCGGGCTACTGTAACCGGTTATGATGCAGAATACAAAGTAAAAGGTACTCATCCGATGGGCGGAGTGCTGTCATTATTATGGCATGAAAGTACCGGTCCGCTGTTTGCTGCCGGAATGAATTCGTACAGCCTGATCGAAGCTCCCAATATGCAGACCGATAATCAGAAATACAAGATGGCAAGCACTCCACGCATTGAATATATTCAGAATGATACGCTGTTTAGTAATATGGATGATTTGAATGCGCAAATAAATTGCAGTAAAACAGAAAAAGGATATACCTTCAATGTGCAAACTCATTTAACGGATAAAAATCAAAATTTTTCCCGCTTTGGAGAGCAGATGATTGACATGAAATATAT